>NZ_ATZH01000079.1 GCF_000428105.1 Bacteroides pyogenes DSM 20611 = JCM 6294 | reverse complement strand
TTCTCACCCCCTTTATCGTTACTTATACCTACATTTGCGTTTCCACACGCTCCAGAGAAGCTCACGCTTCGCCTTCAACGCTGAGTGGAATGCTCCCCTACCGATGTATTAAAACATCCCACGGCTTCGGTAAATCGCTTAATGCCCGATTATTATCCACGCCAAACTCCTCGACTAGTGAGCTGTTACGCACTCTTTAAATGAATGGCTGCTTCCAAGCCAACATCCTAGCTGTCTTAGCAATCTGACTTCGTTAGTTCAACTTAGCGATTATTTGGGGACCTTAGCCGGTGGTCCGGATTCTTCTCCTTTAGGACATGGACCTTAGCACCCATGCCCTCACTCCCGGGATATGACTAATGAGCATTCGGAGTTTGTCAAGACTTGATAGGCGGCGAAGCCCTCGCATCTTATCAGTCGCTCTACCTCTCATTAGAAAAAAACCCGAGGCTGCACCTAAATGCATTTCGGGGAGTACGAGCTATCTCCAAGTTTGATTAGCCTTTCACCCCCACCCTCAGCTCATCCGGAAGCTTTTCAACGCTTATCGGTTCGGTCCTCCAGTCAGTGTTACCTGACCTTCAACCTGGCCAAGGGTAGATCACTTGGTTTCGCGTCTACTCATTCCGACTAACCGCCCTGTTAAGACTCGCTTTCGCTTCGGATCCGGGAATCAATTCCCTTAACCTCGCCGGAAAAAGTAACTCGTAGGTTCATTATGCAAAAGGCACGCCGTCACACAACAAAAATGTGCTCCGACCGCTTGTAGGCGCATGGTTTCAGGGACTATTTCACTCCTCTGTTCGAGGTGCTTTTCACCTTTCCCTCACGGTACTGGTTCACTATCGGTCTCTCGGGAGTATTTAGCCTTACCGGATGGGCCCGGCAGATTCACGCAGGATTTCTCGTGTCCCGCGCTACTCAGGATACCACTAGGCTTCATCTGGCTTCATATACGCAACTATCATGCTCTATGGTTGAACTTTCCAGAACATTCTATTCACCAAACATCATGCCAAAACGTGGTCCTACA
>NZ_ATZH01000078.1 GCF_000428105.1 Bacteroides pyogenes DSM 20611 = JCM 6294 | reverse complement strand
CCGCAAGCCTCTTGATACCTCCTTGCTGCCTGTAGATGAAATCAATCTTTACCCTGAAGGTACTACCACAGAAGACGGTGAGCTGAAAGAGGATTTCGTTGAAATCGGAACCGAGGAGACTCTTCGTCTGGAACGTATCCCAGAAAAAGTCTATATAGTAAAGACCATCCGCCACAAGGTAATAAGAAAATCAGAACTCAAGGAAAAGCATCCGGAAGAGAGGCATATCCTTATCAGTCCGCTTCCTTTGGTGCCTGTGGGCAAATGTATGGCAGGAGCATCCGTACTGACAGACATTATCATCGGAAAGTTTATGTATCATCTGCCATTCTACCGCCTTATACAACAGTACCGTGAGTCCGGCATAACCATCAGTGATTCGACCATGGGTGGATGGTATGAGGCGGCAGTGGAAAAGCTGAAGCTTCTCTATAATCTCCTTAAGAAGCAGATACTCTCGAGTGAATATATACAGATAGACGAGAGTGTGATACCTGTTATAGACAACGAAAAGCACAAGACGAGAAAAGGTTATGAGTGGTGCCTGCGGGACGGTATCACCGGAGACGTCGTGTTCCATTATGACCGTGGCAGCCGTAGTGGGAAGGTTGCCCGTGAACTCCTCGGCAATTATGTCGGGCTTGCGCAGTGCGACGGTTATGATGCCTACGAACAGTTCGAACGGATGAAAGGCATCACGCTGTTCGGCTGTTGGGCCCATGCAAGGAGAAAGTTTACGGAAGCGCTGGACGAGAACAGGGCACTGGCTACACAGGCATTATGCCATATAGGCAAGTTGTACAAAGTCGAATCTGAAGCTGACGAAGCCGGGTTTTCCATAGAAGAACGCAAGGAAAAACGTATCCGGGAGTCTTACCCTGTGATACTGGAATTTGAAAGGTGGATGCAGGATGCATACCTTAAGGTGCTGCCTAAGAGCCGTACCGGGAAGGCTATAGAATACACCTTCTCACTTCTTCCCAGACTCTCCAGATATGTAAATGACGGAAGGGTGAATATCGACAACAATCTCATTGAGAATGCGATAAGGCCTTTGGCTTTGGGAAG
>NZ_ATZH01000076.1 GCF_000428105.1 Bacteroides pyogenes DSM 20611 = JCM 6294 | reverse complement strand
GGCTCTATAACGAATCGTGTGGGTAGGCTCACAAAAATCCCTATCTTTGCATTATGGACAGCAAGGAAATCTTCACATCTGCATTGGGGCTGCAATCCCCTTGGAGCGTAATTCGTGCCGAATTTCAAATAAATGAAAGCGGCACAAAAGAACTGCACTTATGGCTTGCCTTTGAAAAGGGCTTTCTGTTTACAGCTCCGGATGGCAGCCAATCTACTGCTTACGATACTCTCGATAAGACATGGCGTCACCTCAATTTCTTTCAGCACCATTGCTATATTCATTGCAAAGTTCCCCGTATTCGATATGGTGAAAACAAAATCGCGATGGTTAGTGTGCCTTGGGCAAGACCTCATAGTGGTTTTACCTTGCTGTTTGAAGCCTACTCTATGTTACTCATAGAAGAAGAGATGCCTGTGTCTTCTGTATCAGAAGTTACCCAAGTAACGGCCCCTAGAATTTGGCGCGTGTTCAAATACTGGGTAAACGAAGCCTATGAGCGTTCAGATTGGTCAAACGTTAGACGTATCGGTGTTGACGAAACCTCTCGACGTAAGGGGCATTGCTATATCACTCAATTTGTAGACTTGGATGCCCATCGTACGTTATTTGCTGTAGAGGGTAAGGACTCTGAAACTTTTGGAGCATTTAAGACTGAGTTACAGCGAAAAGGAGGCGATCCTGAAAAGATAAAACTTATAAGCATGGATATGTCTCCAGCTTTCATCAGTGGTCGTGACGAATACTTCCCCCAGGCTGAGATCGTTTTTGATAAGTTTCACTTGGTACAGTACCTCAATAAAGCTTTGGACGAAGTTCGAAAAGCAGAGCATAAGAACTGCGATTTGCTTAAATGCGAGCGATACACTTTCCTTAGAAACCGCTCAAAACTTAGCCAAGAGAAATTACGTAAACTGGACAAGATGCTTATCTCTTACCCTAACATCGGAGAGGCCTATGGTCTACGTGAAGGATTTATGGATACATATCTAGTTCCAGATAAAGAAGAAGCTAAGGGCTATTTGGCATTTTGGTGCGATGTTGCCATTGATGCCAAGTTAGAACCGTTTCGCAAATTTGTAAACACCATCAAAGCACATTGGTCTGGTATAGTCTCTTATTTTGAGAATAGAGGCGTTACCAATGGTGTGCTAGAAGGTATTAACTCTAAAATTCAACTGGCCAAAAGAAGAGCTAGGGGATACAGCAACGTAGACAACTTCATAAGAATGATCTACTACATGTCGGGTAAACTTGACATGGCCTACCCACACGATTCGTTATAGGGCC
>NZ_ATZH01000075.1 GCF_000428105.1 Bacteroides pyogenes DSM 20611 = JCM 6294 | reverse complement strand
GTTTTGACACATTTACATTTGCAGTATTAAATATCCCAATAAAAATATAAGTGTATATTTGAAAAGAAGAGTTGCAGTGAACTAACTTTGACACTAGTCTTAAATGACTATAGGCTGAATCAGACTGCAACTCTCTTAATCGGAGAACCTAGCCAGTTAGAATTGTAGGCTCACGACCTAATAAATGTATTAGCTGTTTCTCCTTCATGTTTAATACTGTAAATACAAAGTTATGAATTATTCTCATTTTGTAGGTCTTGATGTAGGAAAAAAAACATTCGATGCATCATTAATGTCCGCGGACGAGAAAGAGTTGTCTCACAAGTCTTTTAATAACACTCCAGAGGGGGTCCAATCTTTATTGAATTGGATAGCTGGTTATCACCTTTCTTTATCTAAACTCTTATTCTGTGCTGAAAACATGGGAAGTTATGTCACAGAATTATCAGTTTCAAGTGTTTCCATGGGATTTTCCCTGACTTTAGTTTGTCCGTTAACCATAAAGAAGTCAATAGGCTTGCAACGAGGAAAAAATGACCGCATTGACGCTAAAAAAATAGCAAACTATGCGGCATTACACTATCGAAAACTGGAACTATACAAATTGCCTGACGAAGACTTGGTGAGACTGCGAGGATGGATTATTGTACGTGACAATCTGGTCAAGCAAAAAGTATCAAGCATAAAGTTATTGGAAACATTCTCCCACATGGTTAAGTTGGCTGATGTGACAGAATCCATTGCTTTTTTGGAAGAACAGCTCAAGTCGATAAAGGAAAAGATCCTGAAGGTGGAAGAAGCTATGGAGCAACTAATAGCCGCCAGTAGTTCTCTTTATACAAACTACTTGCTATTAAGAAGTATAAAAGGTATAGGAATCATCAATGCCATTGTATTACTGTGTGTTACTGAGAATTTTCAAAGATTTGACAACCCGAGGAAATTTGCCTGCTATTGTGGAGTTGCCCCATTTGAACATACTTCAGGTATTTCTATACGGGGAAGAACGCAAACTTCTACATTGGCTAACAAAGAAGTAAAAGTATACCTTACCCGCGCAGCCATTACTGCCATCTCTTGGGATCCACAGATGAAAGCATATTATAAAAGGAAAATAGCCGAGGGAAAACATAAAGCATCTGTAATCAATGCGGTAAGAGCCAAAATCATAGCAAGGTCTTTTGCTGTGATACGAAGGCAGACTCCATTTGTAACATTGGTAGCATAATAAAAGGGGCTTAACTTCGAAAAATTCTTAGGTTTAGGAAGTAGCTATACACTTCTGAAGAGTAGTTATGTCTATATAAGAACTTACCCAAGGATACGTTAATATTCGTAAACCTGGGTAAGATTTTATAGATATTGTTTGGAGAGGACTTAGAATTCACCCTCT
>NZ_ATZH01000074.1 GCF_000428105.1 Bacteroides pyogenes DSM 20611 = JCM 6294 | reverse complement strand
AATGACTAATTTTACATCGCCATTAGACTAAAGAGTTAGAAAAGTGAACGGATATCCCCGTTTTGCGTGGGTGGATATCCTCCGTTTTCAGCAAATCTGAACGAATCGTGCCCAGTCGGGACTAATTTTTTGTATTTTGCAATACGTACTTTACCGGAGGCTTACTATTGAGCTGCTATCGTTAAAACTTGCTTACATTGCTCCCCTATGTTTTTTCTGCGGATTCTATGGCAAATATCAGAAAGTCGTACAAAGTGCCAATCATCGGAAAAACCATGTAATCTTACTTTTGGTTGCTTATCTTTTGGACTGCAAAAAAGTCTTTCAATAATTGCAGACATTAAGGATTTTCTACCAAGACATAGTTTGTACTACGTCCACCCTCTTCGGCTTTCTTTAATACTCCTTTCTCAACTAGGTCACGGATGTCATTGAGTGCCGTATCTGTAGAACATTTTGCAATTTTTGCCCATTTACCAGTAGAGAGTTTGCCAAAAAATCCATCAAATTGTAGGTTGATCAACTTCCTTTGTCTCTCGTTGAATGAAATATTTCGATTGCGTTCCCAAAATTCGGCTTTGCGAAGCACTGATGACAAAGTGTTTTCAGCGGAATTTAATGCCTGTTCAAAACAATGCAAGAACCATAAAATCCATTCAGTAATATCACCGTCACCATGCTGTGTACGTTCTAGCACTTCGTAATACTCTTTTTGCAGCAGCTTCATCTCTGCAGATATAGAGTAAAAACGCTTGCCTGTATTTTCGGAACGAGCAAGTAACATATCAGTCAAGGCCCGGGCTATACGTCCGTTTCCATCATCAAAAGGGTGAATGGATACAAACCACAGGTGGGCTATAGCTGCTTTTAGTACTGCATCGATAGGCTCGTCGCTGTTTACCCACGAAATGAATTGCTCCATTTCAATAGGAACCCTCTCTGCCGAAGGGGCTTGGTAGTGTATTCTTTCCTTGCCCATGGCTCCAGATACTACCTGCATTTCACCACTGCGGTATTTACCCACTTCAATACGGTACAATCCGCTTATTCCTGTTGGGAACAGCACATTGTGCCAGCCAAAAAGACGGTCAGACGAAAGTGGACGATTATAATTTTGCGTGGCATCCAACTGCATTTCTACAACTCCTTCCACATAACGTGAGGCAGAAACCATTCCCGCCATTGCAATCCCAAGTCTGCGTGCCAACGATGATCGTACCTCTTCGAGATTAAGTTTCTCTCCTTCAATTTCTGACGAGCGAACGAGTTCCATAGAAATATTTGACAACACTGCTTCATCTTGAGAATCGAATCCGAGCGACAGCATTCTCCCTATTATCATTCCTTGTTTAGAGCGCACGCGCCCCAACTCATTCATTATCCGTAGGCTATCGTAGCGGAATTGCCACCAATTATCATAATCATGAATATATAACATAGCACTGAGTTTTATACAAAAATAGGCACTATTCGGTGATTAGACAAATTATTCACCGAAAAATTTCGGCGAATAGGATGGCTATTCTCCGAAATGCAGTCCTTAATTAGGGGAATTA
>NZ_ATZH01000073.1 GCF_000428105.1 Bacteroides pyogenes DSM 20611 = JCM 6294 | reverse complement strand
GAAATGACTAATTTTACATCGCCATTAGACTAAAGAGTTAGAAAAGTGAACGGATATCCCCGTTTTGCGTGGGTGGATATCCTCCGTTTTCAGCATGCTTGAGACCGAAGTGATAGAACCGAGCGGTGTGGATCTGTCTTTATACCGCAGAATAGGCGAAGAGGTAACCCGGGTTGTCAAGCACAAACCGGGGATGCTTTATGTCAAGGAAATCATCCGTCCCAAATATGCGCTCAAGGACAATACGCAGCTTCCACCCCAGGGGCAGAAAGGTGTGGAGATTGCCCCCATGCCGTCGATGCCTATCGACAAGTGCATCGCCGATGCCACTCTGCTTGCCGAAATACTGCTCCGGAAGTATGAATATCACGTTCCGTTCTACCGTCAGATACAGCAGTACCGGCATCTTGGGATGAAAGGCCTTACAGAAAGCACGCTGGATGGTTGGTTCAAGAAAACGGTAGAACTGCTCAAACCTCTGTATGAGGTGCTGGGACAGGAGGTCTTTTCCTGTGACTATGTACAGGCGGACGAGACCACTGTTCCGGTCATTAACAGGGAAAAGCACAAGGCAGACAAGGAATACCTCTGGATGGTAAGGTCAGTCATGGAAAAGCTGGTCATCTTCCATTACGACAAGGGGTCAAGGGCCGGAGCGGTCATCGAATCCCTGGCAAATCAATGCCACTTCAAGGGCTACCTTCAATGCGATGGTTTTGCAGGCTATGAAACAGCCTTCAAGGCCAACCCCGGTGTGCAGCTGGTCAATTGCCTGGTGCATATCCGTCGTCATTTTGAACAAGCCCTTGATGAAAACAAGGAGATGGCCGAACATGGGCTGACTCAGATACAGCATATCTACAAGATAGAGCGTTGCTGCGACGAAGCAGGGTTGTCGCACGATGAACGCAAGGCCAAACGCCAGGAACTGGCCCGTCCCATCCTGGAAGCCATGAAGGCATGGATGGAAACGGAAGGCATCAAGTACAGTCCCGGATCACAGGCCGGTAAAGCCATCACGTATGCCTATACCCGATGGGACAACATGATGAAATGCTTGGAGGACGGACGCCTGCTTTGGGATAACAACCTGGCGGAAAATGTCATCCGACCGATTACTCCGGGACGGAAAAATTATCTCTTCTGTGGTAACCACCAAGCAGCTGTTAATATGTCGGTTGTCTGTTCTCTGCCGGCCACCTGCAAGGCACACGATGTCAATCCGAGGGATTACCTGAATGACATCATCGCCCGAATGCCTTATCATAAAAAGGCAACTCATAAGGAGCTTCTAGATCTGCTTCCGCACAGATGGAAGCTGCAACATCCGGAAAGTGCATTGACAAAACAAAATGGGGAATCCGGCAACTAATGCCGACTGCAACATATAGGTTCAACAAAACAATAGCGACTGCAACTATTAGCTTCATAGTGACAGTAGCTATTGTTATATATAAAGGTTTAATACCTGTAGTTTATCAAATGCTTACGGTTGAATCAAATGGAATGAATTAAATGACTTTCTCTATATTCAATACTTCGGTAAATTTTTACCGAAAAATTAAAAGTCAAACAATAGAACCGGCAAAAGTCGGTTCGAAAACACTAAAGAGGTCATTGAAATGT
>NZ_ATZH01000072.1 GCF_000428105.1 Bacteroides pyogenes DSM 20611 = JCM 6294 | reverse complement strand
CTTTTAAAACAACATCCAAATATACAAAGGAGTTTTTTTGAAGAAAATGAAAAGGAAAAACATAAGAGGCTAAAGGACAGGAAGATGAGAAAGGACATTAAAGAAAGACAAGCTATCTACTCCTCGCCTGTTGTTGCCCCCCGGCAGAAATATCCGGAGAGCCACAGGTGCTGCCCATATACGATATACCGGTCAAAACGAAAACCTGCCTGCCATACATATATAATATATAACCTTCCAATGCACGGTTGTTGCTGTCGGTCCCCTTCACTGCTTGCCATACACATATAATATATAAATAACGGGGTCTCTTGCTGCGGGAGATTATTACCCATGTGAAGAGGCGGGAAGCAGAGTGCAAGGCAAGAAAGCAAGAGAAAAACTGCCGGCGAACTCGCTTGTAGAAAACCCAAACACACGCTGAAAAAATTGCCTGCGTTTATGCTAAACCCAAGCTTTTTCTTTTAAACAGTTGATCCCCTGACGGACATGTACCATTCGTCTTTCGTCTGTGTTTTATTCGTCTGTCGAACGGGAGACGAATAAAACACAGACGAAAGACGAATAGTTTTTTAAAAGGAAATTGCTATTTCTTTAAACATTCGGACTGTCGGATGTGACTGAGATCCCCATTCGAACTTAACAGAACCGCAACAAATATGTAGAAGAACCTACATGCAACCGTATTATCAACGTAATTTCATCGCCTCATCTTTGCAATGACTTAAGAAGTATAGAGTATATGAAAAAGATCTCCTCCATTCTTCTTTTGATGATATTGCTTACAGCAACTGCCGAAGCAGGAATAATCAAAGGAAGTATCAAAGACAAACAAACCAAAGAGCCGCTCACGGGGGCGACTGTACAAATTGCAGCAATAAATGCCGGAACTGTCGCAGACCTCAACGGCAATTACACGCTACACGTGGCAAACGGGATTTATACCATAACGGTAACATATATCGGGTACAAACCGATTGAGCTGAGAGACATAAAAGCAGAAAAAGAGACTACGCTGAATTTTGAGATGGAGGCCGATTCGAGAGCTTTCTCGTTCGACCTGATCCCCTCCTCGCAACTGGACAACATGATTGTAGTGAAAAGCCCCGCTCCCGAATACCCGTCGGACTTCACGGGAGGGTTTATCCTGATTCAAACAAAGGATGTTCCGTCTAAAAGTTCGTTCTCGATCAACTTAAACGGCGGGCTGAACGACCGTACGCATTTCAACAGTTTCTTGTACGAAAAAGAAAGCGGAACCGATTTCCTGGGATTCGACAACGGACTGCGTAGCCTGAAAGGAGGCATTGACGGTATGATGAATCCTGTCGACGGACTATCAGGCAGCCATACAAATCCGCAGGTACAGCAACCTTAGCTGTTTCAATTCCATCGCTGTGGGGTATCCGGTAGGCCTCATCATCGAAAATGACAAAGGAGACGCTCAAGGCTCCGCCGCCAAAGGCGAGCTGAAGCTCCGCAACATTTGGTTTGCCGACATGGCTCTTATGGGAAGCGACAAAAATTCAAGCTTTACGACAGGCGAAAAGGCATTCTCAAAAACATTCTTCGAAACACAGCCGGGCAACAAAGTCGTCACCACCGCAGAGCTGAGCATGAAGGCAGGCAATTACCTGAAAGCTCCCTGCATTCCGGGTAAAGAAGCGCAAGCGGCGGCTTCATTCGCCGATGCAATGCTTTCCGAAGGATTCGAACAAGTAGCCTACATCGGCGCTTTCGGCAGCTGGCGAAAACGGAGCATGCCCACCCACTCAGGACGGTTCTATCCACCCTTTTTTGATGCGATAAGCGGCTTAAAATCGGCTTAAAAAACGGAGTA
>NZ_ATZH01000071.1 GCF_000428105.1 Bacteroides pyogenes DSM 20611 = JCM 6294 | reverse complement strand
CCCCGGCGGTGCCGTAACACCGACGGTTTGGGCTAATCCCCGTTCGCTCGCCGCTACTGGGGGAATCATTATTATTTTCTGTTCCTGCAGGTACTAAGATGTTTCAGTTCCCTGCGTTAGCCTCCTGATAAAAAAATACAGGATAATGCGTCTTCAACGCATTGGGTTGTCCCATTCGGAAATCCCCGGATCAAAGGTTATTTGCACCTACCCGAGGCTTATCGCAGCTTATCACGTCCTTCATCGCCTCCGAGAGCCAAGGCATCCGCCATGCGCCCTTAACTACTTTCTTTTCAAATACACACATCTTCCAAATGTCCCCGGAAGAAAAACCGGAAACAAAAAAAGAGGCGGTTTGATATATACTTTTAGCTCTTTTCGTTTTTTACTTTTTGTACATCATGTCAAAGATCGGATGTCGCGCAACGGCCGGATTGAAAAAAAACAATACGAACCGGGCAACAAGAGTGGAGAATAACGGATTCGAACCGTTGACCCCCTGCGTGCAAAGCAGGTGCTCTAGCCAGCTGAGCTAATCCCCCGAAAACAAACATTCGAAGTAGTCCCAGGCAGAGTTGAACTGCCGACCTCTACATTATCAGTGTAGCGCTCTAACCAACTGAGCTATAGGACTGTCAGTCAACCGCGACCTGATAACGGAGACAGGCTCGGCGTCTTTATTTTCTCTTGTATTATTTACATCTGTATCTATAAATAAACAAGTACAAGCGGTACATAATAAAAAACCGAAAAAAAATTCTCAAAAATAAAGAGAGCAAAAACCGAAGGCATCGCTCCAGAAAGGAGGTGTTCCAGCCGCACCTTCCGGTACGGCTACCTTGTTACGACTTAGCCCCAATCACCAGGTTTACCCTAGGACGATCCTCGCGGTTACGTACTTCAGGTACCCCCGGCTTTCATGGCTTGACGGGCGGTGTGTACAAGGCCCGGGAACGTATTCACCGCGCCGTGGCTGATGCGCGATTACTAGCGAATCCAGCTTCACGAAGTCGGGTTGCAGACTTCGATCCGAACTGAGAGGAGTTTTACGGATTGGCATCACGTCGCCGTGTAGCAACCTGCTGTGCTCCCCATTGTAACACGTGTGTAGCCCCGGACGTAAGGGCCGTGCTGATTTGACGTCATCCCCACCTTCCTCGCATCTTACGACGGCAGTCTCTTTAGAGTCCTCAGCAAAACTGTTAGTAACTAAAGATAAGGGTTGCGCTCGTTATGGCACTTAAGCCGACACCTCACGGCACGAGCTGACGACAACCATGCAGCACCTTCACGCTGGTCCGAAGAAAATACCGTTTCCGGTAAAAGCCAGCGCAATTTAAGCCCGGGTAAGGTTCCTCGCGTATCATCGAATTAAACCACATGTTCCTCCGCTTGTGCGGGCCCCCGTCAATTCCTTTGAGTTTCACCGTTGCCGGCGTACTCCCCAGGTGGAATACTTAACGCTTTCGCTTGGCCGCTTACTGTGTATCGCAAACAGCGAGTATTCATCGTTTACTGTGCGGACTACCAGGGTATCTAATCCTGTTTGATACCCGCACTTTCGAGCATCAGTGTCAGTTCCGGCCCGGTGAGCTGCCTTCGCGATCGGAGTTCTTCGTGATATCTAAGCATTTCACCGCTACACCACGAATTCCGCCCACCTGTACCGTACTCAAGGAAACCAGTATCAACTGCAATTTTAAGGTTGAGCCCCAAACTTTCACAGCTGACTTAATATCCCACCTACGCTCCCTTTAAACCCAATAAATCCGGATAACGCTCGCATCCTCCGTATTACCGCGGCTGCTGGCACGGAGTTAGCCGATGCTTATTCATAACGGTACATGCAATAAGGTACGCGTACCTCATGTTATTCCCGTATAAAAGAAGTTTACAACCCAGAGGGCAGTCATCCTTCACGCTACTTGGCTGGTTCAGACTTCCGTCCATTGACCAATATTCCTCACTGCTGCCTCCCGTAGGAGTTTGGACCGTGTCTCAGTTCCAATGTGGGGGACCTTCCTCTCAGAACCCCTATCCATCGAAGGTTTGGTGGGCCGTTACCCCGCCAACTGCCTAATGGAACGCATCCCCATCGGTTACCGGAATCCTTTGGCGTATCTTTCAGGAGAAAGATACACAACATCGGGTATTAATCTTTCTTTCGAAAGCCTATCCCCGAGTAACCGGAAGGTTGGATACGTGTTACTC
>NZ_ATZH01000070.1 GCF_000428105.1 Bacteroides pyogenes DSM 20611 = JCM 6294 | reverse complement strand
CACGATTTCCGGCGAAATCCTTGCAGATTCCGAGAATTCTGACGAAATTTGCTATGAAGTTGCGCATATGCAGATAAATAGTATTCAACGGTTTATCTACCATTAAATTACTAAAAATCAGTGATATGTGCAACTTTTTCATTTGTAAATATTTAGATTTTTAATTCAACCAACGGGTAAAAACAATCAAATACTATATAAGATTATGTCAGAAGATTTAAAAATCGTAGGTTCTAATAATGAGAATAAAAACAGAACTACAATATATCTCTGCTTGGCTCACATGAGTGAGGACGGGATTGAACAGAAGTATATAAAAGAAGCTTTTGACACCAATTGGGTGGTACCAATGGGGCCTAATGTAAATGCTTTTGAGGAGAGTCTTGCTGACTTTGTAAACAGTAAGACAGATGGTAAAGAACCTCTTGATAGTAAAGTAGTGTGCCTTTCGGCAGGAACTGCAGCTGTTCACTTGGCCTTGATCGCTAGTGGCGTTCAAGCAGGTGATGAAGTCTGTGTGCAGAGTTTCACATTCTGTGCTTCTTCACATCCAATTACCTATCTTGGTGCAAAACCAGTGTTCATCGGTTCGGAGGAGGAAACGTGGAATATGGATCCTGAATTGTTAGAGAAAGCTATCATCGACAGAAAAGAGAAAACTGGCAAGTTTCCAAAAGCTATTATTCCTGTAGCTCTCTATGGTATGCCTTATCAGATTGACAGGATTATGGCTATTGCCGATAAATATGGTATTCCTGTAATCGAGGATGCTGCAGAAGGTATGGGGTCTCGCTTTGATGGTCAGGTGCTCGGAACTTTTGGCAATTATGGTGTTCTCTCATTTAATGGTAACAAGATGATTACTACCTCTGGCGGTGGTGCTCTCATTTGCCGTAACGCTGAAGATGCGAATAAAGTTATGTGGCATGCAACCCAAGCTCGTGATGCTTATCCTTATTATCAGCATACAGCTATCGGGTTCAACTACCGTATGAGTAATGTTTGTGCAGGTATTGGTCGCGGCCAGATGACTGTATTGGATGCTCATATCGCTCACCATAAACATGTTCAGGCATTATATGAGGACTTGATGAAAGACATACCTGGAGTAAAGATTAACAAGCAGCCCGTAGATTCACGATATGATTCCAATTATTGGCTATGTACCATGACACTTGATCCTTCACTAAAGGTCAAAGGTCAAGAGAATGCATACAAGGAAGTTATCAAGACTGCCGTAGGTGGTGCTGCAGGTGTGATTCATCAGGTGGATTCTCCCACTACCGATTGTCAGCCAAATGATAATGTAGAGGCAATGCGCGTGTTCATGCTCAACAAGAAAGTGGAATGCCGTCCTGTGTGGAAACCAATGCATAAACAGCCTGTATATGCAGAGGCTCCTGTATATACAAATGGTGTGGAAGAAGATATTTTCAAAATTGGTATGTGTCTGCCTGCTGGTCCGTATGTTACCGATGACGATGTACGATATATTGTAGAGAGCATCAAAGAGGCTATTGCAGAATAAAGTGGTTGTTAAGTAGAAATGTCATGAATCAAGTCTTTGATAAAGAATTTCTAAATGCTTTATTGATATAGGCAAAAGAGAATCCGCGCCTCCGTGCTGCATTCGATTTGCGCACATCGGCAGACGAAGATTCATCGCAGTGCTTGCTATATGCGTTAATGCCAGATACGGTTGCTCCTATTCATCGTCATTCCAATAGTACAGAAAATGTGTGCTTTGTTTATGTGGCAGTGTGGATGAAGTGCTATATGATGAAGATGGAAGGGAAGTGGAGCGCATTCATCTTTCTCATACCGGAAATACAATGGGATGTGTTGTCCCCAAAGGACAATGGCATACTATTGACGTACATGAACCGTCTGTAATCTATGAAGGTAAGGATGGCAAGTACGGAGAAGATGGTACGGAGTCTTTCTGTTCCAGTGAGTTTGGCTTATCACAAATACGCAAAGAGGATTTGATGAAGCAAATCACTTATCTTATCGGTAAAGAAAGAGCGGATGGTAACCTTGCGGAACTTACCGCTCAGGATTTAAGTAACTATCTGCATATCCCCAAAGAAGAAGTGGAATGGGCAATGAAAGAATTGGGATTATGAAACGCTTTATACATGCCGCATGGATATTCTGCAAGTATTTGTTCTGGCCTCAATTGGGTAAGAATAATAGATAATATGAAGAAAGGTGGCGAAAACGGAGCATGCTGTTACACTCCGCTCAAAACAGTTAAATAGTGTTATCTGAATCAGAGCATGCTGTTACACTTTTAGGAAGATAATGCAGGTGCCCACTTCTCCACAAAATCGGAGTATGCTGTTACAGTTTTGATGAATTTATTATCTTGAAGGATAAACAACCCCTTCAAGACTATGGCTACACA
>NZ_ATZH01000069.1 GCF_000428105.1 Bacteroides pyogenes DSM 20611 = JCM 6294 | reverse complement strand
TATTAGTCCCGACTCGGAGGCGAATCTGAACGAATCGTGCCCAGTCGGGACTAATTTTTTGTATTTTGCAATACGTACTTTACCGGAGGCTTACAATTATTTTATGGAGACCGGTGAAATTGTGGGGCGAAACCTTTGTCGGCATCCTGCCCTGCGATGCTGCGTCCGGACGGCCATCGTCTCGAGGGATCATGCCTGCCTTTGCGGAATACCATGTGACGCTGGTGACAAACGCACGGTAGCCGATGCGATACCGGGCCCTATCATAGATATATGGCAACAAGATTTGAACTAAAAGGAGACAGTCTAAGGAAAAAACATTAACTTTGCCACATCAAACTGTAATAGCATGGCCGTTTTTTTCACTCTCATACATTTGCTTAGAAAAAATGATTGAATGAAAAAGCAATTAGTCATATCAACATCAATCGATTTGGTTCGCATCGCACCTGACAGAATTGTTTATATAGTGTCAGATGGAAATTACTCTACGCTTGTTCAAACAGATAATGAGGTACGAATGTTATCTTTTCAATTGGGCCAAATAGAAAAGATACTTTCGTCCCAACTCGGTAGTGAAGGCAATATTTTTATTCGAATAGGTAAAAGCCTAATCATTAATCGCTCCTACATCTACTATATCAGCATTCCTAAACAGAAGCTGACTTTATCGGATATTGTGTCGTTCAGTCACACTGTAACTGCATCGAAAGAGGCATTAAAACAGTTGAAGGAGCTATTAGAAAAGGAGGTTAAATAAGATGGAAGAGCTTAAGGACATCAGAGATGACCAAATTCGCATAATAGGTGAAGAAGGCAACAAGAATCCTGTGCCCCGTAATGTATGGATTTTTATCCTATCTATTTTAGGTTTAGTCATAATCGGAGTAATAATATTTATAATCTTTCGTTATAAAGAAGTAGAAATACAGGAATTAGGGACTCCGGGACCTGCCTTATTCGAACCTGTTAGAGAAGCTGAGCCAACCAAATATCAATGGATAGGCAGTACTGTTGATTCATTGAGATCTGGATATATAGAAATCGTAGATACTTTGATTAACGATATTCCCATAAAAATTTTCATCCCTCATAATGCCGAATTATCACTACATATTGGCAGACTGAATAAAGAAGACAAGAGTGTGATATATGCAGCTCAAGCTGCTGATGTGCGCGCTGATAATGGAGGTGTAGTAGGTGCATTTGTTCTAAATGGAGAGCCTCGATCGTGGGGAGTTTCCAAAAAAGGTTATTGTGCATCAATCAATGGTAAAGTAACTATCGGTGTTGCTGAGAATTCGCCTCTCTTTGAGAAAGCAACCGAAGAAGGTGGCTACTTCTTCCGCCAATATCCTTTGGTTAGTAATGGCGAAGTCATTGACAATGAGCCGAAAGGAAAATCAATTCGAAGAGCTATTTGTGATCGTCAAGGTGAAATATTTATGGTAGAAACAGGCACCAAAGAGTCATTTCACGATTTTGCTCAAGCATTGGCAGATTTGGGTGTTGATCAAGCTATATATCTTGTCGGCTCATCAGCTTATGGATGGGCTGTTGATAAAAATGACAATATATATGAATTTGGAGAAGATAATTATTATAAAGATGGACGTAAAATGCCTAAACACATAAGTTATATAGTATGGAAAAGGAAGTAAAAGATGCTATTGAGCTTGAAAATGATAAATTTGAATGATGATCGCGATGTATTGTTTCAAAAATTGATAGTTATACTGTCAGAGATAATATTGCGATGAAAACAGAAATGAATACCATTCAAAAGATTCAGATTGCTTGTGCAATAATTTTAACCCCTTGGCGGAATTAAATTAGCGCATATTTCATTCTTCCGATCGGTTTTCCATTTTTGTGGTTAATATATTAAAAGATTGTCAGTACGCTAAAACTCCCTATGATTCAGGTAAATATAGCCTTTCCGTATCTTTTGCATAGTTCCGTATAATCATGAACTGGTCAGACAACTGCGAGAATAAGGTCTCTATCCTTTTTCTTGCCTTGCCAAAGAAGAATTCGCTGTCAATGCCAATCGCTTCGGATGTCATGTTCAGTGCTATAATTTCTACATCGGAGAATTTGGGGATAACTCCAAGACGGGGTATATTACCATGTTCATTGACTAAGTTACCTGAAATTTGCTTGCAGATATTGAGAAATTTTGCCAATATTGTATATAAGTTGTGCATACGGTAATTGTAAATTACATGATCAAAAACATTTAATTTAACGTGAGTTCGACGAATTGTAAGTGCTTATAAATTTGGTGATTAGCGAAATTTGTTGTAACTTTATAGTACTAAAAAAGTAAGCCTCCGGTAAAGTACGTATTGCAAAATACAAAAAATTAGTCCCGACTGGGCACGATTCGTTCAGATTCGCCTCCGAGTCGGGACTAA
>NZ_ATZH01000068.1 GCF_000428105.1 Bacteroides pyogenes DSM 20611 = JCM 6294 | reverse complement strand
CCGTTTCCACTATAATCAGAACACCGAAGCGAAGAAGGAATCACCCTCGACCATCCTCGCAGACATGCGTACAGGCGGCGAGAAACTCTTCCTTGCCATCGACCGTCCCAACCTGAATCCGCTGCCGGCAACAGACTTTGAGATAGTCTCTTATACGGATCTCAAGGTGTCCTCCAACTGCTGCATATACCTCGGACGCGACCAGCATTACTACACCGTGCCATATCGCCATGTCTCCAAGACATCCATGTGCCCTGCACACGCTCACTTGTAAAGATATATGTGGACGGAGAACTCGTTGTAACGCATGTAAGGGACTATAGCAAAGGCGAGTACAGGGGGTTAAGCGCCGGCAAGTACATAGAGCGTGCGGAGAAGGCATCCAAGGAACTCGCAGACGTGATGACGCATATCTTCTACGACTCCAACATGCCTGCGAAACACATTATTTAGTTTTTAAAAATTAGATCTTCTAATTTGGGCCCTCTTCCTGTACTGTAAATAAAACTTTTTTGTTCAAAATAGATGATGGGAGTATAATAATCTGTAACTTCCAATTGATATATAATGTCTATTTTTTCGGGTAGTTTTTTTGAGCCCCTTCTTGTGCTGTTATTAGGAGTGTGTTCGACCTCTTGAGATATTATTTTACAATTTTCCGTTTTTAAGATTCTATTTATTGAAAAATAGTCATCAGGATATTGTTTCCCTCTTTCTCTAACAGTTGAATCAAAATGAGAAGAAATGGTTATAGTTATTCTCTCTCCCATAGTAACCTCTTTGGGTGTTAATGTGTATTGTATTGCATTTTCCCGGTTGTTTTTTTTATCGAAAGATTCAAATTTTATTATTTGAACAGGATTTTTTCTGCTATTAGCAAGACTTCTTTTCCTTATTTCTTGAATAACTTCCTCTTTTTTAGATTCATCTTCAATAAATTCCCAGATAGGAATCAGATGTGATAAATCGCTTTTTATAAGTGTCGAATGCTGTATATCCACACTGGAAGCCCATTCTGGCCAACTAACAAATTTTGTATCTATTTCTCCTTCATCAGTTTTTATTAACTGCGTTCGAATAGGTACTGCTCCTCCATGTTGAATTATTTTTAAGGATAAATCTTTGATATTATTTGTAACTTTTATTTTTTCTGTGGTATTTCCTTTGATTATTTCAAGGATATTTCCAGTTAGTGTTACTAAATCATTTTTTGTCTTGTCTTCCTCAATTGCTGTTGCAAGAATCGACATTTTTCCTCCCACAAAAATATCAGTCAATACATGTGTTCCATAATCGTCAATAATTTTAGCGGCGGAATAGTTGTCAAGTGCAAAAAGAAAATCTTCTGTTAGAAAATATTTTAGTCTTTTTTTATTGAAGGTATTAAAAAATAGCCGTTTAGTATTAATACATGCATCTACTCTGTAAAAAGAGTTTGTGGCTTTTTCCGAAATTTCGTTATCAAATTCCCTCGTAAACTCAATTTTTCCCCAAGGTATATATTTTCCTGAATTTATCGTTAATCCTCCACTTCTTTTCTTGTAAAAGTCATTTAAAGAAAAACCATATAATTCATATTGGGAAAAGTCACCATGTGCTAATGAAACTTCAATTTTTCCTTTTGGAACTTTAACGTCATTCTTTGTTTTCGGATCTATTCCAACTCCATTTATATATCTATCAATGTCGATAACAAGGTTTGTTGCTCCTTTATAGTTATCGGCTAATGCATATAGACAATTATAACCATACCCTAATAAATCATTTCTGCCATCTCCTGCGGATCTTGTTGATATAGTTACTGTTTGTTTTTGAGGGGTTAATGGTGGTGGAGGATTTATCCCTTTTTCTTTTATTGATTCTTCACTACAAGAAAATAATAGACAAAACGGCAAAAAATACAAAATTTTACTTCTCATGATACTTTTTTATGTTATGTTTAGATGCTGTAAATTAAGTAAAAAAAATGGTTTGACAAAATGTTTTTTTGATTTTGGCTTTTTGATGTTTTAGAAAGGGAGCACATTGTATTTATTTGTCAATTTTTGGTTTAGATTAGACATTATATAGATTAAATTGCTATATGTCTCATTTCGTGGCTGATATATTTTGATTTTTGCCTAAAAAGACCTATTATTGTTTATTGTAACCTTTTTGTAAAACTAATTAAACATTAATAGAATGAAGACTAATTTATTTTTGATGCTAATCACGCTTCTTGTATCAAGCTTGGGACTGTCTTCTTGTGATAATAATAAAGAAATTGCTGATGGAGATTGGCCTCCAATGAAGTGGGAAACGAAAACTAAGATGAAAGAAGAAAAATCTGGGATATTTAAAATTCAAACTCTCAAAGAAGGAGGAACTTATCTATTTACTTGCACAAATTACCATCCGTCCATATCTAATGTTTTTTGCAATGCTTCTCTTGTAAATTCTTCAAAAAAGAATTTCTATGAAGGCGAATGGGGCTCTGTGTCTATGAATAATAATGTTTTAAAGGTTATATTACATCCTAATTCCAATTCTCACGGTATAACTCTGCACATACGACTTATGGCAGGAGATTCGGCTTGTAGATTTGTTTTTGAACGAACGGAAAGATGATTCGTTTCAAAGTAATGAGAATATTTATAATAATCGAAACCTGTTGGTTGAATTAAATTAGCGCATATTTTATCTGTCGGATAGGACGATGATTACTGAAATTGACATATTGCATGAATGTCATAGCTGCGATTTTACCTGCCATTCGGGTAAAAAGCCCGCATGACTGCTTCGCATAGTTGCGTATCATCATGAGCTTGTCGTTGAGTTGGGAGAATATAGTTTCGATACGTTTTCTGAAGCGTTTATAAACCCGGGAGGGTGTTCGCCAATTTTTCTGATTCAGCCGATAGGGAACCTCCAAGGTAATATTCGCAGCATCGAAGAGCTTTTGTTGTGCACATGTGCACTGAGATATCCCTTGCCTCCAAGCATCATGCAGTCATGATATATAAATCATTAGAATTTTAATTCAACCAACGAGTAGATGAATAGAAATGTTTCTTTCTTCTTGCGGCACTTGGTCCAAGGGGATGTTTCCGGGTAAATGAGTCCCCAAGCTTCGTTTATAAATAGTTATGTTATGAAATTTCTTAATTATTTTTTGCCGGTAAACGTCCCGTTCCGCTCTCTTCAATCTTGTTTTCGACGCCTGTTTGAACAGACCTTTCGGGAAACCTGTTTACGTCTACTTTTTGCCCGAATAAGTGAGGGAAAGAGCTGACCAAACGGTTGATTGTCTTTTTATATGTAAGATTATCAGTTGTTTATAAAT
>NZ_ATZH01000067.1 GCF_000428105.1 Bacteroides pyogenes DSM 20611 = JCM 6294 | reverse complement strand
GCATCCGATGAAACTTCCTACCAATACTGTTTCACCACCGAGGATAGGTCTATGGTCATTACCACCATGAAGGTATCGGAATCCTGTTTTAACGTGGTCTATTCATTCGTCTCTGAATGAATTAAAAAGTTCGAGTTCTCGTCCGCCATCAGGAATAGCCTGTGGCGGACTTTTCATTGTGTTGAAAACATGTATATATACATGGGTAATTCTAAACTTAAACTTACATGCCATAAATTGAGCCTGATGTCTGCTCATTGACGGCTGGGTCAGTCCTTCTTTTTTCTCCTTGCTGAATTACCTCTTTCTTTAGCTTCTGTGAATCGTTGCGAGAATCGTATTGCGTTTACTCTCGACACCCTAATCCCCAGATGTGCCTTCCTTCTGTTCCCTTCCTTGTGCGTTCTCCGTCTTTTTCATCGTATTTGCATCCCCAAGTTCTTCATGCTGTTGCTCAGTTTCCGACCATACTTCAACGGCTATCGGCACGATGTTTGTGCATCGCTTGTTTATCTGATATAGATACCTGTTTCCTTTACCTAACACCGACTACTTGATTTTCTGCACTTTTCTCCACTTCTTATTTTGGACGAAGCAGACACACTTACTTTTTCCGTCGCAAAGTTAGTGCAAGCCGCATTGTATCAAGTACCAGTGCCTTATTACCTGAATTATTTCAAAAACTTTTTCGTCTGACATCATCCAAAAAACTTTTCTGTGCCAAGGTGAAATAATTCGGTAATTCCTTGCTTGCCTGCTTTCCTTGCCAACTCTGATAGCAACGTAAAAAATAAATGTTTCACTTCTAAAATATCAAAGTTATGAAAAAGATTGAAAATTCTTTCGTAGTAAGCGGTTTCGTAGGTAAGGATGCAAGCATCCATCAGTTCTCAACAGCAAGCGTTGCACGTTTCTCACTGGCCATCAGCCGTACTGAGAAGAATGGCGAGGAAACAAACCGCACATCAGCCTTCATGAATGTAGAGGCATGGCGCAAAAACGAGAACACCTCTTCCTTCGATCGCCTTGTAAAGGGAACTCTCCTTACGGTAGAAGGCTACTTCAAGCCTGAGGAATGGCAGGATGCCGATGGAGTCAAGCACAACCGTGTGGTTCTCGTTGCAACCAAGTTCTACGAAGCTGTGGAGAAAGAAGAAACTCCTGCTCCACAGGAGAGCAAGACAAAGAAGGGCAAATAACCCTTCTCGTCATCAAAGAGCGGCCTTCGGGTCGCTTTTTTTTGCATCTCCTTTTCTTTGCCGAATGGGTACTCCTGTTATAATGATTGCCATACATCGACTTCTGGGAATCGGTAGAAATTCTGTTGCGAAGGTAATGGTTACGTCTCATCTCCTGCAAGGTCAAGGCTGCCCGCTTTGATGGAAAATCTCCACACCTTTCGGGTAGTATTTTGCATCAAAACCTTGCCAAGATAGCCGTAACACCTTCTGAAAGCAACATAATTTTTAACCATTCCCGAAGTAGTTGATCTACAAAAGGGAGAAAAAACAATTTCAATATGACGACAAGAGAATCGATTTTGAGCCGACTGACCAAGGGTGTTAGTGGCACAGACCAGGAACTTTTCAGCAAGGATGAGTTGAACAAGTTTGCGGACTTCTACCGTGACAAGTGGGACGAGAATACAAGCGAAGACGTAATTGCTGAGTCCTTTGTGGATTATTGGTGGGACACTGACAGAGCCTGCCGTAGATGCTCAGAGTGCGGCAAACTCATGCGTGAAGGCTATTGTATGGATATGGGAGTAGCCTACTATTGCAGCGAGGATTGCTTACATAGTGATTTCACAGATGAAGAGTGGGCAGAAGAATGCGAAAGCAACGACCAGAGTTATTACACAGAATGGTAACAATTTTATCAATTCAGATATGGAACAGAAAATGACTATCAATGGAGTAAGCACCTGCACCATCGCAGGTGCTGAGAAATACGAGAAATATCAGTCGGGCATAGGCAGAAAGAGACGTACACTTGTACAATATGACTACCGACATGCGGACGGAGAACTCTTCTCTTGCGTATGCGCAACGCTTGAAGAGTGCCGGAAGAAGCGTGACGAATGGATGAAAAGGAAGGAGGGAACAAGATGATTACTTCTTACAAGACACTTATTGTCAGGTTCAACTCGCCCATTGCAGTAATAGATGAAGTCTTTAACGATGTGGCTTATTTGGGAGTTGGCAATCTGAAAGAATGGATTGACGATTACGAAAGCACACGTTTCACCGCAATAGACGAACAAACGGCAGTCATCACAAGCGAGTATAATATGGAATGCGTAAGAGAATGGCTTGAACATCATGCCACCTTCGCAGTAATAGCAGAATACTAATAGTGTGGCGGTGCATCTACCGCCCACATTTCACAATAAACAAATAGACAGTTATGGCAAATCAAGCAACTACCACCTACAAGGTGACAGGTTCTCGCAAGGCTGTGAGCGACCTTTGGAAGACCCTGCAGGGCATGAATGTGAACACCAAGAATGTATGGCTGAACGAATTGGCAGACTTCTATGGCATCGACTACGGAGCAAAGCAAATCAGCGTCAGAGGGCATATCTATTGGGCAGAGTATGAGGAAGATGACGAGAATACTCTTCTCTCGTTTGAGACAGAAAGCGCATGGGATGCGTGTACCGAACTCTTTGAGGAGATAAACCATCATCTACACGATGAACTCTCTATCAGTTACCGAGTTTGTGAATGTGGATGCGAAGTTTACTACGTCCATGATGAAGGCTCTTTTTTCCCCGAAGAGTGTTGTGTCAGCTCAAACGGCAAACCATTTGAGGACGCTTATGATGACGTTTACGATACGGTGAAGGATGCTATCAACGAATGGGTATCAAAGACCGGAATCGAACAAGGAGAACGCACAGAGGGACAGATGGTTGACTTCATCAACGAGTATGAGTATGAGAATGAAGAAACCTACTTCTATATTCGGGTCTTCACTTTTGAATAAGAAACAAGCGAGAGCATGAGCAAGCCTTGTGCTCTCGCATTAAACCTACACAGAATATGTACGAATATGAATCAGAATTATTGGGAGAGTCTTGCGAACTGGGAACCCCATGGAAAGGCTGCCGCTTTGCTACAATCATTGAAGATTATGGCAAGGAACTGCTTGTACAAGTGAGCAGCGGTGCAGAGGTGACAGTACTCAGAGACGAGGTGTTTATACTCTGACGACCTAACACTTCTCCTGACTATAAAGGCTGTCAGGAGAAGTGACAAGGCTAACCCAAGTAACGTCAGTAACTTTGTACACGTTAATACAAGTAGCCACGTAGCCTTGTATAGTTGTACACATTTATACATATATACATAATGGAAATAAGTATGAAACAGAAAATCATTACGTTCGCCAACCACAAAGGAGGGGTGTCAAAGACCACTTCCACAGCCTCTATCGGGGCTTGCATGGCGCAAATGGGAAAGAAAGTCCTGCTCATCGACCTCGATGGACAGGCTAATCTCAC
>NZ_ATZH01000066.1 GCF_000428105.1 Bacteroides pyogenes DSM 20611 = JCM 6294 | reverse complement strand
CTTCGTCTATTTATTTATAAACAACTGATAATCTTACATATAAAAAGACAATCAACCGTTTGGTCAGCTCTTTCCCTCACTTATTCGGGCAAAAAGTAGACGTAAACGGGTTTCCCGAAAGGTCTGCTCGAACAAGCGTCGAGAACAAGATTGAAGAGAGCGGAACGGGACGTTTACCGGCAAAAAACAATTAAGAAATTTCATAACAAGAATATTTATAAACGAAGCTTGGGGACTCATTTACCCGGCAACATCCCCTTGGACCAAGTGCCGCAAGAAGAAAGGCAGTGTTAAGGCTCATCCCCTTTATGACATAGAAGCTCAGATACCCGTTTTCTATACGGTGACTACAATAATTCAGGCATGATTCAACAGAAAAGGCTCTATTTGGGCAACATTATTCGAAATCGTTGGCGTACAATTAAAACGTTCGCCAAACTTATTTGCAGATAGAGAAGTAAATGCCGGTTGAAGGTGTGAAATCCCGCTCCATCAACATCAAAAAAACAGCTCGGAGTCGTCTTGAGAGTCCGAACTTCGGTCGCGACTAGCTTTCCCAACAGTCTCGAAGAGTGAACGGGTATCCGCCGGAATATGCAGTTAATGAAGTGATTTAAACTTTTCTTTTTCTCAAACATTTCCTTAGCAGAATTACCATAAACGCAATATAGTTCCATGATTCCCAATTCCTAACCGTTGTTTCAAATCGATTTAATATAGTCCTGTAACTGTCCATCCATGCATTGGTCCTCTCAATGGCATAACGTTCAGCATACAGCAGTTCGTCCACAATAGTATTATTGGGGGCCCCGTTTCTTTTATTGATGCAGATATTGGAGACTACTCCATGACAGCCAAGTACACTTCGGAGAACTGTATAGTCAAATCCGGCATCCGCATTCAAGAAAAGACCATCTGTTCTGACATTTGCGATCCCAAGGTCATGCATCATAGACCGGATTACGTTTTTTATGTCATGAGTATCATGATGTTCGCCGCTTTTAGGCGAAGACATGATAACCGGTATGCCTTGTCGGTCTGTAATATAAAGAGCGTTGGTTGTCTTGCGCTTTTTCTACCCTGATAACCAACCTCCTATCCACCACGCATAGCTACCGTATGACTTCCGTCAAGGTCTACACTTGACATATCAAACTTCGTACGGTGCTTATCCAAAAGATGAAGCCAAAGAGACTTCCATTCACCTTTTTTACTCCATTTGTTATAATGATGGAATACCGCACCATAGGTCAGAACCTTGTCACTGAACAGGGAATCTGCAGGTAAATATTTCCACTGACACCCTGTTTTCAGTTTATAAAGAATGGCATTTACGATTTCAACAAGACTACTTTGAGTTACGAAACCACGTTTGGCCACACATAAATGAGGCAATATTTCACTTTTTATTGTATCTTTGTCCAACACAGCGTACATAGGGATGTTGTTATGAATGAGTTTGGTCACCCATAATATAACAATTTCAGCTATTAGTACGCTGTTTCTCATTGGATCAATTAGTTTAAATCACTTCAATAAATAAAATGAAGATTATGAATATGAGAAAAGTATTTTATTTAGTCTTATCACTTGTAGTTGCAAGTTGTGCCTCTAATAAGGAACAGCAAGAGAAATTGGCATTTATTGATGTCAGTAAAGAATATCCCGAAAAGAAAATTGAGCTTACCGATATTGCGGATGTATCTTATCTATACCTCAATTCAAAAACTGATGATTATCTTTATAAAGGCAGCATTGATTATGTAACCGAAAACAATATTATTGTTATAGACCGCTCTCAGTACAGCATCCTGTTTTTCTCAAAAGATGGAAACCCCAAATCACATTTTAACCGTAGGGGACAGGGACCAGAAGAATATACAGATGCGGCTTCCATAATGTATGATGAAACTAATGATGATGTGTTTGTTTCACCCGATTTTAGCGATCATATTATGGTTTATTCTTCTATGGGTAAGTTTAAAAGAAGAATAAACTTACCGCAAATGAATGTTAATGGTCAAATGGTATTGTTCGATGATCAATCCATATTGGTGTATGACAACACTAAATTATGGAAAACCATTATGCAGAGCTATTCCGCAGAAACTTCTATTGATTCAACTTTTTTCCTTGTTTCCAAAGTGGATGGAGTCGTGCTTAAATACATTCAATTACCCAATAAGAATATAGATTTAAGTTATAAAGATTTGGGTGGAGATTTTATTGGTCAAGTTAGCTATGGTCGTGTAAGAAAATCCCCAGACGGACTCCTTTTATATAACCCAGAAACCGACACAGTTTTCCATTACAGCATAGACAATTCCTTAACACCCTATTTGCATAAAAAACCTTTATTGAGCGAATCTAATTCGATGACCGTTATGGATATTTGTCTGGATGCGGGAAAATATCAGTTTATAACGGTTTACCATTATCGGGAAGTAGGGAAATCTCCCGCACCAAAGTATTATATGCGTAACAAAGTAACAGGAGAACTGTTTTGCCCAAAAATAACTCTTTCCGACTTCGAAGGAAAAGAGTTGTATATCAATCCACGGCTTTTTAATTATTATGAACATGCATACCACTTCGAACTGGATTTTGCTGAACTCAAAGAAGCATATTACAAAAACAAGCTCAGTGGTAAGCTCAAAGAATTAGTTGCTTCATTGATTAAGGATGAGGATAGTAATAATGTTTTCGTATTTGCAGATTTTTATTGATAAAAACACACACCTTGTTCGGCTATTTTCAATAATGGGTGAATTATAAAAAGAGTTACAGGATAAAACCGAACCATATGAAGAGATTATATTACATGTCTGAACAAGATTAAGACGACTATTTAAAAGGGGGTGGGGAAACGAAAATTTCTACGGTTGGGAACCCGAAGATGCCGAGCGTCTCAAGCGAATGGAAATTTTAGGGGAACCTACACAGCGGATAGAAAGCCCGTTGTTTCATTTAGATCATCCACGGGGAATAAACTCGACTTTCGGAGGCGACGAAAGGGGTAAAAAGAATGTGGGTGAACTGATAAAGATATGCGGGATGAATACGATGCAATTAAAAGAATATATTGATACATGGGCTTGGCAGAAATGAATAAATGCTTATCGATTGTGTGTTTATGGTTTAGTGCGGCAACATCCCCTTGGACCAAGTACCGCAAGAAGAAAAAAGATTTCTATTCATCTATAAACCAACATCTTTCCCGTTTATCAGATCCAAATGCCGTTGATATTCATCTATTGTTTCTTTTACTTTATCCTTAACTTTTACTTCATAGCGGAAGTTCTTTATCGGATCACAACTTTCTATAAATATTATTCCGTCGAAATACTGCCGAGGATAAATAATATTAAAATCATTACTTGTAAAGTACTGCCCATACCTTATATATACAGGAAAAGCTAATTGAGAAGTCGAACGGTAGAAATAGGTATCCCCATACTCAGCCATCATTGCCTCAATGCTGTACTTTGGCGGCAGCTTTAGCGATTGAATGACGTATCCTTCCTGAGAAAGTACTAAGTTCTTACCCGACTTTGTTATAAAGCCAATACATAAATAGTCTGATACATATTTTTGTTTCAATAGCGTTCCAAAAGATTTTGTATAGGTATACAGAGAGTTGGTATTGTTTGAGCAAGCATGTGCCAGATGGCTGTAAATTGTAACATTGTCTTGAGGCGAACAAACTTGCTTTATGAAAAAGCAAATGCTTTCATACATAAGCCGGTCTCTTTCTATTGTCATGTTTAACTCACTATTTTCGATGCTTGTAAAAAATGAAAACCATTTTTGAAGCAATGCTATCTCTTTCTCACTAAACTGAATATTGGATGGTTTATTTTTAGCCATCAAGCCAGGAAGTGTTTCGCCCAAAGCTTTTCTTGAATTGACAAGCAATTCATGTAAAAAACGCTTTATTTCCGCATTATCCAAGTGCTCTTTAAATATTGGATAAAAATAAGAAAACAGATTATTGCCGAATGAGAAAAAATCGGCATTGGGAATATCAACACCCAATACCCAAACTTTATCTTTCTCGGATTTTGTGTCATTGTGTTTTTTCACCCAAATAAAAAAATCACATAATTCTTTAGGATTAATAGTTCGTTAAAAATTCGCCAAGGCTAAGCGGCTCTGGCAGTAAATAAAATGAGTTCTTTGAAAAGTTTGTCAATAACTTGCGGGTCTGGGTTAATCCCGAACACGCAAATAAATCGTTCAAGCATATAAGCATTGTGTATGAATGACTTGCAAGAGGATATGGAATAGACTATTCCGAGCCTCTTACATGCCGCTTTGGCCAAGTTGATGGCAGCCAGCGATGCATTGAAGTGAAAATCCAACTTTCTAAAGTCAGTTGACTGACAGTTGGTGATTCCTGCATGCTGCTT
>NZ_ATZH01000065.1 GCF_000428105.1 Bacteroides pyogenes DSM 20611 = JCM 6294 | reverse complement strand
AGATTCAGGCTCTCAACCAGTGCGTCAACCATGCGCACCGGATCGTTCTCTGCAATATCCTCGTCAATTCTTTGAGGAAAAAGCACTGTTTGGTTGGGATTGTAAGGACGAAAATGTATCTTTGTCATAGTATAAAAAGTTATGCTTAAAGATACAAAATCTTTAGGTAATAACAAAGCCCCGGCTTGTGAAAGTCGGGGCTTTGTGCATAAAAAAAGAGGTGTGCATTTTGACACACCTCCCAGTGGGAAAATAAAGTTTCCCCAGTGGGAAACAAAGCGAACTCTATAGCCTTAGGGCCTTTAAGGATAGCGGAGTGAATCTTTCAACAGAGTGAAACAAACCAAACTCTGTAGCCTGATGGTTTCGGTTGCCCTTCTTTCGTCTGTTTTGTAGCGGGATTGGCTCCGGTTGATCTGTATGATAAGAGGTTGACGCTTGTGGCTTAACGTCTTCGGTTGACGTTCCGTCTAAATTACCTGTTTCTTTTCCGAGGAGAGCCGCCTCCCGAAAAAACGGACAATGACAGGTCATACTTAGAGCTTACGACACACTTCATCGAATATCCGTATCCCGGGAAATCGGGCAATGACAGCAGCTCCCGAGTGCGGGATTGTTTCCCGCTGATGTATGAAAAGCCAATGCAGGGAATAGATGCTGACTGAGGGTGTTGAATGATTGTTCCCCGCTGATGTATGAGTACAATCGGGAGTGTAGCCCGCCAGTCGAAATGTTAACTTATGGATCTCGATATTAAATGGTGTTATAATGTATTTCGTTTGCGGCGGCAAATTTGGAGATAAGCGGAAAGTCCGTATCTTTGCACTGTGTTTTTCATAGTATTAGATTTAAGGTTAACAAAGATTGGCTGTCTGGGATAGATAGCCTTTTTTTATGTTCGCATGTTTCACTCCCTATAAATCATCTTCTTCGTCATGCCTCCGTCAATCGTAATGTTTTCTCCATTGATGAAATCGTTCTCTTCCCGGCAAAGAAACAGGCACATGCGGGCAATGTCTTCGGGTTTGCCTACTCTTCCCGACGGATGTTGGAGGTGGTCTTCCGCGCGCAGCAGTTCGTACTTCTCGTTCTGTATCCATCCCGGCGCTATGGAGTTTACCGTAATATGCCATTCGGCAAGCGACAATGCCAGCGCATGAGTGAGCGAATAGATGCCTCCTTTGGATGCGGCATAACCCTCGCTGCCCGGTTCGCTCATCAGATAACGCGTGGAGTTGATATTGATGATTCTTCCGTACGGGTTGGGCGTTTGCAGGGCATGGCGGTGGATGGCCAGCAACCGCGAAGTGATGAATGCGGGTCGCAGGTTGACGGAGAGAATCCGGTCGAAATCCTCTACGCTCGTCTCCGTGATGGGTGAGAAGCGGCTGACGCCGGCATTATTGATGAGGATGTCTATATCGCCCCATTCATTGAATATTTGTTGCATACATTCTTCGAGAGCCGTTTGGTTGCCCACGTCTGCGGGATAGAATACCGCTCCCGTTCCCTGCGCCGTTTCCTTCCCCGCCTTTTCATCGAGGTCGCAAAAGGCAACCCTGAATCCTTCCTTGCAAAAGGTTTCTACAATCGCTTTTCCTATTCCGGATGCTCCTCCCGTCACGAATACTCTTCTTTCACGGGTTCCACCCTCTGTCTGAGGCGACGGAGATGTCGGTCGCGTTTTTTTCCTGTACTTCTGTGATTGTTTCCAAGCCGCTTTCCTTGCTTCGTACTGTTCGTATTGCTTTTCGATGTAATTATCCGCCATATTTCTTCTGCTTTGGGTTAGATTTGCTTCATCCTGAGGCAAAGGTAGGCAATAATTGTTGTCCCGTAAAACTTTAGCGGCGCGAATCCGCATCGGTTTTTTCTTTGGGAATGCCGGCAATGCAAAGCCTCTTTCACGTTAATATGCCGACGATTTTGTATTTTTGTCGCTGTAAAATGTTATAGAAACAAGTAAACCCGAAAAATGACGGAAGAAATAAGGAATATATTGATTGCTTGTGCATCGGCTTACCATTGCGCCGACTTTATCTGTGACGATCCGGTACAGTTTCCCCATCGCTTTTCGCTGAAGCAAGATATAGAAATCAGCGGTTTGCTCACCGCCATCATGAGCTTCGGAAACCGGAAGCAGATTGTGAAAAAAGCTGGAGAGTTGCACCGGCTGATGGGAGAATCGCCCTATCGGTACGTGCTTTCCCGTAGATGGGAGAGCGATTTCCCCTCCGGCGCCGCGAACAGTTTCTACCGCATGCTTTCTTATGCCCGCTTTCGCGGTTATTTTCAGCACCTGTATGATGCTTATTCCCGTTTTGGCAGTTTGGAGGATGCGTTGCAAATATATCCGGGCATACCTATGGAGAAATTATGTGCATTTCTTGAAGTGTCGGCACGCAGCCCCCAAAAGAAGCTGAATATGTTTTTGCGTTGGATGATACGTCGAAACTCTGAAGTTGACTTCGGTATCTGGAGCAGCTTCGATTGCAGGGATCTGATTGTACCTTTAGATACCCACGTATGTCGGATTGCTTATCTGTTGAAGTTGACGGATACGGAAACGTTCTCTCTGAAGAATGCCCGCAGAATAACCGATGCCTTGATGGAAGTCTTTCCGGATGATCCGTGTTTGGGCGATTTTGCGTTGTTTGGATTGGGGGTGAATTCATCCGGTTCAATCGATTTTAAGATTTTCGATGTGCATGAATTATGCGATGAATAAAGGTTTTACGGATTAATAAATATCATAATTTAGGGAAAGTCATTTAATTTATTCCATTTGAGTCAACCGGCAGACTCTCCCGTATTTTTGCGATTGCACTCATCGTTATTTCTATATCATCGGCTCCGTTTTAGAGCCGATTTTTCATTTTCAATCACGTTTGGAGCCACCACCTCCGTAAAGTTGGGTTCCACGGGTGGAACTTTAGGCTGCAAGATTCCTTTGCTCTGCTTCTCTCTTTGCGAGGCTGACAACATTTGCCGTGTGGATGCCAAAGAAAATCAGTAAGATCTCTGTGGATTTTATCCTTGCGGCTACCTTTCGTAGTCCGTAATGCTCCTTCTGAGTTCCGAATGAACCTTCCATTGCTGTAGCCCGCACTCTTGCCAACTCCCTCTTTGTCGCATTCTTAACTTCATTCTTTCCCGTTCTGCCTTTCCGGGTGAATGAGGTTTCTATCTTGTTCTCCTTACAGAAAGTCCTATTGACATTGCCAGAGTATCCCTGATCACCACCTATCTTTGTCACTTGCTCACCGGTAAGCTTCCGTGCCAAGGATACACAATGCTTCAGTCTGGTACCCTCATTAAACGCATTAAAAGAGAGTTTCTCAATGAACGATATTCCATCAATCAATATATTGTTGCACTTCGCTCCAAACTCTACAGTCTTGGTCTCCTTGCCTCTGACTATCGGTCTCACATAAGGCTTGCTGAGGCTTACTATTCGATTCGGTATGCTCTCGCGGGAGTCGCCACTCCTAAAGTGCTTCTTCTGCTGTCGATATACCATCGTAATCCTCTCAAGTATATCCAACTGCTTGTCATTCAAGAGTTCATTACCCGGATGAATACGCATCTGTCTGCGGATCTCACCGAGTATCTTGCCCAGCAAGGAAAGCAGTCTCATTATCATCTTCCTAGTCTGCTTGTAAGTGTGCTTGCGCTGCTTCCTATAAGCCAGGTTCGCTTTCTCAATGTCATTGTATTTCGTTCTCTTCCTGTGCTCGCCAAGTCTGGTACTGATACAACACATCATCTTATATGCTCTCTCGACACATTCCCAAAGCAACTTCACATCGGTCGGGAAACGCATCAGGCTTTCATAGCAGCTCGCATCTGTGTAGACTGTATCAAGATTCTTCATGTATGGCTTCCAAGCATCTGCAAGTATCTTCTGCTGCTCCTGTATCTTCAACTTCTTGGACAGTTCCAACAATATGCTGTCAATTAATTTGTAGTTTGTCAACCGGCTCTCAGGACTAATACGAATTCCGCAGAAAATCTGATAATGAATGTTTCCATTCAGAGCATCCATTAACTTCGGAGCCGACAACCCGGTATACATCTTCAAGAACGCTAACGCCACCTTACCCTCAGGAGTAAAGAAACACTTTCTTCCTCTCTTAACTCTTATACTCTTCGGAGCCGCATCTATCAAACCAAACGATAGTGCCATCTCTCCAAGAGGAAGATGTGACTTGATGCGGCCAAGTTCACTGGATTTGAAAGTTTCTTCATATCGACGATAAAAATCAAACTCAGTAAATGCAATCTCTTGCTGTATATCAGATAAATTTTGTACTTTTGCCATGAGGTTTTCAACTTCATTTCCCCCGAATTTGACCTTTACCAGAGGTTCGGGGGATTTTTTATTTTCTGATACTAAGATACCAAATATTTATCAATCTGACAATCAATTGGTTGTATTTTAAACTCTTTTGTGCGACTATCCCTAATTTA
>NZ_ATZH01000064.1 GCF_000428105.1 Bacteroides pyogenes DSM 20611 = JCM 6294 | reverse complement strand
GCTCTGACCGGTAAATGACGGGACAGGAATAAATGTGCCGCTTTGTCCCAGTTCTATAAAATCGCCTTTGGAAGTATTGACGCAGGACTGTTCTTCTGCATAACGGGACTTGCTGTCATAAAATCTCCAGACAGGGATATTGAGTTCCGCCAGCCTTGATTTATAAGTTACTTTGTGTTCCTTGCAGTACATAATAATTTCTGCAACTTCTTCTCGTGTCATCATAAGTTTTATTTTTGGGCACAAAGATACTGGTCGAAGAGATTGCAGAAAATACGTGGTTTACCGGAGGCTTACAATTCAACACCAATATCTGGAATTATTTGCACACTAAGAAACCAGAATGCCACACTTTCGGACAACGACTTGAAGTCTCCTTACATTCAAGTGCAGGAAAATGCCACTGCCAAAGATTTCGCGAAGTCGGACAGTCTGTTTTACTTCAACAGAGAATGCAAAAAAGTAACAGTACTCTCTCCCAAAAGACTTCAACGCTTTCAATAAATTGAGCACCTAAGTTTTGAGCATTTGTTACAGCAAGCACCCGTTTATTGACGTGATAGAGCCGTGCCTGTATCTCTTCCCATTTCCAACGGCGATGTTTTTCGTAGTTGTACATTTTGATGTCTTGAATGGCTGAGACGGTTTCAACCCAATAACTGTAAGCATTTGATGCCAAAAACAACCATCTATGATATTACGACTAACCATTTCACATTATGATACTGTGATAATGCTTGAAAAATATGGCTTGTGCTACCCGACCAGTGATGTACATCATCTGGATTAGAATTTGAAAGAAAAGCTATATTCATAGAATTAGGTGTTTATAGCACAAGTAAACCTGCTATTAACAGGTCTGCTTGTATATCCAATACTCTCAATCAATTATTGTCTTTGATAATTAGACTCTTATTTCTCTTTTTATCCCCAATAATCGTTGATTTAATTTATGTGCTATGCATAAATTGGGGTTATTGTTTAATTCTCGAAAAAAGTTTTACCTTTTTCTGATTATCCAAATAAAATAGTTGATTAATTGAGAATAGGGCAGGACTTATGTCGGCAAAGTCTGCGGCTCCCCTTGGAACGTCGGCAAATCCTATTATTCTTTTATCGTGAATAAAAATCAAAACACAGATATTGTCAAAAGATGCTTTCGTTTTAAGCCTGTTTTGAATTTTTGGGGGAATATCAAAACTTCTTTTTTTAAGGTCTTCATAAGAGTATGGCTGTAGAATATAAAGCGAATCTATTTTATTACCATCAACAAGCGGAATAAAACTGAAAGTTGATCCCGGGGATAATCTTTTCAGATATCCTACACTATCATTACTCATATCGTAGTTGTTGCAGCTATAAACGATAAACAATATCAATATTTGAATGTAAAATATATATTTTTTCATGTGTTTGTTTTTTTATTTTTACATTAAAGACACACGGAGCGAACCTCCTGATATTTATTAGGGTATTCCCTTGTGTGTCAAAGGTATATTTACATGGCTGTAATATAAATCTATGGTTTTAATTGTAATTTACCTTGATTTGCGGCTTTTAAACACTCTTGATACAGCCGGTCTTCACTCCATCCTTCTTTTAACGCCTGTTTGCCCAACGCATACCCAACACTATTGTTAAATAAGTCCATTTTTTTCATCCTCATTTGATGATTCGCTCTCATGAGCATTTCCGTATTGTTCGGCGTAAGGTATTAAGCTGTAGCCGGTTTTGATCTGATTAAGGGCACTCCAATAGCAATGTCTGACTGCGTCGCCATAACCATTATGCTGCCCCTCTAAAAACGCCGTCTTATCAATCCACGGATACTTATTATCAACTTGAGATGTCGTATTATTAGCATAATAGGAATTTGTATTATTCCAATTACCATCTGTCCCGCCGTTGTAATCCGTTCCCGCATATGAACCGCCGTAATACGCACCTTCGGCAGGCGTTCCACCCGTATAAGAACCTCCGAAATAAGACTGATCATTTACAGGTACTCCATTTTGATAAATAGTCCCGTCTGTACCGCCCATATAGTAGCCGTTGGGATTACTCCACTTGTACACCATGGAATAATCCTCCCAAGTATAAGGGTCTGAAATGTCGCCATAAGCTCCACCTACAAAGCTACTTTGTTGCTCAAAATCTATAACACACATAGATGCTTTTAGCTCTGCTAAATTTTTTCTTTTAATTTTTGTCTCATTGTAAATATGTATTTTTGTTTGTTAAAAAAACAAGCAACCTTCAATTGATAGGTCTGCTTGTAAATACAACATATTGAATCAATTATTGTCTTTGACAATTAAACTCTTATTTTTCTTTTTATCCCATATAATAGTTCCTTTATCTTTTGATATAATTTTTTGTTTAACTTCCCCTTTTTCGGTTATAAAGTATTCATAAGTATTTATTTTACAGAACATCGGATAAGCCTTTGTTTTTTCGAATTCCTTTTTGGATATGCTTGCCTGTTCAACGATTAATCTAAATGGGGTTATGCTACCTCTAAAATTAGCCTGCCATAAATCCCCTCCACGAGAGATAATACTACTGTCTATTATTTCTCCTTTTGGGGAATAAACCATAAGTATAATCTCAGAATATGGATAATTTCCGGAAGAAGAAGGGATATCACAGTTTTTATAAATAAAACATAAAATAAAATCCTTACTTTTAATTATAGAACCATATTGATACCACAAATTTTCAATATCGCACCCACAGTCTGGTTTATGTTTAATAAAAAGTTTAACAAACTCGCTTGCGATTTCGTTTTTACTTCTTAAGAAATCGTTATCTATAGTGTCTGTTTTTACTTCTCTAAACTTAGACGTATAGCTATCAAACAAAACCGTATTTTGACCAAATATAATAGCACTATTGCCTACTACTGTTATTAAAAGTAATATAAATATCTTTTTCATTTCCTTATTTATTTGTACGAACGCTTGTTACCGTATAATTATTTGTTCTACCATTCGTTTTCTCAAAGCTACCTGTAAGTTTGCCATCATTCACAGTTAATGTATTATTGGAGGACGTTCCGTAGTTTGGGTTACCTGTGGCTGGATCGTAAAAGTTATAAGTAGTAGTAGAACTGCCATCAGAATTTGTAATTGTAGTACTGCCTGTTATTACAATAGTTAGATGAAGTTCCACCATTATAGGATGTATTTGTCCCGCCGGTAACTGTAATTTCCGGCAAGTTACAGCACAATTCGCCACTTTCGTTGTAATAATAAATACTACTTCCACCTCCAAATCGTTGAAACTCATCAAAAGTAAATGGATCACCATAGGTTCCATCTCCACATCCTACAAAGGTTTTCTGCATTTCGAACGTAATAATTTCTTTTCTTTGTGCCAATTCCGCTAATGTAGCACGTGTTACTTTTTTTCTTTGCATAATCGATGTTCTTTTAGTGTTTTATATTTAGTACTTATAATCTACCTTTTGTAAATGCCTCCTCCAATTCCACATTCCTCTTAAAATCATACAATGCCATCGTCCTCAATGTGAAATAGCTGTTATATGTATCTCTAATCGCTGAATAATAGCGTTGCATCGCGTTATTTTGGTCGCTTTGGGCAGCTGTAAGTTCATAAACAGAAACTTTACCAAGCGAAAATTTTTGAATCAGTATCCGATATTGTTCCTGCGAAAGATGATAAGCTTTTTCAGCTATTTGAACGCCTATAACGATGGATTGCCGTATATTTCCATTCCGGTAAGCATCCATAAAATTGTCGGCATATTGGTTTACACCATAATTCAGGCTGACGTTTCCATTAAAACGATTGCTCAATTTAGCAGAAAATAAACTTCGCTCAGCTTCCAAGCTTTGGATTTCCTGCTGTTTGGAAAAAGGATTGTTCCGCTTTACGTAAAACAGCACGGAATGAGTATCAATGGCAATAGGAACATTAAATTCGGGGATTGACACATCGGAAAAGCTTATCCCTAAGAAAACAGCAAGGCGTTCTTGTGCTTCAGAGTAGTTTTTAACTGCGTTTTCGTAAGCGTATTGGGAATTGATCGATTGGAGTTCAATCTGTTTCAGGTCGTACTCGGTTATATGACCGCTGTTTAATTTGATATGGGCAAGTTGTAGGAGAGTGTCGTTGCTTTGAGCAGTTTGTCGGGCTAAATCCTGCTCCATTCTACCCAGCAAAGCCTTCATAAAAAGACCGAGTGCCTGCTGCTGAATTTGAGAGATCTTAGTGCAATATTGCTTTATCGCTATGTTGTTTTTGGCATATTCTATCTTTTTTTCAAGGCGGTGTAGTTTTCTGCCTCCCCACAATTGTTGAGAATAACCGATTGAAAAAGGAGTCGTGCTAAAACTGTTCCTTTTGCGGGAAAATTCATTGAGATAATTGATATTACTACCAACATTTAACTCTCCTCCTGTAATTCCAATTTTCTGACGAATGGAAATACCTGCGCTGCCATTATTGGAGTAATCTTCCACATAAGAATAACTTCCATCATCCGGCTGTTGCAACATACGCAAAGAGCGATTGAAGTTTATCGGATTGAAATGTAACGAAAAAGATGGGAGAAACCCTTTTTTGTAGATTTCGAATTGAAGTATTTCGTTTTGATAGTTTAGTTTTTCTATCAGTGCAGTGGAAGAATTTAAAGACAAAACATTCACGACTTGATCCAATGTCACTCTCCTTGATGACTCTTGACCATAAGTCTTGAAACAAGCAAAGAAAGCTATCGGCACTGCAATTAATATAAGTAGTAGTTGTCTCAAAATCTGTGTTTTATTCTTCAATTGGCAAAACTATAAAAAGGATATGAAACACCAAATTATTCCGATAGTTTTTTGTGAGGGATTTCACTTTAGCTTGATTTCTTCCAATTCAATCATTTAGCTTTGCCAGACAAAAAGTGAATAAGAGCATTTACTCCTGTTTTCCTTTTTGCATTTTCCAATCTATAA
>NZ_ATZH01000063.1 GCF_000428105.1 Bacteroides pyogenes DSM 20611 = JCM 6294 | reverse complement strand
TTTTTCATATTTTTACGATTAGATTGTAGATAAATGCTTTTCATGCAGGAGCGAAAAGCGTTTTCTTTCTCAAGATTTGGCAGATATTGGCAGTACCTGCCATTTTTGTTTGGATGGTGTGTATTTACATAGGCGCTACTGATTTTTAAAGGTTCAACAAATATTTTATATCGGATATATTAGCCTCTCCTGATTTTCAAAAGATTCCTCCTCCGCAACATATGATACCCCTAGATAATTTGCATTTACTATTGATAACCGAAGTTAGATTTCACAGTCTTGTGTCAACATATGTATGTCACAAGACACATCAAATTATACTATCATAAGAGGAAGTCCTATCTTACTTAATAATAACACACATAAAAAGAGCAGCCCTAGTTAAATAACACTAAAATCGTAATTGATAACATATTGTTTATTGAGGTAAACAGATTCAGATATCTGAATATCGGCTTTATGACAAACTAACAATACAAGAAAGACAATCAGAAAAACAATAATTTACTTTTCACAGGAAGCATTCTAAGAAAAATCCGTGTCAAAAGCTTTTTTCGGCACGGACTCTTTTATTTATTATATATTCTTTAATTACCTATTTTATTTCGCATAACCCGGGTTCTGCTCCAGTTTGGGATTATTACTACGGTCGTCCTGCGGAATTGGATTATAACGATTAAACGGTTTAAACGTACGGTCTTCTATCTTTATCTCACTCGGGCTTGCATTTACATTAACCACAGCACGTTTAGTCGGATCCTTTTCAGCAAGATTCATAGAGCCCGATATCCTGTTCAAAGTTCCGTTCAAGACTGTTTCTGCAAGCATTTTCCCACTACTGTCTTTCCAACGCAAGATATCCGCACGACGCAAGCCTTCACCGGCAAATTCAACAGCGCGCTCACGGCGAATCAATTCTCTCAACTTTTCTTTAGTATTATACTTAGCACGATCTATCGACGGCATACCTGCACGATTTCTCACTTGATCTATCTTATTATAGACTTTATCAGACGGTCCTGCCAGTTCATTTGCTGCCTCGGCATATGATAGAAGAACTTCAGCATACCGGAACACAATAGGACAAGCATTGGTTTTCCACATACCACCCGCATATTGGCTTAACGGGTCTAAATATTTTCTCCAAGTCAATGCTGTTTTTGAAGAGTTATTAGCAGCAGTCGGATAATTAGGATTTGTTTTCCCATTGATATCTTTATCCAGCGTATTAATAATTCCACCATTCCAATCCATACCCGGATACATCACTGTCATCTCCATTCTTGGGTCACGATTGGCAAAAGGATGAACAGGGTCATAGGCATCAGCTCCTCCTTTGTGTTTGGACTCTTCCTTGGTTAACCCATCTTTCATTTCATATGTGTCGATCAGATTCTGAGTGGGGACGATAGATGACCAACCTCCATCAGCATTGTTATACATCTGTCCGATTGTATACAATGTCTTTGTCGAGTTAATGTATTGGACTGCTAATATAATTTCCTTAGAATCCTGCCCCGACACTTTAAATAAATTGTCATACGTAGGTTCTAATTCATATTTATGCAAAGAAATAATGCTTTCTGCAGCCTGCTGTGCCCGCTGATACTCTCCATAATACAAAGCACTACGCATTTTCAACGCTAAAGCCGCTCCTTTAGCAATTCTGCCTCTTTCTGCGGGTTCGTCATTCAAATCCGGAATAATTGCATCAAGCTCATCATCCACAAATTTTTTAACGTTAGCCTCTGTCTCACGTGGAACTTGTGCTTCACCGGCAGAGTTATAAATGTCAATAATGGGTACACCACCATACCACCAATTCATTACAAAATAACGATAAGCACGAATAAACCGTACTTGAGCTATCAAATCTTTTTTGGTTTTCTCATCGCTGAAAGGAATACTTTCTATTTTTTCAAGAAACGTATTGCAACGGCGAATGACTTCGAAATTATAAAAAGAAGCCACAGAACCCGAAGGTGTCATACCTCCATTGCCAATCAACTTATATTGTTCCCATTCGAAATTATTATAGCCGAAATCTGAAGCGCAATCCAGATATAAAATATAATCTCCTTCTTCCCATCCGGGTGAATTATCATTTCCTCCATAACATCCGATAGCAAATTTCTGTGCGTCCGTTTCTGTTTTCCATGTCGTACCGGGCGACATCGCATTTTTGGGAGCTGTATCCAGAAAGTCGGAGCATGAAGAGAGTAGCATTACAGTAGCCCCCGTTATTATATAGGTTCTTAATTGTTTCATAGTTTCCATATATTTATCAAATATCATAATACATTAAAATGCAACGCTAACACCAAAAGCATGAGTACGAAGCAACGGATAAGAAGACAAGCGATGACTTGTTGCTTCCGGATCAATGTTAATCTTCATTTTATCTATTGTAAACAAATTCTCTACAGAATAATAGAAGCGAATGTTTTCAATTCCCAGTGAAGTTAAAATACTCTTGGGAAGAGTGTATCCCAATTGCAAATTCTTTAAGCGTAAATAGGAGGTATCCTGAAGCCAAAAGTCAGATTGAGCTGTACGAGAACTGCTTGGAGAGTTATTATCAAAGAAAACACGAGGCATCTTAGCGTTATGGTTATCAGGTGTCCATGCGTCACGCCAGATCGTAGAAGGATGTGCGGCATCACCTGAGAAATTACCATAGACCTCATAACTATCGAATAAACGCTTCACTCCCGCCGCACCATTAAATGTAAGTGAAAGGTCGAATCCATTCCATGCGGCATTCAGATTCAGCCCATACGTAACAGAAGGATCGGGAGTTCCGCAATAGTCACGGTCATTAGCGTTTAAAGTTCCATCGCCATTCACGTCAACATATCTAAGGTCACCGGCCTTAAACTTCTTCTTAAACGGGTTCCCATATTTTTTAGTATAGGCGTCTGCTTCTTCCTGAGAATTAAAGAAGCCATCTGTTTTATAAATATAGTAAGAATTAATGGGTTGTCCCACTTTATTACGCTGATTATATCCGTTGGTGGCGTCAATATATTTATCAGGATTATTTTCGCCTAAATCAAGTATTTCATTTTTATTATAAGCAAAATTTCCACCGATGCCAAAATTAACATTACCTATTTTTGTGTTATAAGCCAAATTAATTTCGACTCCGCTATTTCTCATGGCACCTACATTATCTTTATAGGCATCCAAAGCAAATTCTCTCGGGACTGAAACATCCATGATAATGCCGGTAGTTTTACGATTATAATAATCAATAGAACCTACAAGCGTATCGAATAAAGTAAAGTCTAATCCTACTCCCCACGTGGAAGCCTTTTCCCATGTAATAGTAGAGATACGGTATTTTTTCTGAAAATAACCGGTATTTAAAGTTCCTCCAAAAGGATAAGTGGCATTCAAATTATAAGTATTTAATGCCGGATAATAGTCATTCTCCGTACCACTCAAAGCGTCTTGGTTGCCTAACTGCCCCCAGGAAGCACGAAGTTTCAGATTAGACAATCCCGACTCCTTTACTCCTTCCATAAAAGCTTCTTCACTGATACGCCATGCGCCCGAAAAAGAAGGGAAATAGCCCCAACGATGTCCTTCGGCAAAACGGGAAGATGCATCAGAACGAATATTTGCCTCAAGAAGATATTTGCCGGCATAATCATAGTTGATACGAGCAAACCAAGAAACCATAGCCAACTCTGCTGTGTTTCCCCAATTTTTCTGGGTAGAAGCATCACCGGCATCAAGATCGGTCAGTTCATTATTGGGGAAACTATTACGATAAGCTCTTTGGTATTTATAGTTATATTTCTCCGTATGCCAACCAAGCAGTCCTTTGATGTTATGTTTTCCAAATTGCTTGTCATAATTCAATAAAGCATCGTAGTTGGTACGATCCCATCTGTAGAAACGTTCATCCAAAGAATTCGGCTCTGTCTCTTTATTGGCATTATACTTGATATACTTTTGGAAGAAAGTATAATTCTGCAGATTATTCACATAAGCACCCTGCAGGGTCAGTTTCAGACCGTCCATAATGGCATAGTCTACTGCCAGCGTTCCTGAGAAGTTATAATTATCACGATTCACTTTCATACCGGAATCCAACCATGCAATAGGATTTCCATCTGAAATAGTGCCCCATGTTCCGTCATCGTGACGTGCAACAATCCAAGGTGCTATCAAGTTCAACTGACGAATGATTTGATCTGAACTTCCACCGGCATAAGCAGAGCTGGCATCACTGTATTCGTTTTTAATAAACGCCATATTCAGCCGTGCAGTCAGTCGCTTACTGATATTCATATCCAAATTGGTACGCGCATTGAACTGCTCACGTCCCGCATTTGGCAAAACACCTGTCTGGTGGAGATATCCGATAGAAGCCATATATTTCACATTATCTCCACCACCGTTGACATTGATACTGTGACGGTGCTGCACTCCGGTTTTGTAGGCAAGATCATACCAATCTGTATTAGGATATAACGGGTCGTTACCTGCTTCAAACTTTTTCAATTCGTCGTTGGAAAAACGTCCTTGCATACCTTCCGCTTCCATAGCCTTATTGAGCAACGTTGCATATTCGAACGAGCCCATGCGTTCTATCATATTCGTTGTATTTTGAAAGCTGACATACCCATTGTAAGACACTTTTGTCTTACCGGTTTTTCCACGCTTAGTTGTAATCAAAATAACTCCATTGGCAGCTTTCGAACCATAAATAGCTGCAGATGCAGCGTCTTTCAACACAGAAATGCTTTCTATATCATTGGGATCTATGGCACTCAGCGTTCCTGTTTCTACCCCATCCACCAATATATACGGATCGGCCGTATTCAAAGTACCAATACCACGCACACGAATATTACCGGCATCCCTGCCCGGAGCACCATTAGTCCCCGTAACGGTAACACCAGGCATCAAGCCTTGCAGACCGCTTGATATGTTTTGGATAGGGCGGTTCTCCAGCTCTTTACTTTCTACCATAGCTACAGAGCCAGACAAATTTACTTTTTTCTGAACTCCATATCCCACAACCACAACTTCGTCCAGCGTTTTGGTATCTTCCTCGAGCGTGATATTCAATTGTCGACCGCTAACAGCAGATACCTCCTGTGTCTTATATCCAATGAAGGAAACGATCAGCACAGAATTGCGCGGCGCATCCAACGAGAATTTACCATCCAAATCGGTAATGGTGCCTACTGTACCGCCTTTCACTGCCACCGAAGC
>NZ_ATZH01000062.1 GCF_000428105.1 Bacteroides pyogenes DSM 20611 = JCM 6294 | reverse complement strand
TATATTCACGACTGATTTGAGAGCCGACAGGCACTCGGATTGGTATTGCATAAGGAGTGTTTCTTTAGTCATAATCAGAAGAGTTGAGAGACTTCTAATTTACTAAAATTCAACGAATTATGCAATACTTTTCACCCTTATTTTCAGCAGGTTAGCCCACTTTTTTCAGCACATTTCTTCATGCTTAACCATTCGTTTTGACAACATTTCAATGACCTCTTTAGTGTTTTCGAACCGACTTTTGCCGGTTCTATTGTTTGACTTTTAATTTTTCGGTAAAAATTTACCGAAGTATTGATAGTTCATATTTAATTCTGCCAATAGGTCTTTGATTTTTGTAGTTAATATATTGGAGGATTGTCAGTGCGCTAATTTTACCGATAATTCGGGTAAACAATCCTTCTTGTCTTTCGCATAATTTCGTTCAATCATAAACCGGTCACAAAACTGTGAGAATAAAGTTTCTATTCTTTTTCTAGCCTTGACGAAGCATGCAAATGTCGGTTTCCAATCTTTTTTAATTGCTTCTATACGGAACTTCCAATCTGATACGAGCGGTCTCAAATAGATCCAGCTGCACATCAGCACTGATATAGCCTCCATCTCCAATTATTGTGCAGGTTGAGTAATCCACTTTAACGTCTTTCAGATAATGAATGTCATGTACGCTTGCTTTTGTCAAGTCAAAGGAGTGAATAACATCACTCAATCCGCACACAGCATGTAACTTATAACCGTAGTAATAAACTCCTTGTGATGCACAATATCCAACCGATGGAGCTTTTTTTATTTCATTTTTGCCCATCCAACATCGCTTGGTACGGGCAGGGCGACAGATTTCTATCGGTTTTGAATCTATACAGAAGTAGTCTTCACCACCATCAATAGTTTCTGCCATCTTTTCTCGAATGACAATACAAGGAGAAGCCGTGAACTTTCGTCTGTCATTGTATTGCCGACGAGATATTAAGTGAGGAATCTCAGATTTATATTCTCTCAGTTTAACAAACAAAAGGGATTCGCTGTCAATGCCAATGGGTTCAGAAGCCATATTAAGAGCAACCACTTCCAAGTCGGAAAATCTGGAAACGACACCACATCGAGGTATATTACCTTGTTCGTTGACCAAATTACCCGCAACCTGCTTGCAGATGTCACGAAATTTTGCGAATATTGCATATAGGTTGTGCATATATGAATTAGCTACTTATTGATTAAGAATCATTAATGCACTAATAATCAGTATTATGCACAACTTTTTAGTCATAAATTTTTTATAATTTTAATTCCGTCAACGGGTTTTCTTTGTAATGTCAACAATTAAAAGAATATGGTTCGTTTTAATCTTGTTATCACCTTACTACTAATGATAAATATGGCTGTCAAAGCCGAACTGACCAACCGGATGTTCGATGTCAGGCATGTAGGCTATGCAGAAGGCCTTAGTAGTCAACGTGTTTTTTCGATTGTCGAGGATGGAGACGGTGCGATGTGGATTGCTACAAAAACCGGAATAGACAGATACAACGGTCATACGGTAAAGAACTATGATTTGCCGGGCAGTTTCTATTATGGCGATCTTGCCGGACGCAGGCTTTACTTATTGTACGACGCACAACAAGGACTGTTTGCCTACGACCATACCGGACGAATTTACCGATATTCCACCATCCTGGATTATTTTGAACAAGTCCTCCACCTGGGACAATTGATTCAGGAAGAAGTCATCTTGAACAAACTCTGTTTGGATAGTGACGGAACCTGGTGGATGGGGGCGGATAAAGGACTATACAAGCAAGAAGCGGACCATCGTATAGTTGCCGTGCTGAAAGGACAATATGTCAACGACATCGCATTTGCCGGCGAGTCGCTTTTTGTGGGTACTTCTAACGGAGTCTGGCAACTGTCACACGCCCTGCCGGATAAGAAACGCCAGCTGCTGGAGGGGTGGAATGTACAAACATTGTTCTGCGACAAACAAAAAAAAGAACTCTGGATAGGCACATTTGGCAGCGGTTTGTCTGTGATGAACCTCGACACTTCCAAAGTGCTTGCGCTGGAGGGACAAGGGAGCACGTTCCTTCATCCGATACGGGCAATTACAGACTATGATGTACATACCATACTCATAGGCGTAGACGGTGGCGGTGTGTATGCGATAGACAAGGACACCAAGAAAGCCCGTTTACTGATGAACACCAAAGATGACACAGATACTTACCTGCGCGGAAACGGCGTATATGCCGTAACCAGAGACGACCAGGGCAACATCTGGATAGGTAGTTATACGGGAGGTGTATCCGTGGCTATCCTGCTGAAACATCCCATTTCGATATTAGCACACGAAAAGGGAAATACCCATTCTCTCATCAGCAACAACGTAAATGATATCGAAGAAAATCCGGATGGCAACCAATGGTTCGCTACCGATGATGGAATCAGCATCCGAAACACCCTGTCAGGCACTTGGAAACACGTGCTGAAAGAAATCGTAACCATTTCTCTTTGCACATCCGGAAATGGGAACGTATGGGTAGGAACGTACGGAGACGGAGTGTATCTACTGGATAACAACGGACGCGTGTTACGCCATCTCACCAAGCAACAAGGGCAATTGACCACCAATTATATTTTCTCCGTCAGACAAGACATGGAGGGAGACTTATGGATAGGAGGTCTGGACGGATGCCTGATCATGTTTGAAAAAGAAAAAGGCAGCAGACGGTCTTTCGACGTGAATTGGGTACAATCCATTGAACCTATCGACCGAAACCGGGTAGCGGTGGCTACCGTCAATGGTTTCTTCCTGGTGGACAAACATACAGGGAATATACAGCACTATGCCAATTCCCAGGAATTTCACAATCAGAATGTCAGTGCTTATATCATCTCTATGCTGTTCAATGACGACGGAACCGTGTGGCTGGGAACCGAAGGAGGAGGATTGAATCTATATGATATGAAAAACCGGACGGTAAAGACTTTCACTGTTCAAGAGGGATTGCCGTCCAACGATATATATAGTTTGCAGCGAGACGACAAGAAACGCTTGTGGGTCAGCACCGGAAAAGGAATTGCCTTGATAGACAGCCTGCGCGTGTCGAACCTCAACTATGCGGGCAATATAGACAAGGAATATAACAAATCCTCATTTGCCCGGTTGATGAACGGCGAGTTTGTGTATGGTAGCACGGATGGCGCTGTCTTTATCATGCCACTCGACATTTCAACCGTAGACTACTGGACGCTCCTGCGTTTCACAGGGCTGACAGTTGATTATCAAAACGTCCAGGAAGAAGAATCGTTGAAACCTGCCATTCATGATATGCTTGCCGACCGTGCAGTACGGCTCGGCTATAAATACAACTCGTTTACCGTTTCTTTTGAATCTATCAACTATCGTTTCGAGCGCGATATTGTCTATCAGCATATTTTAGAGGGGTATGACAATGACTGGAGCAAATCGTCTGCCGAGGGGAAGGCATCCTACACCAAGGTATCGCCGGGCACTTATCTTTTTAAGGTGCGCAGCCTGCGGCGCAGCGACGGAAAGACTATCTCCGAAAGCACCTTAGAAGTGAAAGTGAGCCAGCCATGGTGGAACTCATGGTGGGCTTGGACTATTTACCTGTTTATAATAGGCTTCGTTTTCTATTTCATCCTGCGCTATAAGAGCAACCAGCTCCAAAAGAAATACGACGAAGACAAAATACGTTTCTTCATCGACACGGCGCACGACATTCGCACGCCGGTGACGCTTATCATGGCGCCGCTGGAGGATTTGAACCGGGAACAGGATCTCTCGGACAAGGCCCGTTATTTCCTGAATCTGGCCCATGAAAGCACCCGGAAACTCCATTCGCTCATCACACAGTTGCTCGAATTTGAAAAGGTAGACGCCCACAAGCAATCTTCTTCATCGGTTCCGCTTTGTCTGAATGAAGTTTTGCTGAAAGAAGTCTCCGTCTTCCGGTCTTTTTGCGAGAAGAAGCAGTTGACACTGAATCTGACCCAACCCGACGAATCCGTTTTCGTTTCGGCCGACAAACACCTGATAGAGATGTTACTCGACAATCTTCTTTCCAATGCCTGCAAATACACCATGCCCCAAGGAGAAATCAGTCTGGATTTGAAAGCCACGAAACGCAAAGCCATCCTTTCGTTGAAAGATAACGGAATAGGCATACCGAAGAAAGCGAAAAAGCATATCTTCTCCGATATTTACAGAGCCGAAAATGCCCGGCAGTCACAGGAAGAAGGAACCGGATTCGGACTGTTGCAGGTGCAGCGCATTGTAAAGATGCTGCATGGAAAAATCACTTTCTGTTCCGAGGAGGGCAAGGGAACTACTTTCATCGTAACATTGCCGCGAACCACCACCGTAACCGAACCCGTGTCGCACGAATCATCCCTCGAACACCTTGCCGGCACATCGGATAATAACAGCCACGAAACGGATAAAATAAAAGATCCGGACGACCGGAATACATTGCTCATTGTAGAAGACCACGAAACTCTCCGTCACTACCTCCGCCAGACCTTTGAACACCTCTATCGGGTGATTGATGTTGCCGACGGACACGAAGCTATCGCCTGTCTCGCCAATAAATATCCGGATATCATCCTCTCCGACGTCATGATGCCCGGCATACGGGGTGACGAGCTTTGCAGAATGGTCAAGGAAAATCCTGACACATCGGGTATTCCCGTCGTTCTGCTGACGGCAAAGGCTAACCACGAAGCAATAGTGGAAGGATTGAAGAAAGGCGCGGATGATTATATCCCCAAACCATTCAGTACAGAGATACTGAAATTGAAAGTACAAAGATTGATTGACAATCGAAACAGGCAACGGCAGTTTTTCATGCGGCAAGCCATCGCTCAAGTAGAGGCGGGCGGCAAACGTGACGACAATGAAAACAGTGAAAGTATCGACAACAAAAACGTAACGACAGCAAGCGAAACAATGGCCGAGGGTGACCGCCGGTTTATCATGCAAGCTACCCGGTTTGTTCTTGAACATTTGGATGAACCCGATTTCAACATCAATCTCTTGTGCCATGAAATGGCAATGAGTCGGACACTGTTCTACAGTCGCCTTAAGTCACTGACGGGAAAAGGACCGCAAGAGTTTATCCGTATCATCCGGTTACAGAAAGCTGCCGAACTGCTGAAAGAAGGTAAAAGCGTAACCGATGTCGCCGCCGAAACCGGATTCGTCAACACGAAGTATTTCAGTTCATTGTTCAAGAAACAATTCGGGATGCAGCCGAGTAAATATAGTGGTAAGTAGACAAGCATTAATGTTCGGTTTTTGAATTAAAATTAGCTCGTTTCTACACGTTTATGAATATATTTTATTCATTACCCCAATATTAAGAATCAGCCTTCTTATTACTGATAAACTACCGTCTTATCGTATACTTCATTTCTATTTAACGTGAGTTCGACGAATTGTAAGTGCTTATAAATTTGGTGATTAGCGAAATTTGTTGTAACTTTATAGTACTAAAAAACAAAGGATTACAAACAAAAATCGCTATGATCACCGAAGACAAAGTTATTGAAATATTTTGTATGGCAGACGATTTCTGCAAGTTTTTTGATGCCATGATGGCAAAATATACTATAAGGCTGGTTCACAAGAGAAAGTATCATCGTTCCTCCACTATGTCCAAAGCAGAAGTTATGCTGATAATGATTCTCTTTCACGACTCC
>NZ_ATZH01000061.1 GCF_000428105.1 Bacteroides pyogenes DSM 20611 = JCM 6294 | reverse complement strand
GATAAAAATGAAACTTATAGATTGGAAAATGCAAAAAGGAAAACAGGAGTAAATGCTCTTATTCACTTTTTGTTTGGCAGAGCTAAATGATTGAATTGGAAGAAATCAAGCTAAAGTGAAATCCCTTACAAAAAACTATCGGAATAATTTGGTGTTTCATATCCTTTTTATAGTTTTGCCAATTGAAGAATAAAACACAGATTTTGAGACAACTACTACTTATATTAATTGCAGTGCCGATAGCTTTCTTTGCTTGTTTCAAGACTTATGGTCAAGAGTCATCAAGGAAAGTGACATTGGATGAAGTCGTGAATGTTTTGTCTTTAAATTCTTCCACTGCACTGATAGAAAAACTAAACTATCAAAACGAAATACTTCAATTTGAAATCTACAAAAAAGGGTTTCTCCCATTTTTTTCGTTACATTTCAATCCGATAAACTTCAATCGCTCTTTGCGTATGTTGCAACAGCCGGCTGATGGAAGTTATTCTTATGTGGAAGATTACTCCAAATAGAAATGAAACAAAAAACGACAACAGAATTAATAATTGCCGAGATTACAGAGTACTTAATTGAGCAAAACAAACAAGAATACCCGGAACTGTTTGAAGTGTATAATAGCTTCTGCGAATTAAAAGAAAAACAATTATTCACTAAATATGAAATTACAGCTTTCTTTCAGAATTTGTTTTCAAAGAATGAAAAGATGCTGAACCTATAACAAATCAACTAACAATTTTAAATTCAACAACAATGAGAAAATTAACAAGAAAAAGTTTAGACGAATTGGCAAAAACATTGCCGGTAATTGAAGAGTCGTTTCAAACGAGCTATGTAGGTGGAGGGAATGGGACTTCAGCCAGTCCCCTACACACAAGCAGAGTATGATAGCATGGTTAGTAGCGGCACATGGAATGGAGGATATGTGGAAGGTTGGGGATATACCTTTTCTGATTTAACGGTTTCAAGCTACAACCCAAATAGTTTGCCAAAAACGGGAGTGGATAGTTATGATCAAATGTACCGAGGTGGATTTGATATAGGATTTAAGGCTGGCTTATCAGGCTCCTCATGGGATGATATTGGTGTTAGTGCATGGAGTGCCGTTTCAGCAGCTTCCGCTGGCTCTGACTTCGGAGATGTTAACTATGAAATGATATGGTATTCTCAAGGACTGAGAGATGGTTTGGCAAAAGGAAGAGCAGCTAGGGGAAATTAAATTGTGAGAAATCAAAGAGAATATAGGTTAATATATAATGGATGTTTTGAGTAATCCATTATATATTGGCATTTTAAATAAATAACATAAAGATGCATTTGACAATAAAAACTCATATTTCAGCTCTGTTTTTTTTGTTTTTTTATACCACATCGTGCGCGGCACAATCAAAGGAGCGAACATATACAGGTGTATATGATTTACATTTTACTATGCAACCTGATTCTATTGTAGTTTACCCATGGCGTGAGAATGCGGCATTTAGCAACCATTCTATTCCTGTTTACTTGCAAGACTCAAATCGCAAATTATTCGCGAAAAAATTCACCAAAGGCTTTCCTTTTTCTAATCAGTTAAAAACCGAATACGAACAGAGGATATTGCTTCCCAACAATAAAATAGAACAAGCAGTGGTTGAGTTTGAGAGTAAAGGACAAAATATAGAACTTGTTTCTATTATCTTGGATGCTATAGGTGAGGAGGAAAACGTTCTTTTTTCTGATACCTTAAAATTTATACCGGATACCGTATTGAATTTAGCAACAAAAAGCATAAAGTTGAGAAATGCAGAGTTGTTAAATATTCGAATTTGTGCTAAAGGAAAAATCGGAAAAGATGCTTATATTGCTTTTTCTAAATTGAAGGTATTAATTGAAGGTAAATCAATTGATACGTTTCCCATTAGAATCCTTCCTTCATTAGTGGAGAATAACATACCCAGCTATACAGCAATAGATACTGATGGAAAAATAGAATTGGAAGGAATATCTGAAATTAATAATAAAAAGATTATCGCTTTAGGAGAATCAATTCATGGAAATAGTGATGTGAAACATCTGGCTCATCAGTTAATTCTTCAATCTGTGGAAAGATTAAATTGTAAATTGATACTTCTTGAAATGCCCATGGAAAAATCATTGGCATATAATAGATTTATACATGATGAAAATTATGTTTTGGATACTACATTAGTCATCGATGACGTTACACGTGATTTTTTGAATAGGTTACAAATTTTAAATGCAAATAGAACAGAAGAATCTAAAGTCAACTTATATGGTATGGATTATAATTCTATCCATTCTTCCACCCAAAGTTCGGCAATGGATATCTTTGATTTTGCTACCGAGCTAAATAAAGAAAAACGAATACAGGAAGTTGATCAATTTTCCCTTCTATTAATGAAAGAAGACAGCAGCCATGCAATAAACTTTCTTGATGCTCATAGAAATGGAATAAGCAAACTACTTACAATCGAAGAAATAGAATGCATATTGCATATATTGAAGGTTTCAAAAGAAATGGGAAACGACGGAATAGAAAGATTTATCAACAGAGATTCTGTCATGTTCTTAAATGCAAAGTTTTTAATTGATAAGTTCGCCAAATCCGAAGGTCTAAAAACAATAATTCTCGGACATGCTGTGCATATTAATCCCGTTTCAACCTTTCCTGCCGTGCCTTGCACGCCTTTTGGTGAATATATGCATAAAGAGTATGCCAATTACTCCCCGTTGTTATTTCTGATTGGGAATGGGAAATCCATCGCGTACGATGAACGCTTTAATAGAAAAAATAAATTGTTAAGTAAGTCTCCTAAAAATAGCATTGAATATTCATTAAACAATATTGAAGACAATGCTATTTATATCTCTTTAACTCCTGACTTTAACAAGTTAACGTTATCCCGATTTAAAGGCAGTCATCATATTGGTCAGGAATTTTATCCATTTAATTTGTATCAAAGATACAAAGGTGTATTTTTTATAAAGAAATCTGAATTTGATAGTTCAAATAAGAAAGAAATATCTTTTGACAAAGCTTCTGATGTATTTATGATAAAAATAAAACAGAGACAAAAAACATTGGAAGAAATAAAAAGACGTGTTCAAAATTAATAATCAATTTTAAATTCAACAACAATGAGAAAATTAACGAGAAAAAGTTTAGACGAATTGGCAAAAACATTGCCGGTAATTGAATAATCGTTTCAAACGAGCTATGTAGGTGGAGGGAATGGAACTTCAGCCAGTCCCCTACACACAAGCAGAGTATGATAGCATGGTTAGTAGCGGCACATGGAATGGAGGTTATGTAGAAGGAATGGGATATGTAGCTAATGATACGTATGTTTATGGAAATTCAACTTATCCGGGACAAACATCTCAAGATTATTATACATTTCCAGATTATGTTACATCTGTATCAATGGATGGTGCGAATCAGGTCGCTGGAGCAATTATAAGTAAGATTCCAATTTTAGGTACAGCCACCTCTTATTATGCTCAAGAGGTGGGTGATATGACAAGAGACATCCAAGCTGAACTATTGAGAAAAGGGTATGACGGCTCTTCCTCTTTTACAATTGTTCGTACGTCTATGGGTGATTCTATAAAATTTTCTGTTTATGACGCAAACAATGGGCAACTTATAACTTCTAGAACGATTAATACTGCCGGAATCTGGCAATAGATTATTTGAATAGTATAGCAATAGGGTTTATATTATTGAATTATACTTCTCTACAAAACGTTGATTTTTATGAAAATAAGATTATATATATTATTCTCTGTCTTTTTTTTTCTACAATGTGATTTGAAAGCAGAATCCAATGATGAGAATTTTGAATATGATTGGGTTAATCACCCAACATATTTTTATCAAAATATAATCATTGACACCACCTTTGCTTCTCACACGTTACTCTTAGAAACATTGGGTGAAAAAAAAGGAATTATGAGTTCGTTATTGCCTTTTTTTCAACTGAAAAAGGTTAACTCTAATATTACGGTAGGGCTTAAGTATAAAACAAAAGGCTGCAAAAATCTATCTGTAATCATAACTTCTGTAGGTGAATGTGAGAATATAAATTCTATAGATACAATTCAATTACGCCCGACAGAGGATTGGGTAGAATTTTCTCGAATTATAAACACGAAGAATACATATTTATTAAATATATCCATTGAGACTATCGCGCTTAATAATAACAATGCCAATGTATGGATTTCTGATTTTGGAATATTCATCGAGGGAGTAGATCTCGTGAATAAAATAGGAGGTATAAAAGAAAAAAGACATATAAATGAAAAAGATGTAATCCATTGGAATAATATAAATTACCATACTCTCCCTTTCTTCGAGCATAGAATACTTGCTCTTGGAGAGACTACACATGGCACAAAAACAATGAATGATATTGCTATTGCAATTCTAAAAGAACGTATTTTAAAACATCAATGTCGGCTTGTTTTACTTGAAATTCCTTTAGAATACTCATTCTATATCAATAGATTTGTGAAAAATGATTCAAACTTCAATCTGTCTGATATTTCGACATATTTAGATGGTTTTTTATATTCTGAATCAATAGTATCTTTTATACAATGGTTAAAAGAATACAATTCTACAAGCATTGAAAATGTATCTATTTGGGGCTTTGATATTAATTACGTACAATTAAAGAGTAGGGTTGATTTGTTTAACTTTCTCTATAGCCTTAATATGAACAGACACATTGAAGGACTTGACGATATATGTAAGCTATTATTAGACACCGAAATATCGTTTGAGAAGATTATTTCTTTATTAAACGAAAATAATAACTTAGCAACTGTGTTGAATGATGATGAATTAAAGCTAATATTCCATTGTTTGAAAATTACGCGACAATATTCAAGTTCATACTATCGTTTTATTAACAGAGATAAAGCTATGACTGAAATTACGACATTTATTGTTGATAATTTTTTAAAAAAGAATGAAACAGCAACAATCTTCGGGCATTTTGGCCATTTAAACTATTTGAGTATACAAGATCTGTCTATTTTAAATTATTTTTCTTTAGGTTATTATATGAGAAGCAAGTATAAGGATGATTACCGATGTATAGCTTTGACGACCAACCAAGGTACTGCATTGCTTACGAAATCAGCAGGTACGTTAGGAGTTTCAAAATTAATTCATGCGCCTCAAGAAAGTTTAGAATATCAATTAAAAGGACTAAACATAGACTCTATTTATTTTTCAATAAATAAATTAGATTGTTCAGATGTGTTTAAATTGAGATTTGTAGGAGGTAGTAATACTGAAAATCAGTTTAGATATATTATCCCCAAATCAAGGATGGATGGTATTCTTTTTATCAATCAGGCTGTAAGTATTGAAAAAAAAGAAGATGTATTAAAAAGCAACTTAAATCACGATTTTATAATAATGAATTCTTACAAAGAAGCATTAGAAAAAATAAATAAAACTCGAAAATGAATATTGTCTTTTTAACAACATTAAATCCATATGATATAAACAACTGGTCAGGGACAACCTTTCACTTATTATAGGCTTTAAGTAAAAAGCATAATGTGAAAGTAATCGGGCAGAATACTCTTTCTCAAACGGCATACTATATCAATGAATAATTTTTACTATAAAATAAATACCACTATGATTTTCTATGATTTTTTATTTTACAAGGGTGTTGAATTAGGCATAAAAACCAAAAATTACGTAGATGTTCCTATGTTGGGAGGTTTGGCTGTAGTAGCTCCTGTTATTGGATTTAATTTAACGTGAGTTCGACGAATTTAGAATAGTGCAAGTTGTGTATCCAGTGTCCTCTGTACATTGATGCACGGCTTCTTTGGGAACAAGCAATATGCAGCAATAGCACCGAGCAGATTGACGATGAAATTATCAAAGCATCTGTGTCTGGAATGCTCTATCTGTGCAATATTCTTCAGCTCATCATTCACGGTTTGCTGAAAACGGAGGATATCCACCCACGCAAAACGGGGATATCCGTTCACTTTTCTAACTCTTTAGTCTAATGGCGATGTAAAATTAGTCA
>NZ_ATZH01000060.1 GCF_000428105.1 Bacteroides pyogenes DSM 20611 = JCM 6294 | reverse complement strand
TGTCTGATGAAGAATTCAGATCGATAGCACAAGCTATCAACTCCTCCCTATAAACCATGATAATAAATAAGCAGAATGTATATCCAAAGTCTTATTAAATTTTCCATATACATTCTGCTACTTTTTTTAGAATATTCATTGCATTATTAGAAAATATCCCTATCTTTGCACCCGCAAACAAAAAGGTGCCATAGCTCAGTTGGTAGAGCAAAGGACTGAAAATCCTTGTGTCCCCGGTTCGATTCCTGGTGGCACCACTTTGAAGAAGGCAAAACGATGTAAATCCTTGAATTTCGAAGAAATTCGGGGATTTTTCTTTTTCAAGAATAGGCAAAATAAGTAGGATTAGGGGCTCAGTTTCTATTTTTGGGGATTTAACATATTAAGATTCCATGGATTTTTTATCTTTGCCCCATGAAAAATCCGGCAATAGATTACAAATCGGTCCTTTCGTTTTTTCTCCCCCAAGGACTCCTTGATTATTTTGATATCGTGGATTTCAGCGATATGGGTTCCTATTACATGATTAGCCTTGAGGAGCTTCCATTAGTTCCCTGCGAGTATTCACACCTTGGTTTGGTATCCAAAGGTTTCTACCCGGAAGTTGTGATAACAGACTTCCCGGCTCGAGACCGTACAGTCTACCTTAAAGCGAAGCGCCGCAGGTGGGAAGCCCGGCTCAGTAGGAAAAAGGTGGGGACTATGCGTATAACTTTGTTAGTCTAAATAAAAAGAATCTCTTATCAGCTACACCTCTAATGTTAGCCCTGAATAGCTTAATCTTAGCATTGAAAGATTCCGCAGCCGCATTGGAAGATCTATTGTTATAGAAGTTCAATATATCCTCATAATGTTCATAGAATGTAGCCGCAACTACATTAAAAGAATGAAATCCTGCTTCTTCTACTTTGTTATACCATTTTGCCATACTTAGTCTTGCTGCATCCTTGATGGTGTTTTTTGCAAAAATCATTCTCAAAGAATGACATAGTCCGTATGCCGTTTTAAGTTTTGGGTATTGCTCAAATAGAATTTCTGCTCGTTGCTTTTGGGAATCAGTCCATTTCTCTGCTGACTTAAACAAAAGGTATCTACTCCTTGCAAGTAGTTCTTTCTTTGTCTCACCGTTTGCAAACACCTTTGGATAGTATTTATTCCCTGTGAGCTTAGCGTCCTCCATTTCGTCATTTGCCTCTTGGATAGCATCCCAACGATACGCTATTCTCATTTCCTGTACCGCATCACAAGCTAACTTTTGAATATGAAACCTATCAATAACTCTTTTGGCATTAGGAAAACAATGACGTACTATTTTACGCATGCTATCAGATAGATCCAAGGTAATCTCTTCTACCTTTTCTCGCTCTACTTCATCTATTTTATCAAGGTGTTCCTGAACTTTATCAGCTTTAGTGCCGGTAATAATTGCTACCAAACAACCTTTCTGGCCGTGTGCCTCTCTGTTGGTAACGATAGTATATAGTTCGCCATTAGACAAAGCAGTCTCATCTATGGCAAGTGAAGTGCCAATATTTTCAGGGAATACTAACCAATTTTGGCAGTGCTCAAGCTGTTCCCAGCCTCTATAACCACTCAGGATTTCCTTATATTGCTTTTCAAACTGATGCCCGTCTATATGATAGAACTCTTCAAGCGTACGACAGGTCACCGGGGATGTCTCCATACGTAGCTTCCATAGAACCCTCTCAAACTATTTGATTTTCAAGATACATTTTTCAGTTTCATCAATATGCGTTCCAACTTAGCTATCTTTCTCTCGGCTAACTCCCTTTCGCCAAGTCCAACTTTACTTGCGTTGTATGCGGCTTTCGTTTTTATCATTGTGTAGAAAATCTTTGCCATTTTATGAGCAGTTGCAACATTAGCCTGCAGTGCTCCGCTCCTCGATTTTATACGACGGTAATAGTTCCCCATTTCCCCTTTATCTCTGGCTAATGGGGCAACAGCGGTCCGAAAAATTTGACCGACAGGATTTTTCCGCTTCATTATCTTGCTGGATAATATCTTGCCACCGGATATTTTGTTGTTGGGAGTTAAATTACACCAACGGCTGAACTTTTCGGCAGACTCGAACTTGTCAACAAAGTCATGTCCCAGTTCACCTATCAGATGCATGACTGCAGTATCTTTTAGACCGGGAATCTCAAATACATTTACTCCCCACAGCTGATAAGCAAAGTTCTCGATATCCATCTTTGGAGCATTCTTTGAGCGTTTGTTCTTTCGTTGGCATCTAATTAGTTCTGCATCACTTGCCTCTATTTGCGCCCCATATAAGGATAGCAGTTGCTCAATTTCCATGTCACACTCAGCAACTTGCGACAAGAAAAAATCATAAGCAGCAAGGCTCTGCTTAAGCATAAACAACAAATCTACATCCCATGTACCTTCAAGGGATAGTGCAATATCTTCCTGGCTGGCCTTACAGTTAGGTTCAGCCAAAGCTGCTAATTCATAAATGTTTCTTTGTCCTTGCAATATAGCTGTGATTATTCTTCGTCCGGAAAGTCCTGTTATGTCTGATAGAACCGTGGAGAGTTTGATGTTCATCTGCTCCATAGCCTTTTGCATATAAAGCACTTCCTTGTCCGCCATCCTTATCAGATTGCTCCTCTGTCTTGTGAGGTTGCGGATTTGTCTTGCCGCATTACCGGGTTGGTAGCAGGGGCTTAACAGACCATATCTGTGAAGAACCATGAGCCACTCTGCGTCTGCCGCATCCGTCTTCTTCCCAGACAGATTTTTGACATCCGCAGGATTAGCCAGAAGCACTTCGATACCTGCATCTTGCAGCTTCAAAAAAAGAGATAAGTAATAGACTCCGGTTGCTTCCATTGCAACAGTAGTGATGTTACAACCAATGAGCCATTCTACAATCGTATTCAAATCTTTGGTAAAACTTCCAAATCGACGATTGTTGTCACCGTCCCGATCTTCAGGCACGCACACTTGCATCTCAGTGTCTGCGATATCGATACCGGCTGCGTTAGGATTGACAATGGCCAATTTGTTACCATCGGAGGACTTAATCATTCGTGCTTGATTTTTCATGGCTTACTTGTATTTTTATTTAAATAACGGTAAGCCTGCTATCACTCGAATTCGGTACTCTTCCATACGGCATCTTGCGGCCAATTATCATTCTACGGATTAGCAGAGTCAGACTTTTAATTGAGTTTTACTTCATTCATTGTTTTGACCTTTGTGCTTACCGCAACAAAAATATGGAATATCTTCGGTAATATGTTGAAAAAGGTAACGTCCGGGTTCTTTGAGTTTTATTCCCTATGTATGAGGGTGGAGGACTTTTAAAAAAGCTCCGAACTATTTACTATAGCGAGTGCCGGAGGCTGTAATATCAATATTTAATGGCAATGAGAAACTTCGACCTGTACGCGTATCTACCCAACGGCGACGGCGAAGAACAAGGACAACTTTATGGTCACGAATGGGAAAGTCTGTAACTTCCACGGTAGCCATAAAGCCTTTGGACTCAAAATGGATATCATCCGATAGTTCCTTTTCCATCTTCTCATCTAAGTGGATACGAAACAAACTTGAACTCCGGTCTATCTGTACTATGAGGAAATAACGGAGTAACTCACTAGGGAGAACTAAATCGGCTAACTGATATAGATGTTTTTCTTCCATGATGCAAAGGAAAGAAAAAGTATAGATAATATAAAATTATCCACACCTTTTTCCTACTGAGCCGGAAGCCCCCAAAGATGGCAGGACTTACCACCGTGACTGGTCACTCATAGCCCAAGGCACCCGCATAACTCAGGAGTTTGCGGATTTTTTAAAAGAGTTACATTGATACCCATGAGGTGAGCATTACCCTTGTAGCCAACATCTTCAAACTTGATTCCAAAAGACTTACAGCCTACTACAAGCACCACCTGAGCGACTTCAGGAAGTGGGAGCAGGCTGATCATTCCAAGGAATGCATATTTTTCCCCGATAATATGGGTGAACATATCTCCTTGGATGAGACCTCGCTGAACAATGGCGAGCTGTATACAGTGCTTACCAACAAGGCCGGGCACGGCAAGAAAGGTACGCTCATTGCCATGGTGAAGGGAACCAAAAGTGAGGAGGTATGTGACCGGCTGAGTGAAAAACTACCTGAAGAGTTGCGACTGAAGGTCAAGACCATCACGCTTGACATGGCAGGCAGCATGGCAAGAATCGCCAGAAGATGCTTTCCAAAGGCAAAGCAGATTATAGACCGTTTTCATGTACAGAAGGAGTTCAAGGAGGCGTTGCAGAATTTGAGGATACAGGTTATGGAAGATGAGAACAGGAAGATTAGGGAGTATAAAGAACGTGGTGAGGCTTATCATTCAGAGGTTTTCTCCAATGGGGATACTAAGAAGCAGCTTCTTGCAAGAAGCAGGTACATCCTCTTCAAGAACCCCGATGACTGGACATCGACACAAAGGAAGAGGGCAGAGATTCTCTTTGAGCAATATGATGACTTGAAGCAGCTGTACTACCTTTCAGTGCAGTTGGGACAGATATATTCCACAAGCTATGACAAGAATGTTGCCGGAGTGAAACTGGCGTTGTGGTTCAACAAAGTCGAGCAATGGGGATACCCACAGTTCAACACTGTGGTAAAAACATTCGTCAATCACTATGAAAGGATACTCAACTTCTATGATGAAAGGATGACCAATGCAAGCGCAGAGTCCTTCAATGCCAAACTCAAACAATTCAGGGCTACTTTCAGGGGAGTGGCTGATCCTAAATTTTTTCTTTTCAGAGTTGCAAAGATATTTGCATGAATTGTTAAATCCCCAAGAATAATGACAGAGCCAAAATCTCTTGATCGTGATAAAATAGTTCAAATGAGTCGGACACAGGGTGGTGAACGCTATGTAAAATCGTTCGACGGTTGGCATCATCTGCTCACCATGCTTTATGCTGTCATTATGCGTTTCGACTCCTTGCGGGAGATAGAGGCTTCTATGCAGGCAGAAGTGCGTAAACTCGGTCACATCGGTTTGGAAACGGTTCCCGGACGCAGCACCCTGTCGGACGCCAACGCCCGACGCTCCGAGAGGTTCTTTGAGATGGTCTATCGCGACCTTTACGAGCAAAACAAAGCATTTCTTTCCTCGGACAGCCGAAGACATGAGCCGGAGAACCGGATGAAGCGTCTGCGCATCATCGACTCTACCACGATTACACTCTTCTCCAATCTCCTTTTCAAAGGTGTTGGGCGCCATCCCAAGTCGGGCAAAAAGAAAGGAGGTATCAAGGTTCATTCCGTCATTCATGCCAACGAGGGCGTACCCTGCGACGTTCGGTTTACCTCCGCTGCCACCAACGACTCCTTCATGCTTGCTCCTTCTGAGTACCATAACGGAGAGATTGTAGCTTTGGACAGAGCTTATATCAATTATGGGAAGTTTGAAGAACTCACTATGCCAGGCGTGGTGTATGTCACCAAGATGAAAAAGAATCTCACCTACCAATTACTTTCTGACCGTATGTATATGACCCGGCAAGGAGTGATGGAGTATCGGGAACAAACGGTGGTGTTCAACAAGGGCAACACCCGGCATAAGGCGCGTATCGTTACATACGTGGATATCAAAAAGGGCAGGCAGCCTAAACTTGTGAGCTTGCTGACCAACGATTTTGACATGCCACTTGAAACCATCGTGGAAATATACCGCAAACGATGGCTCATAGAATCACTCTTCAAGCAAATCAAGCAGAATTTTCCCCTCAAATACTTTTATGGAGAAAGTGCCAATGCTATCAAGATACAGGTTTGGGTGACACTCATTGCTAACCTGCTTATGACACTTCTGCAAAGAAGGCTGACACGCCCTTGGAGCTTCTCGGGATTAGCTACCATGGTAAGAATCATCCTGATGTACTACATCAATATGGATACGTTCTTCGAACGACCCGACGAAGACTTAAAATTACTCCTAAAACAAACAGCCGAAGAACCTCCGGAAGAAGAGAATTTGACATAAGGGGGCTTGTCCGTAAACTGAAATACCCCCAACACGTGATAGATAACGAGTTGGGGCAAGATAATTATGGTTTAGCGGACAGCAATAATTCAAAATTATCGGTGTCCGCTAAAACTATTTCTGATAATATAAGTTAGGGCTGAATTCGTCATCTGAAATCCGGCTCTTTTGGTTTCCCTTGCTTTTGCCCAAAAACAAGTATGACACGAACAAAAGTACGCATTTTATCGGACAGCCGATGTTTGGCAGCTGATAAATTTGCTCTCAAAGCCGGAAATTATCAGATTCAGTCGTGAAACAGGCGTGAAGGGGATGACAAGCACTTTGATGCCTGGAAGCATCTTGGTAATCGGTAGTGTCCTAAAAAAGATTCCCCTCTCTTCCTTCTGAGGGGAAAAGAGGGGAATACAAGAAAAAAAAGGCGGCGACCTACTCTCCCACTGTGACGCAGTACCATCGGCGCGGCGAGGCTTAACGGCTCTGTTCGGAATGGGAAGAGGTGGAACCCTCGCGCTATAACCACCTGAAAAAGGTTATGACATGAGAAAAAAGAAAAAAAACGAGGCTAAAAGAATATACCAAACAAAAAGGGAGTAAAATAAATCCAAAGGAAAAACCCCGGAAAAGAAAGAATACGGGCAATTAGTAATGCTCG
>NZ_ATZH01000059.1 GCF_000428105.1 Bacteroides pyogenes DSM 20611 = JCM 6294 | reverse complement strand
TTCTTTGTCGGTCAATGCAAAGTTAGTGATATTTTCCTAAGCAACAACCTCTTTGATGGCTTTCTCGCGGTAGCTGATCCATCTTTTTTTTATTTCTCCAACCTGCTTGCTCGCCTCTACCGGCGTCATTCCGTCCAGACTCATGTGAGGACGTTCGTTGTTGTAGAAGTCTATGGCAGCTTCCAGGGCAGCTTTCACCCCGTCGATGCTGAAAAATTCCATATCCTTGAGCAGCTCGTTTTTGATGGTGTTGTTTACCCTCTCGGCCACAGCGTTGTGCTTCGGATCCCCGGTTTCGGTCATGCTGATCTTGATGCCCAGGCTCTTCAAGCGGCCGGTGTATTCGTAGCTGGCGTATTGCACACCACGGTCAGAATGGTGGATGAGGGAATCGTTCAGGAATCTGCCATCCTTTATACGTTTCAGGGCCATATCCAGAGCCTGCATCGGGTAGAGCGTTGCCAAGGTTGCGCCAACGCTGTAACCGATAATCTCCTTGCTGTAACAATCTGTAACCAGTGACAGATAGCAGAAATCATATATGCCCCTTTCCGGGGAAGTCCAGAATGGCATATAGGTAATGTCGCTTACCCATAACCGGTTGACGGACTCAGGGATGAGCTCTCGTGTCAGGTCGGGATAGGTAGGATAGGTATGATCGGAGTTCGTGGTGCGGGCGCGGCGTTTCTTCTTCCGTACCTTGAGATTGTACTTCTCAAGGATGTCGTAGAAACGGTTGTAGCCCACACCGTGCTCCTTGCCAAACTTCTTGTTGTACATCTCCCACAGCTTGCCCCCGCCTATACCCGGGTCTTTACCGCGGATTTCCTTGATATACTCCACGCAGAAAGCCTCATCGGCCAGTCTGGACATCAGGCTGTCTCCATGCTTGTAATAGGCTTGTTTGCTCTTACCAAGCAGTCCACACAGCGAGGTCACAGGATAGACCCTGACATCGCTCGTGTGAAGCCTGTTGACTACTTGGTGCCAGCTTTTTTTAAGTCAATGCCATATACTTCCTTACCGAAGTCGACCATCTCTTCATAGAAGTCGGCACGCAACTTCTCCGTAGCCAGTCGCTTCTTTAATAAAGCCACTTCCTGCTTGAGCTTCTCATAATCTGCAGGAGTCACATCCTTGCCTTGCTTCTTCATCTCTTCAGCGATTTGGGGGTTACACGACTCAAAGGTACGAAGAATTCGATAGAAAGAAGAACGCGACAGACCTGTTTCCTGAAAAATCTCTGCTCTTGATTTTTTCTCAACATAATACATCTCATAGATCCGATGATGATTTTTCACCCGATCCAGGGCAGATGACAGACATAATGGTTGATCATTTTCCATAATTTGGGAGTTTAGGAGTCAACCTATTTTAAAAGAAGACACTTCCCGATGATTGTTTCTGCCGCCATCATTTCCCCCCCCGCTTCGGAGCGGAATGAAAAAAATAATCGCAGGAAAAGATGTTTTTCCCGATCTTTTTCGCTTACTTTGTTCCCTGTAAAGACAAAGGGGTGCCCCGTGAGGGCTGAGATTATACCCTAAGAACCTGATGCAGTTAGCACTGACGTAGGGATTGTGTTACTTATTATTGTTTGCCTTTCACAACGCCTCCTTTGTATTTACTTTCAAACTTATAAACCCGAATAAGAAAATGAAAGTACAAGTGAACGACAAGGAGGTGGAGGTTTCTCCCTCATTTACTCTTCAACAACTTATCCCTTATCTGGATTTGCCGACGCAGGGCATTGCCGTCGCCGTAAACAACCGCATGATTCCCCGCACGGACTGGGAAAGCCACGCGCTGCACGAAAACGACCGTATAGTGATTATTAAAGCGGCATGCGGAGGATAAGGGAATGACGAATTTATTATTTATCACACACCGCACCGAACGGTACTCGTACTTCGAGTCGGCTTGCATGGCGCTCGAAGGGGGATGCAAATGGATTCAGCTACGCATGAAAGACGCGCCGCTCGAAGAGACGGAAGCGGTGGCGCGCCGGCTGAAACCGCTTTGCAAGGCGCAGTCGGCAGTGCTGATGATCGACGACCACGTTGAGCTGGCAAAGAAACTAAGACTCGACGGCGTACATCTGGGCAGGCACGATATGCCTGTGGAGCAGGCGCGGAAAGTATTGGGAGCCGGATATATCATCGGCGGCACGGCAAACACGTTCGAAGATATCGTGCGCTGTTACCGCGCGGGAGCGGATTATCTGGGCGTCGGTCCCTTTCGTTTTACCACAACCAAACAGAATTTGAGCCCGGTATTGGGCACCGAAGGTTACGCCTCTCTCCTCTCGCAAATGAAAGAGGCCGGCATTGACCTGCCCGTGCTGGCTATCGGCGGAATTACGTTCGACGATATTCCCGGCATTCTGCAAACAGGCGTAACGGGAATCGCGCTCTCGGGGGCAATTCTGCAAGCGGAGAATCCGGTGGAAGAGACCCGGCGGATCATCGGCTGCGGACTTACGAGCGGACAAGGAAGCCGCACAAAGACAAAATCAGTGAAACAAGGAAACAATACATAAGAAGAAATGGAAAAACTAATCATTGCGGGACGTGAATTCGGCTCCCGCCTTTTTCTGGGAACGGGCAAGTTCCACTCCAACGAAGTGATGGAACAAGCGATTCTGGCATCCGGCACGGAGATGGTGACGGTGGCCATGAAGCGGGTGGACATGAACGATAAAGGGGACGACATGATGAAACACATCGTTCATCCGCACATTCAGCTATTGCCCAACACTTCGGGGGTACGCAACGCGGAGGAGGCGGTATTCGCCGCAAGGATGGCGCGCGAAGCCTTCGGGACGAACTGGCTGAAGCTGGAGATTCATCCCGACCCTCGTTACCTGCTGCCTGATTCCGTCGAAACGCTGAAAGCGACGGAGGAGCTGGTGAAACTGGGATTTACGGTACTCCCCTATTGCCAAGCCGACCCGGTGCTGTGCAAACGTCTGGAAGAGGCGGGAGCCGCTACGGTGATGCCGCTGGGAGCGCCGATAGGAACCAACAAAGGGTTGCAGACGAAAGAGTTTCTGCGCATCATCATCGAACAGGCGAACGTGCCGGTAGTGGTAGACGCGGGCATAGGCGCGCCGAGCCATGCGGCGGACGCGATGGAAATGGGCGCGGCGGCGGTACTGGTGAACACGGCCATTGCCGTAGCGGGCAATCCGGTTGAGATGGCAAAGGCGTTCAAAGCGGCAACGGAAGCGGGACGCCGGGCATACGAAGCGGGGCTTGGCGCGCAAGCCGACGACTTTACGGCAGAGGCAAGCTCGCCGCTGACGGAGTTTCTAAACTTGTAACAACCGGGTGTACCGAAGGATGAAACAACTTTAATCAACTGAAACTGTTCAGCTTTTTGCCTGCAACAGCCAATCGTAACGAAACATGAAACAACAGATAAAATTTCCCCGTTCTCAGAAAGTATATATGTCCGGAACGCTGTATCCGCACATCCGCGTAGGCATGCGGAAGGTAGAGCAAGTGCCCAGCGTGAGCTTCGAAGGCGAAGAAAAGATACTGACTCCCAATGCGGAGGTATACATATACGACACCAGCGGCCCGTTCAGCGACCCTGCCGTCGACATCGATCTCAAGAAGGGATTGCCGCGACTGCGTGAGGAATGGATCGTGGGGCGCGGAGATGTGGAACGGCTTCCCGAAATCAGTTCGGAGTACGGACGGATGCGACGCGACGACGCGACGCTGGATTCGCTGCGGTTCGAGCACATCGCGCTGCCTTATCGCGCCCGCAAAGGAAAAGCGATTACGCAGATGGCGTATGCCAAACAGGGCATCATTACGCCGGAGATGGAGTATGTAGCCATCCGAGAGAACATGAATTGCGAGGAGCTGGGCATCGAAACCTACATCACTCCGGAGTTTGTGCGGAAGGAGATAGCCGAAGGAAGGGCGGTGCTGCCTGCCAACATCAACCACCCGGAGGCGGAACCGATGATTATCGGGCGCAACTTTCTGGTGAAAATCAATACGAATATCGGAAACTCCGCCACGACTTCGGGCATCGACGAGGAGGTGGAGAAGGCGGTATGGAGCTGCAAATGGGGAGGCGACACGCTGATGGATCTATCCACCGGAGCCAATATCCACGAAACGCGCGAATGGATCATACGCAACTGTCCGGTGCCGGTGGGGACGGTTCCCATCTATCAGGCGTTGGAGAAGGTGAACGGAGCAGTGGAAGACCTGACGTGGGAGATTTACCGCGACACGCTGATAGAGCAATGCGAGCAAGGGGTGGATTACTTCACCATTCACGCGGGGATACGCCGTCACAACGTGCATCTGGCGGAGAAACGGCTGTGCGGCATCGTGAGCCGGGGAGGAAGCATCATGAGCAAATGGTGTCTGGTGCACGACCGGGAGAGTTTTCTGTACGAACATTTCGATGATATCTGCGATATTCTGGCACAATACGACGTGGCTGTGTCGCTGGGCGACGGCCTGCGCCCCGGATCCATACGCGACGCCAACGACGAAGCGCAGTTTGCCGAGCTGGACACGATGGGTGAACTGGTGCTGCGGGCATGGGAAAAGAACGTGCAGGCGTTCATCGAAGGACCGGGACATGTGCCGATGCACAAAATCAAAGAGAACATGGAACGGCAGATAGAGAAGTGCCACAACGCTCCGTTCTATACGCTCGGGCCGATAGTGACCGACATCGCGCCGGGCTACGACCACATTACTTCCGCCATCGGAGCGGCGCAAATCGGCTGGCTGGGCACCGCCATGCTTTGCTACGTCACTCCGAAAGAGCATCTGGCGCTGCCCGACAAAGAGGATGTGCGGGTAGGGGTAATCAGCTACAAGATTGCCGCGCACGCCGCCGACCTTGCCAAAGGGCATCCGGGCGCGCAGGTGAGAGACAACGCCCTGAGCAAGGCGCGGTACGAATTCCGGTGGAAAGACCAGTTCGACCTTTCGCTCGACCCCGAACGCGCGCAGTCTTATTTCCGTGCGGGGAATCACATCGACGGGGAATATTGCACGATGTGCGGGCCGAACTTCTGCGCCATGCGCCTGTCTCGCGAACTCAAATCGGCAAAGAAGGAATGACAATGCCGGGAATATGAATATTAAAACGAAAAAGAAATGTTTTCCGACGAATTAGCAAAAATATCTTGGGAAGAGACGACGGCAGCCATCTGTTCCAAAACCGAGAGGGACGTCCGCCGCGCGCTGGGCAAGCAGGGGCGTCTCGATGTAGACGACTTCATGGCTCTTATCTCGCCCGCCGCCGCTCCGTACCTCGAAGCAATGGCTCGTCTCAGCCGTAAATATACGATGGAACGGTTCGGCAAAACAATCTCGATGTTCGTGCCGCTCTACATCACCAACTCGTGCACCAACTCGTGCGTGTATTGCGGGTTCCACGTCAGCAACCCGATGAAGCGCACCATTCTCACGGAGGAGGAGATCGTGAACGAGTACAAAGCCATCAAACGGCTGGCTCCGTTCGACAACCTCCTGCTGGTCACCGGAGAGAATCCCGCAGTGGCAGGCGTGCCCTACATCGCCCGCGCGCTGGATCTGGCGAAGCCCTATTTCAGCAATCTTCAGATTGAAGTGATGCCACTCAAAGCGGAAGAGTACGAAGAACTGACGCGTCACGGACTGAACGGCGTGATTTGTTTTCAGGAGACTTACCACAAGGCGAACTACAAAAGGTACCATCCGCGAGGAATGAAATCGAAGTTCGAATGGCGGGTCGACGGCTTCGACCGGATGGGACAGGCGGGTGTGCACAAAATAGGAATGGGCGTGCTCATCGGTCTGGAGGATTGGCGGACGGATGTGACGATGATGGCGTATCACCTGCGTTACCTGCAAAAACATTACTGGAAGACGAAGTACAGCGTGAACTTCCCGCGTATGCGTCCTTCGGAAAACGGAGGATTTCAGCCCAATGTGGTGATGAGCGACCGCGAGTTGGCGCAGCTGACTTTCGCCATGCGCATCTTCGACCACGATGTGGACATCTCCTACTCCACCCGTGAAAGCGCAGCGTTTCGCGACAGCATGGCTACGCTCGGCGTGACGACGATGAGCGCCGAAAGCAAAACGGAACCGGGAGGTTACTACAGTTACCCGCAGACTTTGGAGCAATTCCACGTGAGCGACGAGCGGAAAGCGGTGGAAGTGGAGCGCGCGCTGAAGCGACTGGGACGTGAACCGGTGTGGAAAGACTGGGATCAGGCGTTCGATGCCGCGGCGAGATAAGCCGGAAAGGCTTGTGCGAAGAGAAGATTCGGCGGCAATTTGCAAATGCGGCATCGGTTGCGTTGGAACGACTATTGTCTCCGCACGAAAAGCAAGCGGGAATCTTCAAAGAACGGTTGGAAGAAAAGCAGAGCTGCTGATAAAAACCGACAGAGGTTCTGACAGAAACGAACAAAGCCCGGTTTCGATTCGACAGGACCTTTGACGCAAACTAACAGAACCTTCGATCGAAACAAACAGAGCCTCTGACTGAAACAAACAGAGCCTCTGACTGAAACAAACAGAGCCTCCGACTGAAACAAACAGAGCCTCCGACTGAAACAAACAGAGCCTCCGACTGAAACAAACAGAGCCTCTGACTGAAACGTAAGCCTCCGGTAAACCACGTATTTTCTGCAATCTCTTCGACCAGTATCTTTGTGCCCAAAAATAAAACTTATGATGACACGAGAAGAAGTTGCAGAAATTATTATGTACTGCAAGGAACACAAAGTAACTTATAAATCAAGGCTGGCGGAACTCAATATCCCTGTCTGGAGATTTTATGACAGCAAGTCCCGTTATGCAGAAGAACAGTCCTGCGTCAATACTTCCAAAGGCGATTTTATAGAACTGGGACAAAGCGGCACATTTATTCCTGTCCCGT
>NZ_ATZH01000058.1 GCF_000428105.1 Bacteroides pyogenes DSM 20611 = JCM 6294 | reverse complement strand
TAATTTTATTAAGACTAACGGTTTGATTTTCGCTATCGGGGAAAATAAACTTCTTATTTTTGCAGCAAACAAACTTTTTGATAACAATCTAAATCCATAAAAATATGAGTGCCATATACGATTTGTTCGCAACCCCGAAACGCAGTAAAAGAGAGGCCACGCGCCTGCATGCCCGCATCGTGTCGAAAGGAACGGTGAGGCGGGAGGAATTTCTCGACCGTGTCCATCGGTTTACCGGAATCAGCCGCAGTTTGTTGGCAGGCGCACTCGAAGCCTTTTGCAACGAGGCGCGCGATCTGCTCGCCGAAGGGTGGACGGTGGAGGTGGGCAGCTTGGGTTACTTCTCCGCTTCGCTGAGCTGTCCTGCCGTGAGCGATAAAAGCGAGATCCGTGCCGCCTCTGTCGAGCCGAGGGGTGTCAATTACCGGGCAAGCAGCCAGATCAAGCGGGAGATAAAGGAAAAGATGAGGCTGCAACGCAGAGAGGCTCCCCGTGCGCCGGAAGCTCCCCCTTTGCCCGAGAAAGAATGCAAAGCCCTTCTCGAAAACTATTTGCTGAAACACGCCTTCATCACCCGCCCGCAATATGCCGGACTGACAGGCCGGAAGCGCCTCCTGGCATTGGAAGAACTGAACGCCTGGGTAGAGCGAGGAGTGTTGAAACGCGAGGGGGCCGGACGGCTTACGGTGTATGTGAGGGGAGGATAAAAAGTCGCTATTATTTACTGAGGCGAAAAACTGTATTTGTTATATATTTCATTTTGTAAGGGCGTAAACGATTCTCTTTTGTTTTTTTATTGTGAAATGTTTTATATTTTTGCAAAAAAAGACATTAAGGATTTTATTACCTCAATTATATGACATGTACGCAGACTGAAAACGCATTGGAGAAAGGGTTTATTAAGACCCTTACTGATATGGCGTATGAGTACGTTGCAATCAGGAATGAAAATGATTTGTTGGCTAATTTCAAGAGGCAGTTAGAAAAACATAATGCAAAACAGCTTGCTTTACATAATCGGACAGAACTAACCGAAAGCGAGTTTCAAAAAATACTCTTGCATTTGGAGGGAGGGACAAGATTTGAAAAAGCGAAGAAACTGAGAGAACTGAAAGAGTTCTATTTAGATAATGGCGATCGGATATGGCTTGAATTTTTAAATACGAGTAAATGGTGCCAAAATGAATTTCAAGTTTCAAATCAAATTAGAGTTGAAGGAGATAAAGAGTGCCGTTATGACGTTACTGTCTTAATCAACGGGTTGCCATTAGTGCAAATAGAGTTAAAAAAGCGAGGCATGGAGTTGAAGCAAGCTTACAATCAAGTGCAACGCTATCATAAGACATCATATCACGGACTCTTTCACTATATTCAGTTATTTGTCATTTCCAATGGTGTGAATACCCGTTATTTTGCTAATAATCCGAATAGTGGTTTTAAGTTTACGTTTAACTGGACAACAAAGAAAAATGAGCCATTCAATCAACTGAGTAAATTTGCCGTTGAATTCTTCGACCGTTGTACACTGGGCAAAATTCTTAGTAAATATATGGTGTTGCATGAGGGGGATAAGTGTTTAATGGTGCTTCGTCCATATCAATATTATGCTGTCGAAGAGATACTTGATCGAGTGGAAAAAAATCATGAGAATGGATATATTTGGCATACAACTGGGGCCGGAAAAACTTTAACTTCGTTCAAGGCTGCTCAATTAGTGTCGGAAATGGAGGGAGTAGAGAAAGTGCTTTTTGTGGTAGACCGGCGCGACCTTGATACACAGACACAAACGGAGTACGAAGCCTTTGAACCCGGTGCTGTGGATGGAACAGATAATACGCGTGAGCTGATTAGGCGTTTGAGCGGCAATTCCAAAATTATTATTACTACCATTCAAAAATTGAACTGTGCTGTTACAAAGGAGTATTATAATAAGTATCTGCAGGATGTTAGCAAAAAACGAGTGGTGATGATTTTTGATGAATGTCACCGTAGCCACTTCGGAGAATGTCATAAGAATATTGTGCACTTTTTTAGCAACTTACAACTTTTTGGTTTTACCGGTACTCCTATATTCCCCGAAAATTCTAAAGATAATCGGACCACGAAAGAAGTTTTTGGGAATTGTCTGCATCAGTATTTGATAAAGGATGCGATAGCGGATGATAATGTTTTGGGTTTTCTTGTAGAGTACTACACAGGAAGTGTAGACCTTGATGTGGAGAGTGAAAAACGTATGGAAGAAATAGCATCGTTTATTCTCAATAATTTTAATAAATCGACATTTGAAGGTGAATTTAACGCTTTGTTTGCAGTTCAATCTGTGCCGATGTTATTGAAGTACTACAAGATTTTCAAATCAATGAATCCGAGAATTAAAATCGGTGCTATATTCACTTATGCCGCAAATGCTAGTCAGGATGATGAATCTACAGGCATGAATCAAGGCTTCTCCAACAATAAGGTGGAAGCAGATGAATTGCAGGAAATAATGGATGATTATAATCATTATTTCGGGACAGCATATACTACCGATAACTTTGCCTTATATTACGATGATATTAATAAGCGGATGAAGAAAAAAGAAAAGAATGTGCCTACCATTGATCTTTTATTAGTGGTAGGTATGTTTTTGACTGGCTTCGATGCTAAAAAACTGAATACACTTTATGTAGACAAGAACTTGGAGTATCATTCTCTTCTTCAGGCTTTCAGTCGTACAAATCGAGTCCTTAACGAGAAAAAACGATTCGGTAAGATTGTTTGTTTTCGTGATTTGAAACCAAATGTAGACGCAGCTATTAAACTTTTCTCAAATGATGATGCACCGAACTTTGATATAGTACTTCATAAACCATATGCCGAAGTGAAGAAAGACTACTTGCTGTTGACAGAGGAGTTCTTAACTAAATATCCTACAGTAGATGTGATAGACTTTTTTCAAAATGAGCATGATAAAGTAGACTTTATTTTGGCTTTTCGTGATATTATTAAGAAACATGCCGAAATGCAGATATACGAGGAATATCATCCGGATGATATTTCGTTTATCATGTCAGAACAAGAATTTCAAGATTTTCGTAGCAAGTATCTTGATATAGCCCAGAATTTTGGCGCTAAACCCGTTGCTCCTACAATGGCAGCAGATTTGACAGAGACTCCTTATGGTGATCAACGAACGTTGAATGATATTGATTTTTGTTTGGAGCTACTTCACAGCGATGTGGTGAATGTTGCCTACATTCTCTCGTTGATGCATGATCTTGATCCTGAGAGTGAAGATTATGCTGAGAAACGCAAGGGGATTCTTGACACAATGATACGAGATGCTGAAATGCGTAGCAAGGCTGATCTTATTGACGGATTTATCAGAGAAACGGTCGATTTACAGAAAGAGGCATTTCGGCGACAGAAAGCGGATGGGACTGTAGATTTAGAGGGACGATTACGTACTTATGTGAATCGTGTTAAAGCCGAGGCTATTGCCGAATTAGCTCAAGAAGAACAGATTGATGAGGCAGTACTTCATTCATTTATATCAGAATATGATTATTTACATCGGGAAAAACCTGAAATAATTCAAAATGCCATTAAGCAAAAGAAATTGGGGCTAAAGAGCCGGAAAAACTTATTTAACCGCATTATGGGTAAATTGCGAGTTATCATGGATGTTTATAATTGGGAATAAAATTTTAAAGCAATATATAATGAGCGAAGAACTGCAACAACGATTACGTGCCCAGCTTTGGACTGTGGCCAATACGCTGAGAGGGAATATGTCTCCCAGCGATTTTATGTATTTTACTTTGGGTTTCATTTTTTATAAATATTTGTCGGAAAAAATAGAACTTTATGCTAATTCAGAGCTTGAAAATGACAATGTCACTTTTAAGGCTGCTTGGAAGGGAGATGACGAAGAATTAAAGGCTGATTTGAAAGAAGTCTGTCTGAATGAGCTCGGTTATTTTCTTGAACCTGAATTCCTTTTTTCAACTATTATTGATTCTATCAACCGAAAAGAGAATATTTTGCCTCAATTAGAGCGTTCTTTAAAGAAAATTGAAGATAGTACTATAGGACAAGACAGCAGTGAGGATTTTGGCGGTTTGTTTTCTGACATAGATCTTGCTTCTCCTAAGCTTGGAAAAACCACTGATGACAAAAATGCACTGATTAGCAGTGTGCTTATTGCACTTGATGGTATAGATTTTGGTTTGCATGAAGCCACTGATATTGATATTCTTGGCGATGCGTATGAATATATGATAAGTCAGTTTGCGGCAGGCGCAGGAAAGAAAGCCGGTGAATTCTATACGCCACAAGAAGTGAGTCAAATATTGGCAGAAATCGTGACTACAGGTAAGGCGCGCCTTCGTGATGTTTACGATCCGACTTGTGGCTCCGGTTCCTTGTTGCTTCGTACAGCCCGCAGTGGTAAGGCCGATTTGATTTTTGGTCAAGAGAAGAATCCTACGACATTCAATCTCGCACGAATGAATATGCTTTTGCATGATGTGAAATATCGTGATTTTACGATTGAAAATGGTGATACGCTTGAGGCGGATGCTTTTGAAGATCGCCAGTTTGATGCGGTGGTGGCTAATCCGCCATTTTCTGCTGATTGGAGTGCTGCTGATAAGTTTCATAATGACGACCGATTCAGTCAGGCAGGTGTACTTGCTCCAAAGTCAAAAGCAGACTATGCCTTTATTCTCCATATGATTCATCATCTTAATGAAGGGGGAATTTTAGCTTGTGTAGCTCCTCACGGAGTCTTGTTCCGTGGTGCATCGGAAGGTAAAATACGTCGTTTCCTGATTGAAAATAAAAACTATATAGATGCTGTTATCGGACTGCCTGCTAATATTTTTTATGGAACAAGTATACCGACTTGTATCATTGTGTGTAAGAAATGCCGAAAAGACGATGATACCATTTTGTTTATTGATGCGAGCAAAGAGTTTGAAAAAGTAAAAACACAGAACAAGCTTCGCCCCGAACATATTGAAAAGATTATTTCCACTTATCGCGAGCGTAAGGAAGTAGAGAAGTACAGCCATCTTGCGACTATTGAAGAGATTGCAGAGAATGATTACAATTTAAATATTCCCCGGTATGTAGATACATTTGAAGAGGAGGAACCTATCGATATTCACGCTGTGATGAAAGAAATCAAGGAACTTGAGGCCAAACGTGCAGATTTGGATAAGCAGATAGATGTATATCTAAAGGAGCTTGGCTTGGTGGAGTAAAGTAAAGCATGCTATAATCTTGATAACAGAAAAGAATGACTATAAATAACAAAAATAAAAACCCCAATGTACCCCCTCTGAGATTTCCGGAGTTTGGTGGGGAGTGGGAAATGGTATCGCTCCAAGACATAGCCACTATAAATCCAAAATCAGACTCACTTCAAAATACTTTTATTTATATAGACTTAGAGGCTGTTGAAAAAGGAGAATTGAGAAAAATACAAGAAATAATGCGCGAAGAAGCACCAAGTAGAGCACAACGTGTTATAGATAACAATGACATTCTGTTTCAATGTGTGCGTCCCTATCAGAAAAATAACTATATTCATAAAACTCAAAATACGAGTAATCAACAATGGGTTGCTTCAACTGGATATGCCCAAATTAGAACGACAGAATCACCAAACTATATTTATCATCTATTGAATACAGACGGATTCAATAGAAAAGTAATGGTTCGTTGCACAGGATCAAGTTACCCGGCTATTAATAGTGAGGATTTAGCAACAATTCGCTTTTATTTTACGATCGACAAAAAAGAGCAACTTAAAATATCTCGATTATTAGATTTACTTGACGAGCGCATCGCTACCCAAAACAAAATCATTGAGGACTTGAAGAAACTAAAGTCTGCAATTATTGAAAAGTTATACTCCGAAATCCAAGGCAAAGAATACTCGTATGGACAATTATTTGAGGTCGTCAACGAACGCAACAAACAAATGGAATATTTCAATATTCTTTCTGCAAGCCAAGAAAAAGGCATGGTGAACAGAGATGACCTAAACTTAGATATTCAATTTGAGCGTAGCAATATTAATACTTACAAAATTGTAAGAGAAGGTGATTATGTTATTCATTTGCGTTCATTTCAAGGAGGCTTTGCTTTCTCAAACAAGTTAGGCGTGTGTAGTCCTGCATACACAATACTGCGTCCAAATAGGCTTTTGGAGTTTGGGTATCTGTCCTATTACTTCACGTCTTACAGATTTATAAAATCTCTGATTATTGTAACTTATGGCATTCGAGACGGACGCTCTATAAATGTTGAAGAATGGCTTAATATGAAGATTGTTATTCCGTCAAAAGAGCACCAACTTCATATACTGAAAGTTCTCAGAAGTATTGAAGAAAAGATAGAAAACGAAGAAGCGTATTCAACTTGTTTGTCAAATCAGAAACAGTATTTGCTCCACCGGATGTTTATATAAACATCTGGCGAAGCAAATACTGCCGTTGTGCAGCGTAACAATTCAACACGCGTTGTTCTCGTGCTATCTTTGATAACAATGTACTCACAATCTGAGCTATTTGTTTCTGTTCATCCATAGATGGAATACAGTGAATAGTATTAAAGTAATCTATAACAGAAATATTAAGCAAGCCATGATTTCTTGCACCTTCACCAGCTATATCTGCGACAGTTTTATGCCATTTCTTTGACTCAAAATAATAGGCGAGAAAATCAGAATCCACTTTAGCAGAATCTGGGCGAAAGCAAATATATAAGGGGGATAATACACCTTGTTCATAATTGTCTAAACGTTTTGCTGTCCCCCAAACATAATCTCCCGAATAGCTTTTATTATATGCAAAATCGCCCTTTTGCAGAAGATAATATCCTGACAGATTTTCACTAGCAACAATCTTGTTGAAAAATTCTTCTTGACTTACAAGCCCATATTGAGCGTAAGCCTCCGGTAAACCACGTATTTTCTGCAATCTCTTCGACCAGTATCTTTGTGCCCAAAAATAAAACTTATGATGACACGAGAAGAAGTTGCAGAAATTATTATGTACTGCAAGGAACACAAAGTAACTTATAAATCAAGGCTGGCGGAACTCAATATCCCTGTCTGGAGATTTTATGACAGCAAGTCCCGTTATGCAGAAGAACAGTCCTGCGTCAATACTTCCAAAGGCGATTTTATAGAACTGGGACAAAGCGGCACATTTATTCCTGTCCCGTCATTTACCGGTCAGAGCGGCCGTAAACCCAAAGGAGAATCATCATCCGGATTTAAAAGTATAGAGATACGTACATCAAAAGGAGATGCAATACGCATTCAGGGAGAGCTCAGCCCACAGGAGATTTATTCAATAATTCAAGCCTGCAGCCATGTTTAACCTTAACGACAGTCTTCATTATCTGCTGTACAACCGTCCGACGGATATGCGGAAGAGTTTCCATACACTCA
>NZ_ATZH01000057.1 GCF_000428105.1 Bacteroides pyogenes DSM 20611 = JCM 6294 | reverse complement strand
ACCGCGAGAAAGCCATCAAAGAGGTTGTTGCTTAGGAAAATATCACTAACTTTGCATTGACCGACAAAGAATATCCTACACAACCACAGGTCGAGGGGCAAGAAAGGAATCATACCCTGAGATACTCTTACTGGTTATTGTTTGATATTTTTTAAAGTCAACCTAAATAGCAAATAGCCAAAAACGAGCGTCAACTTGTAATAAAAATAAGTATTAACTGAGTCAACCCACTTTGAAAATAAGCCGTAAAGTGGTCAACTAAAAACATTAAACCACATAGTTCGTTTTGTTTCATCGGTGGGAAACCAAAGTTTCCCCGTGGGGAAACAAAAGTTTCATCAGCGGGAAACAAAAGTTTCCCCAGTGGGAAACTAAAGCTTCATCAGTGGAAAACAAAGGCTCCATCAGCAGCAAACAAAAGCTCTATTAGCAGCAGACAAAATCTCCATCAGTAAGAAACAAAGGCTCTATCAGCACCAAACAAAAGCTCTATCAGCAGCAAACAAAAGCTCTATCAGCACCAAACAAAGGCTCTATCAGCAACAAACAAAGGCTCTATCAGCAACAAACAAAGGCTCTATCAGCAACAAACAAAGGCTCTATCAGCAACAAACAAAGAGATAAATAATTGACCATCAAATCTGGAGCCCCCAATATTTATATTTCCTTTCTTGCATACTTCTAAAAAAAGTTCTAATTTTAAGACCTGTTGAGATGTTCACAACAGACTTGAGAATACTGCTTTTATGTGAAAATACTGATACATCATTAACAGAAAACGAAAAAATAAGATATGATGATTTCCGTATCTGTCAATAATACTTATTTCCGGAACAAGTAATTATGAAAAACAATGCTTGGCATAAAATTATGAAATTATTCCTATACTGGAGTTTTTTCGGGATTGTAACAACGTTTCATGGCACTTTTTTCATTCTGATCACAATCGTTTTAGGACTCATAATTATTGGGTTAACAATAAAACAGTTGTTTCTAAAAAGAAAAACCAACAACACACTTTTCAATGATGATGATAAGTTATAAGGTGATTGGTAAAGACGACCGGAGACGTTGAAACGTACTTTTTCAGACTTACGAAAGGAACGGCTGTAAGACAAGGAGATACGTTTAAGAAACAAGTATCTTGGATTTTGCAGATATGAGGACAGTGTTCCGGTCAGTGTGTCCGGTAAAACGGATTTTCAAAGATATACATACAGACGAGGCGCGCCCACCTCTATGGACACGCCTCGCAGTTGTTGATACGAAAGAGAAGAGATTTTTTCCCGCAATGAGAAAGATAAAAAACGATACGGAAAATCTTAGCACCTCCCGCCTTACTCTGCCGCTTCCTCTTCAGGAGCAGACTCTTCTTTTTCTTTCAGTTCGAAATCGGTAATACCGTTGGTAACCAAAATATTGTACCACGATATCAGCTTTTTGATATCTCCCGTGTACACCCGGTCACGATCGAAATCGGGCAATACTTCCGCCAAATATTCGCGCAGCTGCTCCGAAGTGGCTTTCTTCTGGTCGACAGAAGCCACAGCTCCGTTTTCTTTCTCCTTCATGGCGCTCAACACATTGGCCAAAGGAACTTCCTCCGTAGTGGTATACATGGCTATATCCGCCAAAGAGATAATTTTTTCAGTCCCGTAAGCGGGAAATCGTTTTTTATCCGCGCTGATCGATTCGACAATCAACATATTTTTTCCTTGCGAAACAAGTTTGTATAATCCCGGTTTGCCCGAGATAGACAAGATAGTCTTCAACATAGTATATTCCTTTTTGTTTATTATTTATTTTTTTGCGGAGCAAAGGTAATGATTATTTTCAGATAGCAAAGAAATAAGCTCCAAAACCTGCGGTATGAGAGGAGTCTCACCATCGTTCGTTATCACAAAATCCGCCCGCTCCCTCTTGAGCTCATCGGACATCTGCGAATGGATACGGGCAACAACTTGCTCTTTGGATGATCCGTCGCGTTTCATGGCGCGCGCAATCCTTACTTCCGGCGGAGTATACACCATAACTACAAAATCGACTTCGCTCTTAAAGCCGGCTTCCAGAAGAATGGCCGCTTCCATAGCGACAAGAGATTTCTTACCTTCGTATGAAGAAGTCCACCTGACGAAATCTTCCTTCACGCGCGGATGAACAATACGGTTTACTCCTTCGGCATGATCCGGCTTTCCAAATAAATAAGCCGCCAACAAAGACCGATTCAACTCCCCGTTGCGAAAAAGATCCTGCCCGACCAAAGCGGATAATTGCCGACGAACAGTGTGGTCTGTAGCAATAATCCGCTTCGCCTCCGTATCTGAATCATACACAGGAATCCCCATTATTCTCAGCAATCGGGAAATCACACTCTTTCCACTGCCGATTCCACCCGTAAGCCCTATTTTAGTAACCATCGGAAGAGAGTTGTTCGATCAGGAAATCAACATGTTCGGGCACGATACGGATTTGAGTGATCCCTTCGGGATATGATTTTAATTTCACCTTATATTTATCCGAACCCGATTTCAACAAATCTTCGTAAGAGACATTAATTATAAAATCCGTAGACTCGATACTGCGAAAACGTTTCAAGCCGACTTGGAAAGTGACTTGAACCTTCGAGGGAAAAGCGCGGAACACTTTATCGGGGGGGAAGTTGACTCCGCGCAAAGGCACTTCCACGGTCTTTTCCGTGTACATATCCACCGGAAAAGTCACTTCAACCATACCGGGAACAAACTTAGCTCCTTTCACAGGCGCCAATGACAGTTTGCGGATGGTGGTATCTGAGATATCCCCCAACTCATTCTCTTGAGTATAAGCAACCGTAATGGTGTCTAAGGTTCCCGCAGGAGCGTACACCAACACCGAATCGGGATTATAAAGCGTGTCGGAGACGTAATGCTGAACTCCTGCCCTCACCTTCCCTCGAAAGCGGACAGGCACCAGTTTAGCCTTACCTGCCGAGTAAATATAATCCAGCGTATCGGGCTTTATCGAAAGCACTTTTGAAGAAACAGCCAACTGAGTGAGTATTTTCTTCTCAAACTCAGACGTATAAATTTTAATGTGGTTGTTACGTCCTTTATAATCCTGGAAATTCAGATTTATGGGAAAAAAGCTTTGCCCCAGCATATAGTTCAAAAGCACCGTCCCTTTGTCTCTCACCTTTACGCGAAGCTCGGAAGAAGGCTCGGAGGTCAGCACGACGTCGTTCGGAACGTTTTTCATCTGAACAGGAATAGAAAACTCCTTTTCGTAATCATTATTCAAGGTTTGAATCAACCAAAATCCGGACGCTATCAAGAAAAAAAACAAAAAAATTAAGAACTCCCTGCTTGTGTCGCTAAGCAGGAAATCCTTAATTCTTCTGGATGTTTTTAAATACAAATACTTTATTTTCCTACGATCGAGCATAGGCTTCTATTTACAGGAAAAAGATTACTTAGACTGAGTGTTGGCAGCCGAAGCATCAGCGAAAATAGAGTTCTTGTCTATTTTGATTTTTACGTTCGAAGCAATTTCAAGTACCACATAGTCATCGGTAATTTCTTTAATGATACCGTGAATTCCACCCGCAGTAATCACCTGCTGATTTACCTGAAGAGCCTTACGGAAATTAGCTATTTCTTTCTGCTTCTTGTTTTGAGGACGGATCATAAAAAAATACATGATAACAAACATGGCTATCAGCATAATCCACATCATGCTTCCACTTCCCGCTCCGGCAGGAGCTTGCATTAAAACAGTCAATAAGTTCATAAATTATCAGTTTTAGTTTTTACTATATAAACAAAGGTATCAGTTTTTGGTTAACTTCCCCTCTTTTTTCAATTGATTAACTATTCCATCCAGAGTTCCGTTGATAAAACCGCCGCTCTTCAATGTGCTGTAAAGTTTGGCAATCTCCACATACTCATTCAACGAAACGCTGACGGGGATATTGGGGAAACTCAATATTTCCGCCAAGGCTGTCTGCATAATAATAATATCCATAAACGCGATACGATCTAAATCCCAGTTTTTCGTATTCTCGCTGATAAGATGACGGTAGTAATCGGAATTCAGCAAAGTACGACGGAACAAACGACGCGCGAACTCCTGATCCTCTTCGTCCTTAAACTCCGGCAGCAACTCCTGATTGGATCCGTTTTTAGGATCGAAGCGTTTGATTGTTTTCAGCACGAACGTGTCCACAATTTCCTTATCGTCGTTCCAGTACAAGCTTTGATCCTCCAACAGCTGGTCGAGAGATTCGTTGTTGAAAATACAGGTTTTATAGAGCTTTCTCCATAATTCACGGTCGGCCTCATAAGATTGGTCATCCGAAGCCATATATTCCTTATACACATCCGTCTCGACTATTTTCTCATAAAGTTCTTTGATAAAATCCTGATCGTTTGCCCACGTCCTCTTCTGGTTGTTGACAAACTCGATGAGTTGTTTATTGACTTCCAACTGCGCCACAAACTTGTTGTCGACAAACCTCGTATTGGGATGCAATTCTTCTTTGGTGGGCGCTAATTTGGCTTTTGCCGTGTCTATGCGTTTCTGTGCGTATTCCGTCAATGCTATCATCAGCATAAGCAGATAATTGTAAAGGTCGTATGCCTTCGAAAGGCTGAAGAATAACTCCTTCTCCGCCGAGTCTAAGTTTTTACTACCGTTCTGATAATAGGCATATACAATCTGTATAATCTTAAGACGAATAAGAACTCTGTTAATCATAATTCAAATTGATACTTTTATTTTGAACTGCAAAAGTAGATATTTTTAGCGATTTTCCATTATCAAATCACATTTTTTTAATGCGGCATTCCATTCTCTGCCCGTTTTCTTTTGACAGTTTAAAAAAAATATCCAATTTTGAGGCCGATTATAAACGGACCGAAATTTATGGAAGATTTAAAAAAGAAAATGAATGCAGACATGAATGACAAGGAAATTGTTTTTTCCAAGTCTATTAAAGCCGGTAAACGTATTTATTACCTTGATGTAAAAAAGAACCGTAAGGATGAAATGTTTCTGGCTATTACGGAAAGTAAAAAGGTGGTAATGGGAGAAGGCGACGACTCTCAAGTAAGCTTCGAAAAACATAAAATTTTCTTGTACAAAGAGGATTTCTCCAAGTTCATGTCCGGTTTGGCAGAGGCTATCGAATTCATCAACCTCCGTCAGGAAGGAGAAGAGGCCATAGTGGAAAGCCCGGAACAAGAAGTAAAAAACGGAGAAATCAATAATGAAATAAAAATCGATATCGACTTTTAAACCGTCTACCCCTTTGATATTTCAAAAAGAAACCGTATTTTTGCACCGCTTTTTTGCACATCGTGTGATAACCCACATCGTGTGATGGTGAATTAAGCAAACTAACTTAATTTAGAGTAACACAAAAAAATTAGAAATGAAATCTATCGAAGTAAAAGGAACTGCAAGAACTATTGCAGAACGCTCTTCGGAACAAACAAGAGCTTTGAAAGAAATTCGTAAAAACGGTGGTGTACCTTGCGTACTTTACGGAAAAGGTGAAACCGTTCACTTCACAGTAGCCAATGAGGAACTTCGCAATCTGGTTTACACTCCTCACATCTATGTTGTAGACCTGGATATCGACGGCAAAAAGGTAAACGCTATTTTGAAAGACATTCAATTCCACCCTGTAAAAGACAACATTCTGCACGTAGACTTCTATCAAATCGACGAAGTTAAGCCCATCGTGATTGAAGTGCCCGTACAGTTGGAAGGTTTGGCAGAAGGTGTGAAAGCCGGTGGTAAATTGGCTTTGCAAATGCGTAAAATCAAAGTGAAAGCTCCTTACAAAGCAATTCCTGAGAAGTTGACAATCAACGTTTCTCACTTGGGACTGGGCAAAACCATCAAAGTGGGCGAGCTGAGTTTCGAAGGTCTGGAACTGATGAGCGCAAAAGAAGCGGTAGTATGTGCCGTTAAGCTGACTCGTGCAGCAAGAGGTGCCGCAGCCGCCGCAAGCAAGTAATCTGAGAAGATTCCTGTAAAATCATAGTAAGACGCAAATCAATGCAGATTAAAGCAGATGTTTATTCTGCATTAATTTGCATTGATTTGCGTCTTTTTTTATTCCAAATTAACAGCAAGAGACTAATGATCAAATATCTAATTGTGGGACTGGGAAATATTGGCCCCGAGTATCATGAAACTCGCCACAACATAGGTTTTATGGCAGTGGATGCGTTAGCGAAAGCCAACAATGCCGCTCCTTTCGTTGATAAACGATACGGATTTACAACCTCCTTTTCAATCAAAGGCCGACAGCTCATTCTCTTAAAGCCTTCCACCTTTATGAACCTGAGTGGCTTGGCACTTCGTTACTGGATGCAAAAAGAAAATATTCCTTTGGAGAACGTGCTGATCGTTGTAGATGACATAGCGCTGCCTCTCGGCTCTCTTCGGCTTAAAGGAAAAGGAAGCGATGCGGGTCACAACGGTCTGAAGCATATTGCAGCGACCTTAGGTACTCAAAATTATGCCCGGTTGCGCTTCGGTATCGGGAATGGCTTTCCCAAAGGCGGGCAAGTGGATTATGTATTGGGGCATTTCAGTGATGAGGACCGGAAGATATTGGATGAAAGGCTGGCAGAAGCCGGAGAAATCATCAAGAGTTTTTGCCTGGCCGGCATAAATATCACGATGAACCAATTTAATAATAAATAATGACAGACCCCGATAAGGGATTTCGGGGAGATTTCGAGCAGGAGCAGAAGGTCTCACAAAGAACAACGAAGACGCTCTATCAGAGAACTCACTATAAAAATCTTTAATCATTTTAACCCAAAGATGGCAGAAGCAAGAATTGACAAATGGATGTGGGCAGTACGCATTTTCAAAACGCGCACCATTGCCGCCGAAGCATGTAAAAAAGGACGTGTTTCAATGAACGGCTCGCAAATCAAGCCTTCGCGGATGATTAAACCGGGCGATATTATCCAAGTTAGGAAACCGCCTGTAACCTATTCGTTTAAAGTATTACAAGCCATTGAAAAAAGAGTTGGCGCCAAACTTGTGCCCGAAATGATGGAAAACGTTACCACGCCCGATCAATACGAATTGTTGGAGATGAGTAAAATCAGCGGATTTGTTGATCGCGCACGAGGAACGGGGCGGCCGACTAAAAAAGACCGGCGCAGTCTGGACGAGTTCACGACACCGGAATTTATGGACGAATTCGATTTTGACTTTGATTTCGATGAATAACCGAACAATCACTTCCGGTTAATATTAGTATTTTCCATTTCTCCAAGAAAATACGATAATCCGCATTTTCTTGCCATAGTTCGTCCGTTACAAAATTCCGGGAAGATATATCAGAAAACATCCCCTGCGGCAGTTTGCAGGAAGTTCTTGAGCCTTCTTCGGATTGCGATGCAAAGATTCAAAAACAGCTCGATATTCCATCGAATAAGAGATAATATAACGTGAGTTCGACGAATTGTAAGTGCTTATAAATTTGGTGATTAGCGAAATTTGTTGTAACTTTATAGTACTAAAAAACAAAGGATTACAAACAAAAATCGCTATGATCACCGAAGACAAAGTTATTGAAATATTTTGTATGGCAGACGATTTCTGCAAGTTTTTTGATGCCATGATGGCAAAATATACTATAAGGCTGGTTCACAAGAGAAAGTATCATCGTTCCTCCACTATGTCCAAAGCAGAAGTTATGCTGATAATGATTCTCT
>NZ_ATZH01000056.1 GCF_000428105.1 Bacteroides pyogenes DSM 20611 = JCM 6294 | reverse complement strand
AGGAAGTTTTTTCAGCATTTCTTTTCGGAAGCCCCGTAAAACTCTCTGTAAGAAAGATAAAGACAACCCGGACAAAGAAAAAGCGGGAAAAGAACCCATCCTTTGCCGCACGGACGGTAAAGATAAGCATTTTATTCCCATAACTCCAAATTTTAATGGGGAGTTTTTTTTAAATGGGGAAAAACAGAATATCAAACCGAAACCGGGCTTTTGCAACATGTCAACTCTAGAAAGCCCTCCCACGCCGGGAAAGCGGGTGCAAAAGTAGAAACTTTTAAAACAACATCCAAATATACGAAGGAGTTTTTATTACTATATGCATAATTAGTCGTTTTGAATCACAGTCGGAATAATATCAATATCGGCATTCTGGGCAGGGTGTTCTTTTGAACTATTTTCGCAGCAAGGTTAAGTAGAGATAGCAGGCAGCAAACAGAGCAAGGCGGTGGTAGAAATAAGTATAAGTCTTAATATGATTTTCTATGATGAGTATAAAGAGGATGTTGACATAAAGAGTAAGGGGATTATGCAGTCGACAGCAGTCACAGTTTTCTGATACGAGATCACCAAGTTGTTGTTGCATGCGCATCACCCTCGTCGAAAACAGAGAAAGCAGAAATAAAGCGGTGCAATATCATTGCTGCTACCTTTTATAAACACTACAACGACATCGTTAATATCTATAATAACCGATCATCAAATGCGGCAGTTGAATCTTTCAACGTTCAGATAAAACTTTTCAGAGCGAATTCAAAAGGAATATCGGTTACTGCTTTTGCCTATGCCACAAAAAACGGGCAATAATGGCAAAAGTATTCATGACAAGACAATGGAAATGCATAAAATTTCCCCCATCCTGAGCAAAGCAGAATGGGGGAATTGTTCTTTTTATCTCAAAACGGCGTTATCAGAATTTGTAACCCACGCCAACAGAGAAATTCATATTCTTCGGTGATTTTTCACCGTCATACAACTTAGTCAATCCAATACCTCCGGTCAAGTCGATAAAAATTCGGTTTATTTCATAAGCAACGCCTACTCCCAAACCTGCATCGAATTTATTAGCGCCTTCTACAACAGTAATACCGGCAATCTTCGTATCTCCAAAAAAGTCGACCTTTTCATCGCCAATTTTATATTTACCGCCTACACCATAAGCAATGTAAGGTCCCGCCTTTACTACAAAATTCTGGCCGTCTGCCACAGCAAAGCGAACGGCAGCCATTATAGGCAATTCGATATACATCGGATTGGCGGTCAAAGTTGCTCCATCTTCTTTCAATTTAAAGCCCTTGGTTGTAAACAACAGAGAAGGTTGGATAGACCATAATTCATTGAAAGCATATTCCATACCTATACCGGCCTGAAAACCGGCTTTCACCTTAGAGTCGTCAATTTGGGTAACGTTACTCAAATTCATACCTACTTTGGCATTCCAAGATACCTGCGAATAAGAAACAATTGAAACCAGTGCAAATAGCACAAAAATCAAACCTTTTTTCATATTACTCATAATTTTAGTTTGCTGGCCTCATCCCACGGACAGCTTTTGTGAAACAAATAAAAGTACGGGGAATTCTCTGAAACATATTCAGTAACCGAGCGTACTTTTTTCACTAAAGTGTTTAGATTACAGGCGCAAAGATATTGAAATTCTTTTAACGCGTAACTTTTAAGAGACTTTTTTTACAGAAACATGTAAAAAACAGACTCTTGGCTGACTATAAAAAAATAAGGCCATTACCGGCAATACCCGTCTGCACAAATGAAAACAGGGGCATAAAGTGAATTTTCCCGAATGGCAACTGCACAGTATCTCTACCGAAAAACGACAAAAGAGACAGAAAGCACCACGTGGGCAAAGAATACCCGATCTTCAAAAAAACTTCATCCGGCTATAGGAAAGGATTTGTTCCATGACAAGAAAGATTCCGTAAAGTCATGGGAAGGACTACGTTTCACTACAAGAAAAACTCCGTAAAGTTACAGGAAATCTCTGTTCAACCGTAACAAAGCCTCTGTCCGATTCCAACAGAGCCTCTATTCAGTCCCAACAGCGACTCTGTTCAACCGTAACAAAACCTCTATTATTTCAAAACAGCGACTCTGTTCAGCCCAAAGGCAGTACACCTCCGTGAAACACACAGGCAGGAAATCTGAAGGGATACGGACGGACAGGTGGAAAAGGTAGTACCCCACCGTGACACACACAATGACAAAAGAAGAAACAACAAGCTGAGAGAAAAAGAAAAATCAGTCGGCTGGAAGGTAAATTTTAGGCATTTGCATGTTTTAACACACTAGCTATTGGATGATTACGAAATTTTCGTAGATTTGCGAAAGATTCGTAATTAAACAACAAACCATGGAAAAGTTAACGATACAGGAAGAAGAAGTAATGATTAATATCTGGGAACTGGGAGATTGCTTCGTAAAAGATATCTTGGGCAAATACGCTCCACCGGCGCCTCCTTACACCACCGTCGCTTCTATCGTGAAGAATCTCGAGCGGAAAGGGTATGTGTCTTCGAAACGCATGGGAAATACCTATCAATACTCTCCCGCTATCCGCGAAAGCGAGTATAAACGCCATTTCATGAGTGGCGTGGTGCGCAACTATTTTGAGAACTCTTACAAAGAGATGGTTTCTTTCTTTGCCAAAGACCGGAAAATATCTGCCGACGACCTGAAAGAGATTATCGAACTGATAGAAAAAGGAAAAGAATCGTAGGACAAACCCCTTACTGCCATGACTCCGGAACTCGTATATTTTTTTAAAGTCAACATAGCCATTGCCTTGTTTTATGCTTTCTACAGGCTGTTTTTCTACAAAGACACATTCTTTTCGTGGCGCCGCACGGCTTTGCTATGCTTCTTTGCCGTATCTCTGCTCTATCCGTTACTCAACATTCAGCAATGGGTGAAAGAGCAGGAGCCTATCGCCGCCATGGCAGATCTGTACGCAAACGCCATACTTCCGGAATTCACGGTCGGCACGGACCCGTCTTCCGGCCATTGGCAGGAATGGCTCAAGCAGCTTTCAACATTTCTCTACCTGAGCGGAGTACTGTTGCTCACCATCCGCTTTTTTATCCAGTTGGGAAGCATCATACGCTTGCGCATCCACAGTCCGAAAGCCCAAATGCAAGGAATACGCGTGCACCTGCTGAAGAAAGAAGCAAGTCCGTTCTCCTTCTTCCAGTGGATATTCATTCACCCCGAATCGCATACGGACAGCGAAATCAGCGAGATCATTACGCACGAGCAGACGCATGTCCGTCAGTACCACTCGATAGACGTACTCATCAGCGAGGTGATGTGCATCGCCTGCTGGTTCAATCCGTTCGTCTGGCTGATGAAACGCGAAGTGAGAGGAAACCTCGAATATTTGGCAGATCATCGCGTATTGGAAGCGGGACACGACAGTAAATCATACCAGTACCATTTGTTGGGACTGACTCACCATAAGGCTGCAGCAAAATTATCCAATAATTTCAATGTTTTACCATTAAAAAACCGTATTAAAATGATGAATAAACGACGCACCGGAAAAATAGGAAGAACAAAATACCTGATGTTTCTTCCGTTGGCTGCCCTGTTGCTGATTGTAAGCAACATCGAAACAGTGGCGCGAACCACCAAAGAGTTTGCCAAAGAGATGATGGGAGAAGCGCTTGTAAAAGATGCCGTATCCCCCGAAACTGCGAATCTTCCGGAACAACCAACCGGAACGACGACTCTGCAAGATAAGAAAACGCCTCCCCCTCCGCCGCCGCTAACTACCAAAAAGCAAGCGGACAAAAAGGAAAAGGTTGCTCCTCCACCTCCACCCGCACCGAAGAAGGGCATCGATCAGGACGATCCTGTATTCGAAGTAGTGGAAGTAATGCCGGTATTCCCCGGAGGAATAAAAGAATTGATGTCATACCTGGGCAACAATATTCAATATCCGAAAGAAGCGAAAGACAAAGGCTTAGAAGGACGCGTGACCGTCTCCTTTGTAGTAGACAAGCAAGGAAATGTACTGAATCCGAGGATTATACGCAATGATTTGGTAGTAACCGCTTATGCGCCGAAGGACGGGAAAGGCGAACCTGCCAAAGTGAAACCCGACGAAAGCGCTTTGCTTGAAAAAGAGGCCCTGCGGGTAGTTTCTGCCATGCCGAAATGGACGCCGGGCAAACAAAGGGGAAAAGAAGTCAATGTCCGCTATACGTTGCCGATTATGTTCCGCCTGTCTAAACCGAAGCCTACAGCAGTACCGGAGGTAGTGGGAGTCAAATCGGAAGGCGAACCGGAAAACGGTGTTTATCAAGTAGTGGAAGAAATGCCCGAATTCCCCGGCGGACAAGAAAAGCTGATGGAATTTCTCGCCAAAAGTATGAAATATCCCGTAGAGGCGCAGAAGAATTATGAGCAAGGACGAGTGATCGTACAAATGGTAGTAAAAGCGGACGGAAGCATATCCAACATCAAAGTAATCAGGAGCGTATCGCCGTCATTGGATGCCGAAGCTATGCGGGTAGTCGGCAGTATGCCGAAATGGAAGCCGGGCAGGCAAAAAGGGAAAGCCGTGGCTGTGAAATACACGCTGCCTATCATCTTCCGGCTACAAAAGCCACCGGTAGAACCGCAGAAGAAATAGAAATCTGCGAGGAAGGAGTCACCGGCGTACCGTTACCTCCTTCCTCACAGAACCGCAAAAGAGATAAATTGCCGGAGTGATTTTTATTCTCCGCATATAAAGAAACACTTCAAGAGTGAAGCGAGAAAAGCTTCAGAACGGAGCGAACACTTGCAAATGTGAAATCGGAGAAAACAAAGCGAGGTGTAAAAGACACGGCATCTAAAGGGGAAAATCCCAAGTTAGCGCCCCGAAGCAAATGTGCCAAAACTCAAAAAAACTCTCAAAAAACTAAACTTCGGAATCGTATCTTAAGCAGAAACGCGAATAAAGACTTCTGAGGAAAAGTCGTTCCTGAGCTTTGCCACATTTTCTTTTTCAACGCTATTCCACGCATAATTCAATCCTTATTAATATAAGGAACAACAAAATTTTACTATTTTTGTACGAAACCAAAGAATAGTATACACATGAAAAAAAACACATGGATTATCTGCTTGCTGCTGTGCGCCGCCTGCGCCATGCAAGCCAAAGAGAGAGTAATAGAGCGTCCGCCTTTCATCGCGTGGAACAGTACGAGCATCGAAATAGACAAACTGGTGATCAGCGATACGGCTACCGTAGCCTATATTAAAGCATTCTACCGGCCAAAGTTCTGGATCAAAATAGCTAAAGGAAGTTTCCTTGCCGATCCCGACGGACAACTGTATCCCATCCGCAGAGGAATCGGCATTACGCTCGATGAGGAGTTCTGGATGCCCGAATCCGGCGAAGCCGAGTTCCAACTGGTATTCCCTCCGTTGCCGGAAAACGTGACTTGGGTAGACTTTTCCGAAGGAGACATGGAGGGGGCATTCAAGATATGGGGCATCCAATTGGATAAAAAGGCGTTTTACAAACGTGATTTGCCTAAAGAAGCCATCGTTCATAAAATAAATAAAGAGGCTGCGCTGCCCGTTCCGGAGTTCGCTTACGGGAAAGCGACCGTTAAAGGAAAAATCATGGACTATCGGGAAGGAATGCCACAGGCAGGCAGACTGCATTTGCTGGAACCGCTCAGATGGACAAGCTCTTTACAGGAGATAAATATACACGAAGACGGTACATTCGAGGTGGAAATTGATGTGATTACCACTACTCCCGCCATCTTCTCCTTTCCATTTGCCCAAGTATCGTGCTTGCTGGCTCCGGGTAAAGAGACAAAAGTGCTCATTAATCCGGCGGAGTATTGCAGACAACAGTCGCAATTACATAAGAATGCCAAACCTTACGGGAAGAAAGCTTATTTCGAAGGTTATCTGGCAGCGCTTCAACAAGAGCTGTCGGACAATACCATCAAAACAAACCTGGCGGGCAATCCGCGCAGCCACTTCGACCGAATAGCGGATAAAGACGCCAATAGTGTAAAAGAGTATTTCACCGAACTACGCCGGAATACTCTTCAGGAGATAGAAAAGGCAGATATGAGCAGGGCTGCCAAAGAGGTTCTTGCAGCCAACACGGATAACACCACGGCCATCAACATTCTCATGGCTGACGATATGATGAAGCAAGCACATATGTTCACACAGAAACTAAACAGGGAGCAGGCGAACGAATATTACAGAGATACCCGCATCGAGATGCCCGAAGACTTCTACAGCGTACTGAAAGAACTCTCGATAAATACGCCGGCAAATCTGTATACACCGGAATTTGCTTACATAGCGCTCGTGGCCCGTCGTTATCAGGAGTTGCTGCAAAAGACTCTCGGAACCTCCGAAGGGGTGTTGTTCCAAACAATGGAAGCGCTGAAGTACTATCGCTCCATCGAAGATTTCACTCCGCTGACGGCAGAACAGAAAGCAACCCTCGACGCATTGCCCGAACCCGCTTACAAAGAATTGCTCACCGCTCTCAACAACGAGCTGCTCCGAAAGATAGAGGAGAACAAAAAGAAAAGCGGATTCACCGTAAACGAAGTAGGAGAAGTGAGCAACGAAGAGTTGTTTTCTTCTATCCTTGCCAAATACAAAGGGCATGTATTGCTGGTTGACTTCTGGGCTACTTGGTGCGGACCCTGCCGCATGGCCAACAAAACGATGATTCCGATGAAAGAAGAACTGAAAGACAAAGACATCATCTACGTCTACATTACAGGAGAAACTTCGCCTAAAGGCGTATGGGAAAATATGATTCCGGATATACACGGGGAGCACTTCCGCTTGACTAACGAACAATATAATTACTTGAGAACGAACCTCAAGATTGAAGGAGTGCCTACTTATTTCGTTGTCGACCGCGAAGGAAAGACTACGTACAGGTCAACCGGATTCCCCGGAACGGGCACGATGAAAGAGCAATTGCTGAAAGTGCTGAATTAACCGAAGAATCACGAAAAGGCGAACTCTGAATTGCCAAGAAAGCACTTGACAGAATATTAAGGGGGACATATAAGCATGACAGCCGGAAGAAGATATTCTGCGGCGAGAATCCCAAGCCCCGTAAGCAACTGACATGCAGATAATAACAAATAAGACACATTGGGAGCCCGATACCGGCGGATTGGTATCGGGCTCCCAATGTGTCTTATCACGCTCTCAGTTGTATTTCAGCGAAAAACCTCCGGCTCCGATTTCGCTCCAATGGATCCAGTACATCGGCAAAGGGAAGCTAACAAACCGGCGTAGTTCTTGTTCAGCTCCACTTCCTCCGGACACAGTAACTGAAGCACTACCACAGACTCCCGGCACATCCGTAAAGGGCAATCAACAACCGGACAAAAGACCGGCACCATTTCAGTACCCGCAACCGTTCGCCCCGAATATAGCAAAACCTAACAAGGGAATCATTAGTTGTCTTTTGATTCCCTTGTTAGGTTTTGCTATCGGGCACTGAAACACCAAAATCTGCCGTTTCGGCAAAAACAACTGAACTTGAAAGCAACTGAACTTATTTGTTCATTTCCACAATCTTCGTTGGGGCCATCTCGATGTTCCGGCGGTCGACCTGACGAACCACGCCTGCAGCCAACGACAAGAAAGCGCGCCCGGTTACCGTGTCTTCATCCAAAGCCACCGGTGTACCGTTGTCCCCTCCCTCACAGATGCTCTGCACAATAGGAATTTGCCCCAGTAAAGGCACGTTCATCTCTTCCGCCAGTTTCTTCGCCCCTTCTTTCCCAAAAAGAAAATATTTGTTTTCCGGCAACTCGGCGGGAGTAAACCAAGCCATATTTTCCACCAAGCCGAGGATAGGCACATTAACCTTATCGTTCGTAAACATGTTGATTCCCTTACGGGCATCTGCCAGTGCCACCGCCTGCGGCGTACTGACAACGATAGCTCCGGTGAGGGCCAGCGTCTGAACCACCGTCAGATGGATGTCACTTGTTCCGGGAGGAAGGTCGATCAGGAAATAATCGAGCTCTCCCCACGCTGCATCGGCAATGAGTTGTTTCAAGGCATTGCTCGCCATACCTCCCCTCCAAAGCGTTGCCTGATCGGGGTCGACAAAGAATCCGATAGAGAGCAGTTTCACTCCGTATTTTTCTACCGGAATAATCAAATCGCGCCCCTCTAAACGCTCCAGATAAGGGCGCGCGTCTTCCACCTGAAACATTTTGGGTATAGAAGGACCGAATATATCAGCATCGAGCAAACCGACCTTGTGCCCCAACTTAGCCAAAGCTACAGCCAGATTGGCTGAAACCGTAGACTTGCCCACTCCTCCCTTGCCGGAAGAGATACCGATAATGTTCTTCACTTTTGGTAGAAGCTTACCTACTTCAGGACGGGCAGCCTGTTTACTTTCCGTTGCTATCGTCACTTTCACATCGGGAGAAACATAGGTATGTATAGCTGTTTCCGCTGCTTTCAACATCGACTTCATAAAAGGGTCGGTAGGCTTCTCGAAAATCAGCGAAAAACTAACTGACATACCGTCTATACGGAGATTATCAGCAACCATCTCCGCTTCCACTAAGTTTTTCCCGGTACCGGGATAACGCACCGTTGCCAATGCGTCCAATATTAATTTCGGATAAAGAGTCATTTTATTTAATATCAATTCGACAATTATATTTTCATACTATTTGTTACGCCATAACGAAAAAGTCGTGAATTTATCTATCCAATTAATGATATTCACAAACACTTATCGCTATTGTCTTACAGCTAATTAACGACTGACTTAGAGTGCATAAAATCTATCAGAAGTAGTATATGTGCACAATCTCACTCTAACAAACGAATTATTCCTGTAGCTTATTTCTTTAAGTGACTTCTATACGCTCGTAAGCATGTGTTTAAAATATCTGTAACAATTTACACCCGTTGTTTATCGGTCCCGCCATTCTCACAATATAATACCCAAAGTACAACATAGTTGCAATAAAGAATCAAAAACCACCTTTATCAGCCACTAACAACTCATTAGACTGTTATTGAAAACAACAGGTTCGTACATGGTGCAAAACAATTACCCTTAATAATTTGCTACTCTACTATCGTGAGCAAAGTTATTGAAATATTCTGTTTGGCAGATGGTTTTTGCAAGTTTTTCAATTCCTTTTTAGAAAAAGCCTCCATAAAATTAGATATTCTTCTGCAAGAAAGGTAAAAACTTTAAAATATTTAAAGTTGAAACTACGCTGATTCAGTTTTTTTATTCTGTATTATTAGGGCAGTTACGAATACTAAAAATAGCGATTAATTCAATGTCCTTGTATATATTGGAAACAGCATCACATAATGATATATTAAAAGAAAAAGATGCTGCAGAAGCCCATATAAAAGGTTTCTACAGCATCCTTATTTTGTCACTCGTTTTTTAAGAGAACAGCTTTATCTCATAAAAACATACAATCAAATAAACACCTATAGTTTTTTCTGTCGATTCATGCTTAAGGTAAATGTAAACGATTGCTCTGCTTTTTTTAAATAGCAATCAGCGAAAGGTCATAAAACATCTTCAGCCGAACCTTAATAGAACTGTTTCCTATGGGCAAAAATCTAGCTTTAATATCAGATCCAAAAAATATCAAAACAAAACGATATTAACCCAATACAAAAACTTAGGCCCTATAACGAATCGTGTGGGTAGGCCATGTCAAGTTTACCCGACATGTAGTAGATCATTCTTATGAAGTTGTCTACGTTGCTGTATCCCCTAGCTCTTCTTTTGGCCAGTTGAATTTTAGAGTTAATACCTTCTAGCACACCATTGGTAACGCCTCTATTCTCAAAATAAGAGACTATACCAGACCAATGTGCTTTGATGGTGTTTACAAATTTGCGAAACGGTTCTAACTTGGCATCAATGGCAACATCGCACCAAAATGCCAAATAGCCCTTAGCTTCTTCTTTATCTGGA
>NZ_ATZH01000055.1 GCF_000428105.1 Bacteroides pyogenes DSM 20611 = JCM 6294 | reverse complement strand
GCTTATTACTAAGTTGAAGAGCAATATGAAAGGGGCTTTGATGAGCGTCTCCGATAAGCTCTTGCTCAGAAAGAGGGCTATTATAGAAACCGTGAATGATGAGCTGAAGAATATTGCACAGATAGAGCATTCCAGACACAGATGCTTTGATAATTTCATCGTCAATCTGCTCGGTGCTATTGCTGCATATTGCTTGTTCCCAAAGAAGCCGTGCATCAATGTACAGAGGACACTGGATACACAACTTGCACTATTCTAAATTCGTCGAACTCACGTTATTTATTAATCGCCGACTGGGGTTGTCCATCTGGCTGACTCTAGACGGCTGCTTGGACAACAATAGTCGACCAGGTGGACAACTCCAGTCGGCTTCTCAGATACAAGCCGTTCAATTGGCCAAGATTGACAATGCCGATGCGAAGGTTACAGGCTGTGAAAGTACGTGCAAACTGTGGGGATTACCTCATTCTTTATAACAACAATCTTCGATAAAAAATGGGTAAGACAACGTCCGTTCGATAAAAATCAGCGGATTTGTCAGCAATCAAACCTAATATGTCAGCAATCTGACCATCGCTTCAGCCGGATATTAACATCTTTGCACCAGGCTTTACAAGTATAAAGCACAATCTTACGTTTAATCTTTAAAATGCTAAGAACGATGAAAAAAGTAGCACTAGTCCTATTTTTATCCGTTTGCTTCGCGCAACAATCCTGTTCGTCGGATTCTATTGGAACGGAACCGGAGGAAAATCCACAAAACATTCTTTTTTTTAAAGACGATTTCAACTTTTTCGACGAAAAAGTATGGACAAAAGAGACTCATGAACCCGGCTGGACCAATCAGGAGCTGCAAGCATACGATGCCGCCCATGTATCGGTTGGAAAGGACGGGAACAAATCGGTTCTGATTCTTACCGCCGAACGCAAAGGGAATAAAATCTATTCAGGCAGGGTCAATTCAAAAGGGAAAAAGAGTTTCAAGTATCGCAAGATAGAGGCAAGCATCAAGCTTCCCAAAACCAACGGCGGGCTGTGGCCTGCGTTCTGGCTGATGGGAGACAACGACAAAGAATGGCCGGCATGCGGAGAAATAGACATTATGGAAATGGGAGAACAGAGCGGAATGGCTGAGGGCGATTCGGAAAAACAAGTGAACACCGCCATTCACTATGGCCCCAGCGTAGCGGCTCACGAACAGCAATACTACAAAGCGAATGTTGCCAACAGCCTGCAAGACGGCAATTATCACACCTACTCTCTGGATTGGGATGAAAACAGCCTGACAATATCCGTCGACAACGTCAAGTTTCATACGTTCGACATTAGCTCGAACACATACTTTCATGACAACTTCTACATCTTGTTCAACCTCGCCGTGGGAGGTGCGTTTACAGGGATTACCGACATTAATAAACTGATGGGCCTGAAAGACGGTGAGAAAGTGAATATGTACATCGACTGGGTGAAAATATTATAAGAATCTTAAATATACATGCTATGAATATGGAAAAATGTAAGTATCTACTGTTTTGCGGAACACTCGCCCTTTGGATGGCGGGAGGTTTCCAGCAAGTGTATGCAGCAACGGAACCAAGTTCCCAAGCTATTCAACAACAAAGTAACAAGGTAACCGGAAAAGTGAGCGATGCCACAGGGCCCATCATTGGGGCTTCCGTAGTGGAGAAAGGAACTGCCAACGGAACGATTACCGATCTGGATGGAAATTTCAGTTTGAATGTAAAAGCGGGAGCTACGCTCGTTGTTAGCTACGTGGGTTATAAATCCGAAGAGGTAAAAGCGGAAAAAGGTCCTTTGAACATCACCTTGAAAGAGGATGCCAAAGCATTGGATGAAGTCGTAGTTACCGCCCTTGGCATCAAGAGAGAGCGCAAAGCGTTGGGCTACGGCATTGACGAAGTGAAAGGCGAAGCCTTGACCAAAGCCAAAGAAACGAATGTTATCAACTCCATGGCAGGACGTGTGCCAGGCTTGGTAGTCAGCCAGACTGCCGGTGGTCCTTCCGGTTCTACGCGCGTTATTCTGCGAGGCAGTACCGAAATGACCGGCAATAATCAGCCTCTTTATGTAGTGGACGGTGTACCTCTGGACAATACCAACTTCGGCAGTGCCGGTACAAACGGTGGCTTCGACTTGGGCGACGGTATTTCGAGCATCAATGCCGATGACGTAGAAAACATGTCGGTATTGAAAGGCCCTGCAGCGTCCGCACTTTATGGTAGCCGTGCCAGCCACGGTGTTATCTTGATTACAACCAAGCGCGCCAACAAGGATAAAATCAGCGTGGAATATAACGGAACGCTGACTTTCGACACCCAACTTGCCAAATGGAACGATGTGCAACAAATATATGGTATGGGAAGCAACGGCACTTATAGCTATGATGCCATATCCAACACAAACAAAAGTTGGGGCCCCAAAGCAGACGGTTCAAACATGCTGAAGTATTTCGACGGCGTGGAACGCCCTTTCCTCATTGTCCCCGACAATACGTCCAACTTCTTCCGCACGGGTATCACCGCCACCAACTCCGCCATCGTAGGTGTGAACAGCGGAAAAACCGGAATTCGCTTTACCTATACGGATATGCGCAATAAAGACATTGTTCCCCAAACGCACATGAGCCGTGACATTTTCAACCTGCGTGCCAATACGTCTGCAGACAAGGTAGACTTGGATTTCAGCGTCAACTATACACGGGAAGACGTGAAGAACCGTCCGGCACTGGGCGACAGCAAGTCTAATATCGGTAAAAACCTGATGACCCTCGCCACCACCTACGACCAGGAATGGCTGAGAACCTATCAGACTGCCAACGGCGAATATTCCAACTGGAACGGCATGGATCCCTACAACGTGAATCCATACTGGGATATCTATAAGAACTTCAATAAATCCAAGAAAGATTTGTTCCGCATGAACGGCAAGGCCGTATGGAACATCGACCCACATCTGAAACTTCAGGCAACGTTGGGTGCCGAACTCAACTGGTTCACGTTCGATGATTACAAAGCGCCTACCACTCCCGGATTCGAAGCCGGAAGACTTCAAAACAGCGCTTTCCGCAACCGCATGTACAACTTTGAAGTGTTGGCTCTCTACAACAACCATTGGGGTGATTTTGATTTCAACGCTACGTTAGGCGGCAATGTATATAAGGTGAACAACCAGACTACCGTTACCACCGCTCAAGACATGAAGATACGCGATGTCCCTTCACTGACGAGCTTCAACGAGATCAGTGTAGTGCCCGGCAGTTACCGCAAACAGATTAATTCGGTTTACGGAGCAGTGAACGTGGGATGGAGACACATGCTTTACCTCGATGCCACGTTGCGTGGCGACCAATCGTCTACCCTTCCCATTGGCAACAACATGTATATGTATCCTTCTTTCTCCGGTAGCTTTGTATTCTCTGAGCTGACAAAACTGGGCGACCTCCTGCCTTATGGAAAGGTGCGTATGTCATGGGCGCAAGTAGGTAGCGATACCGATCCTTATCAATTGGGACTCGTCTATACGAAATCCAAATATGCTTATCCCGGATATACCATCGGATATATCGATAACGGAACCATCCCCAACAAAGACTTGAAACCAACCAAAACAAACTCCATGGAAATGGGATTGGAATTGAAATTCCTGAAGAACCGTATCGGACTGGATTTCACCTACTATTCTCAAATCAGTAAAAACCAGATTATGGGAATGGCAAGTTCCTGGACAACCGGTTATAACTATCGCCTGATTAATGCCGGCAAGATAGAAAACAAAGGTATTGAGATTGCCCTTAGCACACGACCGATTCAAACACGCGATTTCTCTTGGGACATTAATCTGAACTTCTCCAAGAACAGCAACAAGGTAAAAGAACTGGATGGCAAATCGGATATGTTTGAACTGGAAAAGGCGTCCTGGCTCGACGTTCAGATAGCCGCTAAGGTAGGTGAGAACTTTGGTTCTATTGTAGGCCCGGACTTCCAACGGAACGAAAGGGGAGATATTCTGATTGACCCGCAAACCGGTCTGCCGCAATATGACAAGAGCAACCACGTATTGGGTAATGCCTCTTGGGACTGGACAGGTGGATTGCTCACCAACTTTACCTACAAAAATTTTTCGCTGGTAGCGGTATTCGATGTGAAAGTAGGCGCCGACCTCTATTCCATGTCTGCCCGTGCTGCTTACGAATCAGGTAAAAGTCCGGAAACATTAGCAGGCCGCGACGCCTGGTATCGCTCGGAAGAAGAAAGATTGGCAGCCGGCATTGCAAAAGGAGCCGACAACTGGAAGCCGACAGGCGGATTCGTTGCTCCGGGTGTCATCGACAACGGTGACGGAACGTATCGCCCCAACGACATCTACATCAATCCGGAAGACTACTGGATGAGCGTTTGCCGTAATGCGCCTTCTATGTTTATTTACGACAACTCATACGTGAAATGCCGTGAACTGACGTTGAGTTACAATGTGCCCAAATCCTGGCTGAAGAATGTAGTAAACGGACTGACCGTTTCGTTTGTTGCCCGCAATCCGTTCATCGTATGGAAAAATATCCCGAATATCGACCCGGATTCAAACTACAACAATACCACCGGTATGGGACTTGAATACGGTTCGTTGCCTTCACGCAGAAGCTATGGTTTTAATGTAAATGTGAAATTCTAAAAAGATATACCATGAGACAATCTAAATACATCACAATCATCACGATGGCATGTGCCCTGTTTTTCGCTTCTTGCAGTGATGAATACATGGAAAACATGAATACCGACCCTTCCAAGGCCGCTACCATCGACCCGAATGCGCAGCTCACCACTGCCCAACTGCAAACGTACGGAGACCTTAGTATGATGGAAATCTACCGTAACTACCATTATGCATTCACCCAACAACTGATGGGATGTTGGAACACCACCAACTACGGCGGACGCCATACGCTAGACAATAATGAAATGAGCCGTATCTGGACATCGTTCTACACTCAATCCTTGAAGAATATCATTGATGCTCAATATCGCACAGCCGAAGATGCAGAGAAAGTGAACATCAACTCTGTGCTCCGCATTTATCGGGTTTATCTTATGTCTATCATCACCGACACTTACGGAGACGCTCCTTTCAGTGAAGCCGGCCTGGGATTCCTCGAAGGAAAGTTCAATCCGAAGTATGACAAACAGGAAGATATTTACAACGCTTTCTTTCTGGAGCTGGAAGATGCCGTCAACAAAATCGATCCGACCAAAGATAAAGTGACAGGTGACCTCATCTATGCCGGTGACGTAACTAAATGGCAACAACTGGCAAACTCGCTTCGCCTTCGTTTTGCCATGCGAATCTCCAATGTCAATCCTACAAAAGCGCAAACGGAATTTGAAAATGCTTTGGCTGCCAATGGGGGTGTAATAACGGACGCCTCAAGCGATGCGCTCATCAAATACATGACAATCGCATTTAGTTTCGGACAAGAAGCTTACTCTGATTATCGCGGAAATTCATTGTCGCAGTTATTGTTCGGCAACGACCCCGCCAATAATCCAAGTTACCTCTGTTCCACTTTTTTTAATCAGTTATACAAATCCGGTGATCCCCGTACATTCAAAATTTCCCGTTGTTATTATGACGGCTTGATGAGTGCCACCAGTCCCGACAATCGTGTCGACATCACCCAGGAGATGATTGAAAAAGGGATTGCTTTCAGTCCGCGCGACCCGGGTGCCTACTCGTGGGAACCATGGCCTACAGGATACGACAGCGATATTTGTAAGGAATTAGCCATTAACAATCCTTCCGTTACGGTCACTATGGCTCGTGAAGTGGAACCCAAACTTGCCAATAATTTCCTAAAAAGCGATAATCCGGGCGTGGTGATGACCTCTGCAGAAGTGAAATTCCTGATGGCGGAAGCTACCGTGAAAGGTTGGAAAGTCGGCAGTGTTTCGGCAGAAGCTCTTTATAAGCAAGGAGTGCGTGCGGCTATGGATTTCCTGACAGACAACTACGGTTGCATGGCTACTACTGATGCAGAGTTCGATGCATTCATTCAAGATAAAGGGGCATTCGGACATACGGACAATCAGAAACTCGAAGCCATCAATACACAGGCTTGGATTCTTCACTTTACCAATCCTGCCGAATGTTGGGCAAACGTGCGTCGTTCCGGTTATCCGAAGTTGAAATCACCGGCAGAATATGGGTTCGGACAATACCTCACCGGTGGAACGGAAATTCCGGTACGTCTCTGCTACCCTGTATTGGAATCTTCCTATAATAAGGAAAACTACCATGAAGCCATCGAACGCATGGGAGGAACAGATAATTGGCACAGCCTTCTGTGGTGGGATACTGAAAACTAACTATTAAACAATCATCCATTATGAAAAAGATATATATTGCACTATTTGCCCTACTCGCTGTAGGCTCCACATTTACTGCATGCACCGAGGAAGAACCATTCGCTACGGTGACAGAGAATGATGATCCGCATATCCTTGCCCCAGTGTTCCCCGACAGGACGAACGGCCAATTGGCTACATTCGCCAACATCAGCCGGGATGCGAACTTATCCATCGCGCTGACCGTGACTCCAAAAGATTACACCACAGTAACCTGGTTCATTGATGGGCAGGAAGTAGAATCGGGTACCGACTCCGACAAGGCAATCAACCGTAGTCTGAAAGCCGGTACGTATAATTTGAAAATAGAAGTGGAAACTGTGAAAGGGAAGAAGACTTCCCGTGAAGGATTAGTGGTGGTCAACCCATTGGCTGATGACCCTCAATCTAAGGAAGTAGCCTTTGAGAGAATGGTATCTCCCGGCAAGACTGCCCGTTTATATGGCAGTAATCTACAGAAGGTAACGGCCATCCTCTTGGGAGGAAGCACGATTACCGCTCCCACTTATGTTGAATCGGCAGACGGGGACTATCTGGAATACACCGTCCCGACAGGCGTAAACGAAGGCAATTACCGCATCGTTTTGCAAGATGCTGACGGCAATGAATATGGAGCCGACATGGTGAAAGTGACCAATGCTTCCCTTATCATTTCGGGAGCTAACCGGGCTACTGCCAACGTGGATTGGACCATTTCCGGCATCAATCTCGAAAACATCGCTTCTCTAACCATCGACGGGCAGACGGTATCTCAATTCAGCAACCAATCTTCTACAGAGATTACGCTGACTTGTCCGGATTTGTCTGATGGAAGCTATACGCTGACAGGCAAAACTCATAGTGGAGCAGATGTGCAGTTCTTGAACGACAATGCTACAACTACCGAACAGACTGTGACCGTATCTACCGAAATAACGCTTTGGTCAGGACACCATTACGTTTCGTGGGATAAGCCGGACGGTGATCCCAACAAAACTTTTGGTTTGATTCCAATGGATGTGTTTGCCGGTATCACAGCCGGGTCGATATTGAAAGTAGTCTACTCCATAGAACCAACCGCCGAATATCATCAGATGAAACTTGCCACAGGTTGGTGGACTGACCTGACAGATAAGATAGAATTTACGGAAAACGGTGAATACACACTAATACTGACACAAGACATCTTGAATAAGATTCAAGATGAAGCCGGATTCTTATGTGTAGGACATGGCTATTATGTAGACCTGATAACCATAAAGTAATGAATACCAGATTGAATAAATAATACTACTTAAAAACAAATCATAATGAAACTCAGAAATATTATATTAATGACCGCATCTGTCGCAATGACTGCCTGTTCTAAACAGGCAGTTCCCACTACCATTCCTGAAGACGCTAAAATAGAACAACAAGTGGAAAAGCTTCTATCAGAGATGGACCTTGACGCCAAGATAGGGCAAATGACCGAGCTTGCTATTGATGTATTAGGAGAGACGATAAATGGAGAATTCCAATTGGACGAGGCAAAACTCCACAAAGCGATTGCTAAATACAAGGTAGGTTCGTTTCTCAATGCTCCCGGCCCGGTAGCACAAAGCCCTGAAAAATGGAACGAGATTATCGGTCGAATACAAGAACTGTCGATGAAGGAGATTGGCATTCCATGTATCTACGGCCTGGATCAGAATCATGGTACTACCTATACATTGGGCGGTACGCTCTTTCCTCAAAATATCAATATGGGTGCTGCCTTCAATCCGGATTTGACCTACGAAGCGGCACGTGTAACAGCTTATGAAACAAGGGCTGGCAATTGTCCCTGGACATACTCCCCCACCGTCGATATGGCACGTGATCCCCGTTGGCCGCGTGTATGGGAAAATTATGGAGAAGACTGTTTAGTCAATGCCATTATGGGCAGTACTGCTGTCCGAGGCTTCCAAGGAGATGATCCTAACCATATTCCCGCCGACCGAATCGCCACCTCCGTGAAACATTACATGGGATACTGCATGCCACGTACCGGTAAAGACCGCACACCGGCTTATATATCGGTTTCCGAACTGCGTGAGAAACACTTTGCACCGTTCAAGGCTTGTGTGGAAGCCGGTGCGCTGACTATAATGGTCAACAGTGGTTCCATCAACGGAAAGCCTGTGCACGCCGACCGCGGACTCCTTACACAATGGCTGAAAGAAGACTTGGGATGGGACGGAATGTTAATCACCGACTGGGCGGACATCAACAATCTTTATACCCGCGAACATGTGGCGGCAAACAAGAAAGAAGCCATCGAAATGGCAATCAATGCAGGTATAGACATGGCTATGGAACCGTATGATCTCAATTATTGTACACTGCTAAAAGAGTTAGTGCAAGAGAAAAGAATACCCATGAGCCGTATTGACGATGCCGTCCGCCGGGTGCTTAGACTTAAATTCCGTTTGGGTCTGTTCGATCATCCGAACACTTTATTGAAAGATTATCCTCTCTTCGGCAGCAAGGAGCATGCACTTATCGCACTTCATGCAGCTGAAGAATCGGAAGTATTGCTAAAAAATAAAGATAATATTCTTCCGCTTCCTCAAGGGAAAAAGCTACTGGTAACCGGTCCGAACGCCAACTCTATGCGTTGCTTGAACGGTGGTTGGAGCTATTCGTGGCAAGGACATCTGACCGACAGATTTGCCGACAAATATAACACCATTTACGAAGCAATCTGCAACAAATTCGGAGCCGGTAATGTCCGTCTGGAACAAGGCGTAACCTACAAACCCGAAGGTGCTTACATGGAAGAAAATGAACCGGAAATTGAGAAAGCTGTGGCCGCTGCCCGCAACGTGGATATTATTATCGCCTGCATCGGTGAAAATTCGTATTGCGAAACACCCGGCAATCTTTCCGAGCTTGCCATCTCTGCCAACCAAAGCAAACTGGTAAAAGCACTTGCCGCTACGGGAAAACCGATCATCCTGATACTCAATGAGGGTCGTCCCCGCATTATCAACGAGTTGGAGCCATTGGCTGATGCTATTATTGACATTCTGTTACCCGGAAACTATGGTGGCGACGCATTAGCGAACATTCTGGCAGGAGACGTGAACCCCAGTGCCAAGATGCCTTACACATATCCTCGACACGAAGCAGCACTGACTACCTACGATTATCGGGTGAGCGAAGAAATGGACAAGATGGAAGGAGCTTACGACTATAATGCGGTAGTCTCCGTTCAATGGCCTTTCGGATACGGATTGAGCTACACCACTTTCGAATACAGCAACTTCCAAACGGACAAATCTTCGTTTACCGCAGGAGATGATTTGCACTTTTCCATAGACGTAACCAATACCGGTAAATATGCCGGAAAAGAAGTTGTCATGCTATTCAGCAGTGATCTTGTGGCTTCGCTTACTCCCGAGAACCGCCGGTTACGAGCCTTTAAAAAGGTGGAACTGCAACCGGGCGAAACCCAAACTGTCACTCTATCCATCAAAGGCAGCGACTTGGCTTTTGTCAATTCCGACGGGCAATGGGTACTGGAACAAGGGGATTTCCGTATGCAATGCGGAAATCAAGTATTGACTATTACTTACAAATAGATATTTATAGGTAGGTATTTATAAGCAATACTTCGGTAAATTTTTACCGAAAAATTAAAAGTCAAACAATAGAACCGGCAAAAGTCGGTTCGAAAACACTAAAGAGGTCATTGAAATGTTGTCAAAACGAATGGTTAAGCATGAAGAAATGTGCTGAAAAAAGTGGGCTAACCTGCTGAAAATAAGGGTGAAAAGTATTGCATAATTCGTTGAATTTTAGTAAATTAGAAGTCTCTCAACTCTTCTGATTATGACTAAAGAAACACTCCTTATGCAATACCAATCCGA
>NZ_ATZH01000054.1 GCF_000428105.1 Bacteroides pyogenes DSM 20611 = JCM 6294 | reverse complement strand
ATTACGCTGGAAGTTCCCTATCGGCTGAATCAGAAGAACCGGAAAGAGCCCACATCATGGGCTTGCAAGCGGTTTAGAAAACGTATCGAAACCGTATTCTCCCAACTCAACGACACGCTTATGATGATACGAAATTACGCAAAGCAATCCTGCGGACTTTTCACCCGCATGGCAGCAAAGATTGCCGCTATGACTTTCATGCAATATGTCAATTACGCTAATCATCGTCCGATTGGAAAGATAAAATATTCGCTAATTTAATTCAACCAACGGGTTTAGGATAAAAAAAGGAATGAGAATAACCTTTCTATTGTTTCCTTGAGAAATCAGGAATATTTTAAGATGTATTTCCAACGCACAAATACCCCAAAAAACAAGATATCTTCTTATCTTTGCCGACAAACCATATAAAAGTACATCCGATGAAACGATACATACCCTGTTTGCTACTTGCGTTGCTCATACTATACTTTCCTGCGGAAAAAGCCTCAGCAAGCCAAAACGATTCTGTCCATATCAGCCTGCTCACTTGTTCGCCGGGAGAAGAAATCTACACCCTGTTCGGGCACACCGCCATACGCTATCAGAATCTGTCACGGAATATAGATGTGGTATTCAACTACGGTTTGTTCAGCTTCAATGCGCCCAATTTCATTTTCCGCTTTGCTCTCGGCGAAACCGACTATCAACTGGGAGTAACCGAATTCGATTTTTTCGCTGGGGAGTATGCTTATTATGGCAGAAGCGTATGGCAACAGGAGCTTAATTTGGCCCCAAAAGAAAAAGAACGTCTTCTTTTCCTATTGGAAAGAAATTATCTGCCCGAAAATCGGGTTTACAGATACAACTATTTTTACGACAATTGCTGTACACGCCCTCGGGATAGAATAGAGGAGTGTGTGATGGACGGAATTCTTTACCCCTCGTATCCGAAAGACGGATCACGCACTTACCGGAAAATCATTCACGAATTTTGCAAAGACCATCCATGGGCACGATTTGGTATGGACTTTTGCTTAGGCAGCGCAGCCGACCGTCCTATCAATCGCCGCCAAATGATGTTTGCTCCGTATTATTTGATGAACGCTTTTGCCGGAGCTCACGTAGGAAACGAAATTAAGCGACGCCCGTTGGTCACTTCAACGAAAGAGATCATTCAAGCGAAAACGTCAACGGATGCCGGAGTTTGGTTCCCTACTCCTTTCCAAAGTTCCCTACTTTTATTTATTCTCGCTGTCGCTTTCACCATTTACGGAATACGCAAAGGGAAAGGGCTTTGGGGAATCGACCTCTTGCTATTCGGAGCTGCCGGAATTGCCGGATGTATCCTTGCGTTCTTGGCTATCTTCTCGCAACATCCCGCCCTCAACCCGAATTTTCTATTGATAGCATTCCATCCTCTGCATTTATTATTGCTTCCTTATATTATATATTGTGTGCGGAAAAGAAAGAAATGCGCATATCACACCCTCAACTTTCTCGTTTTAATGTTTTTTATAATCCTTTTCCCCTTAATACCTCAAAATATTGACTTCGCCGTTGTACCTTTGGCACTCAGTTTGTTGATACGTTCGGCAAGCAACATGATCTTGACTTATACAAAAAAAGAATGAAAGGAATACTTACTTCTCTTATTACCGCGCTAACTTTCACGGGGCTTCAGGGACAATCGCTTCCGGCCGCTCCGAAGCTGGTAGTCGGACTTACAATCGACCAGTTGCGCACAGATTACTTAGAAGCGTTTTCGTCGCTTTACGGCGAAAAAGGATTCAAACGCCTCTGGAAAGAAGGAAGAGTATTTTATAATGCGGAATATACTTTCAGTGGCGTAGACCGAGCTTCTGCCATCGCCGCCATTTACACCGGCACTACACCCTCCGTAAACGGCATCATCGCCAACCAGTGGATGGACGCAAGCACGCTTCGCGTGGTCAACAGCACCGACGACAAAGGGTTTATGGGATACTACACCGATCAGACTTGCGCGCCGACCCAATTGCTGACTTCCACCATTGCCGACGAACTAAAGGTGGCTACGCAGGGAAAAGGATTGGTATACGCCATCGCTCCGGATTGCGAGGCCGCAATTTTTGCCGCCGGACATGGCGGTAACGGAGCTTTTTGGCTGAATCCGAATACGGGGAAATGGAGCGGAAGTACTTTTTACGGCGAATTTCCCTGGTGGGCCAATCAGTATAATGACCGGAAAGCCATCGACCTCAGGATATCGGGACTCGCATGGGAACCGCTTTTCCCGCGAAGCATGTATAAGTATCTGCCCGACCGCAGAGAGGGCTCTTTCAAACATAAATTCGAAGACGAACGTTCGAACAAATTCCGCCGCTTCATCGCCAGCCCTTTGGTCAACGAGGAGGTGAATGCTCTTGCAGCGGAAGTATTGGGAAAAAGCTCCATCGGTTCGGACGAAGTAACAGACCTGCTCGCAATTACCTATTATGCAGGAAACTATATACAGAAAGCCGGACAAGAAGCCGGATTGGAGATTCAAGACACTTATGTCCGGCTCGACCGATGCATCGGAACGTTATTAGACTTGATTGAAAAAAAGATCGGACTGCATAATGTACTGTTCTTCGTTACCTCCACCGGGTATACAGACAACGATCCCATCGATTCCGGTTCTTACAAAATCCCGGGTGGAGAATTTCACCTCAACCGTTGCGCCGCCTTGTTGAACATGTATCTGATGGCTACATACGGTCAGGGAAAATATGTGGAAACTTATCACAACCGACAGATTTATCTGAATCATAAGTTGCTTGAAAAAAAGCAGCTGAACTTGACGGATGTACAGGAAAAATGCGCGGATTTTTTAATCCAGTTCAGCGGAGTGAATGAAGTATATTCCGCTCATAGGCTTCTCTTGGGCGCATGGACTCCCGAAATCTACAAAATACGCAGCGGATTTCACCGCAAACGTTCGGGCGATTTAGTAATCGATGTACTTCCGGGATGGACCATCGTAGACGAAAACACCGATGACCGCCAGGTAGTACGTTATTCTTACGCCCCTACGCCACTGGTCTTTATGGGATACGCGATAAAACCTTCTATCATAGAGACACCTGTAACCATCGACCGCATAGCACCTACACTGTCGCACTTTATGCGTATCCGTGCGCCCAACGCTTGCACTTCTACTCCTCTGACCGGACTCCGGTAGAATATTACTCACAAAAACAGGCGTAAAGCATAAATAAATCAGCATTTTAATGTAACTTTGCGCAAGTTATTCAAAACCGATAATAATAAATAGACTATAATACAAATGGGATTTAATGAATTTTTAAGCTCGATTTTTGGAAACAAATCTACACGAGACATGAAAGAAATCAAGCCCTGGGTGGAAAGAATCAAAGCTGCCTACCCGGAGATTGAAGCATTGGATAATGACGCGCTCCGTGCCAAGACGGAAGAACTGAAAGAATACATCCGTCAGTCGGCAAGTGAAGAAAACGCCAGAGTAGAAGAGCTGAAAGGAAGTATCGAAAACCTCGAGCTGGAAGAACGCGAGGGAGTTTTCGCACAAATAGACAAGATAGAAAAAGAAATTCTGGAAAAATACGAAAAGGCGTTGGACGAAATTCTTCCGGTAGCTTTCTCTATCGTTAAAGCTACTGCCAAGCGTTTTGCCGAAAATGAAGAAATCGTAGTAACGGCTACCGATTTCGACCGCCAATTGGCAGCGACAAAAGACTTTGTCCGGATCGAAGACGATAAAGCCATCTACCAAAACCATTGGGTAGCCGGAGGAAACGACACGCTGTGGAACATGGTACACTACGATGTGCAGCTATTCGGCGGCGTGGTTCTCCATAAAGGTAAAATTGCGGAAATGGCAACAGGTGAAGGAAAGACACTGGTAGCTACTTTGCCGGTATTCCTCAACGCATTGACCGGAAACGGAGTGCATGTAGTTACCGTAAACGATTACCTTGCCAAACGCGACTCCGAATGGATGGGACCGCTTTACATGTTCCACGGTTTAAGTGTCGACTGCATCGATCGCCACCAGCCGAACTCCGACGCCCGCCGTCAGGCTTATCTGGCAGACATTACATTCGGTACGAACAACGAATTCGGTTTCGACTACCTGCGCGACAACATGGCCATCAGCCCGAAGGACCTGGTACAGCGCCGGCACAACTATGCCATCGTCGACGAGGTGGACTCGGTATTGATCGACGATGCCCGTACGCCGTTAATCATTTCAGGACCGGTGCCGAAAGGAGACGACCAATTGTTCGAGGAACTTCGCCCATTGGTGGAACGTTTGGTAGAAGCACAAAAGGTTTTGGCAACCAAATATCTATCCGAAGCCAAACGGATGATTGCTTCGGACGATAAAAAAGAGGTGGAGGAAGGATTCCTGGCTCTGTACCGTAGCCATAAATGCTTGCCGAAAAACAAAGCGTTGATTAAATTCCTCAGCGAACAAGGCATTAAAGCGGGAATGCTGAAAACCGAGGAAATCTACATGGAGCAAAACAACAAGCGGATGCACGAAGTAACAGAACCCTTATACTTCGTCATCGACGAAAAGCTGAACAGTGTAGACCTGACGGATAAAGGTATCGACCTTATCACCGGTAATTCAGAAGACCCCACCTTGTTTGTGCTTCCCGACATTGCGGCGCAACTCTCCGAACTGGAGGTAGTGCCTAATCTTACAGACGAAGAAAGACTCCAGAAAAAAGACGAGTTGTTGACCAACTACGCCATCAAATCGGAACGGGTGCATACCATCAACCAATTGCTGAAAGCCTACACCATGTTCGAAAAAGACGATGAATATGTAGTTATCGACGGACAGGTGAAAATTGTAGACGAGCAGACCGGACGTATCATGGAAGGTCGCCGGTATTCCGACGGATTGCACCAGGCCATCGAAGCCAAAGAGCGGGTTAAAGTGGAAGCGGCGACACAGACATTCGCGACCATAACTTTGCAGAACTATTTCCGTATGTATCACAAGCTGTCCGGTATGACCGGTACCGCCGAAACGGAAGCAGGCGAATTCTGGGACATCTACAAACTGGATGTTGTAGTAATCCCGACAAACCGCCCCATCGCTCGCAAAGATATGAACGACCGCGTTTATAAAACGAAACGCGAAAAATACAAAGCCGTAATCGAAGAAATTGAAAAGCTCATTCAGGCAGGTCGTCCGGTATTGGTGGGTACGACTTCCGTCGAAATCTCCGAAATGCTGAGCAAGATGCTCGCCATGCGCAAGATCGAACATAACGTACTGAACGCAAAACTGCATCAGAGAGAAGCCGACATTGTAGCCAAGGCCGGGTTGAGCGGAACAGTGACCATCGCCACCAATATGGCAGGTCGCGGTACCGACATCAAGCTAAGCCCGGAAGTGAAAGCTGCCGGCGGTTTGGCAATTATCGGCACAGAACGTCACGAATCCCGTCGTGTCGACCGCCAGTTGCGCGGTCGTGCAGGACGTCAGGGCGACCCGGGATCTTCCGTATTCTTCGTCTCGCTCGAAGACGACCTGATGCGCCTCTTCTCTTCCGACCGTATCGCCAGCGTCATGGACCGTCTCGGGTTCCAAGAAGGTGAAATGATTGAGCACAAAATGATATCCAACTCCATTGAGCGCGCTCAAAAGAAAGTGGAGGAAAACAACTTCGGTATCCGTAAACGCTTGCTGGAATATGACGACGTGATGAACAAGCAGCGGACGGTAGTTTACACCAAACGCCGCCACGCATTGATGGGCGAACGTATCGGCATGGATATCGTGAATATGATTTGGGATCGTTGCGCCAACTCCATCGAAAACAACGATTATGAGGGATGCCAACTGGAAATGCTTCAGACACTGGCTATGGAATGCCCTTTCACGGAAGAAGAATTCCGCAACGAAAAGAAAGAAGCGTTGGCAGAAAAAGCATTCGGCCTCGCTATGGGCAACTTCAAACGGAAAACCGAGCGTTTGGCGCAAATTGCCAATCCGGTAATCAAACAAGTATATGAGAATCAAGGACACATGTACGAGAATATCTTAATTCCTATCACAGACGGAAAGCGGATGTACAATATCTCGTGCAACTTGAAAGCAGCTTATGAATCGGAGTCGAAAGAAGTCGTAAAAGCATTCCAGAAGTCTATTTTACTGCACGTTATAGACGAGGCGTGGAAAGAAAACCTCCGCGAACTGGACGAACTGAAGCATTCGGTACAGAACGCAAGTTACGAACAAAAAGATCCGCTGCTGATCTACAAGCTCGAATCGGTCACTTTGTTCGACAGTATGGTGGATAAGATCAACAACCAGACTACCGCCATCCTGATGCGTGGACAAATACCTGTGCAGGAAGGTCCGGCAGACGATCAGACACGCCGTGTGGATGTGCGTCAGGCTGCCCCCGAACGACGTCAGGACATGAGCAAATATCGCGAGCAAAAACAGGACCTGAACGATCCGCACCAACAAGCAGCCGCACAGCAGGATACTCGCGAAACGCAGAAACGCGAGCCGATTCGTGCGGAGAAAACAGTGGGAAGAAACGACCCCTGCCCTTGCGGAAGCGGTAAGAAATATAAAAACTGCCACGGAAGAAATTAAACATGAACAGTGTGCAGCCCAAATAAGCAGTTTAATAAAAGAGACTTTTTCCTGCCGGAATTTCATCTGCGGGAAAAGCTCTCTCCTTAAAAAGCTTTTTGCGTCTGCCTAAAGAAAAATTTCGCGTTTGCCTAAAAATCCATGTTCAGGCAAACGCGTTTTTTCTTTAGGCAGACGCTTTTCTTTCAAAGTCGCCCGACAAAAAGATGCTCAAACAGTAAAATTCTTTCCGATTTGCCCTGCCAGTATTTTCAGCTAGATATTAACCGTTTCAAAGAGGCTTGGATGTACTTCAGCACTGATATCCCCATCTCCTATGACAGTATAATATAGAATCCTTACTAAAAAATTAGTATAAAAGTCTTCAAAAATAACTCAAATAGAATAAATTCAAAAGAAATCTCACAATAAATGAATGAACATTCATTTATTTATTGTATCTTTGCAATCAGATAAACAATAAGATTAAATGATTAGAGATAATTTAAAAGATAAGGAACTCGCTCTATTGCAAGCAACTCTTACATTAGTGAATCATCAGGGATTTCATGCTGCTTCCATGTCAAAAATAGCACAAATGGCCGGAATCTCTCCAGGGACTATTTACCTCTATTTCGAGAACAAACAAGATATGCTCGATAAACTTTATATCATTATAAAGTCGGAAATGTGTGAATATGCATTTATGAAGCATAATCCTCAGGGAGGTGTTGTTGAAGAGTTCAAAAATATTTGGTATCGAATAGCCGATTATAAGATTTCCCATATTAAAGAGGCGATGTTTCTTGCCAACTGCGACATTACACCTGTGGTAACAGAAAGTAGTAAAAAGAAAGCTTTAGAATTTCTAAATCCACTATTGGATGTGTGGCGTAGAGGACAAGAAGAAGGTATAATTCGGAATATATCTCTACATCTTATATATGCTTTTAGTGTTAATCCTCTTTCATACCTTATATTTTCAAAAGTTGATAAGAAAATCAAACTAACCCAAAAGCAAATAGATGAAGCATATGAAATGGCTTGGAAAGCAATAGAAGCATAAAAACAATATCATAAATATTACATAATTCAAATAAGAAAAAATGAAAGGAATAATTCTTTATTCCAGTAATACTGGAAACACCAAGAAATTGGCAGAAAAAATCTATGAATACATGCAATCTATAGGAGATTGGAGTATCCAAGATATCAAAGATGGAGGTGTTGAACTGAGTGATACAAACGTTGTACTCTTCGGAGGATGGGCAGAAGGAGGCTCGCTTAATAAAGCTGCTATTTCAGCATTAGAAAAATTAAATTTAACAGATAAAAAAGTAGGTTTTTTTATGACTATGGGAGCAAGAACTACTACCGAACATGGAAATGTATGTGTGCAAAATATAGAGCAGCTTGCCTCCAAATATGACAGTATTGGCGTGCAAGTTTTACAAGGGTATATTGCACCTTCTCTTTTGGAAAAGCTTAGTAAACTTCCTGACTCTGTTTTACCACAATCTGTAAAAATAGCGATGAAAGATGGAGCTCAGACATATCAAGAGCCTACGAATGAAAAGTATCAAGCAATAGCAACTTATTTTAAAAGTAAAATACAATTACATTTATGAGCAAAATATTGCATTACATAAAGGAAGGATTGTGTTATCTCTTGGCCATTTTTATGGTATTAGCTGGAATTAATCATTTTACCAATACCACTCCCTATATTTCTATGGTTCCCAACATTCTACCTTGGCATACATTTATAGTTTACGGATCAGGAATTGTAGAAATCATGGTAGGGATTATGCTTTTTTTCAAAGGTAGAATAAGGATATTTGGAGCTCTGCTCATCTTTATGATGATGCTTATTTTCTTCCCGATTCACATAATTGACCTCTTTAGAGAGACTCCTTCAATCTCGGGATTTGTCCCTGCGAACAAGAATGTATATGAATTTGCTATAGTCAGAGTAATCATGCAATGTATACTTATTTTATGGACATATTTAGTTTATCGTTATATTAAAAAAACAATTAAATATTAACCCTTAAATAGAAAGAATATGAACAATTTCATTTATAAAAATCCTACTAAAATTATATTTGGTAAAGGACAGATTGAACAAATAAATACTGAATTACCTAAAGACGCACGTATCTTAATGGTTTACGGAGGCGGAAGTATCAAAAGAAATGGAGTTTACGAACAAGTAATCAGAGCTGTAGGCAATCGTAAATTAATTGAATTTCCAAACGTACCTGCTAACCCAGAGTATGATCATCTAATCGAGGCCGTCAAAATCATCCGAGAAGAAAAGTTGAATTACATTCTTGCAATCGGCGGTGGTTCGGTTATCGATGGTACTAAATTTATTTCAGCAGCAGCCAAATACGATGGCGAAGATCCTTGGCAAATTGTATGCGGAACAGCTCCTATCAAAAAAGCTATACCGTTTGGTACAGTTTTGACAATTCCTGCCACCGGCTCTGAAATGAATGCAGGTGCAGTTATCTCACGAAGAGCCTTAAAAGAGAAGCGACCTTTCGACTCTCCTTTGGTTTATCCTCAGTTTTCAGTGCTTGACCCACAAGTGATGATAACTCTTCCAACTCGTCAGATTGCAAATGGCATAGTAGATGCCACCATGCACGTGTTGGAACAATATATGACTTACCCAGTAGGAGGACATCTACAAGACCGCTTTGCTGAAGGTATAATGAAGACGCTTATTGAAGAGGGCCCGAAAGTTATGGCAAATCCAGCCAATTATGAAGCAGCAGCAAGTTTGATGTGGTCTTGCACTTTGGCACTTAATGGGCTCATCGCACAAGGTGTTCCAACAGACTGGGGTGTCCATGCTATAGGACATGAATTTACAGCCATCTTCGGTATCGACCATGCCCGCACCTTAGCTATTGTAGCACCTCGATACTACGAATACCTATTACAAGAGAAGAGAGAAAAATTAGTTCAATATGCCAATAGAGTTTGGAATATCAGTAGTGGTAATGACGACGAAAGAGCTCTACAAGGTATTCAAAAATTGGAGAATTTCTGTCAATCATTGGGCATAAACACTCATCTCTCGGACTACACAGAAGAGTACGAAGGTACTGCTGAAGAAATAGAAAAGCGATTTATAGAGAGAAAATGGAGCGGCATAGGCGAAAGGGCACAAGTTACTCCGGAAGATGTAAAAAAGATTGTATTAAAAACCTATAAATAAGATGTCTATAATTAATGATTTAAGATGGAGACATGCCGTAAAAGCATACGATAAAGATAAAAAAGTAAGCAAGCAAGTTCTTCATCAGATAATAGAAGCAATGTCTCTCGCTCCTACTTCATCCGGGTTACAACCTTTCGAGATTTTTGTCTTGGAATCAGAAGAAGTGAAAAGGAAAATAGCTGACACTTGTTTTCTTAACAATGCAGAATATGTGATGAACAGTACCTATACCATTTTGGTTGCAGGCTGGGACAATTATACCGAAGAGCGTATAAACAAGATGTACAATCATATCACCCACGAAAGAGGACTACCTGAAGGGCGATATAATGACTATGTGAGCAGCCTCATTGAAAAGTATGTTCACAATGCATCAGAGCAAGAAAATTTTGCTCACATTGCGCGCCAAGCATATATTGCAATAGGTATGGGACTTACAGAAGCAGCTTGTCTACACATCGCAACCACCCCCATGGAGGGTTTTTACTTTGAACAAGCTGACAAACATCTTGGTTTAAGAGAAAAAGGCTTAAAAAGTCTTTGTCTGATAGCTGTGGGTTATGCAGATGAGAAAAATGACTGGAATGCTAACCTAAAGAAAGTAAGAAAACCAATGAAAGAGTTTGTAACTTCTCTTTAACCTCGCCATAAAAGGATTTTGTGTAATTTTAATATTACTTATGAATCACGCTATTCTTAAACTCATGTTTTTAAAATAAAAATATCAACAAATTTATTAATTTATTCTTTAGATTATGGATACTAAAAAATCAGTGGATACGCTACAGCTGTTCATTACAGGGCTATCAAAAGGTGCATTTTTACATCTAGTTCAGGGAAAATATTTCGAGTCGATGGGATTGTCCAAAATGGGGACTAAATATATTGAACACTATGAAGAAGAAATGGGATGGGTCAAAAAATTTATGACACGAATTTTAGATCTGGGTGGTGATATAAAAATTGAAAATTGCAATGGACAGGATATTATAAAAGACCCTATTAAATATTTAAAAACTGATTTAGCTTTACAGAGTGAAGGCTTATCCGTTATTTATAAATATATGGATAATCTTAAGGATGATCCTACTACCTATGAAATTTTCAAAGATTATTTAGCAGATGAGGAAGAAGATTTTTACTGGAGCCAGGGGCAAATAAATTTAATAGAGATGATAGGGAAAGAGAATTGGCTAACTTCTCAAATATAATTAGTCATCCCTTAAAAATTACATTTTGGCGAAATGCTGTTAAACAACAAATTCTCGCTAATTTTTCAATAACTTCAAAAGAGCAATAGCGTTCTTTTGAAGTTATTGCTGCAAATTCCTTAGATGAATCTAAAACTATTGAAAATGACCAATCAGGAGTTAGAGTTTATGGGCCAGTTCTTCTCAATAATGACAGATTATAACCCGCTGACAGGATTAAACTCTTACGATTATTGTAACGTAGGAATAAACTACTTGCGAGCAAAATAACCCAATGAAGGAGTCTTTTCAAAATTCTCCCTACCCATACCGGCACGTGTCGGACAAAAGACTTCTCTATCGGTTTGAAATCCATACAAAATATTCTTCTCCTCTATCAATCGCTTTAACTATTCTTTGGCGGATATGTTACAAAGAAATATAGATGGTAAAAACGGAGTAGACTGTTACAGCAAAAACGGCCATGCTGTTACAGTTTTGACGAGGCAAAGTTAATGTTTTTTTCTTAAACTGTCTCCTTTCAATGTAAATCTAGATGCGGTATTGACTACTCTATCCAAGATAGCATCAGCGGCAGAGACATTACTATCGAGAGTTTCGTACCAATTTGCTACAGGCAGCTGGCTTGCAAAGATGGTAGACTTGTTTCCGTGTCTGTCTTCTATGATTTCCATTAGGTCGATTACCT
>NZ_ATZH01000053.1 GCF_000428105.1 Bacteroides pyogenes DSM 20611 = JCM 6294 | reverse complement strand
GGCATACAGAGCGGCCATTGTATATTCCCTTATCGGGACCTGCAAGTCTGCCGGAGTTGACCCTAGAGTGTGGATGGAGGACGTACTGAGGAAAATACCGTATTATGAAAGGGATAAAAAGGATATGACAGAACTTCTTCCACGGAACTGGGTGAAATCATAACAAATCTGTTCCGAATTGATATAATTTGATGCTATTAGTCCCGACTCGGAGGCGAATCTGAACGAATCGTGCCCAGTCGGGACTAATTTTTTGTATTTTGCAATACGTACTTTACCGGAGGCTTACTTACAAACGGTGAACTCGAACCGAAACGATACGGGGATGGAGAAAGTTTGCAATATTCTGCCGCCTTCTTCTTTAATTTTTTGTTTAAAATATTCTTAGAAAAACCTGTCGGTTATTTCCAAGATACTGTCTTTAGCAGGCATCTTTTATTCTTTTGTTTTTTTCATCCCTGCCCCGCTCTTCCCGCTCCGTTTGTCTTGTTTGCAATAGATGCAGTAATCATAGTGTACAGTACGGAGTTTACCGCAATCAGGGCAGGTATATTTCTTTCTCTGCTGTTGCAAGAATGCTGTTTCTCCATATTCTTTAATATAGACAAGATTTTCAAGCATACTCATCGAATAGTTTGTCCGATATCTCAAATCCAGTTGTTTTAACCTTCTGCACGGAAACTTGGAACAGTCATAACAATACACTCCTCTTTGCTGACAATTCTGAATGACACAGTTGGTTGGTTTCTTCCTGCATCCGGGGCAATTCTTTTTTCTGTTCTGGAGTGAATGGCACAATTCACAATTCATTCCACAAGGGGCAATCGTTGTTATCATGTTTGCAGCATTTTAAGAAAGTCGGTTTCCCTACTTGGTCAGCCATAACCAATCATGCTTATCATCAATAAGAATATAGTATTTCGTATCCTCATATTCACAAAGATAGGCAAAAACCGGAGTAAACAATATGCTTAAGCTGAGTTTTTTATCGACAACGGCAAGCAGACTTGATTGTTTATGAATATTTCTTACACAAACAGATTCTTTTTCCATCTTTCTTCTCCCTGTTGTCAGTTTAAAAAGCGTTGTGAACAGGCGGAAATGAGTAGCATAAAACACATCGCTCCCGAGATGAGAAAAAAGGGTATATAAGACTATCAATGAGCAATATATGCAATACAATACAAAAATAGTTGAACAAAAATACAGTCATAGTGGCATTTTGGCTTTTTGTCGTTTTCAATGCTTTAAAAAAATCCGGAACATTTGCGAAAACGTTCCGGAAAAAATGCTTTTGAAATAGTAATATATTAATACATATCGAACGAATCACACAGTGTGGGTTTGAAAGGTCTGCCACCTTTTTAAAAAAGCCCGCCGTGTTTGATTTCAAAGCCCGCCGTGTTTTTTTCAAAGCCCGCCGTGTTTGATTTCAAAGCCCGCGGGCTTTTTTTCAAAGGCGGCGGGCTTTTTTCAGAGTCCGGCAGGGTTTTCTTCAGAGTTCCCGCAGACTTTTTTTTCAGAGTTCAGTGGGATTTTTCAGGCAATTCCTATCTTCTAAAATCAACGGACGTTAGTTTATTTGCTTACGACGTTTTCCGGCTTGCCGTTGATATATGCCTGCAAATTGCCCACGGCAAGATTGATGAGCCGTTCGCGGGCCGCTGTCGTAGCCCATGCTATATGAGGTGTGATATAGCAGTTTTTAGCCGTCAGCAACGGATTGTCGGCACGTGGCGGTTCGGTAGAAAGAACATCCACGCCGGCGGCATAAATTTTTCCGCTGTTGAGGGCATCGGCCAAGTCCTGTTCGTTGACCAACGGGCCCCGACCGGTGTTGATGAGGATGCTCGTGGGTTTCATAAGCGCCAGGCGGCGGGCGTTTACCAATCCGCGCGTTTCTTCGGTAAGCGGACAGTGCAGGCTGACGATATCGCACTCGCTGAATAGCTCATCCAGCTCTTTTTTCTTGATTTCGGGCGGCAGCTGGAAAGGAGATTTCGAAGTAAAAGCATATACTTGCATACCGAAACCTATAGCAATGCGAGCGGTGGTATATCCGGTGTTTCCTAAGCCTATCAAGCCGATTTTCTTATCGCGCAGAGCGATGAGCGGCGTATCGCGGAAGCAGAAGTCGGCACTTTGCGTCCACCGGCCTTTATGAACCTCTTCGGAGTAGTATCCCACTCGCTGTGTGATGTTCAAAATATGCGCGAACACCATTTGCGCTACGGACGAGGTGCTGTAGGCAGGAATATTGGTGACAACGATTCCCCGTTCCTTGGCTGCTGCCACATCCACGACGTTGTATCCGGTAGCCAATACCCCGATATATTTCAATGCGGGCAATGCCTCCATGTGCTTTGCCTTTATCACCACCTTATTCGTCAGAACAACTTCCGCTTCCGCTGCACGTTCCAATAATTCTTCAGGAGCTGTGCGGTCGTAAATCGTACATTCTCCCAGAACCTTCAATGCTTCCCATGACAAATCGCCGGGATTGGCGGTAAAACCGTCTAAAACTACTATTTTCATGTCTATCTTATAATTTTGAGTGTTATTCTTCAAATTTTTCTCCCCACAACTGTTTCATCCGTTCCGCATGTTTTCGCTCCGCCGGGTTGTTTTGAGGGTGCCATATTCTTGTTTCTTTCAAATCATCGGGCAGAAACTGCTGCTTTACGAAATTCCCCTCGTAACTATGCGCGTATTTGTATTCCTGACCGTAGCCCAATTGCTTCATCAGCTTGGTAGGCGCGTTGCGCAAATGAAGCGGTACGGGAAGGTTGCCGGTAGAACGCACCAACTCTATCGCATCGTTAATGGCAGTGTAGGCAGAGTTGCTTTTGGGGCTGACGGCGAGGTATATCGTTGTTTCCGCCAAAGGAATACGCCCTTCGGGCCAGCCAATTTTCATCAGCGTGTCGAAGCAGGCATTTGCCAGAAGCAAAGCGTTGGGGTTTGCCAAACCGATGTCTTCGGCCGCCGAGATTACCAGCCGGCGCGCAATGAAAGCGGGATCTTCTCCTCCTTCCACCATCCGGGCAAGCCAATAAATTGCTCCGTCCGGATCGCTTCCCCTGATGGATTTGATGAATGCGGAAACGATATCGTAGTGCATTTCTCCGTCTTTATCGTAGGCCAACGGGTTTTGTTGCAGGCGTTCGGTCACCATATCGTCGGTTATCACAACGGGATCTTTCGCTTCCGACTCTACGACAAGTTCCAGAATATTGAGCAATTTGCGGGCATCTCCCCCCGAAAAGCGCAACATGGCATCCGTTTCTTTCAGTTGAATATCGCGTGTTTTTAAAACGTTGTCGACAGTGAGCGCACGTTGCAACAGTTCGAGCAGGTCGTCTTTTTCCAAAGATTTCAGCACATACAACTGGCAACGCGAAAGAAGAGGGCGGATCACTTCGAACGAAGGGTTTTCGGTGGTCGCTCCGATAAGGGTAACCACACCCTGTTCCACCGCGCCCAAAAGCGAGTCTTGCTGGGATTTGCTGAACCGGTGGATTTCGTCGATAAACAAAATGGGGCTGGCTTGCGAGAAAAAACGGTTGTTTTTGGCACGCTCTATGACTTCTCTTACGTCTTTCACGCCCGACGTCACCGCGCTTAACGTATAGAACGGCGTTTCCAGTTTGTTGGCGATAATCTGGGCCAGCGTTGTTTTCCCTACTCCGGGAGGTCCCCAAAGAATAAATGACGAGATACGCCCCGCTTCAATCATTTTCCGCAGAATCGCGTCCGGTCCGACCAGATGTTTCTGACCGATATATTCATCCAACGTTTTAGGGCGTAGCCGTTCGGCAAGAGGTTGCATATCAAAAGTCTTTAAAACACCATCAATACCATAAACCGGATGCCGTTCTTATTGATATTCGGCTTGTCGCGATAGGTAAAGCGGTGCACATATTCTATATGTAGTAATTTAAAAATATTGTAGATACCCACACTTCCTTCTATATAAGGAATCTTGGAATCCATCACGAAGCTGGTATATTCTCCGTTTCGCGCAGGAAAACGGAACAATTCGGGGTTATTGCTCTTGAAAGGATTGTTTTTATCGGTAAGGCTCCCCCACAGCGTGCGGATACGGAACATTTCCCTCCATTTCAAGTTCTTCAATAAAGGAATGCGGTTGAAAAGTTTGCCATTCATATCGTAAGATAAAGAAAGAGAGGCAAAGCGGTCGTTCAGAAATTCCATATTGTTGATCAGGCAAAACGTTTCGCGTTGCGTAATATAGGAAAGATTTGCCTCCGGAAGAATCAGGAACGGGAAAGGAACGGTATTCCATTCTGCGCCGGCTTTAAGGCTCATGTCGATCTTACCCCATGAGGCAGGCAGCCAGAAACGTTTCCATACGCTTGCTTCGGTACGGTTGAAGTTGTATTCTCCGCCTAAGACACCCTTGATGCCGATGGTGTGGTTGAGAGTGAAAATCGGAGCGTCTAATGACACGGGAACCCGCCTCTGTTTTGAATTGACGAAAGACTCTCCCGGCGCATAACGAAGGGTGACGCTGGCCTCGCAAGTGGTGATGTCATGAATGGGAACGGTATTTTCCACATTGGGCAAATATTCCAATTTCCCGGCAGGCTCGTCGTTCCTCCACCGGAACATTGCTTTCACTCCCAAGCCGGTTTGCGATTCCAATTCGTAATTGAGGGTAGCGTCACGGATATACGACATCTGGTCTACGGTAGTGGTTTTGAACGAAACAAAAACGTTGTCTTTATCCGTGAACAGGAATTTATCCATCGGCGACATCACATCATAGCTGTATGAAGCCGAAATATGATGTTTGGGGAATTCCCACACCACGTAATCCCGTTTATTGAAAGAATAGGTCACCGTGCCTCGGTATTTCCAACGTCGATCTTTCAAGCCATAAGCCCCGTATCCGCTCAAGAACCAGTGAGGATGAAAATGGGCTGTGGTCATTCCGCTCAACCGAAAGCGGGTTCCGTCGATATAGTTGCCCGAAATCATCGTATTGATAGGACCTAAATCGAACTTGCTCGGATTCTCTTTGGTTCCTCCTATCTCCACAAAGTTTTCAATCAAAGCCTTCGCCCCGAAAATGATATATTTGAAACCCGGAATCTGCTCGATGCGGTTGATGAAGACATCCATGTTGCTTTCCGTCTTGGTCAGAGGCACTTCCCGTACGCTTGCCCAATATTCGTCGCTCTTTGAAAGCATATCGGCTTCTTTGATGACAGGACCTTTGAAACGGAACAAACGGGCTTCTATCGGATCGAAGTTATAATTGCTGTATTTTATCACCCGCTCTACTTGCACCCCTCCGTTGGATTTATTCGTATTCCATGAGAGATCTACGGTCATATCGTCGTTGACCAACACCCAATTGCCGTTAGGGAGCTGTTTGTACTGTTGCACAATGTCCATTTGGTTGACGAAATTCACTCCGGTCTTCTTAGGCAAATTCATCGTACATTTCTGTACCGCATAAGTAGAATCTTTCAATACATATAAATGTCCGGTAAAACCGAAATCTTGAGAATTCTGAGGAACAAAAGAGAGGTGAACGCATTCCCGGTTGTCGACCATCAATGTGTCCATCAGGTAAAACTTGTAGAACGAAATGGCATTGACTCCGATAGGGCTGACAAAACGTTGTTGCAGAAGTCGGATTTCGTCGTCATAGATGTTGATATCGGAAAAAACATCTTTGAGCACCGTCCCCAACATATCGCCCGTAGAAAAGAATTCTTCGATGCCGTTGGAGTTGCGCCCTTTAATAATGGTCTTCTTGCTTTCGGGAGATTTCCGGAAGATTGTTTGCGAAGCCGTTTCCTGAACCGAAATGGGCAGGATGAGTTTCTGCGTGGTTTCCGACACTTCGACCTGATCTTTCAGGAAAGCATACTTTTTATATATCCCTTTTTCGAGCTTTTCCGGCGTCAGGTCGTTGATGGACATCTTCATCTTTTCATACTTGTCGTACCGGTAGTAATCGTTGGCTTCGAGAACCTGGACCTTTTTATGTTGAATGACTTTTTTCATGAACTCCACCGCAGGATTGTTTTTCCGGGAATATTTTTCTTTTTGCGGCTTTACAACAACTTCTTTCAACAACACATTATCCGGAGCCAGCTTCACGTTAATAGTTTGATTTCCCGCCCCGATCTTTACAACCTTGCTGCTGTATCCTATAGCAGAGAAGACCAGCTTTTCTCCGCTTCTGCGGGCGCCGAGCTTATATTCTCCATTGATATCGGTAATGGTGCCCACATCCCGTTTGTCCTGGTAATAGATGGAGATGTACATGAGCGGCTCGTTGGTGATTGAATCGGTAACTACTCCTTTTATTTGTTGTGCAAAGGTGTTTGGAACAACCCATGCGAATAGAAAAAGTACCGTTATTTTAGCATATAATAATTTCATAACGTCAATAGTAGATTCGCTAAGATAGCAAATAACTTTAAGTGCATCCGGTTATATAACGTTTTTTACCCATCTCTTTGGATTTACAAACTCATTTTAAGTATTCAACACACACGGTTGTTGTCGTTACTCTGTCAGAATCTGCACGATTCGTTCTGCCGTACGTCCGTCCCAACGTTCGGGCAATTCGCCTTGTTTCCACTCGCCTTTCATCAATTTGTCAACCGCCTGTCTCAAGGCTTCAGGATCCTCCCCTACCAGTTCGTTGGTTCCCAGCCGCCATGTTTCAGGATGCTCCGCATACGTGTTCAGCGTAATGCACGGAATGCCCAAGAACGTCGCTTCTTCGGCCACGTTTCCGGAGTCTGTGACAATGCCTTTCGCTTTATTCACCAAATAGCCGAAAAAAAGATAATTCTGAGGCGGCATGATGTGAAAATTGGGCGCTTCGAAACCTGAATCTTTAATGGCATCGCGCACATAGGTATGAAGCGGCGCCACGATGGGCATTCCGTTGGCTTTATCGACAACGGCTTCCAATAATTGACGCAAATTGTTTTTATTATTCAAAATCAGGCGTCGGTTAAGAGTGAACAACAAATAGTTTCCTTCTTCAAGACCTAAGACGGAGAACCAAATGGGCTTTAACAGGCGATTGCGATTATAGCGTATGCTGTCTATCAAAATGTTGCCGACATAAAAAACGTTTTCGCTTTCCGTTCCGGTCTGATTCAGATTTCTGTTGGCCACCATGCCTGCCGTAAACAAATAATCGGATAGACCATCCGTTATCATGCGGTTTACTTCTTTAGGCATGTTCATATCAAAGGAACGGGTTCCCGCCACTAAATGCGCGACTTTTACCCCCTGCTTTTTCGCCACAATGGCGCAACTCATGGTCGCGGTGAGATCATCGACCACAAGAACTACATGGGCCGGGTTTTCCGTTAGTTCTTTTTCAAAGGCAATCATGATTCCGGCTGCGAGGCTGACAGAGTTACCGCTTTCGATACCCAAATAAGCGTCCGGCGCTTTCATTCCGAGATCTGAAAACAAAGATGCGTCCAGACTCGTGTCGTTTTGCTTACCTGTGTATACTAATCGGTAAGAGATTAGTTTACCCTGCGCGCGCGCAGCTTCGACAGCACGTGTAATGGGAGCTATTTTCATGAAATTGGGGCGTGCCCCGGCAACAATTGTTATTTTCATATTTTTCTATCTATTTCGTGAAGCAAATGTACATTTTCTTACGGAATTTATTTGTTACTTTGCACATAAAATAACAAATATATGCCCACATTCGTTCAAATTTTGGATTTTATAGGCACATTTGCCTTTGCTATCAGTGGTATTCGGTTGGCTTCGGCTAAACGCTTCGATTGGTTCGGTGCTTATGTCGTAGGATTTGTGACCGCAATTGGCGGTGGTACCATACGTGATGTCTTACTCGATGTTACTCCCGGCTGGATGACCAATCCCATCTATTTAATATGTACAGGCTTGGCGTTGTTGTGGGTGATTTGTTTCAGCCGTTCGTTGATACGTCTCAACAATACTTTTTTCATTTTCGATACAATCGGATTAGCTCTTTTTACAGTTGTGGGTGTGGGAAAAAGCCTGGCATTGGGGTATCCTTTCTGGGTAGCCATAATTATGGGAGGAATGACCGGAGCGGCGGGCGGAGTAATTCGGGATGTCTTTATCAATGAGATTCCGTTGATATTCCGTAAAGAAATTTATGCCATGGCATGTATAGCAGGAGGAGTGGTATATTGGTTATGCGATGCGATACATTTAGAATCGTATGCCTGCCAAATGATAACCGGAATAACCGTTTTTCTTTCACGCATTCTGGCTGTGAAATATCACATTTGTCTGCCGACTTTAAAGGGAGGAGAAAATGCGGCAAATGCCGATTAACCGTAATCGGAACGCGTACCGAAAACAGACTTGCGGCATTATACGATGAAAAAAATCTCTCCGGAATTAAAGAATAAGACAGTACGGAAGTGTCAATTGTCGAGAGCTATTTCTCCGCGAAAACTGATGGCTTGCCGTTTCTGCATGGTGACATCAATCGTAACCGAACCATTGTCGAACACCTTTATATTAAAATTGCAATAATCTTCCGGACTACGGGCGGAAAACCTTATTGCAGCATTCCCTTTAGGATGGATATCCATTCGGTAATTTTCAATAAGGGCATTGAAAATCAACCCTTTTCCACCTCCGTAAGGAATATTGTACGCTCTGCCGTAATATGGGAGATAAGAAAAAAGAGAATCATTTTTAACTTCCAATGAATAAGGTGTGGAAAGAGTAATGTATTGCCCGCCCATAGGTAAGGCAGCATCAACGTTTATTTTGTAGTTCGCCGATTCCAGAACACCTGTTACGGCCTCTTTCTTCAACTCTTTCTTTTCTTTCTTATTTTGCCCCGAAAGCGTAGCTATTCCGATTCCGAATCCAAATAATGCGATAAATAAATGTCTTTTTGCTTTCATTCTTTTATCCGATTGCTTAATGCCGTTTTTATCTCAATTATATATATTAATAACGTCTCAAACATAAAAAAGATGTCTCTTTGGCTCTAAAAATATTGAAAAAGAAAGATATCAGTAATAATTGATAACTTTCTCACTAAAAAATGATAAAAATCACCCCATATTATTGTAATGAAATGTCTAAATTGCACCAATTACAGAAAAAATGAATATTAACCGTAAACTCTTAATAATATATGAAAAGTTTAAGTTTTAGAAAAGATCTTATCGGAGTCCAAGAAGAATTGTTGCGCTTTGCGTATAAATTGACCGCAGATCGGGATGAAGCCAATGATTTGTTGCAGGAAACATCTTTGAAAGCTTTGGATAATGAGGAAAAATATGTACCCGATACAAATTTCAAAGGATGGATGTACACAATTATGCGCAATATTTTTATAAACAACTATCGAAAAATAATACGGGACCAAACTTACGTTGATCGTACAGACAATTTATACCATTTGAATCTTCCTCAAAATTCAGGATTCGATAGTACCGAAGGTGCGTATGACTTTAAAGAGATGTATAAGATTATACATTCGCTCCCCGAAGAATATAAAATTCCTTTTTCCATGCATGCCTCCGGATTTAAATATCGAGAAATTGCAGAAAAACTGCGATTGCCCTTGGGCACTGTCAAAAGCAGGATTTTTTTTACTCGCCAACGTTTGCAACAGGAACTGAAAGATTTTATGTAAGAAAGACATTGCAATAAAAAAGATGCGGAACCACCAGATATTTTGGGTGTTCCGCGTCTTTTTTTGCGACAAGATGGAATGATCGTCTGATTCTATAATTGAATAACCGGGCATAATATTTTCTTGAACTTGAATGTGATTATTACACGCTCGAAAATGCTGAGTTTATAGAGTAAAAAAGACGAAAAACTCTGATAAATCACTTACTTTTGAAACGAACTTTTTTTTATTGAATATTTTCCATTTGTTTTTCATTATAACGTCAAATGATTCTGTATATTTGCAAAAATCAGTTAACCAACATACTAAAATCATCTAATTCACATCATGAAAAAAGAAATCAAATTCAGTCTTCTTTATCGGGATATGTGGCAATCGTCCGGTAAATATCAGCCTCGTGTTGATCAGTTAGTAAAAATAGCACCGCTAATCGTCGAGATGGGCTGTTTTGCCCGGGTAGAGACAAACGGTGGTGCATTTGAACAAGTAAATTTGTTATACGGTGAGAACCCGAATGTCGCGGTGCGTGCCTTTACGAAGCCTCTTCGTGAAGCCGGTATCCAAACCCATATGCTCGACCGGGGACTGAATGCCTTGCGGATGTATCCTGTTCCGGCAGACGTACGTCGATTGATGTATAAAGTGAAACATGCTCAAGGCGTAGACATTACTCGAATCTTTTGCGGACTGAACGAAGTAAGGAATATTATTCCTTCTATTCATTATGCTCTTGAAGCGGGAATGATTCCCCAAGCTACCTTGTGTATCACTTTCTCTCCGGTACATACGGTAGAATATTATACAGATATTGCCGGCCGGCTGATAGAAGCAGGCGCTTCGGAAATATGTCTGAAAGACATGGCCGGAATCGGACGCCCCAAAATGTTGGGTAGGCTGACAAAAGCGATTAAAGACCGCTACCCGGAAATAATCATTCAATATCACGGACATAGCGGTCCCGGACTCTCAATGGCTTCAATTCTTGAAGTTTGTGAAAATGGAGCCGACATTATAGATGTAGCCATGGAACCCATATCTTGGGGAAAAGTGCATCCGGATGTAATATCGGTGCAAGCGATGCTGAAAGATGCCGGTTTCCAAGTGCCGGAAATCAACATGAAAGCATATATGAAAGCACGTGCCATGACACAGGAGTTTATAGACGACTTTTTAGGATATTTTATGGATCCTTCCAATAAACACATGTCGTCGCTGTTGCTAAAAAGTGGTTTGCCGGGCGGAATGATGGGTTCCATGATGGCAGACTTGAAAGGTGTGCATTCGGGTATCAATATGATTTTAAGAAACAAGAACGAAGCGGAACTCTCCATTGATGATCTTTTAGTGATGTTGTTTGACGAAGTGGAGTATGTTTGGCCTAAACTTGGTTATCCTCCTTTAGTAACTCCTTTCAGCCAGTATGTGAAGAACGTAGCTTTAATGAATCTCATGGCTCTTATAAAAGGAGAAGAACGATGGAGTATGATCGATACGCATGCTTGGGACATGATTCTTGGCAAAAGCGGTCGACTGCCCGGAACACTTGCTCCTGAAATTATAGCTTTGGCTAAAGAAAAAGGGTATGAGTTTACAGACGAGGATCCGCAAAAGAATTATCCGGATCAATTGGATGAATATAGAAAAGAAATGGAAGAAAACGGTTGGGACCCGGGACAGGATGATGAAGAATTGTTCGAATTGGCCATGCATGACCGCCAATATCGAGACTATAAATCGGGAATTGCCAAAAAACGTTTTCAAGAAGATTTGCAACGCGCAAAAGACGCGGCTCTTGCCAAACAAGGATTCTCGGAAGAGGATGTGAAACGATTGAAGCGCGCTAAAGCCGAACCGATTACAGCGGCAGGAAATGGCCGGATGATTTGGGAAATAGACGTGCAAGCACCTTCCATGCCTCCTGAAATAGGACGTAAATACAATCCGGATGACGTTTTCTGCTACATTGCCACTCCATGGAATACGTATGACAAAATATTAGCGAACTTCAGCGGACGTATCATTGAAGTCTGCGTCAAACAAGGAGAGTCTGTAAGAAAAGGAGATGTATTGGCCTATATTGAGAGATGTGAAGGCTTCGCTTAGTTTTTTTCTTTTAACGGCGGAAATCGGGGAACCAGATTCATTAATCGAAGGATCTGGTTCTTCCTTTTTATTATATAAGGCGACGGTTTTGCGGAATCAAATCTTAACGGATTGGGTAATGTGGCGGCTATGAGAGCGCATTGCTCCCGGCTCAGCCTAAGGGCGGTTGTACCAAATTTATATTTCGCCGCCGCTTCCGCACCGTAAATGCCTTTACCCATTTCAATAGAGTTGAGATATACTGTCATAATCCGCTCTTTCGACCAGAATAGTTCGATAAGAAAAGTAAAATAGGTTTCAAAACCTTTTCGAATCCACGAAGATTGTGGCCATAAGAACACATTTTTCGCTGTTTGCTGACTAATGGTGCTCGCTCCTCGTCGGCGTCTCCCCTGCTCATTTTCTTTCATCGCTTTCTTAATTTCAATAAAATCAAAACCATTATGCATGGCAAAACGGTTGTCTTCAGAAGCGATTACAGCCATTGGAAGGTGGGGAGAAATATGATCAAAAGAAACGGAGGTGTGTCAAAATGCACACCTCTTTTTTTATGCACAAAGCCCCGACTTTCACAAGCTGGGGCTTTGTTATTACCTAAAGATTTTGTATCTTTAAGCATAACATTTTATACTATGACAAAGATACATTTTCGTCCTTACAATCCCAACCAAACAGTGCTTTTTCCTCAAAGAATTGACGAGGATATTGCAGAGAACGATCCGGTGCGCATGGTTGACGCACTGGTTGAGAGCCTGAATCTTGAAAGTTTCAGAAAGTTGT
>NZ_ATZH01000052.1 GCF_000428105.1 Bacteroides pyogenes DSM 20611 = JCM 6294 | reverse complement strand
GGGCTTTGATGAGCGTCTCCGATAAGCTCTTGCTCAGAAAGAGGGCTATTATAGAAACCGTGAATGATGAGCTGAAGAATATTGCACAGATAGAGCATTCCAGACACAGATGCTTTGATAATTTCATCGTCAATCTGCTCGGTGCTATTGCTGCATATTGCTTGTTCCCAAAGAAGCCGTGCATCAATGTACAGAGGACACTGGATACACAACTTGCACTATTCTAAATTCGTCGAACTCACGTTAATATTATTATAAATCCTTATCCCGAACTCGCACTGTATATGTAGAAAAAACAAGGCAGGTAGAACTTTTTGCATACTAAACTTATCCCGAATTGGCGTACTCATTTGGGTCGTAAAAAGGAGTAATTTGCACAGTACAGGGAATACCATGAAATATATGGTTTGGCTGCATAAAAAGAACAGATTACTTGCAACTATGCGAGGATAGATGTATTTTTGCAGAATCAGGACAGAGACGCAACGGTTTATGCCGCAGGCTCTAATGGCAAAAAACTAAATGTTAAACCTTGCCGAAAATGGAGATAAAAATAAGTAATAAATGATTGGAACCGGCAGAGAGATCACATACTATTGTATTTTATTCTTCTGCCGGTTCTCAAAAAAGAAGTCTTATGAAAAAATTGACATGTATTTTTATACTTGTTTTGCCTTTTATGATATCTTGCAAAAAGAATGCGGCATTCCAAGCCACGATAATCAATGATTCTTTGTTCCAAGTTATAACAGTGAACCCTGATAACATCGATAAAAAGGAACCGGGGAAAATCTCTGCATTTGCGGAAGAAGTGGAATATATTCCTTTACAGACAGCGGATAGCATCTTGATTGGTGAAACAACCCGCCTGATTGTTTGGAGCGATTTGTATTATATTTGGGATAAACTTTCAGAGACAATTTTCTGTTTTGACCAAGACGGCAGTTTCCGATATAGAGTCAATAGACAGGGAAACGGACCGGATGAATATTTGAACATCAAGGACTTTACTTTGAATAGAGAAAACGGGAATATAATGATTTACTCTGACAGGGGGCAGGCTTTTTATGAATATACAAGGGATGGGGAACTGGTAAAAAAATCTAAAGCCTCCTTCTTAATGTCTTCTTTTGCAGCTAAAGGAGATTGGAAATACTGTTATTTGGACAGACTTCCTAATCAACGGCTATATGAAGATATTTTTCCGGAGGCGTATCGGTATGTGACGCTGAACGATGGGAATGTGTGTAATCATCAATTGAAATACGAGTATAATGAAGATTTCCTCCATGTTCCGTTATCTTCCGATAATTTCACCTATTATAAAGATAAGGTTCTTTTGACCGAATTTCTGCATCCTGAGATCTATGAGATTGATAGTATCGGTAACTTGAATCCCCGTTACCGTATCGAATTCACGACTAATGCCTATGCTCCTTCGTTTTATGGAAGCGTAGATTTGAAAAGAATGAAAGAAGCCGAAAAAGAAGGAGAATATACCAGTTTGTTCGGTGCCTTTTATGAAAATGAGGATTATTTGTTTTTCAATTATAGTAGAGGCTTGTTGGGATTGGCTTATGTGGAGAAAAAAGATGGCTCTATTCATAATCCCGGCTATTTCCTATTGGATGATTTCAACCAGAATACCTTGTCTGTTATCCTTGCTTCTGTTGACGAAAAATATGTATATTTAATGGGAGAACCGGAATTATTGAAGGAAAAGCAAAAACGAAAGCAGTTCTCTCCCTATTTGAATGAGATTTGCGAAGGTCTGCAGGAGTTTGACAATCCGGTTATCATTAGAGTAAAGTTGAAATGAGAATAGTAATAAAAAAACTGGCATACATTCCTTTTCTTATTTGCATGGGAGGATGTATTGGCAACAAAGAATGTAAGGAGCTTCCTCAAGATGCAGTCAGCTATATGGTGTCGAGTATTTTGCAGACAAAGGAAATTTCTTTCCCGTCCTATTATATTGTGAAAGATATGTCAGGGAAGACATGTCGAGTTGATAGTATTTTTGCAAAACCTTGCTTGGTGTTCAGATTCAGCGAGCTTAACTGCGAGAATTGTATAAAGTCTTCTATAGAGATGATTCGTGAGTCAAAAATCAGAAATCACATCATAGGATTGGCAAGCTATAACAACATGCGTATGTTGCATCTTGCTCAAAAGAAATATGACATATCTTTTCCTGTATATTACGTTCCGATGAATGACTCTGATATATTGTCGGCACAGCATGAGAAACATGGAAATCCTTATTTATTTCTACTTGATAGGGATTTGAAGAGTAATTGTTTCTTTTCACCTTCACTACAATATCCGGAATTTTTTAAAGAATATTTGGAACAGACTTTTGTAATGTTGGAAGAAAAGAGAAGAGGTGAAATTGACACATTTTGTGAGAAGAATAAGGATTTGGGTACAGTTGTAAAAGGTCGGAAATATGAAATAGAATTTGTATATACGAATACAACCGATGACTTGCTGGTCATTAATGATGTTAAAACTTCATGTGGTTGTTTGATTTCTCAATGGAGAAAAGAACCTCTGCCTCCCGGAAAAACATCAAATTTGATGGTCGAATTTACCCCTGAAAGTTTGGGATATACTTCAAAAACAATTGTTGTTTCCCACAATCAATCGAATATTCCTATCAGGCTGAAGATCAAAGCGAATGTAGTAGATGGAATGGATGACTAACATAACCTCTTAAAAATACGCCATAAATCATTACAATATGTTCAGACGTATTCTCAAGAAAATCGGTAAATCGCTATTGGCACTCTTCGTGCTATTCCAATGTTATGTGTTGGCACGATTGTATCTGTTTGCTTCGTGTGTGATACCTACCTATTCGATGGCTCCTACTTTGCTTGGAGGCGACTATATTATTGCCTCCTTGCGAATTCCGGGACGTAGGATATGGGAAGAAGGCAGTTGTGGACGTCCGATAATTCATCGGGAGGAGGGTATACGTAGAGTTCGCAAAGGCGATGTAGTTGTTTTTAACTTTCCTTATTTCTCTGATCCTAACAAGATGAAGCTTGAATCGAAATTATATTATTGTAAACGTTGCGTAGCCATTCCGGGAGAGACTTATGAATGGGAGTGGCATTCGAAAAATTTTCAGGTATATCTTCCTTGTTCAGGAGATGAGTTGACAATTGATTCATTGAATTACAAAGATTATCGTAAATGTATAGAATATGAGACAGGGAATAGCCTTGTCCGCTCTGGAAATGTAATTTTACTGGGTGATTCGGTTATTCATTCTTATCGCTTTTGTCAGAATTATTATTTTATGCGTGGAGATAATGCTGCTGATTCTTACGATTCTCGTTTTTGGGGAATGCTACCGGAAGACTTTATCTTGGGTGTGGGCAGGTTCATCTGGTTCTCTCGTGATAAGAAGAGTGGAAAGTTCCGTTGGAAGCGGATGCTGAGAAAGATATAAAGTGAGAAGAGAAATAACAGCATAACTATAAAAAACTGATTATCCATGAACAAAATACAACTTTCCCATTGGAAACGTAACCTCTCCGTCGCCTTGATGTCCGTAGGCATTGTCGGGTTGTTGGGTACAGTTTGTGCCTATACTCCCACTATCCCTGCCGGAGAGACTTCCTATCAGTGGCTGTGGTGCGGATGGGCTTCTATAATATTTGCTGTATGTGTATTATTAGCGACAGGGCTATCGGCAAAAGGAGTACATTTTTTCCACCATTCGGTAGCTTGGGGACTTATCTTGATGGGGGGTATTGAAGCTGTCTGGGGATTGCATCAGATTTACGGTTTCACTACTTCTAATCATTCATTATATGCAGTAACCGGTTCTTTCTACAATCCCGGACCCTATTCCGGCTACCTTGCCTTGGTATTTCCGGTTTGCCTGTACGAATGGTTGCGGACCAGTGGCGCAGGCAAGCATGCTTGGGGAGAACGGGCGGGGCATTACTTTTCCGGCTTGGTGTTGTGTTTGCTTCTTTGCGTTCTTCCGGCGGGAATGAGCCGTTCGGCGTGGTTGGCAGCTATATCCGGGAGCGTGCTGGTGTGCAACATACATTATTCATGGAGCGTCCGATTGCAGAAAGTCTGGAAAAAACATCGTGCGAAAGTGGTAGCAGTGGGGATATTACTTGCTGTTTTGCTGATAGTGGGAAGTTTCGGCATTTATCGGTTAAAGGCAGATTCTGCCAAGGGACGATTGTTTATGTGGAAAATAAGTTGTCTTGCCGTAATGGAAAAACCTCTGTGCGGACATGGGGTTGGAAGTTTCGTTGATGTCTACGGGCAGTCACAAGAGGCGTATTTTGCGAAAGGTGACTATAGTAAGGATGAAGAGCACGTGGCAGGTAGTCCGGAGTATGCTTTCAATGAATATCTGCGGGTAGCTGTAGAATGTGGAATACCGGTGCTACTGCTTGTGTTGGGGATAGTGGGTGTTTGCTTGCATCAAGGCATCAGGCGGCGGCGTATTGGTATCTGCGGTGGGCTTCTGTCGCTGCTTGTTTTCTCTTTTTCTTCCTATCCGACAGCGTACCCTTGTTTCCTTGTCGCTTTTCTTTGTCTTTTGGTGGCGTGTTTTCTGGGAACATCATCCCGATGGATGCTTGTGATCGCATTTGTGACAAGCGTATCGGGAGGATGGCTGATACACAGCAATACGTATGAAACTTGCCGGAAATGGTCGCAATGCAGGATGCTCTATGGAATGAAGGCGTATGGTCCGGCAAAAGATGGATATGAGGAACTTTATCCGTTCTTGAAGCATCGCCCCCGATTCCTGTTTGAGTATGGGCATTGCTTGCATAAATTAAAAGAATATAATCACTCGACAAGGATATTGGAGAAAGCAATGATGCATAGTTGCGATCCTATGATTCTGAATATTATCGGTAAGAATTATCAGGCAGAAGAAGAGTATGAGAAAGCGGAAGAATATTTGATACGGTCTACGCATCGGCTTCCGGGACGGATTTATCCGTATTATCTGCTGGTGAAACTTTATGCGGAACCGGAATATCGACAACCGGATAAATTGAAGCGTGTGGCGGAGATTGTACTGATAAAAGAACCGAAGGTTCAATCGACAGCCGTCAAAGAGATGAAAGAAGAAGTAAAAAAAATAATAGTAAATGAAGAATCTATACCCAATCAATAAAATAAAAAACGATATTTGGCATATTAAAAAATAAGAATCATGAAACGACACAGCTTATCCTGTCTGTTATTATGTTGCCTGTCTTACTCCGGCATCCTTTCCTGCTCCGGTACTAAGGAAACGGAGAAAGAAGAGCAAGGAGTCTCCACTGTTCTTCCTGACACAAAAAATGAAGTAACCATCCAAGTTCTGAAACGGCAGATTTTTAATCATGAGTTGGTAAGCAATGGCAAGGTGAATGCCCAAAGCAGGGCTGATTTACATTTTGAAATGAGTGAAGTTATTGCCCATATTCATGTGAAGAATGGAGACCGTGTGCATAAAGGGCAGAAACTGGCGGAGTTGGACAAATTCCGTCTGGAGCAGAAGCTGTCCCAGTCAGAGAATGCTTTGTTGAAAGCCGAATTGGAACTGAAAGATATATTGATAGGACAGGGGTATTCTGTTGATGATTTCAGTAACGTCCCGGCGGACATCATAAAAATTGCCAAAGTGAAAAGCGGATATGACCAGTCGAAATCACACTATGAGTTGGCAAAAAGGGAAATGGAACATGCTACATTGGTCGCTCCTTTTGACGGGGTGGTAGCTAACCTTTTTTCAAAGACTTTTAATCCGGCTAATACCACGGAAGTATTCTGTACAATTCTTGATACCAAAGGGATGGAAGCTGAATTTACCGTATTGGAGAATGAGCTTGCCTTTATTAAAAAAGGTGATAAGGTAATGGTGCTTCCCTACTCCGGAGGAAGCTCGTTTGAAGGCAGCGTATCAGAAATCAATCCATGGGTGGACAGCAATGGATTGGTAAAGGTGAAGGCTAAGGTAAAAAACGGAGCGGGCAAACTGTTCAACGGTATGAACGTAAGGGTAAGCGTCAGAAGAAACTTAGGCGAACAGTTGGTCATTCCCAAGACGGCCGTGGTGTTACGCTCCGGCAAGCAAGTGGTTTTTACATTGAAAGAGGGAAAGGCCATGTGGAACTATGTAAATACGGGATTGGAGAATGCTACAGAATACATCGTTTCTGATAAATCTCAAAAAGGCATTGAGAATGGCCTGCTGGAAGGAGATACGGTCATTGTGACCGGAAATCTGAATCTGGCGCATGAAACGGAGGTAAAGGTTAGTAACTAACGGGTCAGTGATGAGTGATTAGCGAAGTGATTTGATAGATAGAAAAGTATGATAAAATTTTTGATTCAACGGCCCATTACCGTATTGATGGCTTTTACCGCCTGTTTTATTATCGGGCTGGCGACCTATTCCACCTTACCCATATCCTTACTTCCCAATATCGCCATTCCGGAAATCACTGTTCAGGTATCCGCCGCTAATACGTCCGCCCGCGAACTGGAGAATACGATTGTGAAGCCTTTGCGCGGACAACTGATTCAGGTTTCCACCCTGAAGGATATTCATAGTGAGTCGAGGGATGGAGCGGGTATTATCCGTCTGTCCTTTGAATTCGGCACGAATACAGACCTCGCCTTTATCGAAGTGAACGAGAAGATAGACGCCGCGATGAACTATCTTCCCAAAGAAACGGAACGCCCGAAAGTGATAAAGGCAAGCGCAACGGATATTCCCGTATTTTACCTGAATCTGACTTTGAAGAATGACAGTACTTATAGCACTACGGGACAGCAATCCTTTCTTGACTTGTGCGAGTTTGCCGAATCAGTCATCAAGCGCAGGATAGAGCAGCTCGAAGAAGTGGCTATGGTGGATGTGACCGGACTGGTAGAACGTCAGGTACAGATTGTGCCCGATAAGGACAAGCTGACCATGATGGGACTTGCCATCGAGGATATCGAATCGGCCCTGTCATCCAACAATGTAGAACCGGGCAATATGACGGTACGTGACGGATACTACGAATATAATATCAAATTCTCGACGTTGCTGCGTACGGTGGAGGATGTGGAAAATATCTATCTGCGTAAGGGTGACCGCATTGTGCAGTTAAAGGATTTTTGTAAGGTCCATATCGTACCTGTGAAAGAAAAGGGCGTGTCTGTGTCGAACGGCAAACGTGCGGTGACGCTGGCTGTCATCAAGCAAGCGGACGAGAACATGGATAAGATGAAGAGCTCCCTGATAGGTACCATGAATTATTTCCAGCGGGTATATCCGGACATTGATTTCAGTATCAGCCGTAACCAGACGGAGTTGCTGGACTATACGATTTCCAATCTGCAACAGAACCTTTCTTTAGGATTTCTTTTTGTCTGTCTGGTGGCAGTCCTGTTTCTGGGTGATGTGAAATCTCCGCTGATTATCGGACTTAGCATGGTAGTTTCCATCGTGATTAGCTTCGTTTTCTTCTACCTTTGTAATATGTCATTGAATATCATTTCCCTTGCCGGATTGATTCTGGCTTTGGGAATGATGATTGACAGCTCGATTATCGTGACCGAGAATATCTCGCAATACCGCGAACGGGGGTATTCGTTGCGGCGTGCCTGCATCACGGGAACGAGTGAAGTGGTGACTCCCATGTTGAGTTCATCACTGACTACTGTCGCCGTATTCGCTCCCTTGATTTTTATGAGCGGCATTGCAGGAGCTATCTTCTATGATCAGGCTTTCTCTGTCACGGTGGGGCTGATGGTCTCTTATTTTACAGGAATCATACTTCTTCCCGTCCTTTATCTGCTAGTATATCGTACAGGCATCCGTACCCGGAAATGGAAGTGGTTTTCCTTCCATTTCAACAATCCGATAAAAGCCCATACACTGGATCGTTTCTATAATGCCGGAGTCGACTGGACATTCTCCCATCAAACATTCAGCATGCTATTCTGTATCGTTTCTATTCCACTCTGTGTATTCTTCTTTTTCTTTATAGACAAGCAGCGGATGCCCGATATAGAGGAGAACGAACTGATTGTCCGCATCGAATGGAATGAAAATATCCACGTGGATGAAAACAGAAAGCGTGTGGACGAACTTTTCAAGGAACTGGACGGCCAGTCTCTGGAACAGACTGCTTCTATCGGCAGACAGGATTTTATCCTGAACCGGGAGAGGAAACTTTCATCTTCCGAAGCGGAACTTTATTTCCGGACGGAGACTTCCAGAGGAATTGTCCCTTTGGAACAGGAGATATACCGGAGACTGAAAGAACGCTATCCGCTCTCTGTCATTTCTTTCTCTCCGCCGGAAACGGTGTTTGAGAAACTCTTCGTAACGGGTGAACCGGATGTTATTGCCGAGTTTTATGCCCGCAACAGGGCGCAGGCACCGGACGCGGAAACGATTCGCAAAGTAGAACAGAAACTGGCGAAGGAAACCGGAATCAATCCTACAAGTATTGCTTTTGAGAATCAATTGAACTTGAGTATCAGCAAGGAAAAGCTCCTGCTCTACCGTGTTTCCTATCATGAACTTTACCGTATCCTGAGAACCGCTTTCCGTGAAAACAACGTGACCATGTTGCATTCCTACCAGCAGTATCTTCCGATTCATATTGCGGGGAATGAGAAAACGGTGAACAGAGTTTTGCAGGAGACATTGGTACAGACACAGCCGGATGGTAAAGGGAAAGTAGAATATATCCCACTTCGAGAACTGGTGAAGGTGACTCCTGCCGAGGACTTGAAAAGTATCACTTCCGGACGTAACGGGGAGTTTGTGCCTTTCGACTTTTACGGAGTGCGGGATGCAGACAGGCTGATAAAGGATGTGAAGCGGATAGCGGAGGAAACGGGAGACTGGGACACGGGCTTTTCCGGCAGTTTCTTCTCCAGCCGGGAAATGCTGGATGAACTGGTGGTGATACTTCTGATTTCACTGTTGCTGATGTATTTTATCCTTGCGGCACAGTTCGAGAGTTTTCTACAGCCTTTGCTTGTCCTAGCGGAAATTCCAATAGATGTGGCTTTCGCACTGTTACTGCTTTGGCTTTGCGGGCATACACTGAATCTGATGTCCGCTATCGGAATGATTGTCACCTGTGGTATTGTAATCAATGACTCTATCTTGAAGCTGGATGCCATCAATGAACTGCGTAAGGCGGGTGTTCCCTTGTTGGAAGCCATCCATGAAGCCGGACGCAGACGTCTGCGTCCCATTATCATGACTTCGCTGACTACCATTTTTGCAATGGTGCCTTTGTTATTCTCTTCGGATATGGGGTCGGAACTGCAAAAACCGTTGTCCATTGCCATGATAGGAACGATGTCGATAGGTACGGCAGTGAGTCTGTTTATCATACCGTTGCTTTATTGGTTTATTTACAGGAATAAGAAAGTTCAAACACAAATTAAGGCGGATTGACGCAGATTGTTTTCAAATAAAAAATATCAGTTATGAATTATCAGTTATCTGTTAGATATTGTTTCGTCCTGGCGATGGTCTGCGGAATCCGTTGTTCCGCAAATGCTCAGGAGCGTTTGGTACTGGACTTGAATCGGACGATCGCTTTGGCCAATGACAGCTCGCTGGAGTCGTTCCGTACACAGAATATGTATCTGTCCGGTTACTGGGAATACCGAACGTACCGTGCCAACCGTTTGCCCAGTCTGACACTGGATGTCACTCCGGCTCAATACAACCGGGACATCACGAAACGTTATGATTCGGGTTCCAATCTGGATGTATATCGTACGCAACAGTCTTATTATGCCTATGGCGGATTGAGCGTGAGACAGAATCTCGACCTGACGGGCGGAACATTCTACATAGAATCGAATCTTGCCTATATGCGCAACTTCGGGGATAACAGAACGACACAACTCACCAGTGTTCCCATGCGGATCGGATATTCGCAAAGCTTGGTAGGATACAACCCTTTCAAGTGGGAAAGGAAGATAGAACCGTTGAAATACGAGCGTGTGAAAAAGGAATTCCTCTATCATGTAGAGAAAGTATCGGAAACAGCCACCAATTATTTCTTCTCTTTGGCTATGGCACAGGCGGAATATAACCTGGCAAAAGACAATCTGGCTTCCACAGATACGCTTTACCGTATCGGGCAGCAACGTCACCGGATAGCCGCCATCTCACAGGCCGACCTGTTGACGTTGAGATTGGATCGTGTGAATGCGCAAAACACATTACAGAACAAGGCGAGTGACCTGAAACGGGCGATGTTCTCTTTGGCATCTTTCCTTAATCTGGATAAGAATACGCAAATCGAGCTGAAACTTCCTTCCCGTCCGGACAGGATAGAGATTCCGGTAGATGAGGCTTTGAGTTGGGGAAGAAGCAACAATCCCCAATTATTGGGACTGAAGCAAAACGTATTGGAAGCGGAACGGAATGTAGACAAGACGAAGAAAGAATCACGCTTCAATGCAAGTGTGAATGCGAGTATCGGCTTTAATCAGGTGGCGGATAATTTTGGTGATGTATATCATAGACCGATGCAGCAGGACTTGGTAAAGGTCAATGTCTCTATACCGATAGTGGACTGGGGTGTTCGTAAAGGTAAGTATAATATGGCACGGAATAATCTGAACGTAGCGAAGATTTCGGCACGTCAGAACGAGATAAGTATCGAAGAGGAGGTGATTATGACAGTGAGCGACTTCAATATCCAGCAGCAGTTGATAGCAAGCGCGGAAGAGGCGCTAGACTTGGCCATACTTGCGTATAACGAGACAAAGCAGCGTTTTATTATCGGCAAGGCGGATATTAACAGCCTGACTCTTTCACTCAACAGGCAGCAGCAGGCACAACGGAATTATATTTCCGCCATGCAGAACTACTGGCTGAATTATTACAAGATACGCCGGCTCACCTTGTTTGATTTCGCTGCCAGACGTTCGCTTTCCGACAGATTCGATTTCAATGGGGGAAAGTTGGTTAAATGAACTGAACTCACCACAAAGGGCACAGAGTTTATCGCTCTGTTTTACTTACGGAAAGAGAGAAGAATCCCGTGTCCTCTGTAGTGAATATAAAAATTGAAACACTGTGTGTCCCTGTGATGAAATATAATGAATGCAAACTATGAAATCTGAAATAAACAAGTCCCCAAAGGCTTCTGCTTTTACGCTGATTGTCACATTTATTTGTGCAGCGTTGGTCGGGCTGGCACTGATTCCGTTGTTGCCTGTCAAACTGAGCCCGTCGCGGACACTGCCCGGCTTCACGGTGCGTTTCAGTATGCCCGGTACTTCGGCTCGTGTGGTGGAGATGACGGCTACCAGCAAACTGGAGGCGATGCTTGCCCGTGTGAAGGGGATTCGGGGGATTTACTCTACTTCGGGAAATGGATGGGGAAGTGTCAGTGTGAATCTGGACAAGCATGTGGATGCGGCGGTTGCCCGTTTTGAGGCTTCCACCATTATCCGCCAGACGTGGCCGGAGCTGCCGGAAGGGGTGAGTTATCCGTATATTCAGATGCAGAGTCCCGGACAGAGCAGCCAGTCTCCTTTCATCACTTTTACAATCAATGCGCCCGCTATACCTATACTGATTCAGCAATATGCGGAAGAACATATAAAAACACGTTTGGCGCAACTTCCGGGGATTTATAAGATTAATCTTACCGGTGCTACGCCGATGGAATGGCGGTTAGAGTATGATTCGGAACAATTGCGTACGCTTGGGATAAGTACGGATGATATTCGTGAGGCAGTCCGGTTGCACTATCAGAAAGAGTTCATGGGTACATATGATGTGGAACAGGGGGCTGCGGGCAAGCAATGGATACGTCTGGCACTGGTTCCCGAGTATGAGAGCCGGGAGTTGGATGCGGGACGGATACAGGTAAAGATGAAAGACGGGAGAATCATCGGACTGGATGAACTGGTGAAGGTCTCCCGTGTGGAAGAGCGGCCGCAAAGTTACTACCGGATCAACGGTCTGAACTCGATTTATCTGTCTGTAGTGGCGGAAGAAACGGCCAACCAGTTAGCATTGAGTAAGAAAGTGAAAGCATATATGGACGGTATCCGGTCGCTTCTTCCGGTTGGGTATGAGATTCATACCAGTTATGACGCGACAGAGTTTATTCAGGAAGAACTGAGCAAAATTTATCTGCGTACGGGAGTGACGGTAGTCACTCTGCTTCTGTTTGTATTGCTGATTACTTTCAGTCCCAGGTATCTGTTCCTGATTATAGTCAGCCTGTCTGTCAACATAGCGATAGCCGTTATTTTCTATTATGCATTCGGGCTTGAAATGCAGTTGTATTCTTTGGCAGGTATCACTGTCTCGTTGAATCTTGTGATTGATAATACGATTGTGATGAGCGACCATTATCTGCGGCGCGGAAACCGGAAGGCGTTCATGTCTGTGTTGGCGGCTACATTGACAACGATAGGAGCATTGGTCATTATCTTCTTTCTGGATGAGAAGATACGGCTTAATCTGCAAGATTTTGCCGCTGTGGTGATTGTCAATTTGGGAGTTTCATTACTGGTTGCATTGCTTTTTGTTCCTTCCCTCATTGATAAAACCAGACTGAAACGGCGAAGGAAAACAGTTCTTTCAAAACAGGGAAGATGGATAGGGAGTGTGAGGTCCTTTGTGTGGATACGTTCGAAGGCGCGCCGGGTTCCGGTTTATTTCAGCCGCTTTTACAGTGGGTTGATACGGATTCTCTGTCGTTGGAGAGTGGCTGTCTGCACACTGTTATTGCTGGCTTTCGGATTGCCGGTGTTCCTGTTGCCGGAAAAGATGAAAGGGGAGGATAAGTGGGCGGAAACTTATAACAAGACGTTGGGCACTTCAACGTATAAAGAAAAGGTGAAGCCGGTAGTGGACAAGGTGTTGGGAGGGACTTTAAGGCTCTTTGTACAAAAGGTATATGAGGGGAGTTACTTTAGCCGTAATGAAGAAGTGGTGCTTCATGCCAATGTCAACTTGCCGAATGGAAGTACACTGGAACAGATGAACACATTGATTAAGCGGATGGAAACTTTTCTGAGCGAATTTAAAGAAATCAAGCTGTTTCAGACATCCGTGGAAAATGCCCTACGGGCATCTATCCATATTTATTTCACGAAAGAATACCAGAAAAGCGGTTTCCCGTATACGCTGAAAGCCAATATGATCGGCAAAGCGCTTCAACTGGGAGGCGGAGACTGGAGCATATACGGATTGCAGGATCAGGGATTCAGTAACAATGTCCGTGAGAATGCAGGGTCTTTCCGGGTGAAAATGTACGGCTACAACTATGACGAACTGTATGACCGGGCGGAGCAACTGAAAGAAAAACTGTTGTCTCATCGCCGTATCCGTGAAGTAACAATCAGCTCTGACTTCTCTTGGTGGAAGGATGATTATATGGAATTTTATTTCAATCTGGATAAACGGAGGATGGCAGAGGAAGGGATTGGAGCCGGACGATTGTTCTCCGCTATCCGTCCGGTATATGGGCGGAATATGGAGATCGGCTCGGTGATGACGGAGGAGAGTACGGAAAAAATCAGGCTTTCTTCCCGGCAGGCGGAAGAGAGGGATGCGTGGGCAATGCAGCATTATCCTTTTGAGGCAGGCGGTAAGGAATATAAGCTTTCGAAATTGGCAACCGTAGAGAAGGGACAGATGCCGCAGGAAGTGGCGAAGGAGAATCAACAGTACCGGTTGTGCCTGCAATATGAGTATATCGGTTCATCAGAGCAGGGGCATAAGTTATTGAAGAAAGATCTGGAAGAGTTTAACGAACTTCTTCCGATGGGATATACTACCAAATCGGAAAATAATAACTGGTCGTGGGGCAGCAAGGATAACAAACAATATCGTTTGCTGCTTATTGTGATTGCCATTATTTTCTTTATCACGAGTATCCTGTTCAACTCCTTGAAACAACCGTTGGCGATTATTTTTGTGATTCCGGTATCCTATATCGGTGTGTTTCTGACGTTCTACTGGTTCAAACTGAACTTTGACCAAGGCGGTTTTGCTTCTTTTATCCTTCTGTGCGGCATCACGGTGAACGCAAGTATCTATATCCTGAATGAATATAATTCCGTCCGCAAGTGCTTCCCGCGTCTTTCGCCGCTCCGGGCTTATGTGAAAGCCTGGAATACAAAAGTAATTCCTATTTTTCTAACGGTGGTTTCCACTATTCTGGGATTTATACCTTTTATGGTGGGAGCGGAGAAAGAAGGTTTTTGGTTCCCGTTGGCGGCAGGTACCATCGGCGGGCTGATTATGTCTGTAATCGGGGTATTCATCTTCCTGCCGGTGCTGACGCTGAAGAAGAAAGGAGATTAGAAAAGAACAATGCCTGCTTCTATAATCACTCCTTTATCGTGATTGATCGATGATAGAATCCGGTTAATCCATAACCACTCATCATTAATCCCGAGGGTATTATCCCCTCCTCAATACCCCCCTTCTGTCAGGGGCCGTATGCGCCACTTGCCGGAAATATATTGCTAACCTGCCGGAAATATATTGCTGACGTGCTGGCGATACATTACTGACGCGCTGGCAATATATTACCAATCCGAGACCTCTGCAAAACCTTACCCCATTCTCTATCATTCTTGTTTTTGAGCACTATTGGCTCACCTTCAGTCTATATTTTTGATTTTTAGGCTGTATATGCTCTATTTCATCTCATACTCTCCCCTTATTTGAGAGAATTAGACACAATTATCCCCGGAGTTCGATATAAATTGTAGGCAATAGCCTCCATGATGTGTTGTGCGTGAGTCTTAGCTAAACCTACATATCTGGCTATCCCACCATGAAACCATCTGTGAATAGATCCAAAGGTACGTTCCACTTTGTACCGTGTCTTGCTGATGGCTACATTAACACGCTGCTCTCTTTCCGTTAGCTTACGTCCCCTTACTCCTTTGTGCATGATACGACTCTTGAGCTTCATACGTTTAAGTACATCCTTGTTTGCTGTGGAATCATAACCCTTGTCGGCATAAACAGGTGTACCTTGTGGAAGTTTAGCTTTTTCTAATGGCTTTTCCAAATGTTTGATGTCACTTTCGTTAGCCGGTGTGGTTTCCTCGGCTATCACCAAACCGTTCTC
>NZ_ATZH01000051.1 GCF_000428105.1 Bacteroides pyogenes DSM 20611 = JCM 6294 | reverse complement strand
GTTTACGTCTACTTTTTGCCCGAATAAGTGAGGGAAAGAGCTGACCAAACGGTTGATTGTCTTTTTATATGTAAGATTATCAGTTGTTTATAAATAAATAGACGAAGAGTGATTCGCAAAAATATTCTCTCTCGAAAGTGCCAAAACGTCAAAACGCCCTTATGACTGTTTTTTTATGCAACAATTGAATGCAGGGGGCGTTTGAAAAGCCGGATTTATGTGATCCATTGCCTCTTCTCTTTGGAACTGTTTGTTGGAAATTCGGATAAAATGCCATATATATTGCGCAAAAAAGCTGTTTTATTAAAAGGTGAATAATATTTACAATATGATACTCTTTTCTATTCGCTCTCTCCCTGTTTGGACCGTCAAATCATCCGATGATGTCGCGTCAAAAAGCCAAGTGCGAAATCTTTCTTTTATAAGGCTGATTTGTTGTGCTATTTGCTGATAATTAAGTATTTATCCCTTCTTCTGAATGGAAGGTGTCATTTTAAAACAGTCATAAGGGCGTTTTGGCGTTTTGGCGTTTTTAAAAACCACGAAAACCGGCGGATTCTGATACAAGAAATGTTTTGCAAACAAGGATTGGATAGGTATATTATATTTACAAATTAGGATCGTTTCAGGTTTAAAGCAAAGCTTGAAAAGCGCTTCCCTTTATTCGTGCAAACTCTATGGCTCTTTACCTTTCAAAGCCCGCCGCCTTTCATTTCAAACATCAGCGTGTTTGATTTCAAAGCCCGCCGCCTTTTTTCTAAAGCCCGCCGCCTTTTTTTCAAAGCCCGCGGGCTTTTTTTCTAAAGTCCATTGTGTCTCTTTGGGGGAGCGATTCAATGCGGATTTGTCTGTAATGCTCTGTCAATTCAGACTATTTTGCCTATTTTTGCAAAAGGCACTATGTCCGGAGTGAATATAAATTAAAATACAATCCGAAGAAGTTGGAGAAAACTGTCCAATAATTGGACGCCACTCTTGGAGAACCTTTGAAAAGCCGATATCTTTACGGCTGAAAACGCAAGAAATGATGAAAAAAGGAACCATTCTCGTCGTGGACGATAATAAAGGGGTGCTTGCTTCGCTCGAAATGCTGCTCGAAACGGAATTCAGCGATGTAAAGACAGTAGCTCATCCGGGCAGGATATTGCCTGTGCTTCAGAAAGAGCAGGTAGACGTGGTGATTCTCGATATGAACTTCTCGGCGGGTATCAACAGCGGCAACGAAGGGCTTTATTGGTTGAGCCGGATTCACGAGCAGGCGCCGGATCTTCCTGTGATTATGCTCACGGCCTACGGGGATGTGGAGCTTGCCGTAAAAGCATTGAAGAACAAAGCGGCGGATTTTTTGCTGAAACCATGGGACAATGGAATGCTGATAGAGAAAGTGAAGGAAGCTTTCGACAGCCGAAAGAGGAAAGAAGTGCCGGCGGTTTCTTCGTGTAAGTCGGAGATGATTGTCGGGAAATCTGCTGCCATGCAACAGTTGATGAAGGTAGTGCGTAAGGTGTCGGCGACCGATGCCAATGTGTTGATAACCGGAGAAAACGGCACGGGAAAAGAGATGCTGGCGCGCGAAATCCATCGCCTTTCGAGACGAAGCAGGCGCGAAATGGTGACTGTGGATATGGGTGCTATCAGCGAGAGTTTATTTGAAAGCGAACTTTTCGGACATGAACGGGGCGCGTTTACCGATGCTTATGAGAGCCGTCCGGGAAAGTTCGAAGCGGCATCGGGCAGCAGCCTGTTCATGGATGAAATAGGCAATCTGTCTATGACGGCTCAGGCTAAGTTGCTCACAGTGTTGCAAAGCCGTTGTGTGACCCGTATAGGCAGTAACAAGGCAATCCCTGTGGATATCCGTCTTCTCTCCGCCACCAATCGCCCTGTCGATGAGATGGTGCATGACGGTACGTTTCGTGAAGATTTGCTGTACCGGCTGAACACCATTCATCTGGTACTTCCCCCTTTGAGGGAGCGGGCAGAGGATATTCCTCTGTTTGCCGATTGTTTTCTGAAGCATTATTCCGCCGGATATCAACGGAAAGATTTGTCGCTGCACGAACACGCTCTCGAAAAACTATGCGCTTATCATTGGCCGGGAAATATCCGCGAACTTCAGCACACCATCGAGAAAGCTGTGATTCTGTGTGAGGACAACGTGATCCGTCCGAAAGATGTCCTCGTGAAGCAGACTTGGATTCCGCCATTGTCTGCGACAGTGCCTAATCTGGAGGAGGTGGAGCGTCGCGCCATCGAAACGGCAATCCGGCAGAACGACGGCAACCTCACCGCCACAGCCGGGCAGCTGGGTATCAGCCGGCAGACGTTGTACAACAAAATCAAACGTTTCAAACTTTAAAGCTGACGATGAAGTTCAACCGACGGGTATATGGAATGATTCTGGGGTATGTGTCGCTGATATCGACGGCAGTCTTTTGTAGCATGTATCTGGTATTTACGCATCGGGCTATAATAATAGGTATTCTCCTGATCGTCTCTTCTTTGTTCTTGGCGGCTGCTTTGGTGCGCCGGCTGAATGCGTTTCAGATGAAGCTGAAGCTGTTTTTCGACGCCATAGAAGATAAAGAGCATACGCTTTGTTTCGACGGATCTTCTTCTGATGCCGATATGAATGAGCTTTGCCGTTCTCTGAATCGTGTCAACGACTTGCTGGGCAGCATGAAGAAACAAGTGCGGCAACAGGAGCGGTTTTACTTTTCTCTTTTTGAGGAACTCCCCGACGGGGCTTTGGCTTGGAACGGAGAGGGAAAGATTATTCTGGCGAACACCTCTGCGCTTCGTTTGCTGGGCATAGAGCAGCTGGTGTTTTTTCATCAGCTGGAACGCCTTTACCCGGAATTGGGCAAGTATGTGAGGCAGAAGGATAAGAAGTTGCGCTCTTGCCTGCTGACATCCGTTCACCACAGGCAGCTCTCTCTTTCGTTGAACACAATGATGCTGGAGCAGGAGGTTGTTACCCTATTGTCGATCAAAGATATCAGCCGCCAGCTGAGCGATAAGGAGAGCGACTCGTGGAATAAGCTGACCCGTGTGCTTACGCATGAGATTATGAACGCCATAGCTCCCGTCGTGTCCTTGTCGCAGACGCTCACTTCGCGTCCGGGAGTGGATGAAAAAACCATGCGGGGACTTTCTGTTATCCGTGAGCAAAGCGAGCGGTTGCTGGAATTTACCTCTTCTTACCGAAAGTTTTCCTGTTTGCCCGCACCCCGGAAAGAACGCTTTTCGCTTACCGGCCTGTTGCGCGAGCTGTCGTATCTGTTGCAACCCGATTTTGAAAGACAGCAGATTCGCTTTACCCTAAACGCTCCGTCCGAAGTCTTCGTATCGGGCGATAAGAAACAATTGTCGCAGGTTTTTCTGAACTTGTTGAAAAACAGCGTTCAGGCACTCTCCGGACACAATGCGGGAGAGATACTCGTGCGTATCGACGGTACGGATCCGCTTCTTATCTCTTTTACAGACAACGGGCCGGGCATTCCGGATGAAATACGAGAGAAGATATTCGTTCCATTTTTCTCTACGAAGAAAGAGGGAATGGGAATCGGGCTTAGCCTGTGCCGTGAAATAATCCAAAGGCATGAAGGCGCCTTTTATTTGTCGGAAAGCCGTCCGGGGCGCACTACTTTTACGGTGGAATATAAGCCGGAAGTCGATGAATCGGAAAATGATGGAAAATAAGAAATCGCAGGCATGAATGCTATGATAACATGTACGTCCGTCATCAAAAAGTGGCTTGCAGCTTTTGTGAGCCTTTTGTTTCCCCGCTGCTGCGTGGTATGCGGCGGTCCGTTGGCGCAGGGCGAAGCGTGCATCTGCACGATGTGCAACATCAATCTGCCCCGCACGGGCTATCATCTTCGTAAAGACAATCCGGCGGAACAGCTTTTCTGGGGAAAGATACCGGTGGAACGGGCTTCTTCTTTCTTCTTCTACCGCAAAGGAAGCGACTACCGGCATATTCTGCACCGCTTGAAGTATGGAGGAGAGAAAGAGACAGGTGAAGTGATGGGGCGGTACATGGCGTCGGAACTGGCAAGTTCCGGCTTTTTCTCGGGGATGGATGTGATAGTTCCCGTACCCCTTCATCGGAAGAAACTACAGGCGCGGGGATACAATCAGAGCGAATGGATAGCGCGCGGCATATCCGGTGTGACGGGCCTGCCTGTCGAATCCGGTTCGGTGGTGCGTTGCAGGCATACGGAAACGCAGACCAGCAAATCGGCTTTCGCCCGTTGGGAGAATGTGGATGGCATTTTCAGCGTTGTTCATCCCGAACGTTTTGCAGGAAAGCATGTGCTGATTGTAGACGACGTGCTGACTACGGGAGCTACGACGGTGGCGTGCGCCAATTCTTTGCTTTCACAGGAAGGGGTGCGCGTGAGTATCTTGACGCTTGCCATGGCGGAATGAAAAGGCAATAAAAAAGGCTCACTTTGCAAGTGAACCTTTTTGCTCTTCCTCTTGGACTTGAACCAAGGACCCTCTGATTAACAGTCAGATGCTCTAACCGACTGAGCTAAGGAAGAATGTTTTTCTCAATTGCGCTGCAAAAGTAATAGGATATTTTGAAATATGCAATATCTTTGCAAAAAAAATATGGATAATGGACAAAATAATAGGACTGGGCAATGCCCTTGTCGATGTACTCGCTACTCTGAAAGACGATTCGCTTTTGCACGAAATGGGGTTGCCCAAAGGGAGCATGCAATTGATTAATGACGATAAGCTGCAGCAGATCAATTCGAAGTTCTCGCAGATGAAAACTCACGTAGCTACGGGCGGGTCGGCCGGAAACGCCATTCTGGGGTTGGCTTGCCTCGGAGCGGGCACGGGCTTTATCGGAAAAGTGGGAAACGATGAATATGGAGCTTTTTTCCGGGAGAATCTGCAGAAAAACAGCATCGAAGACAAATTGCTGACATCCGCGGAATTGCCTTCGGGGGTGGCGTCTACCTTTATTTCGCCCGATGGGGAACGTACGTTCGGCACGTATCTGGGGGCGGCCTCTGCCTTGAAAGCGGAAGATTTGACACCGGATATGTTTAAGGGTTACTCGTATTTGTTTATCGAAGGGTATCTGGTGCAGGACCACGAGATGATTATCCGCGCCATCGAGCTGGCGAAGGAAGCCGGACTGCAAATTTGCCTGGATATGGCGAGTTACAATATTGTGGCGAGCGACATGGAGTTCTTTACCTTGCTCATCAATAAATATGTAGATATTGTTTTTGCCAACGAGGAAGAGGCGAAGGCGTTTACCGGCAAAGAGCCGGAAGAGGCGTTGAAGCTGATGGGAAAGAAGTGCAGCATTGCCATTGTGAAGATCGGTGCGAAAGGGTCGTACATTCGCAAGGGGACGGAGGAGATTAAGGTTTCCGCCATTCCGGTGGGCAATGTGGTAGATACGACCGGCGCCGGAGATTATTTCGCTTCGGGCTTTCTCTACGGATTGACCTGTGGTTATTCTCTGGAGAAGTGTGCCAAGATAGGTTCGATTCTTTCCGGTAACGTGATTCAGGTGGTTGGAACAACCATGCCCCGCGAGCGTTGGGATGAAATAAAGTTAAATATAGACCGCGTTTTGACGGAATAGTTGAGGATTGAGTTATTTTTACTTCTCATTTTAAGGAAAAAATATGAAAAAACTGCTGAATATACGGATCATTGCTGCTGTTGCGGCTGTAGTGTCCGTTGTCGCCTTTTTCAGCTTCAAAAGCGGCGACGACCGAGTGTTCCGGATAGCTAAGAATCTGGATATCTTCAATGCGATAGTGAAGGAGCTGGACATGTTCTACGTGGATACGATCAATCCGGATAAAACCGTTCGGGAGGGAATCGACAATATGCTTTTCTCGCTCGACCCTTATACGGAGTATTTCCCGGAAGAAGACCAAAGCGAATTGGAGCAAATGGTAAAAGGCAGCTTTGGAGGTATAGGGTCTTTGATTACTTACAATACGAAGCTGAAACGTTCGATGATTGCCGAACCTTTCGAGGGCACTCCGGCAGCAAAAGCCGGATTGAAAGCGGGAGATATTCTGATGGAGATCGATGGAGAAGACCTCGCCGGCAAAGACAACGCCCAAGTGAGCCAGATGCTGCGGGGACAGGTCGGTACGAGCTTTAAACTGAAGGTGGAGCGCCCCAACGAGAAAGGCGGACGTACGCCGATGGAATTCGAAATCGTGAGACAGACTATTCAGACTCCTCCTATACCTTATACTACGATGATGGAAGGGAATGTGGGGTATATCAACCTGAGCACCTTCTCCGGCAATCCTTCCAAAGATTTTAAAAAGGCGTTTCTGGATCTGAAGAAACAGGGGGCGGCTTCGCTTGTAATCGACTTGCGCGCCAATGGCGGAGGACTGCTGGATGAGGCGGTGGAGGTAGCCAATTTCTTTTTGCCCCGCGGCAAGACCATCGTCACGACGAAAGGGAAGATCAAACAGGCAGGCAACACATACAAAACGTTGCGCGAACCGCTGGATCCGGACATCCCGATTGCCGTATTGGTAAGCAGCGCCACGGCGTCGGCTTCCGAAATCCTTTCGGGATCTTTGCAGGATTTCGACCGTGCCGTGATTGTGGGCAACCGCACGTTTGGCAAAGGTTTGGTGCAAGTACCGCGTTCGCTGCCCTACGGAGGAACGATGAAGGTGACGACATCCAAATATTATATTCCGAGCGGACGGTGCGTGCAGGCCATCGACTACAAACATCGCAATCCGGATGGAAGCGTGGGAGCCATACCCGACAGCTTGACGAAGGTGTTTCATACGGCTGCCGGCAGGGAAGTGCGCGACGGAGGCGGAATTCTGCCCGACACGGTGGTGAAGCAGGAAAAGCTGCCGAATATTCTGTTTTACCTCATACGCGATAACCTGATTTTCGATTATGCTACCGGTTATTGTCTGAAGCATGCCTCGATAGCTGCGCCGGAGAAGTTCGAAATAACCGATGCCGACTACGGCGATTTCAAGGCAATGGTGAAGAAAGCCGGATTCAAATACGACCAACAGAGCGAAAAGATTTTGAAGACGCTGAAGGAAGCGGCGGAATTCGAAGGATATATGAAAGATGCTTCGGCAGAATTCAGCGCATTGGAGAAGAAGTTGAGCCATGACTTGGACCGCGACTTGGATTATTTCTCGAAGAACATCAGGAAGATGATAAACAACGAAATCGTCAAACGTTATTATTACCAGAGAGGAAGCATCATCCGGCAGTTGAAGGATGACGCCGACCTGCAGGCGGCTTTGAAGATTCTGGGCGACCCGGTGAAATATAAAGAGATACTTGGCGGCACAGTGACACAATAATTGCAAAGCACAGTGACACAATAATTGGAAAAAAGAAACTATACAAATCAAGAAAAGAAAACGATATGTCTACAGAAGAATTGTTTACCACACTGCCTTATAAAGTGGCAGATATGAGTCTTGCCGATTTCGGGCGCAAAGAGATTGAACTGGCGGAAAAAGAGATGCCGGGCCTGATGGCGTTGCGCGAGAAGTACGGAGAAACAAAACCGTTGAAAGGCGCGCGTATCATGGGCTCGCTGCACATGACCATCCAGACGGCGGTGCTCATCGAGACGCTGGTGGCCTTGGGAGCCGATGTGCGCTGGTGTTCTTGCAATATCTACTCCACGCAAGATCATGCGGCGGCGGCGATTGCCGCTTCGGGAGTTCCCGTTTTTGCATGGAAAGGCGAAACTTTGGCGGACTACTGGTGGTGTACGTTGCAGGCATTGAGCTTCCCCGGCGGCAAGGGTCCTACGGTCATTGTAGACGACGGAGGCGACGCCACGATGATGATCCATGTCGGTTTCGAAGCCGAAAGCAACGCTGCGGTGCTCGACAAAGAGGCACATGCCGAAGACGAGATAGAGCTGAACGCCATCCTGAAGAGAGTGTTGGCGGAGGATGGAAGCCGCTGGCGCCGGGTGGCAGCCGAAGTGCGCGGCGTATCGGAAGAGACGACGACCGGTGTTCATCGCCTGTATCAGATGAAGGAAGAAGGCAAGCTCCTTTTCCCGGCATTCAACGTAAACGACTCTGTGACGAAGTCGAAGTTCGACAATCTGTACGGATGCCGCGAGTCGCTCGCCGACGGTATCAAGCGCGCTACCGACGTGATGATTGCGGGCAAGGTAGTGGTTGTGTGCGGTTATGGCGATGTGGGCAAAGGATGCTCTCACTCGATGCGTTCTTACGGCGCGCGCGTGCTGGTGACGGAGGTCGATCCCATCTGCGCGTTGCAGGCAGCCATGGAAGGATTTGAAGTGGTGACCATGGAAGAGGCATGTACGGAAGGAAATATCTTTGTCACCACAACGGGCAACATCGACATCGTTCGCATCGACCACATGGAGAAAATGAAAGACCAGGCCATCGTATGCAACATCGGTCACTTCGATAATGAAATACAGGTAGACGCCCTGAAGCGTTATCCGGGTATCCGCCGCGTAACTGTCAAGCCGCAGGTAGACCGTTACTTCTTCCCCGACGGGCATAGCATCATCTTGCTGGCGGACGGGCGTCTTGTCAATCTGGGATGCGCCACCGGCCACCCGTCGTTCGTCATGAGCAACTCGTTCACCAATCAGACGCTGGCGCAGATCGAACTCTTCAACAAGAAGTACGAAGTAGATGTTTACCGCCTGCCGAAGCATCTCGACGAAGAGGTGGCCCGCCTGCATCTGGAGAAGATCGGCGTGAAGCTCACGAAGCTGACCCCCGCTCAGGCTGCTTATATCGGTGTTCCGGTGGATGGCCCTTATAAGGCTGAACATTATAGATACTAATTCAACGAGGATGTGTAAAAAGCGAGTGTATATGAAGAGAATCCTTCCCGACCTGATTGCCGTTCTGGCTTTTGTCATTCTTTCTTTTGCCTATTTCTTTCCGGCGAATATCGAAGGACGCGTTTTGTTTCAGCACGATTCGGTGGCGGGAGTCGGCGCCGGGCAGGAAGCCACGGAATACTTCGAGCGCACGGGCGAACGTACCCGTTGGACGAACGCCATCTTCGGAGGCATGCCCACTTACCAGATGTCTCCGAGCTACGACTCTACGAAGCCGTTGAAGTGGATAGAGAATATCTATCAACTCTATCTTCCTCCTTACGTGGTGCTGACGTTCATCATGATGCTCGGCTTCTACATCCTGTTGCGGGCGTTCGGCCTGTCGCCCTGGCTGTCCGGCTTGGGCGGAGTGATCTGGGCCTTTTCCTCCTACTTCTTTATCCTCATTTCGGCGGGGCATATCTGGAAGTTCGTAACGCTGGCCTATATCCCGCCTACGATTGCCGGGATGGTGTTGGCGTACAGGAAGAAATACCTGCTGGGGGGCATCGTTACAGCCCTGTTTGTCGCCCTTCAAATCCAGTCGAACCACATTCAGATGAGTTATTATTTCTTTTTTCTCATCTTGTTTATGGTGGGAGCCTATTTCGAAGAGGCTTACAGAAATAAAGAACTGCCCCATTTTTTCAAAGCGAGCACCGTGCTTGTGCTGGCGGGGCTGATTGGCGTATGCGCTAACCTGTCGAATCTGTATCATACGTATGAGTACAGCAAGGAAACCATGCGGGGAAAAAGCGAGCTGAAGCATGAAGGAGCTGCCGCCGCTCAAACGAGCAGCGGGCTCAACCGCGATTATATCACGCAATGGAGCTATGGAATCGATGAAACGCTCACTTTCCTCGTGCCTAACGTAAAGGGTGGGGCGTCGGTTCCTCTGTCGAAAAGCAAGACTGCGATGGAAAAGGCGAATCCGATGTACGGCGGACTGTATTCGCAACTGACGCAGTATTTCGGCGATCAGCCGATGACGGCAGGTCCCGTGTATGTGGGTGCCTTTGTCCTTTTCCTTTTCTTTCTGGGGTGCTTCATTGTCAAAGGTCCGTTGAAGTGGGCGTTGATAGGAGCTACCCTCTTCTCCGTTCTTCTTTCGTGGGGAAAGAACTTCATGGGGCTGACGGACTTCTTCATCGACTACGTTCCGATGTACAACAAATTCAGGGCGGTGTCTTCCATCCTGGTGGTGGCGGAATTTACCATTCCCTTGCTGGCGGTGCTGGCTTTGAAAGAGGTATTCACCCGTCCCGACGCGTTGAAATGGAAAGAAAACTGTACCGGACTGATAGTGAGCTTCGCTCTTACCGCAGGCGTTGCCTTTATTTTGGCGGTGGCTCCGGGTATTTTCTTTTCCGGCTACGTGCCTGCTCAGGAGATGGCGGCGCTGCAACAGGGAATACCTGCCGAGCAGTTGGCTCCTGTGCTTGCCAACCTGAATGAGATGCGCGAAGCCTTGCTGACATCCGATGCCTGGCGCAGCCTGTTCATTGTCGTGTTGGGATGCGGACTGCTGCTTCTCTATCGTCAAGGTAAGCTGAAGGCTGCTTATACGGTGGCGGGCATCGCATTGCTTTGCCTCATCGACATGTGGGGAATCAACAAACGGTATCTGTATGATGAGGAGTTTATCCCCAAATCCCGGCAAACGGACGTATTCCGCAAGACACAGACCGATGAACTGATTCTCCGGGATTCCGGTTTGAACTATCGCGTGCTGAACTTCGCCACCAATACATTCAACGAAAACAACACGGCCTATTGGCACAAGAGCGTAGGCGGTTATCATGCCGCCAAACTGCGTCGCTATCAGGAGCTGATCGACCGTCACATCGCGCCCGAGATGCAGGAGACGTATCGTGCCGTTGCTTCCGCAGCCGGCAGGATGGATAGCGTGGATGCTTCCAAGTTCCGGGTGCTGAATATGCTGAATACGAAGTATTTCATTTTCCCTGCCGGAAATCAGGGACAGACTGTTCCCGTTGAGAACCCTTATGCGTACGGAAATGCCTGGTTTGTGGATAAAGTGCAATATGTCGATAACGCGAACGAAGAGATTGATGTGTTGGCGCATATCGTGCCGACGGAAACAGCTGTGGTCGACACGAAGTTCAGGAATCAGCTGAAAGGCGTTACCGATGGATATAAAGATACTCTCTCGTCCATCCGCCTTGTGAGCTACGAGCCCAATCGCCTGGTGTACGAGACTTCGACGGCGAAAGACGGCGTGGCGGTATTCTCCGAAATCTATTACCCCGGCTGGCAGGCGACGGTCGACGGCAATCCCGTCGATATCGCCAGAGCCGACTATGTATTGCGCGCGATCCATCTGTCCGCCGGAGAACATCGTGTCGAAATGTGGTTCGACCCGCAAAGCCTTCATGTGACGGAGACTATCGCTTATTTGTCTTTGCTGCTCCTGTTTGCCGGAGGATTGGTCTGGGTCGGTTTGTGGTGGAAGAACCGGTGTAAAACAACCGCGCTATCAAAGAGAACTTCATCCCTTTGATAGCGCTAACTATCTGACAGCCACACTTTGTGTTTTTGCATTATGCTACGTCCTTTTTTATGGTTTCAACCCCATGCAGCCTGATGTGGACAAAATTAAATGCGTTTGTACTGTCAAGCCTTGCCTGTCATTGTTTACTCCTTCTCCCCGTATGCGAGATCGCCCGCGTCTCCCAGCCCCGGAACGATGTAAGAATGGTCGTTGATTTCGGGGTCGATGGCGGCGCACCAGATGGTTGTTTTGTCCTCGGGGAACACTTCGCAGATATGGTCGATAGCCTGCTGGCTGGCAATGATGGAAGCTATGTGGATGTTGCTCGGTTTACCTTTTGTCAGCATGGCCTGATAGCTAAGCTCCATGCTGCTGCCCGTAGCGAGCATCGGATCTGTAATGATCAATGTCTTTTCGTCGATGCGCGGAGAGGCGATGTATTCGATGTGTATATCGAACTTTAACGTATCCTTGTATTTGCGGTAAGCGGAAACGAATGCATTTTCGGCATAATCGAAATACCTGAGGAATCCTTGGTGGAAAGGAAGTCCCGCACGGAGAATGGTGCTGATGACCAACCGATTGTCGGGCGTACTGACCGGAGCGATCCCCAATGGGGTTTGGATGTTTTTTACCGAATATTGGAATTCTTTACTCATTTCGTAAGCCATTACTTCACCGATTCGTTCGATGTTGCGGCGAAAGCGCAGGCGGTCGTTTTGTACTTCTACATTTCTGATTTCCGAAACATACTGGTTCAAAATGGAGTTTGTCCGGCTAAAATCAATTACTTTCATATATTCTTCTTGTATTTTATTCCGAAGAGGCTGCTTGCCAGCCTTTAGTGACTTCGTACCGGATTGCAAAGTAAGTGATAATCTCGCTAATTTGCAATATTCAGGTTGCATATATTGTTAGGATTTGATAAAAGAGACACAATTAGAGAAAAATTTCTCTAATTCTTTTTTGCTTTGAAAAGAAAGTACTATTTTTGTGTCCGGAATTGAAATAGGAAAAGAATAAAAACAAATACCAATTTTTTAATTAATTCAAAGGAAATGGCAAATTTAGATTTAAGCAAGTACGGTATTACCGGCGTGACCGAGATTCTTCACAATCCGTCTTACGATGTTTTGTTCGCTGAAGAAACAAAGCCGGGTTTGGAAGGATTTGAAAAAGGGCAAGTGACTAACATGGGAGCTGTAAACGTTATGACAGGTGTTTATACCGGACGTTCTCCTAAAGATAAATTCTTTGTAAAAGACGAAACCAGCGAAAATACTGTATGGTGGACTTCGGAAGAATATAAAAACGACAACAAGCCGGTTGACGCGAAATGCTGGAAAGCGGTGAAAGAATTGGCAACCAAAGAACTTTCCAACAAAAAGTTGTATGTTGTTGACGCTTTCTGCGGAGCTAACGAAAACACTCGTTTGAAACTGCGTTTCATCATGGAAGTTGCTTGGCAGGCTCACTTTGTAACGAATATGTTTATCCGTCCCACCGCTGAGGAATTGGCAAGCTTCGGTGAACCCGACTTCGTGATCATGAACGCTTCTAAAGCTAAAGTTGAAAACTACAAAGAACTGGGATTGAACTCGGAAACGGCTGTTGTGTTCAACTTGACAGAAAAGATTCAGGTAATTCTGAATACTTGGTACGGCGGTGAAATGAAGAAAGGTATGTTCTCTTACATGAACTATCTGTTGCCTTTGGAAGGCATAGCTTCTATGCACTGTTCCGCAAATACCGACAAAGAAGGTAAGAGCTCCGCTATTTTCTTCGGTCTGTCAGGTACCGGTAAGACTACCTTGTCTACCGATCCGAAACGTCTGTTGATCGGTGATGATGAACACGGATGGGACGATGACGGTATCTTCAACTTCGAAGGCGGATGCTACGCTAAGGTTATCAACTTGGATAAAGAAAGCGAACCCGACATCTGGAACGCCATCAAGCGCGACGCTCTGTTGGAAAACTGTACCGTGAATGCTGAAGGCGAAATCAATTTTGCCGATAAGTCGGTAACAGAAAACACTCGTGTTTCTTATCCTATCTATCATATCGATAATATCGTTAAACCGGTATCTAAAGGTCCTCACGCTAAGCAAGTGATCTTCCTGTCGGCCGACGCATTCGGCGTATTGCCTCCGGTATCTATCCTGAACCCCGAACAAACTCAGTATTACTTCCTTTCAGGATTTACTGCTAAGTTGGCAGGTACGGAACGCGGTATCACCGAGCCTACTCCCACATTCTCCGCTTGCTTCGGAGCTGCTTTCTTGTCATTGCACCCCACTAAATACGGTGAGGAATTGGTGAAGAAGATGAAGAAAGCCGGCGCGAAAGCATACTTGGTGAACACCGGTTGGAACGGTACGGGCAAACGTATCTCCATTAAAGATACCCGCGGTATCATCGACGCTATCCTCGACGGTTCTATCGACAAAGCTCCGACAAAGGTTATGCCTTACTTCAACTTTGTTGTTCCGACAGAACTTCCGGGTGTAGATCCGAAGATTCTTGACCCTCGCGACACATACGCCGATGCCGCTCAGTGGGAAGAAAAAGCAAAAGACTTGGCAGGACGTTTCATTAAGAACTTCGCTAAGTTTACAGGTAACGAAGCCGGTAAGGCTTTGGTTGCTGCCGGTCCGAAACTCTAATTTGCATATTAGACATAGCACACAATGGAAGGCGTCTTGCAAAAGGCGCCTTCTTTTTGGTTATTATCAGGCCGGTCAGATGATTCGGGGACGGATAATGAAATGCTTTTCGTTTGAATTTTTGAACAATTAGTCCTATCTTTGCTTTTTATAAAGAAACGGATGTATGAACTCGCCTGAGAACCACACAGATATTATCTCCTTTAACCGGCTTTTTACGGAAAACCATGCGCGCTTTGTCCGCTTTGCCTCGACGTATGTCGACGACCGCATGGCGGCGGAAGATATCGTGATGGAGGCGATGATGTATTATTGGGAAAACCGCTGCCGGTTGGATATCGGAACCAATTCTTCAGCCTACATCTTTACCGCCATAAAGAATAAATGCCTCAATTATCTGCGAGATAAACAATACCGCCGGCAAGTTTCCGATCAACTGATGGAACATGCCTCCTGGAAGCTTTCGCTGCAACTCGCCACTTTGGAAGCGTGCGATCCGGAAGAGCTTTTCTCCGATGAAATAGAGCGGTTGGTGAATGAAGCGTTGGGCAGGCTCCCCGAAACTACCCGGCGGATATTTATAATGAGCCGTTTCGAAGAAAAGAGCCACCGGGAGATAGCAGCGGAGATGAACATGTCTGTCAAAGGAGTAGAGTATCACATCTCCAAAGCAACTTCGGTATTGAAGCATGCGTTGAAAGATTTTCTCCCCATCCTGCTTTTTTTATTGAAAGTTTATTCGTAGACAGCCTGCGGATTAACCATATATATCCACCCTGCTGAGTATATATGGCTATGGGTGATGAGTATATATGGCTACCGTGGTGGGCATATATATCCACCGGGCTGACTATATATGTCTACCGACCGGAAGATGTATACCCGTCGTTTTTCTCCTCTTTTTGCATTTATTAACTAGGGTGCCCTTTTGTTTATGTGTTATTGATATAAACAGGTCTCCTTTTTTATTTTTAACAGCAAACTCTGATGCATTTGGATAAAGAACTGTTGTATCGCTTTTTCTCCCAGCGCACAACGCCGGATGAAGAGATGAAAATCCGGCTTTGGTTGGAAGAGTCGGACGAGCACCGTCGCGAATTCTTTCGCGAGCGGAAGCTGTTTGACGCCCTCATCCTTCGGGGAGATGCGGGCTCTGTTTTAAAAAACCATGTCCGCCGCCGTTTTCTTTGGAGGAGGATAGCTGTCGCCGCTTCCGGTATTGCAGCTGTTTTTATATTGGCTGTAACAACGGCCTATTACCTTCTGGAACAGTCGATGAAAGAAGAAGTGATGAATACGGTTGCCGTTCCTCAAGGGCAGCGGGTGAGCCTGACGCTGGCAGACGGCACCCATGTATGGCTCAACGCCATGACCCGGATGGAATATCCGCAAAGCTTCAGAGCGTCCGACAAGCGTATGGTGCGTATCGATGGAGAAGCCTATTTCGAAGTAAGCCGTAACCCGAAGAAGCCTTTTGTGGTATGCACCGACAAAGGAAACGTAGAGGTACTGGGCACCAAATTCTATGTCGACGCCTACAATCGAACGAACCGCTTTGAGACGTCGTTGGTGGAAGGAAGCGTCAAGGTGTCCACGCCTACATCCGAACTTATGTTGCATCCCAACGATAAGGCTGTCATGCTGGCCGACGGAAGCTTGATTCGTGAAAAGATAACAGACATGGATGTTTATCGCTGGAAAGAGGGACTCTACTGTTTCAAGGATCTTCCCTTTTCCGAAGTGTTGAAACAGTTTGAAGTGTATTACGATGTACGCTTTGCGTTCAGTAAACGCATGAAGCACAACCCGGTCATCAGCGGTAAGTTCAGGTTGGTCGACGGAGTGGATTACGCGTTACGGGTATTGCAGCGCGATATCCCGTTCTCGTTCCGGAGATCGGAAGAGTCGAATATAATCTATATAGAATAATTTGTTGAACCTTTAAAAATCAGTAGCGCCTATGTAAATACACACCATCCAAACAAAAATGGCAGATACTGCCAATATCTGCCAAATCTTGAGAAAGAAAACGCTTTTCGCTCCTGCATGAAAAGCATTTATCTACAATCTAATCGTAAAAATATGAAAAATAA
>NZ_ATZH01000050.1 GCF_000428105.1 Bacteroides pyogenes DSM 20611 = JCM 6294 | reverse complement strand
TCTGTAATTAGAATCTTTATCCTGTGGATAAAAACATAATAAATAAACAGACACGGAATGCCCCATCCTAATACATTAAGTAGTAATTCTGCACTACTCTTTTTCACTAAGCCATAAACAAGCAAGAAAATAAGATAGATGCTAAAGATTCCCAAAGCATAGTATGCTTTATACCTGATATTTACCTTTATATTCTTCATCTTATGATTATTTATATTGTAATAGCTATTTGAATCGCTTGACTATTTATTAATTTTGTCCCAATATAATTACTATTCATAAAAGTATTGTCTAAAATTTTGAATTTCTGTTTACATTGCTAATCTTTTTTCTGATAATTCTAAAACAAACTTTTCGCATTCAAATCCAGAAAAACTTTTTTCAAAGCTAACCTCATCATTGGGGGCTAAATTTTTTATAAAAGTCTTTATAGACGACGAAAATGCAGTTTGTTTATCTTTATCAATAGGCATTATATCCCCTTTGGGCTTTATGGCATGTTTGCTTATCACACACTGATTGAAAAAGGGATTTATGTAGGAGCACCCTCTTATTTCAACTCATCAATATACTTTAGGACAAACTCCTCTACTCCAATATAGTAGATGCCATTTTCGTCAAACCATGGAATAATGGCATCGCGAATTACTACAATTTTGCGGTAGGAGTCGTTGATGCGACGGAGAGAGTGAGTCTCTTGTAATCGCTTTTTCTCGTCTGGAATGGCAAAAGCGGATTGTATATAGCAGCGTGCATTTCCTTTGTTGGCTATAAAATCCACCTCGAGCCACGTACGTTTACTTTTACCTTCCTCGTCTTTATAATTGTATTCCACTACCCCCACATCCACATTAAAGCCGCGAGCGTATAATTCATTATAGATTACATTCTCCATAATGTGTGTTTCTTCCTGTTGGCGGAAATTAAGTTGGGCATTGCGGAGCCCAATGTCTGTGAAATAGTATTTTAATGGAGTGTTGATGTATTTTTTCCCCTTTACATCAAATTGGTTGGCCTTGCGCAGAATGAAAGCGTCTTCAAATGCCGATAAGTACGAGCTGATGGTTGCATCGGTTACATTTTTATGCTTGACTGAAGAAAAAGTTCTTTCTAACTTAGCCGGATTAGTTAAGGATCCAACACTACTGGCTATAATGTTCAACAAATCATCTAGAGTTGATATGTCGTTCTGAATGTTATTGCGCTCTATGACATCGGTTAGATAAGTCTTTTTTATCAAGTCTTGCAAATACTTACTCTTGTCTTCAGGCGTTTTCTCTGAAAGAATACGCGGCAACCCACCATAGGTAATGTATTCTTGCCAAGCATCATGCTTATCACCTTGATAGGCATTGTAAAACTCCCTGAAAGTAAAAGGATTAATGTGTATTTCGTCACCTCTATCCTTAAATTCAGTGATGATATCAGATGAAAGCATCTTTGAATTACTACCCGTTACATAGACGTCAACGTTCTTTAAATCCACCAGCCCCAGCAAAATATCTACAAACCCGATAGTAGAATCTGCATCATCAAGCCAAGGATTCTGTATGGCTTTTACTTCTTGAATCTCATCCAGAAGTACATAGTATTGCTTGTCGGGATCTTTTAATTGCTCACACACATACTTATATCTTATTGCACAAACTCTCACAAGATATTTCTGCGTAAATACGCATTTTTCTCTAGTGGAAGTAAAGACTTCTATCACTTGCTATTTAATTCTAAGCTATATCATATCACTCTACTTTGCTATTGATTTAGCCTTTATCGAGATTCAGCAGAATTTGGGTGCGAATGTAAGTTTGTCATCTCAGAGTCTGGCTTGAAAGAAAGATGAAGTTAAATATTTTCGTAAAATATAGGGGTGAAAAAAGGCCTTGTTTCGGTCTCTTCAAAGCCTCTTTCAAGGCCTGCCTGAGACGCTATCCCGAAAAAGCCGTTTTACGCGTTTTTTTGCCCCGATTTAGCGGTTCCGGCCTATACGGGAGCGAGTTGAAAATAAATATTTCTTCTGTGTATCAATAAGTTAATTGCTGAAAGGGCGAACTAACTACTTGTTGAAAGCACATTTTAGAAAACGCCAAAACGTCAAAACGCCTATATGACTGTTTTACAAACGATGAAAACGGGTCGGAAGGTTGTCGGGGAGGAGAATACGGTCGGGATACAGTCTCTGTTTTCTCGGAATAATTGTTTAAAAATATTCCCGAACAGACCGGCGAATATATCGTAAAAAACAAGAAGAAGGTCCAAGGTTACTTCAAATATGAGATATAGCTCTGGACATGAGATGCAGCTTCAGACATGGGGTTTAGCTTCAAACATGAGATATAGCATCAAACATGGGATTTAACTTCAGGCATGAGTGTAGTTTCAAACATGAGTGTAGCTCCAGACATGGGATGTAGCTCCGAATATGAGATATAGCTTCGAATATGAGATACAATCCATACCCGCTGCTACGAACACCGCCGATTGTTACTCCTTTTCATGAGCTGAGAGAAACCGGCCATTTCTTTGAATAATCCTGACAGATAAAGGAATTATTTTAGCCGTCACCCATCCTTTTTTACCACAAAAAAGGTCTACGAAGTAGCTGCACCGACCGACTGAGAAACAGCGTGTACATAAGAGGGAGAAATCATATAAATAATTTGATAATCAGCAATATAGCTCACCACCTTCATGAAAAGTGTCAAAAAAAAGGGGACATAGTGACTTTTTGGCTTTTTGGCGTTTTCGAAAACCTGAAAAATCTCCGGAACGCTTCTTCAATCAGCCTGAAACAACACCACTCATAATGGTAATTTATTATTACTAAGAGAATGCAATTAGACGTTTTATAAGAAACTCCATCCGGGTTCGCCCGGGTTCGGAGAAGCTCCGTTTGCAGAACGTTCCGGGACATCGAAACTGCTCGGAAGTAAATGCGGGGTGGCGACAAATTCGGTTGCAGAGATGGAGCGGAACATTGAAGCTGTACAGGACACAGCTCCGGGTGACGGGTACGCTTTCGGTGAACCGGCCTCCGAAATGCTTAAGATACTTCGGAGCAAAATGAAGATAGTGACAAGCGGCTGTTGCAAAGAAAGGATGTAATGTCGAAGCCGTACAGGACGCAGCGTCGGGTAGCGAGTAAGCTTCCGGTGAAACGGGCACCTAAATGCTTAAGATGTTTCGAAGGAAAATTAAGATAGTGACAAGCGGCTGTTGCAAAGAAAGGATGTAATGTCGAAGCCGTACAGGACGCAGCGTCGGGTAGCGAGTAAGCTTCCGGTGAAATGGGCACCTAAATGCTTAAGATGTTTCGAAGGAAAATTAAGATGGTGACAAGCGGCTGTTGCAAAGAAAGGATGTAACGTCGAAGCCGTACAGGACGCAGCGTCGGGTAGCGAGTAAGCTTTCGATGAAACCATACATGCACATCGGATGACGGGTAAGCTTTCGGTGATGATCGGCCGAGCCCCTGTTTCCAAAGCCTGCGGAGTTTCATCACAAAGCCCGCCGTGTCTGCTTCCAAAGCCCGCCGCCTTTTTTTCAAAGCCCGCCGTGTTTGATTTCAAAGCCCGCGGGCTTTTTTTCAGAGCCCGCCGCCTTTTTCTGCATCCGCCGCCCCCTCTGTTTTTTCTCTGCTGCGGGAGAATGTCATTGAGCGTCACATGTGTATATTCCATATGAAGCGGATTATCATTCCATCGAAGCGGATCATCGCGCGACCCGGAGCTAATCTCTTGCTTTGCCTTTTCTGAGCTCTTCCGCAATCCTCCATTGAAGCTCAGCTTCGTCCTCTTTCCCTGCCTTCGACAGTGCGTCTCCGAACAGTTGGTGCGCCCCTGCATGACCGGGTTTCAGGGTGGTGGCTTTATCCAAGTCGGACACGGCTCCTTCCGTATCGCCGGTTTTCAGGCGAAGTTTCCCGCGATTGTAGAAGGCTTTGAATTCTATGGGGCGCAGACCGACGGCTGTGTTGAAACAATGTTCGGCCTCTGCATACGATTGGTTGTTGAACAGCGTGATTCCTTTGCGTATCCAGGCGTCGGTATAACCGGGATCGAGACTGATGGCTTTGTCGTAGTTGGCAATGGCGGCGCGCGAATCGTGCGCCTGCGTGATGCACTCGTTTCCCATTTGCAGGTATTCGCGGGCATACTTGCGCAGGCGTTCCTGTTGCCGGCGCATTTCTTCCTGAAGCCGGCTGTTCTTCTCTTTCAGCGTATTGATAATTCCCAATTTCCTGCGGATCAACCGGCGGGCAACGGGCTTTTCGATGTCGTACCGGGAGTGGATGGCTCGAAAGAACTGTTCCAGACACTCTTCCATGTCTCCCTTGTCGAACGCGCGGGCGGCAGCGGCATATTGCACATCCGCCTGCGCTTGTTTCAGAGCCTTCTCGATGGCTTGGCGGTCGTTGAACTTCCGTGCGAAGTTGACAATCTCCTGGCGGACAAAAATGTCGGCGCGGTTGACAGGCTTCTTCAGCCGGATGCCATCCAGCGAAGTGCAACGGCTCAGGGCAACGTATGTCTGTCCGCCGGTAAACACGCCGCCGGTGAAGTCGATCACCACCCGGCTGAAAGTCAGCCCCTGGCTTTTATGAACGGTTATGGCCCATGCCAGACGGATGGGATATTGGGTGAAAGTGCCCAGCACCTCTTCTTCGATTTCTTTCTTCTTTTCGTTGTATCGGTAGCGGATGTTGCGCCACGACTCGCGCTTTACGTCGCACTCCTTGCCGTCGTCGGTTATCACGTAGATGGTGTCATTCTCCTCGTCGATGCCTGCTACCGTTCCGATGGTTCCGTTTACCCACCGGCGGTCGAAGTCGTTTTTGATAAAAATGACCTGTGCGCCGGGCTTCAGCACCAGCTCTTGCGAAGTGGGCAGGCTGCTTTCGGGGAAGTCGCCGTTTATTTCGCCCTCAAACACCAGCGGGTCGCCCGGCAGTTCGGCGAGCTTCTTCTCATTGATCCCGTCTACCGTATCCCTCCGCGTGGCGAGCGTGATATACATGTCCTCCTCCGATTCTTCAATCCGGGTGCCGTAGCGGGTGTTGAGCAGTTGAAGGTCGGCAGCCCCGGCATTGTTTGTGCGGATGCGGTCGAGCACGCCCACAAAGACGGGATCGGTCTGCCGGTATACCTTCTGCAGTTCGATGGAGACAAGGTCTATCTGTGCGAAGACATGTGCTGAGAAGAAATAGGGAGTGGGATAGAAACGGTTGAGAATCTCCCGTTCGTCAGCCTTCACTACCGGCTCCAACTGAAACACATCGCCCACCAACAGCAACTGCTTGCCGCCGAAAGGTTCGCGGAGGTTGTGCGAATATACCCTCAGGATGCGGTCGATGGCGTCGATTATATCCGCCCTGACCATCGAAATCTCGTCGATAATCACCAATTCGATCTGTTCCAGCAGCTTCCGGTGGTGCCTGGTGTATTTAAAGAAGTCGTGGATGCGCCCTTTTTGCAGGCTCAGATTCGGATCGTCGGGCAGCAGCGGATGAAAAGGAAGCTTGAAAAAACTGTGCATCGTGCTTCCGCCCGCATTGATGGCGGCAATGCCTGTGGGAGCGAGCACCACGTGTTTCTTTTTGGTATGCTCGCAAACGTAGCGGAGAAATGTAGACTTTCCCGTGCCCGCCTTGCCGGTGAGGAAAACCGACCGGCGGGTGTACTGAATCAGGTTCAGCGCATCCTGAAAAGCGGTATTGTCGGTGTCGACGCGCATTGTTCCGTTATTCGATTATGCCGAAATGTTTCAGCGCAAGGCTGATTCCGTCTTCGTCGACCGGCGCGGTGACATAATCCGCCGCCGCTTTCACTTCGTCTCTGGCCTGCCCCATGGCTACCCCGACAGCCGCATGGCGGAGCATGCTGATGTCGTTTCCTCCATCGCCGAAAGCGATTGTTTCTTCGAGCTTGAAGCCGAAATGCCCGATGATGGCATCGATTCCTTTCTGCTTGGTGTTGCCTTTTGCGGTGATGTCGGCAAAGGCCGGATACCAACGGTTTATTTCGCAATTGGGGATGTGTGGAAGCAGTTCTTTCTCTTCCTCCTCTGTGATCAATGGAGTCATTTGAAATATTTCTTTCCGTATCACCTCTTCGAAGGACGCGACGGTCGGCATTGCTTTTACATGCAGTAAATCTTGGAAAATGTGGCGTAACGATTCGTTGGGCTGATACATGGAGATATCCTTTTCTTCGACGAAGATGCAGGGGGCCTCTTTCTGTCGGCAGAACCTCGCCATAGTTTCCACTTCTTCGCGGCGGATGGCGCTTTTGTAGATTACCTTGTTGCCTACAAAACAATAGGCGCCGTTCATCGTAATGTAACCGTCGATGAGGTTCCGTTCTTGGAGTTCGGAAAGATTGTTGATGATGGCATCCGGACGGCCGGTGGCGATAAACACCTTGACTCCCTTTTTATGGGCGGCCTCAATGGCCCGAATGGTGGAAGACGGGATGCGGTGAGTCTTGAAGCTGACCAGTGTTCCGTCGATATCGAAAAATAAAGCTTTCGTCATAGTTTCTTTTTTGAATTGCATACAAAAGTACTATTTTTGCCTGACATAACATAGAAAAACAATCTCTCGTATGAATTATAATTTCGATGAAATAATAGACCGCAGCGGCACAGACTCCGTGAAATGGGACGGGGTGGAAGCCGGTTGGGGACGGAACGATCTGATGCCGATGTGGGTGGCGGATATGGATTTCCGCACGGCTCCCTGCGTGATAGAAGCGTTGAAAAAGCGTCTGGAACACGAAGTGTTGGGATACACCATGCCTTGCAAGGAGTGGGGAGAGTCGATTGTTCGCTGGCTGAAAGAGCGTCACGACTGGGCGGTGACCGAACGGATGCTGATTTTTACGCCGGGTATTGTGCGCGGTCTGGCTTTCGCTATCCATTGCTTTACGGAGAAGGCGGATAAGGTGATGGTGATGCCGCCGGTCTATCCGCCGTTTTTTTCGGTGACGCAACGCACCGGGCGGGAAGTGGTGTTCAGTCCGCTGCAACTAAAAGACGGCCGGTACGAAATCGACTTCGAACGTTTCGCCCATGATGTGCGGGGCTGCAAACTGGTTATTCTTTGCAATCCTCATAACCCCGGGGGGAGGGTGTGGACACGTGAGGAGCTGGCGCGCATCGCCGACATCTGCTACGAGAACGGAACGCCGGTCGTTTCCGACGAGATTCATGCCGACCTTACCCTGCCGCCTTACAAGCATGTGGCGTTTGCTTCGGTTTCCGAACGGGCGCGTATGAACTCGCTGGTGTTCATGTCGCCCAGCAAGGCTTTCAACATGGCGGGACTGGCTTCTTCGTACGCCGTGATCGAAAATGAAGAAATCTGCGAACGTTTCCGGCAATACATGGAAGCCGGAGAGTTCTGCGCCGGACATTTGTTCGCTTACCTGAGCGTAGCCGCCGCCTACAACGGGGGAGGGGAGTGGCTCGACCGGCTGTTGGCGTACATCGGCGGGAATATCGATTTCACCGAGAGTTACCTGCGGGAGCATATTCCCGGCATCACCGCCATTCGTCCGCAAGCGTCTTTTCTTGTTTTTCTCGATTGCCGGGGTTTGGGACTGAACCGCGAGGAACTGCACCGTCTTTTTGTGGAAGATGCCCGGTTGGCATTGAATGAAGGATCTACATTCGGCAGGGAAGGCGAAGGATTCATGCGCCTGAACGTGGGCTGTCCGCGTGCCGTGCTCCGGCGGGCGCTGGAACGGCTGGCGAAAGCTGTGGCGGGATTATCTTAACACGACACGGTCGCCGAGGCGTTTGGCCATCATGCTCTGTATGCTTCTCAGATTGTTGTAGCGTTTCATCAGCGAGTTGCATTTCTCGTTGTCGCGGGCAAACTCGGGGTCTTGCAGGGCAAGAAGCATGTGCTTCAGCTCCTCGGTCACAATGGCGTTTTTGAAATCTCCCATCAGGCGGGGCACTATCTCGTAAAGCCGCTCCTCGTCCGCCACAATCTTTTGAAGTTTGGAGTGATACTTGCTGAGCCGGTAGCGCACATCGATCAGGTCTGCGCTCAGCTTGCTGATGGCCGCGTCGGAATGGGAAAGGAAATACCTTTCGGCGGTGAATCCGTCGTCGTGCAGATGGGCGACCGCCTCCGCCAACATGCGCCTGTGCAGCGGATTATGAAACGCCAGATTGTCTTCTTTCAGTTCGCTTTCCACATATTCTATCACGGTAATGGCGGTGGCTGTTCCGTCGTCATCGGTCAGCTCGCACATCACCTGCTCGCCGTAGCGCACGATCGCCCTCAGTATCAGCCGCTCGAATTTGTAAAACTCCTGTCCTTCCTGTCCCTGCTGCGGGATGAAAGAGGTGTACGCGTCTTCGGGCAGCGGGTTCTCCGCATTCGGAATCCCGTTGCCGGGCGGTATGTTTTCTTGCGATGCAGTGTTGCTGACGATCGGTTTGTTCGCTTTCTCGGCTTGCGCTTCCCTTAGTTTGGCGACCTCCGCTACCAGAAGTTTTTCTTCCAAATGCAGTTGCTGCCCGCACTCTTTGATGTACACGTCGCGTACGATGGCCTCCGGTATCACCGAAATGCTCCGTACGATGTTCGCTATCAGTTCGGCACGCTTTATCGGATCCTTTCCCGCGTCCTCCATCAGCAAGTCGGTCTTGAACCGGATGAAATCTTTTTCGTTTTCGCGGATAAAGTTCTGAAACTCCTCGGAATTGTGCTTTCGGGCGAATGAATCAGGGTCATCGCCGTCGGGGAGCAGGCACACCTTGATGTTCATTCCCTCTTCCAGCAGCATGTCGATGCCTCGGATAGAGGCGCGGATGCCCGCAAGGTCGCCGTCGTAGAGCACGGTAATGTTATTGGTGAAGCGGTGAATCAGGCGAATCTGTCCCGGCGTGAGCGCGGTTCCCGAAGAGGCCACCACGTTCTCCACACCCGACTGGTGCATGGAGATGACATCCGTATATCCTTCGACGAGGAAGCAGCGGTCTTGCTTAACGATCGCTTGCTTGGCGAAAAAAATGCCGTACAGTTCGTTGCTCTTATGGTATATTTCCGATTCGGGCGAATTGACGTATTTCACTTTCACGCCCTTCGTTGCGTTGCTCAACACCCGTCCGCCGAAAGCCACCACCTTGCCCGAAAGCGTATGCACGGGAAAGATGACGCGTCCCCAGAAACGGTCGCGCAGCCGGTGGTCGTCGGTTTCGTAGCAGATGCCCGTCTTCACGAGAAACTCTTTCTTGTACCCTTTGCGCAGAGCCTCCTGCGCCATTGCGTCGTGGCTTTCGGTGCAATATCCGAGTTGGAATTTCTCGATAATGTCGTCGCGGAATCCGCGTTGGCGGAGATAAGCCATGCCGACGCTGCGCCCTTCGGCGTGATTCTTCAGTGTCTCCTGAAAATAGTCGCGGGCAAAGTTGTTGACGATGAACAGGCTTTCGCGCAACGATTGCGCTAGTTTCTCCTCGTCGGTCAGCTCCCTTTCCTGTATCTCGATGTTGTATTTCTTGGCCAGAAACTTCAAGGCCTCGTAATAAGTCATCTGTTCGTGCTCCATGATGAAGTGCACGACATTTCCGCCTTTTCCGCAGCTGAAACACTTGCAAAGCCCTTTGGCGGGAGATACGCTGAAAGAAGGTGTCTTTTCGTTGTGAAACGGGCAAAGGCCGACATAGTTCACTCCGCGCCTGCGCAGCGTGACAAACTCGGACACCACGTCTACGATTTGTGCGGCGTCCAGAATGCGGTCGATGGTTGCCTGATCTATCATTCGGAATTATTTCGAGATGCAAAGGTAGGCATAATTGTTGTGAGTTACAAGTTGACTAAAGAACTCGGTTTATACCGTTTATTTCTTTCCGAACAACGCGCCGAAAATAGAACGGGTGATGCTGCGTCCCAACTGATTGCTGAATTGCCGCGCGGTGCTTTTGCCTACTTGTTCCATCAGGTCGCCCAGAATTCCGCGTTCCTGTTTTTTTCGCCGTTGTTCGGCGCGTTCTGCCCGTTCGGCTTCACGGGCTGCCTTTTCTTCCTCTTTTTGCCGGCGGATGCGTTCTTTTTCGGCGGCTGCTTGCCGACGTTCGGTATCCAGCAATTCTTCTTTTCGGGAGAGTACTTCATACGCCGATTCGCGGTCGATTAATTTCTCGTACACACCGTAGATCAGCGAACTTTTTATCACTTCTTCCCGCTCTGCGGTTGTCAACGGTCCTATTTGTCCTTCGGGCGGAAGGATATTGGCACGCTGCACTATTTGAGGCGCGCCTTTTTCATCAAGGAACGATATGAGGGCTTCGCCTGTGTTGAGTTGCGTGATTGCTTCTTCTGTCTTAAAACTTGGGTTGGGGCGGAAGGTATTGGCTGCTGTTTTCACGGCTTTTTGGTCATTGGGAGTATAGGCGCGCAAAGCATGTTGCACCCGGTTGCCTAATTGGCCGAGAATGTTTTCGGGAATATCCGCGGGGTTTTGCGTACAGAAGTAAATGCCTACGCCCTTTGAACGCACCAAGCGTACAATCTGTTCTATTTTTTCCAGCAACGCCTTGTTCATGTCTTTGAAAAGCAAGTGGGCTTCGTCGAAAAAGAAAATCAGTTTGGGTTTCTCCAAGTCGCCTACCTCGGGCAGTGTTTGGTAGAGAGCGTCGAGCAGCCATAGCAGAAAGGTCGTATAAACACGAGGCGAATTCATTAGTTTGTCGGCAGCTAAAATATTGATCACCCCTTTCCCTTGTTCGGTCTGTATGAAATCGGTGATTACGATATCGGGTTCTCCGAAGAACAGTTCGCCTCCTTGTGTCTCGAGCTGCACCAGACTGCGCTGTATCGCTCCGATGCTGGCGGGCGAAATATTACCGTACTTCGCTGTAAACTGTGAGCGGTTGTCGCTGACAAACTGTAACATTTTGCGTAAATCTTTCAAATCGATCAGCAACAGCCCGTTATCATCCGCGATTTTGAAGGCTACGGCCAATACGGCTCCTTGTGTTTCGTTGAGGCCAAGAAGACGTTCCAATAATAAGGGGCCCATGCTGCTTACCGTCGTTCGTATGGGATGCCCTTGTTCGCCGAACACATCCCAGAAACGTGTGGGCGAGCCTTTGAAAGCAAACCCCTTGCTCATTAGTCCGTAAGCCTCTGTTCGCTTTACCACGCTCTCTTTGTTTCCACCGGCTTTGGCTATACCCGAAAGATCGCCTTTCATATCAGCGGCGAATACGGGTACTCCCATGCTGCTGAAAGTTTCCGAAAGAGTTTGAAGTGTTACGGTTTTTCCCGTTCCGGTAGCTCCGGCTATCAATCCATGACGATTGGCCATTCGGGGAATGAGGCAGATTTCAGTTTCATTATTGATGGCAACGAAAGCTCGTTTTGAAGAGTCGAACATAAGATTATCTGTTTGATGAAGGTTATTTTCTACAAAAGTAAGAAAATCACGATGAAAAAGAGGCTTTATTTTCCACTATTTTTGGCCTGTATGGTTTAAATATGTTAACCGGTTCTTCTTTCTTTCACAGGCTCTCGCTTTTTATTTTCCTATTCTTTTGTCAGTCAAGAAAATATTTCTAACTTTGCGCCCGATTTATAGTCATATAATGTCTTATTCAATTAAAGTATTAACAATTTTATTTATTAATGGAAAACTTAAAGAACGTAGCTCCTATCGAAGATTTCAACTGGGATGCTTATGAAAATGGCGAAGCGGTAACCAATGCCAGTCAGGAAGAGCTTGAAAAAGCTTATGACAGTACGCTTAACAAGGTAAACGACCGTGAGGTTGTCGATGGAACCGTAATCTCAATGAACAAGCGTGAGGTAGTTGTGAACATCGGTTACAAGTCGGACGGTATCATCCCGTTGAATGAGTTCCGTTACAATCCCGACCTGAAGGTAGGTGATACTGTAGAGGTATACATTGAAAATCAGGAAGACAAAAAAGGACAGTTGGTGCTGTCGCACAGAAAAGCCCGCGCTACCCGCTCTTGGGATCGTGTGAACGCGGCTTTGGAAAACGAAGAAATTATCAAGGGTTACATCAAGTGCCGCACGAAGGGCGGTATGATCGTAGACGTATTTGGTATCGAAGCATTCTTGCCGGGTTCTCAGATCGACGTGAAACCGATTCGCGACTATGATGTATTCGTTGGCAAAACAATGGAATTCAAGGTGGTTAAAATCAACCAGGAATTCAAAAACGTGGTTGTTTCTCACAAGGCTCTTATCGAAGCCGAACTGGAACAACAGAAGAAGGAAATTATCAGCAAACTCGAAAAAGGACAAGTTCTTGAAGGAACTGTTAAGAATATCACCTCTTACGGAGTATTCATCGACTTGGGCGGCGTAGACGGCCTGATTCACATTACAGACCTTTCTTGGGGCCGTGTAAGCGATCCGAAGGAAGTAGTCGAACTGGATCAGAAGCTCAACGTCGTTATCCTCGACTTCGATGACGAGAAGAAGCGTATCGCTTTGGGTCTGAAACAGCTTACTCCGCATCCGTGGGACGCTTTGGATACTGAGCTGAAAGTAGGCGACAAGGTGAAAGGCAAAGTGGTTGTGATGGCAGATTACGGTGCGTTCATCGAAATAGCTCCGGGTGTGGAAGGCTTGATTCACGTTTCTGAAATGTCTTGGAGCCAGCATTTGCGCTCAGCTCAGGACTTTATGAAGGTAGGAGACGAGGTGGAAGCAGTCGTTCTTACTCTCGACCGCGACGAACGCAAGATGTCTTTGGGCATCAAACAGCTGAAACAAGATCCGTGGGAAACTATCGAAACGAAGTATCCCGTAGGTTCTCAGCATACTGCAAAGGTGCGCAACTTCACGAACTTCGGTGTGTTCGTTGAAATCGAAGAAGGCGTTGACGGCTTGATCCACATCTCCGACTTGTCTTGGACGAAGAAGGTGAAGCATCCGTCAGAGTTCACTCAGATCGGTGCCGATATCGAAGTTCAGGTATTGGAGATCGACAAAGACAACCGTCGCTTGAGCTTAGGGCACAAACAACTCGAAGAAAACCCCTGGGATGTATTCGAAACCGTATTTACCGTAGGTTCGGTACACGAAGGTACAATCATCGAAATGCTGGATAAGGGCGCTGTAGTATCTTTGCCTTATGGTGTGGAAGGCTTTGCCACTCCGAAACATCTGGTGAAAGAAGACGGCTCACAGGCTCAGTTGGATGAGAAACTCGAATTCAAGGTGATTGAGTTCAACAAAGACGCTAAGAGAATCATCCTTTCTCACAGCCGTATTTTCGAAGATGTAGCGAAGGCGGAAGAAAGAGCAGAAAAGAAAGCATCGAAGAAATCTTCCAAGAAAGAAGACACTCCGATGATTCAGAATCAGGCTGCTTCGACTACGCTGGGAGACATCGACGCTCTGGCTGCACTGAAAGAACAGTTGGAAGGAAATAAATAATCGGAACTGTTTCCGGATAAATAAGAAAGGCATTCCGCTCGTCGGGATGCCTTTTTTGTGTTTACGCAGCAGATAGGGGAATTCCTACCCGTAAATAGGAATAACCGCTCGGATAGGGAATTTTTTCATTTTACATTTGAGGCAATTAAAAAACATAAAACGATGGGAAGAATGAAAACGATGCAACATGTTTTATTCCTGCTGCCGGTGTTTCTGCTCAGCAGTTGCTTTACAAACCGGATCGCTTATAAGCAGATGGAGAGCATCCGGCGCGGGATGTCGGCGGAAGAGGTGATAGCGATTCTTGGCGAACCGAGTTACCGGAGCTTTAACGACAAAGGCGAAATGCTGGAGTTTCGGGAAGCGGAATACGGAACGTCCAAAGTTGTCAAGGTGTGGTTTGTCGATGAAAAGGCGGTGGAGATGAAAAGCTATCTGGACCGCTATGACAATGGTTGTACTGACCGCAAAAAAGCCGGGGAAGATGATGAGAAAGAGGGAGAAAAGAAATCTTCCGGGAAGAGCGGTGAGGCTAAGGTGCGGGTGACGACAGACGGAAAGCATGTGCTGCAGACGGGCTCTATCATCGTTACTCCGGATGGAAAGCACGAAACGGTGGTAATGGATGCGGGCGGAGTGATTATCACCGCGTCCGGCAAGCACATTCATGTGGTGCCCTAACGGAAGCGATTAACCGTAACTTTTTCCCCGTTTCCTTGCCGTATTGAATTTGAAATACTCTATCTTTGCACGTAATGGAGAAATTTGAGCTACATATATTGGGGTGCGGTTCGGCTTTGCCTACCACCCGTCACTTCCCTTCCTCCCAAGTCGTCAACTTGCGCGATAAGCTCTTTATGGTCGATTGCGGAGAAGGGGCTCAATTGCAACTGCGCCGTTCGCGGTTGAAGTTTTCGCGGCTGAACAGGGTGTTTATCTCCCATTTGCATGGCGACCACTGTTTCGGCTTGCCGGGATTGATTTCTACGTTCGGCTTGCTGGGGCGTACCGCCGATTTGCATATCCATTCTCCCCACGGTTTGGAAGAGCTGTTTGCGCCTTGGATGGAGTTTTTCCATAAAACGTTGCCCTACAAAGTGCTTTTCCACGAGTTTGATACGAAACGGTCGGAGGTGGTTTATGAAGACCGTTCGCTTACCATGTCCACCATTCCTTTGAAGCATCGCATCCCTTGCTGCGGGTTTCTGTTTGAAGAGAAGCAGGTTGCCAATCATATCATCAGAGAGATGACGGACTTCTACAAGGTTCCCGTGTATGAGCTGAACCGGATTAAGAACGGTGCCGATTTCGTCACTCCCGACGGCGAGCTGATTCCGAACGCCCGTCTGACGCGTCCCGCCGAACCGGCACGGAAGTACGCTTATTGTTCCGATACGGCTTTCCACCCGCAGATTGCGGAGCAGATAAAAGGTGCCGACTTGCTGTTTCATGAGGCTACGTTCGCGCAGGACGAGGAGGCGCGCGCCCGGGAGACGTTTCATTCCACTGCGGCTCAAGCGGCACGCATGGCCGCCGATGCGGATGTGAAGCGATTGGTCATCGGGCATTTCTCCGCCCGTTACGAAGACGAATCGGTGCTGCTCGACGAGGCGAGGGCGGTGTTTCCGCAAACCATGCTCGCGAAAGAGAATTTGTGTGTGAATGTGGGCGCGGGCGGGAACCGGGATTTTTGAAACGATAATGAATCTATATAAGAACTGAGATGATGACCCCTTATAACGAAGCAGAGGTATTGGAGCTCATCCGGGAAGAGAGCACGCAACGGAAAGGCTTCGAGATGATCGTGGCGGAATATGGCGAACAGCTGTACTGGCAGATACGCCGGATGGTGCTGTCGCACGAGGATGCCAACGACTTGTTGCAGAATACGTTTGTGAAGGCGTGGACAAATATCGATTATTTCCGCGCGGAAGCCAAACTCTCTACCTGGCTCTATCGCATCGCGCTCAACGAATGCCTCACTTTCCTGAACAGGCAACGCACGGCGGGTACGGTGGCGATAGACGATCCGGAGGCGGGCATGGTGAACAGGCTCGAGAGCGATCCGTATTACTCCGGCGACCGGGTGCAGACGCTGCTGCAAAAGGCGCTGGCCCAACTGCCCGAAAAACAGCGCATGGTATTCAACCTGCGATATTACCGGGAGATGAAATACGAAGACATGTCCGAGATATTCGGCACGTCGGTAGGGGCGTTGAAAGCCTCTTACCATCATGCGGTAAAGAAAATAGAGAAGTTTTTGAGAGAAGCGGATTAAACCTTTTGAAACGTATCATGTCTAAGGAACATAGAGGAGGAAATGTATGAAAGAAGATGATGCCTTGTTAAAGAAGATTGGGAAAGAAAATGCCTTCAAAGTGCCCGAAGGGTATTTTGAAAGCTTCACTTCGGAAGTGATGGACAAACTTCCCGCCAAGGAAAAGGCCGACTTTGCCGGGGCGCAGACCGTGACCCGATGGACAAAGATAAAGCCTTTGCTCTACATGGCGGCGATGTTTGCCGGAGCGGCGCTGATTATCCGTGTGGCTTCGTCGGGGCATAAATCCGTGACGGGCGATGCCATGACGGGGGAACAGGATACCGAAACAGTTTCGGAACAGCTGATCAGTACGGCCATAGACGGCGCCATGCTCGACGATTACTCGCTGTACGTCTATCTGACCGATGCGGGCATGGAATGATTTGTTAATAAATAAAGGAATAAGAATATGAGAAAAATTGTCGCTTTGGTGGTTTGCCTGTTTGCGTTCATGCCGTTCCTGGCGGCTACAGACGGCTGTCCACAACATCTGTCGCGTGAAGAGTTCAGAGAAAAACAAAAAGCCTTTATCATCGAGCAGGCAGGGCTGACGGAAGCGGAGTCGGCTAAGTTTTTCCCGGTTTATTACGAACTTCAGGATTTGAAGAAGAAGCTGAACGACGAGTCGTGGGAACTGATTCGCAAAGGGAAAGACGGAAAGGCCTCTGAAGCCGAGTACGAAGAAATTATCGAACGGGTTTCCGATAACCGCATTGCCGCCAATCGTCTCGACAAATCGTATCTGGATAAGTTCAAAAAGATACTTCCGTGCAAGAAGATCTATCTGGTGCAACATGCCGAGATGCGTTTCCATCGCGAAATGCTTAGAGGAATGAAGCATCGCGGAAGCAAAGACAGAAAAGGTAAAAAGTAACTATATGCCGCCCGGATGGAGGCTCTGATCGATTTGTTCAGAGGCTTTGTTCGGTTGAGAAAGAGGTTCTGTTTTACCCCGGCAGAGCCTCTGTTTCACTTGCTTAGAGAGGGTATGTCAAAACAAAAATGATCATCCCGAAAAGTTACAGATTGTAACTACCAAACTTAAAAGAGCCGTATCGAACTCTGTTTCGAGTAATGATACGGCTCTTTCTCTTGCTTTTTAGGATGCTCAAGTTTCAGATTAAAAGTTCTTCTTTGGTTTAATTTAGTTTTGACACATTTACATTTGCAGTATTAAATATCCCAATAAAAATATAAGTGTATATTTGAAAAGAAGAGTTGCAGTGAACTAACTTTGACACT
>NZ_ATZH01000049.1 GCF_000428105.1 Bacteroides pyogenes DSM 20611 = JCM 6294 | reverse complement strand
AGCCGAGGGAAAACATAAAGCATCTGTAATCAATGCGGTAAGAGCCAAAATCATAGCAAGGTCTTTTGCTGTGATACGAAGGCAGACTCCATTTGTAACATTGGTAGCATAATAAAAGGGGCTTAACTTCGAAAAATTCTTAGGTTTAGGAAGTAGCTATACACTTCTGAAGAGTAGTTATGTCTATATAAGAACTTACCCAAGGATACGTTAATATTCGTAAACCTGGGTAAGATTTTATAGATATTGTTTGGAGAGGACTTAGAATTCACCCTCTTTTGAACGAACTTGGGAATCGTGATGACAGTCGATTTATAGCTATCCCGCCACGAAACAATCCTTGCGGATAAATAGGGTTGAATCTTACAGCCATTGTTTATTCGCCAACATATTATATAGGATTCATTTGTTTCGAAGCGGGATGTCTTTTATGTGTTGTATGCCATGCTTATAAAAAGTATAGTCGCCGTAAAACCGGCTTAAGGATTATCCTTATTTTAATAAATATCTTTCCTTAATATGAGTGCCTTAAGTAACCTTTTATTCTTTTTAATTGCCACCATTGCTTTGAGATTGGTGGAATCTTTATCTAATCATCACATTGCTGTTTTTAAAACAAAGCAAACAAAAAGCAATACTGCAAAAGCAACTTTCTTTTTGATGTTTGTCTTTTTATGCGGTATTTCTTACGGACAGTCTGTCACTGAAGGCGATCTGTCAAAGCCGGTTGAGCAACACGAAGGGAAGGGAATAAAAATGATTAAGGATTTTTATATTTCTTATGCCATAAACGTTTCTGATTCGGCAGATGATAGAAACGATACGCTTGTACGGACAAACTTAACGCCTGATTTAATAGCTAAGATACGAAGAGTGGCTTCCGCCACAAACAGCGATCCAATCATCCGTGCTCAGGATTTCGACAAAGTTTTCGCAAATACATTTAATGTGAGACATCTGGAGAGTAACTGGTATATGGTCAGTTATGCATGTGGTTCTGTGGAGCGCACTAATATCCCTGTAAGACTGAGAGAAGCAGGCGGCAGGTTGTTGATTGATTATATCACTCCCGAATGGCACGGTTCCTTATACGGTGATAGTCTGCTATGTCGTACAGATCATCAAGTGATTGTTGATAACTCTACTCCCCTTTCTTTTGTAAAGACGTTCTATGATGCCTATCTACAAGCGTATTGCGACATGCCTGTAGACTTGTTGTCTCGTTTGGATTCTTTGCGTGCGAAATATTGTTCTCAAAATGCTTTGAGGCAAATCCGATCGGCAAATGAGAATGAGGACTTTCCCGGTTATGATTTGCTAATTGATTATTTCGACTTCGATCGGCTTTGGATTCCATCTATAATTTGCACTCCTATGGCGGCAGGTTCTTATCGAATGACTTATACATATTGGGGAAAATCGGTCAAATCTGTCAATATTGGTGTTGTGAAGAAAGGAAAGGGGTATTTGATCGACAAAGTTTGGACGGAAAGCAGAAATTTATAGCTTATATAATAGCATAAATAGATAGGCTTGCTGTCCATATATACTCACCGTGGTAGGCATATATACCCACCGTGGTAGCCATATATGTCTACCGTGCTGTCCATATATACTCACCGTGCTGGCTATATATATTCACTGAGTCGGAGAAATAGCTATATGATTGGCCTATGACTAGGAGTAAAACTTTTCAATTAATTGCTTTCTTGGAGCATGATGCACTATGTTCACTCCCTTGTTTCCATGGGAATTTCAATGGCAGCGGAACGAGTATCGGTGGAATCACTAAAGGCTCGTTTTGAGTCATTTTATTTTCTCCTTTTTTCGCTTGTGCAATAACCGCCGCCTTTATTCTGTTGTTGAAACTTTGTTTGGTTAGATGGAAATAACGGTTGTAAATGAATATGTGAACCGGGTGGTGGAGATGGGGGAAGAAAGGTCATAAATGATATATTTACCTAATAATGAAGATTGTTGAAGAATATGTGATCTTTTGTAGCGCATAATAGCGGTTTTCTCGAAAAAAATGTATATATTTGGCCATATGGATTAGCTATCGGTAATTTTAAAATCATATTGCTATGAAAAAAAAGATTTTTTTTGCCATGCTTTCAGTGATGCTGTTGGTGGTAGCAGGTGGGAAGGCCCAAGAAAAAAAAGATTTCAAACCGGCCGAATTAAAGGGAATTTGGCAACTTTGCCATTATGTTTCAGAAGCGGCAGACCTGCCGGGGACGTTGAAACCCAGTAATACATTTAAAGTGTTGTCGGAAGACGGGCGCATCGTTAATTTTACTCTTATACCGGGTTCGGATGCTATTATTACCGGATATGGCACGTATGTCCAACTGAGCGACACTACTTATAAAGAAAGCATTGAGAAAAATATTCACCTTCCGATGCTGGATAACAAAGACAATGTACTGATCTTTGAGATTGTGGATAATACACTCTTGTACTTAAAGTATTTTATCAAAAAAGATTTGTATGGGCACGAGTTGAATGCCTGGTATCATGAGACATGGAAAAGGCTCACTATGCCTGCCAAATTTCCTGAGGATATAGTCAGGTAATGACATTCCCGACAAAAAGAAGTGCCCCTTGTTGGCGCTTCCGCCGGGTTCTACGTTAAAGCTGTGAGTGTTTCATCATTACAGGCTTTGCGTGGGATCAGGCTTTTTTTGTTTCAATTTGTGCTGTCAATCAACCGTATAAATCCAAAAAAAGAGAGAAATAGTTTGCTGTTTCAAAGAAAAGCCGTACTTTTGCAAGCCGATTATTATCACATAATGATAAGAGATTAATTCATAGCACATTAGTCTTCCTTTGTCCGGGGAGGGCTGATGAGTGGTGAAGAATATTTTTAGTAGTAACATTTAAAAAAGAAAATTAAGAGTGGATACTTTAAGTTACAAGACCATTTCTGCAAACAAAGCGACAGTAACCAAAGAATGGGTTGTTGTTGACGCTACCGACCAAACATTGGGACGTCTGGGAGCGAAAGTTGCAAAATTGTTGAGAGGAAAGTACAAACCGAACTTTACTCCTCATGTTGACTGCGGTGATAACGTAATCATCATCAATGCAGACAAAGTTAAATTGACCGGAAACAAATGGAATGACAGAGTATATTTGTCGTATACCGGCTATCCCGGCGGTCAGAGAGAAATGACACCCGCACGTTTAATCGCTAAACCTAACGGTGAAGAGAGATTGTTGAAAAAAGTAGTGAAGGGCATGCTTCCCAAAAATATCTTGGGAGCAAAATTGCTGAAAAACCTGTATGTTTACGCGGGAAGCGAACACAAACATGCGGCTCAGAACCCTAAAATGATTGATATTAATTCATATAAATAAGATATAATGGAAGTAGTAAATGCATTAGGCAGACGTAAACGCGCGATTGCGCGCATATTCGTTAGCGAAGGTACAGGAAAGATTACTATTAACAAGAGAGACCTTGCAGAGTACTTTCCATCAACTATACTTCAGTATGTAGTAAAACAGCCATTGAACAAACTGGGTGCTGCTGAGAAGTACGACATCAAGGTGAATCTGTGTGGCGGCGGTTTTACAGGCCAGTCTCAGGCTTTGCGCTTGGCTATCGCCCGTGCTTTGGTTAAGATCAATGCTGAAGACAAAGCAGCTCTTCGCGCTGAAGGCTTTATGACCCGCGATCCACGTTCTGTTGAACGTAAAAAACCGGGACAACCGAAAGCTCGCAGAAGATTCCAGTTCAGTAAACGTTAATCGGTTGATAGATTCGCAAACGAAGAAATTCACGAGCGAGCGAGGATTCTCTCCTTGTTTCCTGTCGGCCTGATTGGCTCGTAGACTGAATTACGTTTAGTATCTAAACTACCGGGACTCGGTAAAGACTACCCGGCGGTTGGTTTAGAAAAACAAAAAAGAAAGTAAACGATTAAAAAGAAAAAAGAAATGTCAAGAACAAATTTTGATACATTATTGGAAGCCGGTTGCCACTTCGGACACCTTAAGAGAAAGTGGAACCCTTCAATGGCTCCTTATATTTTCATGGAACGCAATGGTATTCATATCATTGACCTCCACAAAACAGTTGCAAAAGTAGACGAAGCTGCCGAAGCTTTGAAACAGATTGCCAAATCGGGCAAAAAAGTTCTTTTTGTTGCTACTAAAAAACAAGCGAAACAGGTTGTTGCCGAGAAGGCCCAGTCTGTAAATATGCCTTATGTAATCGAGCGTTGGCCGGGCGGTATGTTGACTAACTTCCCGACTATCCGTAAGGCTGTGAAGAAAATGGCTACGATCGACAAACTGACTAACGACGGAACGTATGCCAATCTTTCTAAAAGAGAAATCCTTCAGATTTCCCGTCAACGCGCAAAGTTGGATAAGACTTTGGGATCAATCGCAGATTTGACCCGTCTGCCCTCCGCTTTGTTCGTAATCGATGTAATGAAAGAGAACATCGCAGTGCGTGAAGCCAACCGTCTGGGTATCCCTGTTTTCGGTATCGTAGATACAAACTCCGATCCTTCGAACATCGATTTCGTAATTCCTGCCAATGATGACGCTACAAAATCTGTAGAAGTTATTCTGGAAGCTTGCTGCGCTGCAATGCAAGAAGGTTTGGAAGAAAGAAAAGCTGAAAAAATAGATATGGAAGCTGCCGGTGAAGCTCCTGCCAACAGAGGCAAGAAGAAATCGGCCAAAGCAAGACTCGACAAGTCTGACGAGGAAGCTATCAATGCGGCTAAGGCTGCTGCTTTCATGAAGGAAGACGAAGAGGCTTAATTAGAATATAATGTGCCAATTTGCTAATGGCCGGGGTGTATTCGCATACATCCGGCTTTTGATTGGCAGATTGGCACATTTTTTGTTTCGAAATTATTATTCATTAAATAAAATAAAAGGAGATATTATGGCTGTAACTATGGCTGATATTACCAAGCTGCGTAAGATGACCGGAGCTGGTATGATGGATTGCAAAAACGCGTTGACAGAAGCGAATGGCGATTTCGATCAAGCAATGAAGATTATCCGTGAGAAAGGACAGGCTGTTGCCGCAAAACGTTCTGATCGCGAAGCTTCCGAAGGCTGTGTATTGGCTAAGGCTGAGAACGGGTTCGGCGCTATGATTGCTTTGAAGTGCGAGACCGACTTCGTTGCTAAAAACGAAGATTTCGTGAAGTTGACTCAAGATATTCTGGATGCCGCTATTGCTAATAAATGCCAGACATTGGACGAAGTGAAAGCTCTTCCGATGGGTAACGGTACGGTAGCCGACGCTGTGACAGACAGAAGCGGTATTACGGGTGAAAAGATGGAATTGGACGGTTATGCAACTGTTGAAGGTCCTTCTATTTCAGTATACAATCACCAGGGGAAGAACTTCCTTTGCACGATGGTTGTGCTGAATAAAGAAACAGACGCGAAAGTAGGTCACGAAGTGGCTATGCAGATTGCCGCTATGAATCCGATCGCTATCGACGAAAACGATGTTCCTGCCGATGTATTGGAAAAAGAAAAAGAGATCGCTGTCGACAAGGCTCGCCAGGAAGGCAAACCTGAGAACATGATCGAAAAGATTGCCATGGGGCGTATCGGTAAATTCTATAAAGAGGTATGCCTGCTGAAACAAGAGTATATTCAGGATGCTAAAATGACTGTAGCCGATTTCTTGAAAAACCAGGATAAGGACTTGACTGTAACTGCATTCAAACGTTTCACTTTGAGAGCTGAATAATTCGGCTGTCGGATGATTCCGTTAGATATTCACAATCTGCGTGAGTAAGAATAAAGAGAATAGTGTTGAGACTAAAATGCGTTCTCGAAAAAATAACGAATCGTAATTGCTAAAACAATAAGAAAGCCATATCTGAACTCTATGCTGAGGTAAGATATGGCTTTTCAGGTATCTTGGGGCATACTCGAAAGTTCACCTTCAGGGGGCACTTCCTTTATCCTTTCATCTTTGTTTGTGTGTATCCCTCTTTTATCAAGAGCTCCGTAACTTTCGTCTTGAAGTCGCCTTGTACGATGATTTCTCCGTCTTTTGCCGATCCGCCTACTCCACATTTGTTTTTTAGCAGTTTGCCAAGTTCTTTCAGATCTTCGTCGCTGCCCACAAATCCGCTTACCAGAGTCACTACTTTGCCTCCTCTGTTCTTACGGTCGAGTGATACGCGCAGTTTTTGCCTGTTTTTTTCGAGAGTGCTTGTCTCTTCGGCGGGTTCGGTCTCGTAGCTGAAATCGGGGTTGGTAGAATATACCACATTGAGTCTGTTTTTCCAATCATTCCTTTTCATATATTTATTGTCATCTTTATTCTTTTTCCAAAAGTATGAAACTTGTCGGAAAGAGCAAAATAAGGCGGAGTTTTCATCGTTTTGTTTAATCTCTATTAAGGTTTTCGATTATTAGGTTGTCAGTATAAAAAAATAGTGTATTTTTGCATATACCAAATTTTAGTAAGCAGTATGAGCACTTGTGTACGGAAAGAGGCGGATAAAGTGCCGGAGCCTACCTTGCGGAGACTTCCCTGGTATCTGTCGAACATAAAACTAATGAAAGAAAAAGGAGAGCAATACGTCTCTTCTACACAAATATCCAAACAAATAAATATTGACGCTTCACAAATCGCCAAAGATTTGTCGTATGTAAATATTTCGGGACGTACAAGAGTGGGATACAATATCGACGCGCTGATTGAGGCGCTCGAGAGTTTTCTCGGATTTACGGATATGCACAAGGCTTTCTTGTTTGGTGTAGGTAGTTTGGGCGCTGCTTTGCTGGGTGATTCGGGTTTGCATCATTTCGGTTTGGAGATTGTGGCAGCTTTCGATGTGAAACCCGAATTGGTGGGAAAAGATTTGAACGGTATTCCTATCTTTCACTCCGATGAGTTTGAAGCGAAGATGAAAGAATATGATGTAAACATTGGGGTACTTACCGTGCCTATCAGTATCGCTCAGGATATAACGGATAAGATGGTGGACGGTGGTATCAAGGCTGTATGGAACTTTACCCCTTTCCGCATTCGTGTGCCCGAGAACATAGTGGTGCAGAATACTTCTCTTTATGCGCATTTGGCGGTGATGTTCAACCGGTTGAATTTTAATGAAATCAAAGGATGAAAATTATAGCTGTGGGAATGAACTATGCCCGACACAACGAAGAACTGGGGCATACAGAAGTGAATACAGAGCCGGTAATTTTTATGAAACCTGATTCGGCTATACTGAAAGATGGGAAACCATTTTTTATCCCCGATTTTTCCAAAGAGGTTCATTACGAAACGGAATTGGTGGTGCGCATCAACCGGTTGGGCAAAAACATCTCTTCTCGTTTTGCGCACCGATACTATGACGCTCTGACGGTAGGAATCGACTTTACTGCGCGCGACCTTCAACGTAAGTTTCGTAAATCGGGGCATCCGTGGGAACTTTGCAAGGGGTTCGATTCTTCGGCGGCTATCGGGACGTTTGTGCCTGTGGCGCGTTATGGGGATGTCCGATCGCTGAATTTTTACCTGACCGTAGACGGGCAGGAGGTACAGCGCGGATGCACGGCGGATATGCTTTTCGAAATCGATGACCTGATTGCTTATGTCAGCCATTTTGTAACGCTGAAAATCGGTGACCTGCTGTTTACGGGTACTCCCGCGGGAGTAGGCCCTGTCAGTGTAGGTCAACATCTGCAAGGATACCTCGAGGAGGAAAAACTGCTCGACTTCTACATTCGTTAAGGAGTATTTTCGTGCTACATGCGTCATTGCATTGCGATTCTGCGTCACCTTTCACTTCCGGACAGGGCTTTGTTCGTAGCTACTTCAAATATTCTCATTGTCCGGAGCGATTTTTCAGTTGTCGATGGTGCTTCTGCCGTACCGGAAGTAATTGTTATTGTCCGGAAAAAATATACTCTCGAAAAGGACATTCATGAATAAGTCGAACGCTGTTACCTTTTCTTCGGCATACGGGTCGTGCAGTTTGGGCAGATTCAGTTTTTTTATATTGAAGGTTGTCGGGACTGACAGCGAATATCGGGGCTTTCCCTTTTTAGCCTCTGACTCTGAGGCGAAGGAGAGCGGTCGCCGGCTTGTCTGTTTAATCAGAAAACAATAATTGCCCACTCGCCGGATTTCGTATTTTATAGTTGGTGGACAGGACCTTCCGATCGGTTGAATAGGGAGGTTGCTGAACGTAGTCGTCCATGCCGACTGTAGACTTCCATGACTTTCATCGAATTGAATGGTGGGATACGGGCGACTGTCAGAACCATTGGAAAGAGTTTCCATCTGTGCAGACATCCGGCAAATGCCTACCCATAAGAAAAGGATAACTAACGGAGCTGTTTTCTTATTCATTTCAATAATTGTTTGTACTTTTGCAAAGATAGCCGAATGGAGCGTTTTAAAAAACAGAAAAAGAACATTTTCAGCTTAATTCATCGAAACCTGCCTGCAAAGCTACGGGTTTAATCGGATTTAATACGGTAAAATAAAAATAGTTATGAAGATAAGAGTTGGGTTTGGTTACGATGTCCACCGCTTGGTCGAAGGTCGTGAGTTATGGTTGGGAGGAGTCCTTTTGCAACATACCAAAGGACTGTTGGGACATTCGGACGCCGATGTACTGGTGCATGCTATTTGCGACGCCCTGCTGGGCGCTGCCAATATGCGCGATATCGGCTTTCATTTCCCCGATACGGCGGGAGAGTTCAAGAATGTAGACAGTAAGATTCTATTGAAGAAGACGGTCGGGTTGATTGCCGGAAAAGGCTATCGGGTGGGAAATGTGGATGCTACGGTTTGTGCCGAACAGCCGAAGTTGAAACCGCATATCCCTCTGATGCAGGAAACTTTAGCGAATGTAATGGGCATCTCCCCGGATGATATCGCCATCAAAGCCACTACCTCCGAAAAACTCGGCTTTACAGGACGGGAAGAGGGAATATCTGCTTATGTTACTGTCTTGATTGAGAAAGATTAAGGTTGATAAGTTTTACGTGACTCAGTCGGGTGAACTTCGAACCATAGTGTTGGAAAGTTCGGGCAATCCGTGCCGATGCCACGTAGATTATTTCTCCCGGACGGTATTTATGAACCATGGCGGGCAGAGTACACGATGCCGGACTGGGGTGTTTCGAGCGAATACCTAATACGACGAGGTTTCCGCTTGCATCATGAAGTGTGAGCCGTTGTGTGACATAAAACTCCGGGGTTCTGCCATCAATGACTCTTGTTTTGTAAGGATCATCTTCCAATTTCACCTTCATGACTTTCAGTCGTAAATTGGTGACTGTTTCTCCTTCTTCTCCTAAAAAACAGCTGCTTTTCCGCATTTCCTTCGTTTTGCGTAACATCAAGTCGAGATGCACCGAGTGATAAGCCCGGGCAATTTTGACAAACCTCTCCTGCTTCGGAATTTGAGGTACGAACTTATAGGCTATCCAACTCAAATAATTGGGATCTACCTCCAGAATTTCGTGCAGAAAATGTCCCCGGTATTTGCCGAAGAATATCAGATCTTCTCCGCGACTCTGCATCCTTTTTTCGTTGTATTCCATGAGGATGAGGCAGCGGCGCGAATAATAAAGCATACTGCTTGCCATGCGCAGCGATGTGTGTACATCGGCGGTCAGATCACGAATATAAAGAATAGTCTGCCTTTCGGGGAGCGGCGAATAAAGCCAGAGCGAGTAGTGGGGTTTTTCCGGTCGGGGCAGTACGACCAGATAAACTCCTGCCTCCTTGAAAGAGGCCCTGCCTCGATTGTATTCATTCAGTTTGGCATACAATAAGGCTTGCTCGCTTTCGGAAACTCCCGGTATGTTCGGATTAGCCATTGCTGCTTGCTCTTTTAGGATATATCTCAAATGTATGAATTTTATTTGAGAAAAGCAACTTTCCGGCAAACAAGAACCTCTGCCGTGGAGTGCGTTAACATCCTTTTTATGGATTCTCCGTTAGGTAATTAACTGTATATCTCTTACCTTTGCACGAATACAATTCGATTTTGGATGAGAGAACGGAGTAAAAGAGTGCTGGTGGGTATGAGTGGCGGAATAGATAGCACCGCTACTTGCCTGATGCTGATGGAAAAAGGATATGAGATTGTGGGTGTCACCATGCGGGTATGGGGAGACGAACCGCATGATGCCGCGGAGTTGGCGGTACGTATGGGTATCGAGCATTTTGTGGCAGACGAGCGCACCCCTTTTAAAGATACCATTGTTAAGAATTTCATAGATGAGTACAGGCAAGGGCGTACACCCAATCCATGTGTGATGTGTAACCCTCTTTTCAAGTTTCGTGTATTGACGGAATGGGCAGATCGTCTTAATTGCGATTGGATTGCGACCGGACATTATTCCCGTTTGGAAGAACATGGCGGGCGCATTTATATCGTTGCTGGAGATGATGAAAAAAAAGATCAGTCGTACTTTCTTTGGCAAGTCGGGCAAGAGGTGTTCAGGAGATGCATATTTCCGCTGGGTGACTATACCAAGTCGGAAGTCCGCGAATATCTGGCTGCCCGTGGATATGAAGCCAAGTCGAAAGAAAGTGAGAGTATGGAGGTTTGCTTTATCAAAGGAGACTATCGAGACTTCCTACGCGAGCAGTGTCCTGAGATCGATCGCGAGATCGGGCCCGGCTGGTTTGTCAGCTCCGAAGGTGTGAAACTGGGACAACATAAAGGTGCGCCTTATTACACCATCGGTCAGCGGAAGGGGTTGGATATTGCTTTGGGAAAACCTGCCTATGTGCTGAAGATCAATCCGGAGAAAAATACCGTGATGTTGGGTGACGCCGATCAGCTGAAAACCGAATATATGCTTGTAGAACGGGATAAGCTGGTGAATGAAGAAGAACTTTTCGGCTGCGACAATCTCACTGTACGCATTCGCTACCGCAGCCGTCCGCTTCCTTGCCGAGTGAAACGGTTGGAAGACGGCCGCCTGCTTGTCAGGTTTCTCGAGTCGGCTTCAGCCATCGCTCCGGGGCAATCGGCTGTGTTCTACAACGGGAAACGAGTGCTTGGCGGAGCTTTCATCGCTTCGCAGCGTGGAATCGGGCTGGTGATTCAAACTCTTGCTTCGGATATAAAATAACGTATAAATAAACATTATATGATGATGAAGAAAATTTTATGGTTCTTCGGAACTTTGGTTGTGGCTTTGGGCGCTTCCGCCCAATTCGTGCCCACCGACACATTGAAGTATCGCATTGGCTTGAAAGATAAAGCGGCTACGGAATATTCGCTGCGCAGGCCTGAGAAGTTCCTTTCGCGCAAGTCCATCGAGCGAAGGGAGAGACAGGGATTGCCGATCGATTCTACTGATTTGCCCGTATGCAGGAAATACGTTGATGCGATACGTAAAAAAGGAGTTCATGTGGTGGTCACCGGTAAATGGGATAATTTTGTGACGGTTTCCTGTAACGACAGTACTCTTATAAAGGCGATTGTCGACCTGCCTTTCGTTCGTTCTGCCGAGAAAGTATGGACAGGCAAGATGGAGAAAGCCACCAAGCGGGATTCTTTGGTGAATGTACCGGTTCGCTCGGACAGTTTGTACGGCAAGGCTATCACTCAGATAGAGATGAGCCGTGCTCATTTGCTTCACGAAGCGGGATTTAAGGGGCAAGGCATGACGATTGGCGTTATCGATGCAGGATTTCACAACGTCGACCGCATAGAAGCTATGAAGAATATCCGTATTTTGGGTACACGAGATTTCGTTTATCCCGGCGCCGATATTTATGCGGAAAGCGACCACGGTATGTGTGTGCTTTCTTGTATGGCTATGAATCTTCCGAATGTTATGATCGGTACGGCTCCTGAAGCCTCTTACTGGCTGATTCGGAGCGAGGATGAATATTCAGAGCATCTGGTAGAGCAAGACTATTGGGCAGCCGCTATCGAATTTGCTGACAGCGTAGGGGTTGACTTGGTAAATACATCGCTGGGATACTATAAGTTCGATGATGTTTCGAAGAACTATCGTTTTCGTGATTTGGACGGGCAATACGCGTTGATGTCTCGCCAGGCATCCCGTGCAGCTGATAAGGGAATCGTTATGGTTTGCAGTGCCGGTAATTCAGGAGTGGGTTCTTGGAAGAAGATTACCCCTCCGGCCGATGCGGAAAACGTGCTGACGGTAGGGGCTGTTGATAAAAAAGGCGTATTGGCGCCTTTCTCTTCCATCGGGAATACGAGTGATGGGCGTGTGAAGCCCGATGTAATGGCTGTCGGCTTGGCCTCTGATGTCATGGGGACGAACGGTAATCTTCGCCGTGCCAACGGAACTTCTTTCGCTTCACCTATCATGTGCGGCATGGTGGCTTGCTTGTGGCAAGCTTGTCCGGAACTGACGGCAAAGGAAGTGATTGAGTTGGTACGCCATTCGGGTGACCGCGCTGATTTTCCCGACAATATCTATGGTTACGGAGTGCCCGATTTGTGGAAAGCGTATTTGAAAGTTGGTGGAAAATAAGGGATGTGGTCGTGGAGGAAGCGCTTCACTGCTGAACAGCATTTAAAAGAAGATTAGAAGTACGGGAATGGAAATGATGGCAATGGAACTTATAGAGTTGAACTCACTGGTCAGGCAAACGTTGGAGCAATCGATGCCGGACGAGTATTGGGTGCAGGCGGAGTTGAGCGAGGTACGTACTAACGCAACAGGGCATTGCTACCTTGAGTTTGTACAGAAAGATCCGAGAAGCAATAATCTCATAGCCAAAGCCCGGGGGATGATTTGGAGCTACGTTTTCCGACTGTTGAAACCATACTTTGAAGAGAGCACCGGTAGGTTGTTTACTTCCGGTATCAAGGTTCAGGTTAAGGTGACAGTACAATTTCACGAACTTTACGGTTACAGCCTGACGGTTCTTGATATCGATCCTGCATATACGTTGGGAGATATGGCCTTGCGCCGCCGTGAAATTTTGGCACAATTGCAGGAAGAGGGGGTGCTGACACTCAATAAAGAGCTGGAGATGCCTGTTCTTCCACAACGTGTGGCTGTGGTTTCTTCCGCTACGGCAGCGGGTTACGGCGATTTTTGCCACCAATTGCATCACAATGCGCGCGGCTTCTTCTTTTATATCGAACTTTTTCCGGCGTTGATGCAGGGGAATCAGGTGGAACAGTCGGTATTGTCGGCTCTGGATGAGGTCTACAGCCGATTGCGCGAGTTTGACGTTGTGGTTATCATCCGGGGAGGAGGAGCCACTTCCGATTTGTCGGGCTTCGATACTTATTTGTTGGCGGCTGCCTGCGCGCAGTTCCCCTTGCCTGTCATTACGGGCATCGGACACGAACGTGACGATACCGTGCTTGATTCTGTGGCTCATACCCGTGTGAAAACACCTACGGCTGCCGCCGAGCTTTTGATATCCCGTATGGCGGAAGCGGCAGACCGCTTGTTCGATCTGTCGGAGCATGTCCGGCAAGGAGCGATCGCGCTTCTTGATATGGAGTGGATTCGCTTGGCCGAGATCCGGAATTCTATTCCTGAACTTGTCCGCCGTAAACTCACGGAAGAACGTTTCACTCTCTTTTCTATACGTAAGGATTTATCCCAAGGCATATCAGGGTTGTTGACATATCATCGACATCGGTTGGAACTCCTAGGACAGCGTATTGCCGATGCTTCGCCCCAAAAACTTCTGAGCCGCGGCTACAGCATCACTCTGAGAGAAGGGAAAGCTGTTACCGACGCTTCGCAGCTGAAAGCAGGAGATTGTTTGATCACACGATTGGCAAAAGGAAGCGTGCAGTCTATAGTCGTGGAAGGAATAAAATTAGTGAGTAACCGCTCGGAAAAACGTTGAAAGATGATGTGGATATAAAGTAGTATATAAAACATAACCGACTTCTATCGAATATCATTGTGCAGGCTGACGATGGCGCTTGTTTGATAATCTTTATGATATGCTAATATGCGATAAATGTACAACTACTAACTTTAGAAAAATGGCAGCAAAGAAAGAAACTTATACACAGGCTATGGAACGTCTTGAAGAAATAGTCCGTCAGATTGATAATAATCAGTTGGATATTGACGTGCTGAGCGATAAAATCAAAGAGGCCAACCGGATTATCGCTTTTTGCACAGAGAAACTGACGAAAGCTGATCGGGAAGTGGAAAAAATATTGCGGGAAAAGAGGGAATCTGAAGAATAACACGTACTTTTGTATATTCATCAGATGTAGGACATACTTACTAATACCTAATGATATGAAAGAAATAGACTGGTCGAATCTGTCTTTCGGATATATGAAGACAGATTACAATGTGAGAATCAATTTCCGCGATGGTGCGTGGGGAGAACTGGAAGTTAGCAGTAGCGAGTATCTCAATCTTCACATGGCGGCTACGTGTCTGCACTATGGGCAGGAAGCTTTCGAAGGGTTGAAAGCTTTCCGCGGCAAAGATGGCAGAGTGCGTATCTTCCGCCTCGAAGAAAATGCAGCGCGGCTGCAAGCTACTTGTCAGGGAATCATGATGGCGGAATTGCCTACAGCACGCTTCAAGGAGGCGATATTGAAAGTAGTGAAGCTGAACGAGCGGTTCATTCCTCCTTACGAGACCGGCGCTTCTCTTTATATTCGCCCGTTGCTCATAGGAACAGGTGCGCAAGTAGGCGTGCGTCCGGCAAGTGAATATATGTTTGTGGTATTTGTAACGCCTGTAGGTCCTTACTTCAAAGGCGGTTTCTCTACCAATCCGTACGTTATTATTCGTGAGTATGATCGTGCCGCTCCCCATGGGACCGGTACTTTCAAAGTGGGAGGAAACTATGCTGCCAGCTTGCGTGCCAACAAGAAAGCGCATGACCTGGGTTATTCTTGCGAATTCTATTTGGATGCAAAAGAAAAGAAATATATCGATGAATGTGGCGCTGCCAATTTCTTCGGGATCAAAGACAACACGTATATCACTCCCAAATCTTCTTCCATTCTTCCTTCTATTACCAACAAGAGTTTGATGCAACTTGCCGAAGATATGGGGTTGAAGGTAGAACGCCGTCCGGTACCGGAAGAAGAACTCGCTACGTTCGAAGAGGCGGGTGCTTGTGGAACGGCTGCCGTAATCAGTCCCATTGAGCGGATCGACGACTTGGAGAATGGGAAGTCGTACGTAATATCGAAAGATGGGAAACCGGGACCCATTTGTACGAAGTTGTACAATAAGTTGCGTGCCATTCAGTATGGCGATGAACCCGATACGCACGGTTGGGTGACAATCGTGGAGTAGTGTACATTTACTGTCGTTAGTGCAAATGCCTGTAGTCGTTTTCTACAGATATTTAAGAGCTGTTGTTGCAAGAGGACATAGGAAGCTATGTGGTAAATTGTATGTGTTTAATAGAATCTCTTATGAAACACAGATGTACTGACAATTATTATTAAACAAAAGAATGGAGTACGGAGTCTTATCTGTGCTCCATTTATTTTTGTTGGTTACGTCAAAAGTAAGTACCTTTGCATCCTAATCAGTAATGATATGGGGAAGAATAAATTAGAGAAGTTTGCCGATATGGCGGGTTATCCGCATGTGTTTGAATACCCTTATTCCGCTATGGACAATGTGCCGTTTGAGATGAAAGGAAACTGGCACAGTGAGTTCTTTAAAAACGACCGGCCGATTGTCCTCGAACTTGGTTGTGGGCGAGGAGAGTATACAGTGGGATTGGGGAGAATGTTTCCCGAAAAGAACTTTATAGCGGTTGATATCAAGGGAGCCCGGATGTGGACGGGGGCTACCGAGTCATTGCAGGCGGGTATGAAGAATGTGGCTTTCCTGCGAACGAATATCGAAATCATCGACCGTTTCTTTGCGGAAAGTGAAGTGAGTGAGATATGGTTGACTTTTTCTGATCCGCAGATGAAAAAAGCTACCAAGCGACTGACTTCTACATACTTTATGAACAGGTATCGCAAGTTTCTGAAACCTGATGGAATCATTCACCTGAAGACAGACAGCAACTTTATGTTCACTTATACGAAGTACATGATAGATGCCAATCGCCTTCCTGTTGAGTTTATCACCGAAGATTTATACCATTCGGACCTGGTAGATGATATTCTGGGTATCAAGACATATTATGAACAGCAGTGGCTGGACCGCGGTTTAAGTATTAAGTATATTAAGTTCCGGCTTCCCCAAGAAGGGGATTTGAAAGAACCCGATGTGGAGATAGAACTCGATTCGTATCGCAGCTATAACCGCAGCAAGCGGAGCGGACTAAGCACGAGTAAGTAGAAAGTATTGTCGATATATTATCGGTGGATTGTTTAGTCCTTTAAAAAATAATCGCTGTGAAATTTGCTGAAGTTAATGAAGCCTTCGCCTGTTTTCGGTTAATCTCCCTATGATGTACCTATGCCTCCATTAATATAAGTAGCGACTTTTTTTCGATTCATCGGAGATGTTTTTTATTCGTTTCAAAAATGGGAATAGTTGTTAAATTAATGTTCTCAAACAAACTATTTGTTTTAATCCTGTGTTTCTTTATAAGAATGAGTCAGTGTCTTTTCTATTAAGATTCTTCGATTTAGGTGTTTAAACAAGTTTCATCTACTAAAATTTAATTTTATGTATTTTATTTGGTACATTATCATTGGAATCGTTGCTGGATTTATAGCCGGTAAGATTATGAGAGGAGGCGGTTTTGGACTTCTTATTAATTTGCTAGTAGGAATTGTCGGTGGTGTATTGGGAGGCTGGGTATTTGGTCTGCTTGGAATAGCCACAACAGGTTTACTAGGAAGCCTTTTCACCTCTGTTATTGGAGCTATTTTGTTATTGTGGATTCTATCTTTTTTTAACAGACCCAAGAGAACGGATTTTTAATTATTTATTAGCTTAAAACTTTTGATTATGGGAACTAACAATTCTAAGTTTTTTATTGGCCTCGTAATAGGTTCGACCATTGGAGCATTTGCTTACCGTTTTTCACGTACAGCAAAAGCTAGAAGATTGAAAAAGAGAATATATCGTGTGATTGAGAATGTGACTGATTGTGCAGAAGATGCCGCTGAAAATACTAAAGATAAAGTGATAGACGTAGGCACTAAGGCTGCGGAAAAGATTCTCGATGTGACTCTTGATGTCGCTGAAAAGACAGAGAAATTGAAAGATAAGGTTCATTCAGCAATTTCTCAAGCTAAAAAATAATAGGATTCTTAGCTCAAATAGGCTGATACTGGATAGATTACTTTTATTTTCTCAGTTTATATTTTGGGGAAGTTATCTGTAATGAAGTATATACCCAAATAATCTTCTAAGTAAATTGTAGAATACAAATATAGTTAGAACTCTGTTCCTACTGCAGAAAAACTCATAAAGATTTCTACAGGATTATGAATTTGTATTCTATGTGTAAGAAGTGGTTAAGTGATGACTGATAGTTTTGTGTCAATTTCTAACAACGAACTTATGAAAGAGTAAGCGTAACAAAGTCTGAAAACTGGTTGATAGCAGAGCGTTGAATAACTTCCCAAAACAATAAAGTAAAGTAAGGAGTGTGAAAATGTAACTGCCTTTTACTTACTTGGAATCTGATATAGAATGTTGTATAACAAAATAAAAAACATTATGAAAAAGCTTATATTTATCTCATTAACGTGTTGCTTTGTATTATTCATGTCCTCTTGTCGGAACAAGAAAGAACAGAATAAAACAGAACAAAGAATTGAAAATGCAAAAGAGTCTGTGGAAGATGCCCTAGACAAAGCTTCCGATAAAATGGAAGAAGGTGCTGATAAGGTTAAGGATGCTTGGGATGACACTAAAAAGGAAGTGAAAGAAGATTACAACAAGGCTAAAAAGGAAGTGAAAAAGCAACTTGACTAATTGAATCGAATCTTAAGTTTTGGCTCTATAACGAATCGTGTGGGTAGGCTCACAAAAATCCCTATCTTTGCATTATGGACAGCAAGGAAATCTTCACATCTGCATTGGGGCTGCAATCCCCTTGGAGCGTAATTCGTGCCGAATTTCAAATAAATGAAAGCGGCACAAAAGAACTGCACTTATGGCTTGCCTTTGAAAAGGGCTTTCTGTTTACAGCTCCGGATGGCAGCCAATCTACTGCTTACGATACTCTCGATAAGACATGGCGTCACCTCAATTTCTTTCAGCACCATTGCTATATTCATTGCA
>NZ_ATZH01000048.1 GCF_000428105.1 Bacteroides pyogenes DSM 20611 = JCM 6294 | reverse complement strand
GGAAAACATAAAGCATCTGTAATCAATGCGGTAAGAGCCAAAATCATAGCAAGGTCTTTTGCTGTGATACGAAGGCAGACTCCATTTGTAACATTGGTAGCATAATAAAAGGGGCTTAACTTCGAAAAATTCTTAGGTTTAGGAAGTAGCTATACACTTCTGAAGAGTAGTTATGTCTATATAAGAACTTACCCAAGGATACGTTAATATTCGTAAACCTGGGTAAGATTTTATAGATATTGTTTGGAGAGGACTTAGAATTCACCCTCTCTGTTTTTTCAGTGCACCTCTTTGCTTTCCTGCTTTTTGGCTTCTTCCCAGATCGCGTCCATTTCTGCCAGCGTCATATCTTTCAGGCTTTTGCCTTGCTTCAGAGTGTGCTCTTCGAGGTAGTTGAACCGCCGGATGAACTTCTGGTTGGTGCGCTCCAACGCATTGTCGGGGTTGATTTTGTATAGCCGTGCCGCGTTGACAAGGCTGAACATCACGTCTCCGAACTCGGCTTCCGCCTTCTCCCTGTCCATGTGGGCGACTTCCGCCTGAAACTCCGCAATCTCTTCTTTTACCTTTTCCCATACCTGCTCACGCTCTTCCCAATCGAACCCGACGTTCCTTGCCTTGTCCTGTATCCGGTACGATTTGATGAGCGAGGGGAGCGACGCGGGTACTCCGCTCAGCACGCTTTTGTTTCCGCCCTTCTCTTTGAGCTTCAGTTGCTCCCAGTTCTCCACCACTTGTCCTGCCGTTTCCGCTTTCTCGTCGCCGAATACATGCGGATGGCGGAAGATGAGCTTGTCGCACAGCTTATCGCATACATCCTTGATGTCGAAGTCTCCCGTTTCCGACCCGATTCTGGCATAGAAGGCTACGTGCAGCAGCACATCGCCCAGCTCTTTGCAAATGTCCTGCTTGTCTTGCCGCATCAAAGCGTCGCACAGCTCGTATGTTTCCTCAATCGTGTTCGGGCGCAGGCTCTCGTTGGTCTGCTTCCTGTCCCACGGGCATTTCACCCGCAGTTCGTCGAGAATGTCGAGAAAGCGTCCGAAAGCCTCCATCTGTTCCTGTCTCGTATGTTTCATTATATATTATTTTTTCGTTATATTCTTATTTTCCATGCAGATTCTCTTTTTGAGTCGTGCAAAGATACTTCAAATATGGGAAAGAAAAAGAGAGATGGGGAAATAAAAAAATCCCGTTTGGGCAAGTTCTCCTTATCGGTGCCGGTTGGAAACAGGCGGAAATCACGGAGAAAGAAAACGATACGACCGCTTAGTCGGGTGGAGGGATAGGTATGAAAAAGTTCCACGCGTAAAGGAAGCGCCGTCATTGCAAAGCACGTCCTTTACGCGTGGTTGGCCGGAGAAGTCCGGTATTATATTCCTTCGATAGTATCTACATCCTCTCCCAGCATGTGGAGGTCTTGCCCGCCGGCCACTTCGGTGGAGGCTTCGCCCAGCCATCCGTTCTCCTTGTCTACGCCGTTGTAGACTTTCACGAAGTCGATGCCGGGCAGATGGACTTTGTTTCCATTCTTATCCACAGCCCAGTCGATGTCGATGGCTGAGCGGGCATCCAGGTTGGGGAAGTTGTCCACATAGCCGTATCGGTAGGCGTAGAGCACGTAATAGCTTCCGTCTTCTTTTTCACTGATCCCGTTATCGGCGATCCGGATGCCCTTATAGGTGATTTGATCGTCTTTAATCCAGCCCGGATAATAGCTTTGATCGTGATATACGTTCTTTATCTTATAACCCTCTTTACCCTGATTGTCTTTCCAGCGAATGTATTCCTTAATCGTGGTGAAACTCCCCGGGTTATTAATTTCGCCGGCTTCCTGCGGCGTTTCGGAAGTGGGACGGAAATAGGTCATTTCGTAATCCCGGTAAGTGGCAACATCTTGGCCTTTGTCTTTGGCGATTTGGTACCAGGGTTCGCCTTCTGCAGTCATATTGCCGCTGCCTCTGATTTCATACCATTCGTCTTCATCGGGCTTCCCGTTCTTGTTCTTGTCGTAGGCCACCATGATGATGCCCGGTTCGCAACTGCCTCCGAACGGCGGGTCCGGACGCGGGTTGGCATTGGCTCCGAAAGCGTTGCCGAGAATGCGGAAGTCGCGTTTGCCGGCTACGTTGACAATCGTGTGGTCGAATCCGAATACGATACATCCGCCCCATCCGCCGAGCGTGACCAGCTCATTCTTCTCTCCTGCGATGAGCGCTTCGGCTTTCAGATTCATGACCTCTTGCGTATCTCCGTCTTCATACTTCGGAAGTTTGTTGACGAATTGTCCCGGAGCGGGCAGGTAATGGAATACTTTGGAGATGTAGGGAGTCTGCATGCGTTCGCTGAAAAGAACGCGTATGGAAATAACATCGCTCAAATCGTCGATGGCGGCTTTTATCTTGTACAACCCCGGTTTGATGGCGCAGAACAAAGGAGTTCCCGTTTCGGACAATGCGATGCGATAGTGTGTTGTTTGAGGTTCCATTACTTCCCAAACGATTTTTGCCGGATCTTTTCCCTCGAACTTCTTCGAGATTTCCAGCGGAATCACCGTATTGACAAAGCCCCGGAAGCTCAAATCCTCTATTGTAATGGAGAATGCCTGCTGGGTAATGTTGTCTTCGTTGTAGGCACGTACAAGCATGCGGTATGTGCCTGTTTGGGCGGTACGGTCGAACGTATAGGTCAGCGCGTTGGCCACTCTTTGCCCGTCTATCCACCAAACGATGGAGTCGATTCGGTTTCCTACTTTCGGGCTCAGCGTCAGCTTATCGTTTACGGTCAGAAAGTACTCCGGCTCCAATCCTGAAAGTATGGGAGCGGGTTCGGGGAGGTCGGCTTTTTCGGTACAACCGGTTGCGAACAAAAGCATTGCGGCGATGCAGCCGGTTGAAAATAGAATTTTATGTATGGTTTTCATTTCTTTTCTGTTTTTTCTTCGCGCGGCGAAACCGGCGAATATGATGTTACTTAATTTTTTCGATTACCGGCTATGCCGGAAGCACCATGGCGGGATCATTGCATCACAATGTCGCGCAGGCAGAAGTAGACAGCAGTGTTGGGACCAAATTCTCCACTATTGTCAGTGCTATACATCTGGAACACCAAATATTTGACAGGCTCGCCGAAGTCGATGGTGATATCTGTCCAACCGGTCGGCATGTTCAAAGTTCCTCCGACCGGATAATCGGCCATGGCGTGGGTGATTTTCCTCACAGTTTCTTCTGTTGCTCTGACGAATGCTCCATCTCCATCTACACCATATATAATAAGGTCGAAATGATCACCCGGGCCGAACGGACGGGCGAATCCGTCGCCATAGAGATTGCCGTAGTAAGGCCACGGATGGATGGCTACGGTTACTTTGCTTACGGTGTATGTTTGACTGTTATTTCCTAACTTTACCCAAGTTGCATACTTGTTTTCGCCGAACTCTGTTTCTGTTGTAATTTCGTTTTGAAAATCAAGCATGTAATATCCCCAATAGCCGACCATGTAATTGGGGCTATTGCTTGTTCCCGTAGGTACAGCCATACAACCCCATTGATGGGCTATCCATCCGTCGGAACTTCCCGGCGCACCGTAGTTGTTGGTGTCGGCTACATTGGAGATGGTGAATCCGTCCCAGTAATTATAGCCCGATACAGTTCCGCCGGTGTGCGAGAAGGTGAAGTTTGTGGTTTGGTATTTCGTATTCGAATAGGTTTGATTCCAATAGAAACCTCCTGTGGTTGCTGTGCCGTTGGAGGCGTTCAATGTTACTCCATTCAGATCGTTGGCCAAAGAGATGCTTGTGCGTGCAGCTCTTGTCTGTGGGGAGTCAGAACGCTGTTCTAACTCCGGGAATTCATACATGTCGTTTGTACAAGCTGCGAATAATGCAGAGCAAACGAATAAAAACCTGAAAATTATTTTTTGTTTCATGGTGTAAATTTTAAATTATAAAATAATAATAAGTAACACCAGCTTCGCCGGACAATATGTTGATGCTTAATCGTTAATTCAATAAATGTAAATCGACAATAGATTTTACTTCTTGTCTGGAACCTCCGGTAGGCTTTAACGTCTCTTTATTGTACGTCATGCTGATATTTTGTACTTTCAGGAAGTCGATGCCGGGTAAAGAAATCGGTTCTCCTTCAGCGGTAATAGCGTCATTGATGTTTAGCGTGTATTGTTTGGTCGAAGTTATTCCGAAAGGTATAACTTTAAACATTCTCCCCTTCAGTGTGAATGTCTCCGCCCATTCTGCTACTTTTGTACCCACTTTGTTTACCACACGGTATCCAGGAAATACTCCATCTCTCTTTGTTTCTGTACCTCCATTCCCTTGGTTGTCCTCCCAAGCGAAAGTCAGTATTCTTTTGTCATAGCCTTTGTAAGTCAGTGTTAATTCATAATTTTTAATATGAGGCAAGTCAATATCGGTCGTTTTGATTTCATACCATTCATCTTCATCAGGGATACCGTTTTTGTTTTTGTCATAGGCTACGAAGAAGTCTAGCACACTGCCCGGAGCAACATCGATAGTCAATTGCAGATCATATTTGTTTTTGATATTCAAAACAGTGTGATCGAACTTCCAGATCCAATAGCCTCCCCATGCTCCAATTCGACTTGCGGGAAATGTAGCCTGTTCGCTTAAATGTTCAGAGATTTTCGACACCATTTCATTTTCTGAGTATATGAATGCCTCTCCGCTGCCGAAAGGGTAGTACCAAAACGAACCACTTCCCCATGCAGTGGGGCGGTAGTCGAAAACCTTATTTGGAAATACTTTATAATCCGCCTCTTTAACCTCCACGGCGCAACTGCTTGTTTCGGTTTGACGATCGGCCTTCGCCTTCAGCGTAAGTGTATACGTTCCGGGTTTGGCGGAGATAAATTCAAGCGTGGGCTTATTGCCGAGTATAGAGTCCCCGATAGCCCATTCGTACTGATAATCGTCGCGTTGTGGACCAGTGATGACGGGGGAAATCTCTATCACTTCGCAGCGGGGCACCTCCACTTTTTCTTGTGCGAAAGCGATACGGATGGGCTCGTCGACGAATACCTTAAAATGCTTTTCATTCATACCGCCTTTATTTTCCGCGCGGAAGGTGATGATGAAAGTACCCGGCTTGGTTGCCGTAAACGTGTAGTCGAGGTTTCCGGTAGCCACTTCTTTGTTGTCGATGAGCCAAAGGTAGTGATTGCTGCCGTGAAGATTCGTGATGTTGGGGGCCAGCGTAACTTTTTCCCCGATGTAGAGAGCGTATTCTGCTGTACCTGTATCCATTCCCGTAATTTCGGGCGCCAATACTTCTTCTTTACATGCGATAAAGAGGAAGGTTGCTGCGAGCAGCGTTGCATAGAAGATCTTTTTTTTCATACATGTGTAAAATTTGAGGTTGATATATAATTAGGAAATTATTTATTGTCGTACATCGGAACCAGCACGAAGTGACCGGGAATGTTGCCTGCTCGTACCGCCCATCGTTGTTTGCCGGCTGCGCTGAAACAAAAGAGTACGCCGGGGCTTACATAGTTGCCCGCATCGGTGATGTAGATGTTTTTGTTTACCGGGTTCACCATGATACCGTAAGGTTTCTCTATCTGTTTATCGGTTCCGTCGGTGATGATATGGCGGGTGATAATTTCGTGCGTACGGGTATCGACGATGCTGTAAGTTATGTCCCAACTTTTGGTGATGTGGCTCCATTCTGTGCCATATGCATAGAGGTAATCGTCGTCTATCCAATAATTGGTGGCGGCAATAGGAATAGTATCGGTAACCTCCTGCCGTTCACGGTCGATGAAGAACAAACGAGCGGGCAGTTGTTTGTAATCTCCTCGCGAACTCACCCATAGATTCCCCCGCGGGTCGGCCTTGATGCGTTCCAGATTGTAGGCCACGTCAATGCGGCGTTCTTCTTTGAAGGTGGCAAGATCGACCACAGATACCGTCCGTTCATATCCTGTCGTTTGGTCGGCTCCCATGTAACCGCCGGAATTGGCTACGTAAATTTTGCCTTCTACAATTTCCAGTTCATCGGGTTGGAAGCCGACCAGACAACGATCCACCTCTTTCAACGTAGTGAGGTCGACTTTCGCCACGTAGCCTATCTGGGTGTAGTTCGGATCTATCTTTACCGGGCCGGCATACGAGGTGACATAGGCATAGTCGCCGTGAAACTTGATGAAACGGCAGTTGGGAATTTCGATTTGTCCGATGCGCCGGGTGGTGGTCACATCCATAACCTCCACTTTGTTGGAACAATTGATGACCGCATAGAGACGGTTGCGATAGATAGCTATGTCGTTGCCTACATCGCCCATCTCTTTGGGCACGGTGGGGTTGCGTTCGGCATAGATGTTCCGCTTGTAGACGCCTGTCGAGAAATCGAAATAGTCTAACGTGGCTTTGTTGCTGCCCATGTTTCCCTCGTTGAGGAGGTAGAATCCGTAATAACCGTCCACTACTTCGGGAAATCCCGTAGGAATGTTCTCCGATAGAATCATTTCTTGATCTTCGCGGCAGCTTGTCGCAAGCACATGGGCGAGGAGTAAGCAGCTGTATATCCAAAGGTGTCTTTTTTTCATAAGGTTACAGTAAGTGAAAGTTTATAATTGCGTTTGGGCATGGGGTAATTCAATACCACTTCGTAGTCTTGACTTAAAAGATTATTGACTTCGAGGTTGAGTCTCCATTGGGTAGCCCTCCAAACAAATGTTTTGCTTATTCCCATATCGTGTGTGTACCACGGTTGCTCGTACTCTTCGGGGATATTGGCCGAGCTGTGATAGCGTTCGCCCACGTAGATAAAGCTGTAGTTGAGTTGCCAACTGCGATAGTTGAGGCTTGCGATGACCGATCCGTCATGCCGGGGGATGTAGGCAATCTGGCCGCCATAGGTCGTAGCTTGTAGTACGGAATTTTTTCGTTTGGTAAAGTCTTGCGCCCGTTGGTAGGTATAGTTCATTTTCAGGTTGCCAAGTATCCGGTACGGCAGATTGAAGGTGAATGATGACGAGGTTTCTATGCCCCGTATTTCCACTTCACCGAGATTCATCATCAACCATCGGTATTGTCCGCTTCCTTTAGGAACGGCAACGATTTTGTTCGTTACGTGATTGTAGTAAGCATCGGCTTGTATTTGCCAGTGCCTTAGGAACCCGTGCCCTCGCCGGAGCACGTAGTGTGCGCCGATGTTGTACTGATGAGTAAATTCGGGTTTCAGGTCTGCATTGCCGATGTCTGTGTAGTAAAGATCGTTGAACGTAGGCATTCGGAAGATATGTTTGTAAAAAGCCCTTAAGTTGAACTCATGCCGGCGGAAAGGTTTATAGGAGATAAACAAGGCAGGGCTTAGTTCTTTCTTGTCGGGGGCCGAACGTGCCTGCTCGTCGATGGCAAGATTACCCGAATTTACCCGCTCGCGTACAAATGTCCCCAACAAACTACCCTGCATTTTCATCCATCCTATCTCGGCGGCTGAAGCCACGGCAGCCTGTGCGGTGAGCCGTTTAGGGAAAACGAAACCGTCCATGTCTGAAGTAAGTGTGTTGTATTGCATGTCGGTGGATAGCGAAACCTCCCACTTCTTCGCAAGGGCATATTTATGAGCCGCCGAGAGGTAAAACTCCTGTTGACGGAACGTGTTGTCGATAAGCATCAGCGTAGTATCGGGGTTCTGGAAACGCATATAGTCGTAAGCGTATTTGGCATTGGCAAGCAGTTCGTACTTTTTACCGAATGCTTTCCGGAGTGAGCCTTGCGAGAAGAAACTGCGGTCCCATTGCCGCTGCGGATTCTTCCACCGATTGTTGACAATGGCTCCGGGAATGCCTCGTTCGGAGTTGTAGAAATAGTTTTTCCACTTCCAATGTCCTTGCGGCAGTACACCGTAAAGCCCCGCTTCGAGCCGTTGGGAGGAGACATCGCCGTTCTGGCGTACGGCAGTGGTATCGTACATCACCTTGCTCGTACGGGGGTAGACACGCTTGTAACGAAATTTATACCTGCCTGTAGCATGGATGAATTCCCCGTTTATGGAAGCGCTGAGGCGATCGTTGAAACGGTGTTCGTAAAGCACCGAGGGGTTCACCAACCCGAACGAACCGGTTTTAAAGACTGCCCGCAGATTATAACGCTTGTCTTTCTCGAACTTTGGCGTGCGAGAACGCAGGTAGACCGATGCCGACGAAGCAAAGTCTTTGGCGGGTTGGAGAATCTCACTCTTCTGTCCGTTGTAGAGCGAAATCTCCTCCATATTGTCGAGAGAGAATTTACCGAGGTCAATCTGTCCGTTCTGCGCGTTCCCCAGCTGAATGCCGTCGTAGAAGATACCTACATGGTGGGTGCCCATACTGCGCACATTCACCGTTTTCAATCCGCCGATACCGCCATAATCTTTGATCTGTACGCCGGAAAAGTAACGGATGGCATCGGCCACCGAAAAGCTGTTCAACGAATGGAGTTCCTTGCCTGTAAGCCGTTGGGCGGGAATCACTTCTTTGTAGGGATGAGCTACGACGGTAACTTCCGGCAGCTGTTGTAAACTGTCGAGTTTCGATTGGGCGCAAATTCTGCCGCCTGCACCCGATAAGAAGACCGAGATGCAACCGATTAGTGCGTGTTGATACATTTTTTTCATAGTATAACCGGCATATAATATGCTTCCTCTACTTCTTTTGTGAGGCAGCATACGGATATAATAAACACAGCTAAAACATATATTCATCTTTTACGTCCTAATCCCGGAGGACGTAAGAGATTCCATTCCGGCAGGTCTTCTGACTTGCTCCGTTTCCCCGATGCCCTTCCCGCCTGTTCAACAGGCAGTGGATGTTGAGTATTATCGGGAAATTTGTGGTGGAGCTTACAGCAGCGGGTCTGTTCAGGATTTACACCTGATTCCCTTTTCACCGTCTGTTCCGTGGAAATGGAAAGACGACACCGGAATTTCTCGGGGCAAATATAAGGTTTTCTTTTTCTTACCTTGTATCGAAAAAGGAAAAAGCACTTGTAATGAAGAACTTGATGACTTATTTCTAATGCTCTCTGCCTATAATTCGGGAGATGGTGGCTTAAAGAGCTTTCTCTTTCTCGAACTTCTCTTACGATGCGATTTGATGCGTGTCAGGCAGAGTGTACGTATGCCGGAAGAATGCTTTTCGTCATCTGCCGGAACATCGTGTCACTTCCGGTTGCGATAAGAAACCAGCAGCCCGACCACTTCCGAATAGTTCCGCCTCCCGCTTTCTATTTTGTTTCCTTTCAGGTACAGGTCGTAAATCCGGCTTTGGATGTTCCCGACGAGCGGGCTGTACTTCTCCATCCAATAGGCATGGCTCTTTTCCGCTTCCGCCAGAACTTCGGGACGGATGCGAGCGAAAAGGGCGGCGTACTTCTCTTCCGGCAATACGCTTCGCGCGTTTCTCAGCACATGCCGCAACACAGAGAAGTAACCCGAGAAACGAATGCCTGCTGCTTTCGAGCGGGTGCATACCTGATAGGCATAAAAGTTGGCTTCCGCTTCGCTCGATATACCGAGCCAATGCGAAAACTCGTGCGCGTATGTGGCGGGATAGCCCACGGGAAGCAGGTCGCCGTTCAGCGTGAACTCGTTGAAGAAAGGAGCCATGCTGCCCGTTACCCCGACTTTCGACACGAGCGGGGTGAAGAGCATCGTCTTGCCTTTCGGCGGATGCGAAGGCGGGCGGCGGATGCCCAGACTGTCGGCCAGTTCGCTGTAAATCCGCACGCACTCTTCGTGTATCAGCTCTTTGGGGATGCTTTTGAGCGGAGTGTACGAGCGGTTGAGCCGTGTAATGTAGTCGTTGGCAAAGGCTTCGAACGCTTCTTCTTCGAAAGGAGTATACGGAATGCCTGTCCGTTCGTAGAAGTCGGGCTGCGAATAATTGAGTCCCCATGCCAGATAGAACCACACGTATATCCATAGCAGATATTCTCCGCAGCGGGCGAGTGTCTTTCTCCACTTCTGCTTTCGGCAGAGGCGGGCGTAGAAAGGGTAGGCGACGAGTCCGGCGATGCTGAGAAAGATAAACAAGTCGCCCACGGCAAAGGGGACGAGCCGGGAAAAGGAGGAGAGAAGGAACGATGCGGCGGGATAAACCGAACGGGCATACGCATTGCCCATCGGCGGCAGGGCTTGGGTAAGCCATATCGTAACCAGAAGGATGCCCAAGAGAGAGTATCGGATTGTTTTTGTTTTACCTTTCATCGCAATGCACTTTTCGGAGAACAAAAATACGGATTCTTGTGACTATATGCTACTTATTTATTAATTTTGCAGCCGTATTTCGTAAACTTTCGTAATTAACGAACTTATATAAAAAGGTAAAAACAACATGGAATTAGCAAGTAAGTACAACCCTGCTGACGTGGAGGGAAAGTGGTACCAGTATTGGCTGGATCATCATTTATTCAGTTCAAAACCCGATGGTCGTGAGCCTTACACCGTTGTCATTCCTCCTCCGAACGTCACCGGCGTGTTGCACATGGGACACATGCTTAATAATACCATTCAGGATATTCTGGTCCGTCGCGCCCGCATGGAAGGCAAAAACGCCTGCTGGGTGCCGGGAACCGACCACGCCTCTATCGCTACCGAAGCGAAAGTGGTGAACAAACTTGCCGCTCAGGGCATCAAGAAGACCGACCTTACCCGCGAGGAGTTCCTCAAACATGCGTGGGAGTGGACGGACGAACACGGAGGAATTATCCTCAAGCAGCTCCGTAAGCTGGGGGCTTCGTGCGATTGGGACCGCACGGCTTTCACGATGGACGAGAAGCGCAGCGAAAGCGTATGGAAGGTTTTTGTCGATTTGCACGACAAGGGATTGATTTATCGCGGTGTCCGTATGGTAAACTGGGACCCGAAGGCGCTGACGGCTCTTTCGGACGAAGAAGTGGTCTACAAAGAAGAGCACGGCAAGCTGTACTATCTCCGCTACATGGTGGAGGGTGATGCCGAAGGCCGTTATGCCGTGGTGGCGACTACCCGTCCCGAAACGATCATGGGCGACACGGCGATGTGTATCAACCCGAACGATCCGAAAAACGAATGGCTGAAAGGGAAGAAAGTGATTGTTCCTTTGGTGAACCGCGTTATTCCGGTCATCGAGGACGAGTATGTGGATGTCGAATTCGGTACGGGTTGCCTGAAAGTGACTCCGGCACATGACGTGAACGACTATATGCTGGGCGAGAAATACAACCTGCCCAGTATCGATATCTTCAACGACAACGGTACGTTGAGCGAAGCGGCGGAACTCTATATCGGCATGGATCGTTTTGACGTGCGCAAGCAGATTGAAAAAGACCTGGAAGCTGCCGGACTGCTGGAAAAGACGGAAGCCTACACCAACAAGGTGGGGTATTCGGAACGTACCAATGTGGTGATCGAGCCGAAACTGTCGATGCAGTGGTTCCTCAGCATGCAGCATTTCGCCGATATGGCTCTGCCGCCGGTGATGAACGATGAGCTGAAGTTTTATCCCGCCAAATATAAGAATACTTACCGCCATTGGATGGAGAATATCAAAGATTGGTGCATCAGCCGCCAACTCTGGTGGGGACACCGCATCCCGGCTTACTTCTTGCCCGAAGGGGGATATGTAGTGGCGGTCACTCCCGAGGAGGCGCTGGCAAAGGCGAAAGAGAAGACCGGCAACGCCGCTCTCACCATCGCCGACCTCCGTCAGGACGAGGACTGTCTGGATACGTGGTTCTCTTCATGGCTGTGGCCTGTCTCGCTGTTCGACGGAATCAACAATCCGGGCAACGAAGAGATGAAGTACTACTATCCTACAAGCGACCTCGTGACGGGGCCCGACATCATCTTCTTCTGGGTAGCCCGCATGATTATGGCAGGCTATGAATATGAGGGGCAGATGCCGTTCCGCAATGTTTATTTCACGGGTATCGTGCGCGACAAGCTGGGACGCAAGATGTCGAAATCATTGGGCAACTCTCCCGACCCGCTGGAACTCATCGAACGTTTCGGAGCCGATGGTGTGCGTATGGGAATGATGCTTTCCGCTCCTGCCGGAAACGATATTTTGTTCGACGACGCTCTTTGCGAACAGGGACGCAACTTCTGCAATAAAATATGGAACGCTTTCCGTCTCATCAAAGGCTGGAGAGTGGACGAAGAAGCGACTACGCCCGAAGCTACGGCATTGGCGATGGATTGGTTCGAGGCCAAACAGAATGAAGTGGCTGCCGAAGTGGCCGACCTCTTCGGCAAGTATCGTTTGAGCGAGGCTCTGATGGCTGTTTACAAACTCTTCTGGGATGAGTTCTCGGCTTGGTATCTCGAAATCATCAAGCCGGCTTACGGAAAAGGAATCGATTCGGCAACGCTCCACCGCACGCTTCGTTTCTTCGACAACCTGCTCCATCTGCTTCATCCTTTCATGCCGTTCATCACCGAAGAGTTGTGGCAGCAGCTGGCCGACCGCAAGGAGGGTGAGTCGCTGATGGTCGACTCGATGCGTTTCGACGACAAGGTGGATGCAACGTTGCTGGCCGATTTCGAATCGGTGAAGGGAATCATCAGCAACGTGCGGGCCATCCGCCTGCAAAAGAACATTGCGCAGAAAGAAACGCTCGAATTGCAGGTGAACGGAACCGATCCGCTTCCCTCGTTCGCAAGCGTCATTATAAAGATGTGCAACTTGTCCGGTATCAATCAGGCTGCCGACACTCAGGAAGGTGTCGCCTCTTTCATGGTAGGAACTACCGAATACGCTGTTCCGCTGGGCAATATGATCGACACGGAGGCTGAGATTGCCCGTATGGAGGCCGAACTGAAACATAAAGAGGGTTTCCTGCAAGGGGTTTTGAAGAAGCTCGGCAACGAGAAGTTCGTCAACAATGCTCCTGAAGCCGTTATCGAGATGGAACGCAAGAAGAAAGCCGATGCCGAAAGCATCATCCGTTCTTTGAAAGAGAGTATTGCGGCGTTGAAGAAAGGCTGATTCTTATTGCTGCTCTTCGCCGAAGCTGTTTTCAAAGCCTATAGTATTTGATTTTAAAGCGCATCGCGGACACACATACAAATCAAAAGCCTCTTTTTTCAAAGCCTATCGTATTTGATTTCAAAGCCCGCCGCCTTTTTTTCAAAGCCCGCCGTGTTTTTTTCAAAGCCCGCCGCCTTTTTTTCAAAGCCCGCCGTGTTTTTTTCAAAGGCGGCGGGCTTTTTTTCAAAGGCGGCGGGCTTTTTTTCAGGCAAACGCAAAGCATATCAGCAAGCGTTTTGGCGGCAGCTCTTTTTCTTACCAGTTCCCTTTTACCGTGCGATAACCGTAACCGATGATTACCAGGAAGCAGATGAAAGGCAGAATGAAAGAAACGTTGACTGCGGGCATCCAGCCAATCTCCTTCATGTCGATGATGCTTGCCTGCAACGGAGGCAGTACGGAACCGCCCAAGATAGCCATGATAAGTCCGGCTGCTCCGAATTTGGCGTCTTCTCCCAAACCTTTCAGGGCTATGCCGTAGATGGTGGGGAACATCAAAGACATGCAGGCGGAAATAGCCACCAGCGAATACAGCCCGTAGATGTTCCGGAGGAAGATGGTGCCCAACGTAAATATGCCGCCGAATATGGCGAGAATCATCAGCAGCTTGCCGGCATTCAGGTAGCGCAGGATAAAGGTGCAGATGAACCGGCTGATGCAGAAAATAACCATGGCTATGATGTTGTATTGCTGCGACAGAACTTCCGCGCTTTTCTCATCCATGCCTTGCGACATGAACAGGTGTGTGCCGTACTGAATGATGAACGTCCAGCACATGATCTGCGCGCCTACGTAGAAGAATTGGGCAACGACTCCTTCGCGGTAGCGCGGCACGGTAAAGATACGCTTCAGTGTAGGGAAGAAGTTTATCTGATTGTTCGGTCCGCTGTTTTTCGGCATCTTTACCAGTCGTATCACTATCAGCATGGCCAGAATGATCACCCCGATTATCAGGTAAGGGGTGATGAGCACAGAGAGGTCGCTTTCCTTGATGGCTTCGAATTCCTGCCCGTCGAGCAGAGCGCGAGCGTCGCTATCCATGGGGTGCAGCTTTGCCTGAATGAAGTTCATGGCGACATACATGCCCAGCAACGACCCCATCGGATTGAACGACTGGGCGAGATTCAGTCGGCGTGTGGCGGTCTCTTCCGTTCCCATGGAAAGGATGTACGGATTGCAGCTGGTCTCCAGAAAAGAGAGCCCGCAGGTAAGGATAAAGTAAGCTATCAGGAAAGGGTAGTACTCTCCCGTCATTTTGGCGGGGAAGAACAGAAACGCGCCGAGCGCATACATGCCGAGCCCCAGCATCACGCCGGCCTTGTACGAATATTTGCGGATAAATACGGCAGCCGGAAAGGCCATGGCGAAATATCCTCCGTAGAAAGCGACCTGAACCATTGCGCCGTCGGTAGCGCTCATCCGGAATATTTTGGAGAACGCTTTGACCATCGGATTGGTGATATCGTTGGCAAATCCCCACAAAGCAAAGCAGGAGGTGATGAGGATGAATGGAATGAGGTAACTTACTCCATCTTTCCACAGGATGGGCTGTTTGGTGTGTTTCATGGTAATTCGTGGTTGTTTTTGTTAGAGGTTATACAAATGGAACATTCTCTCCATCGGTTGCCATTTTTCGGCAGAACTCATCCCGGGAGCGGCCTGCTGGAAGACAGCCATGTACGCTTCCCATTCTTCTTGGCGCGGGAGGGCGCCCAGCCGTTTCATCGCGGTGTCCCAGTCGAAGTCGACGGGGGTTTCTACAATCATGAACAGGCGTGTGCCGAGGATGTAGATCTCCATTTCCAGAATACCGACCTCCCGGATGCCGGCAAGTATTTCAGGCCATACTTCTGTCGGGCTGTGCCTTTTCCGGTATTCGGCGATCAACTCCGGAGAATCGCGCAAGTCGAGCGTCTGGCAATAGCGTTTCACGGGAATGCCGTGCGTCTGTGTCCGATAGCCGGTTGCAGGTGTTTCCATATCGTTTACTTTTGTGGATGAAACTCTTCAGGTGTTACACTTCTCATGACGATTTCCCGCAGTTCCTTAAGATCGGCAATCTCGCCTTTGGCCATTGCCTGTGTCAGGATATTGCCCATTGCCGTGGCTTCTACCGGACCTGCATATACGGGAATGCCCAGTTGGTTGGCTGTAAGCTGGTTGAGCAGTTTGTTTTGCGAGCCTCCTCCGATGATGTTCAGCCGGCGGATGGGAGAGGGGAGGCAGCGGTTCAGCCGTTCTACCGCCTGTCCGTATTTGAATGCCAGCGACCGGAGCACGCATTTTGCGAATTCCGCTTTGCTTTGCGGGATTGGCAGTGCATGGTCGCGGCAATAATTCCGTATGGCGGCCTCCATGCTTTCGGGATTCATGAACAAAGCGTCGTCTACGGGAATGATCGAGCTAATCGCGGCATCTGCGGCTTGCGGGATGAGCGTATCATAGCTTTGCTTTTCCCCGCGCATTTCCCATTCGCTCATCAGGCGCTGTAAAATCCACAGTCCGGTGATGTTCCGCAGAAAACGGATACGTCCGCCCACTCCTCCTTCGTTGGTGAACCGGGCTTCGCGGGCCTCTTCGGTCAATATGGGCTCGTCTGTCTCGACGCCTAACAACGACCATGTGCCTGAACTCAGGAAAGCAACAGGGCCTTCGGCGGCGGGAACGGCTGCAACGGCGCTGGCTGTGTCGTGAGAGCCTACGGCAATGACATCTACGGCGTCTAACCCTGTCTCGCGCGCAATCTCTTCTTTCAATTTCCCGCGTATAGTGCCCGGCGGAATGATTTCGCCGAACAGGTGTTCGGGAAGTCCCAAAGCGCGGATGGCGCTTAACGACCAGTTGCGGCGGCGCGCGTCGAGCAATTCGGACGTAGAAGCGATGGAGTATTCGTTGTTGGCTACCCCCGTCAGGAAATAACTGAAAAGATCGGGCATGAACAAAAGCCTGTCGGCGGCTTTTAATAACACATCGCTGTTTTCTTTCATGCTGTAGAGCTGAAACAGCGTATTGATGGCCATCACTTGTATTCCCGTCTCCGCATAATGCGCCTGCTCATCCAGTATTCGAAAAACCTTGGCAGGCATTCCATCGGTTCGGGCATCGCGGTAACAAACCGGATTGCCCAACAGGTTTCCGTCTTTATCAATCAGTCCGAAGTCTACGCCCCAAGTGTCGATGCCTATTCCTTTTACGGAATATCCCTTGCGGGCAGTCTTTTTCAAACCGGTCTTCAATTCTTCGAAAAGAGAAAGAAAATCCCAATAAAGATGGTTGCCGAGCTTAACCTGACGGTTCGCGAAACGATGAACTTCTTCAAGCTCCAGCTTCCCGTGGAGGAGGGAGCCGGCGATAAGCCGTCCGCTTCCTCCTCCAAAGTCTACTGCTAAATAAGTGTTTCTCATGGTATCTTCCATGGCATCCGGATGCTTATACGGTTTTCTTTCCTAACACATACACCTCGAGGTCTTCGATCTCTTCCGGCGTCAATACTGAGTATTCGCCTCCTGATTGGACAATAATCCGACAAGCCATCTCGAAGAATGTCGCCCGTTCGTATGCCTCGTCGAAATCTTTTCCGCATACCACTTGCCCGTGGTTGGTCAGTAATACGGAATTGTGATTCGCCATGGCTTCCACTACCGCCTTTGCCAATTCCGGCGAACCGGGTCGGTAGTAGGGGATAACGGGAATTTCGGAACCTACGTGGCAGGGAATCTCGGCCGTTACGTTGAAGTTCTCAGGCTTATTCCTCATGCAGGAAACAGCTGTGGCATATTCCGACTGGAAATGAAGTACCACATTTACATCCGGACGTTGGCGCAAAATGCCTAAATGGAAACTGCTTTCCATTGACGGCTTTACGCCATTCACCGGTGTTCCGTCGGCAATGCGGCAGATGGAGACTTTCTCTTTCCCGAGCGTGGGAAGCCACGAACCCGTACCGGAGATTAACGCTTCTTCACCGATTCTCCAGGAAAGGTTTCCGCTGCTGCAAAGCATTAGCTTGGCATCTCCATAGCGGTGTGCCTGCCCGATGAACTGCTCGATATATTCGTTAGTTATCATACTTGCAAAAGTTAAACGTTGTTATTTGTAGATCGGTCCGTAGGTGCTGCAAGCTCTGTAGTCCGCACCTTCTTTATCCATGCCGAAAGCGTTCCATGCAGCCGGGCGGAAGATGGTGTTTTCATCCACATTGTGCATGCAAACCGGTATGCGAAGCATAGAAGCAAGCGTGATCAGGTCTTGTCCGATATGCCCGTAGCTGATGGCGCCGTGGTTGGCTCCCCAGTTGTTCATTACGGAGTAAACGTCCTTGAAAGCAGGCTTGTCGCACAAGCGGGGGACGAACCATGTGGTAGGCCATGTGGGGTCGGTACGCACGTTGAGTTTGTCGTGGATTTCCGGATCGATAGTCACCGTCCATCCTTCGGCGATCTGCAATACGGGGCCCAAGCCTTTGACAAGATTCAGGCGCGTCATTGTCACGGGCATGCCTCCCTTCGACAGGAAATTCGACGAGAATCCTCCGCCACGGAAATAGTCACGGTTTGCCGGATACCATGTAGTGGCTTTCAGGCAGTTTTCTACGTCTGCTTCAGTCATATTCCACGGCTCTTTCATTGACGGATTCCCTTCTGCGTCTACTGATTGTCCGGAACCGTCGAGAGTGGTTGCTCCCGAATTGATCAGGTGAATGATACCGTTGGCAGCCGCTCCGGTAAGTTCTTTGCCGGTTACCCGCTTCACGGCCTCGGGACTCCAGTATGTTCTTACGTCCGAGAATATCTGCGCGCGGTTGGTAAGCAAATGTCCGAACAGCATGGCGACACCGTTGCAAGCGTCGTTCTCCGTAGCTACCACAAATGCCTCGCGGATACCGTTCCAGTCGAACGATGTATTGAGCAAGGCCTCCGGATAATCGCCATTGGGATAGAAATCCGTCCATTGGCGTTGTCCCTGGAAACCGGCTAAAATGGCATTGTGTCCCAGCGCTTCTTCTTTGAAGCCCATTTCTTTCAGTTTCGGGTTGCCGATCATTAAGTCGCGCATGATGATTGTCATTTTTACAATAAACTCCCAATCGGCGTCTTTTTGCTGGCGTGTTTTGCGTTTCTCGGGGCAATTATTGAAATCATCGCCTTCATTTGCTTTACAGTACTTCTCGGTCCACGCCATTGCTTTGGCGTATTCCTCACGGTCGTAAATACCTTCTTCCATTCGGCGGATGATTTCAGTCAGGTCGACCGACTCGTTGCGCATGCCCAGATACTCCTGAAAGAAATCAGGGTTGACAATGGAGCCGGCAATACCCATCGACACACTACCCATCGACAGGTACGACTTGCCTCGCATCGTAGCTACTGCTTGCGCCGCACGGGCAAAACGGAGGATTTTTTCGGCCACATCTTCGGGGATGCTGTTGTCGTCCAAATCCTGTACGTCACGTCCGTAAATGCCGAATGCGGGAAGACCTTTCTGGGCATGTCCTGCCAAGACGGCCGCAAGGTATACGGCACCCGGGCGTTCCGTTCCGTTGAAGCCCCATACAGCTTTCGGATAATAAGGGTTCATGTCCATTGTTTCTGCGCCATAACACCAGCAAGATGTTACGGTGATGGTAGAACCGACCCCTTCTCTTTCAAACTTTTCTGCGCAAGCGGCACTTTCTGCCACACGGCCGATGGTACTGTCGGCAATTACGCATTCGACAGGACTTCCGTCGCCGTTCTTCAGATTGCTCCTGATTAGTTCCGCTACTGCTTTTGCAAGGTTCATCGTCTTCTCTTCAAGACTTTCGCGAACACCGCCCTGGCGACCGTCGATGGTGGGGCGAATCCCGATTTTCGGATACTTTTTCATGGTTTCTTTTTTGAAATTTATAATAGATGTGTTGTGCTGAACTGTGCTGATAATATTGGATATCCTAATTTTCTTTGTTTTGTATAATAATATAATTTCAGAGTGATTTTCGGAGTATGACCTCTGTTGTCAGGTATTTCTGCACGGGTGTGTTGTTGAGCACGAAGTTTGCCGCTTCGTTGCCCATCATTTCCCAGTCGATGCTCAACGAGGTTATTCCTTCATCGATTACTTCGTATGAAGGGATATCGTTGTATGCCAACAGACCGAAATCTTTTCCGCATTTCAGTCCTTCCTTTCTTCCCTGTTTTATCACTTTCACTACATCTTGTTGCTTAATAGCAATATAAACTACTCCTTTGCGCACAGTTAACTCGTCTGTATTTTCTTTTATCTCCGACAAAAATCCTTGCTCTTCGCAGAAGCGGGTAAAATATAGCTTGCTGCTCTGAGGATGTTTCAAGTTTTTGGGAAACAGGAATATAAGTTGTCGGTAGTGTTGCAATCGATTGTTGAGGCTAAGCAATGCCTGATAGAACGCTTCGTCGAAATCCTGACTGATATAGGAGTATTTGTCTTTTTCGAACTTGCAGAAATCAAGCAGCAATAGCCTGGCAGGATTGATTTTATTGAGCACAGCGCTGAACTTTTCGTTGTCGAAGTTCATCACTATATATTTATTGTATTTTCCCGTCGATTCGCGGATAATGGTATTGAAAAGCCGTTCGTTGTACTGATGAAACAACAAATCCACTTTATAGTTGAGTGGCAGGCGTTTGATAAAACTGTTGTATAGGGCCTCTTTGAAAGGTGTGTACTCGTCGAGTAATAATAATATGTTTGTCAATTGATTGGCTACATAATACCCTTTGCCCGGTGTGGAATCGACCAAGCCTCGTTCGCGCAAATCGAGAAATGCTTTGAAAACCGTGTCGCGAGACACCGCATATTCTGCGCTTAGCTGATTGATGGAGGGCAAAGAATCTCCTTCGAGAAATTCTTTCATAGAGATGGCCTGACTCAGTGTGTCTGCCAACTGGGTGACTTTGCTTGCCTGCTGTCCGAATGTTGCCTTCTTTTCAATCCGTTTCATAGTATATTTATAAAATACAACTGTGCTGAACAATGCTGATGCAAAGAAAGAACTTTTTTTTTGAAAGTTAGAAGTAGTTGACTATGTTTTATAGCATATTTACTCTCTTTTTTCGAAATCCTTATTTTTTATTGTTTTGAGATTTCGGCAGCATTCACGAGATGGCAAGCTTATTTCGATCGATTTGTAGGTTGCGCATGTATCTGAGAGATTAGGATAGGTGGCATGGATATGTCATGCCGGGTGCGGATTGCCAACGATTATTTCTCCAATAGCTCTTTCAGGAAATTGTCTAACTCTTTGTCCAGCCCTTTCAGCAGTTCGTCGTTTAGCAACAAGGTGTCGTCATCTATCAGCAGCAATTCCGCTACGGTTTCTTTTTCTTCATCCACCAATACAAAAGAATAGGGTTTCAGAATCATGACTTTTTCAAAGTCCCCCCCATCTTTCATCTTGTCGAGTATATTTCGCAGAGCCGACTCCGCTTTTTCCATGAAGTCGTCTCCTTCGTAGGTAGCCCATTCTTTGACCATTACACTGCCCAACTCTTCATCGTCGTCGTTATATATGACGAGCAATCCGGATATTTGGTCGGGTTGCATATGAATATCGGTTACGGTTGCTTGTTCGCATCCACGTATATATCTCCCGACTGCCTTTTGGATAGTCGATTCGATGCTAAGTAATGATTGTTGGCTCAATTTCATGGGATACCTCCTTTTTATCAGTTCAAAGGTATGAAAAAAAACTGGTAATCGCTACACTTTCTCTCAAAAATCATCATTGAAACGACTCATTTGCATTTTTAGCTTAGGCAACTGTTTGTTTCGCTCTTTTAATTTGAATAAATAAATAGTGGTTTGGTAGTAATGCGGTACTTTTTCTATGTTGAAATATAGCTTATTTGGGGTATCCTTATTTATTTTGTCTATTTTCTTTGCTATATCCTGTGCTTTAGTCATCCATTCTTCCGCCAAGTCAAGGCTGTCTTTCAGTTCATAATGAACCGCTATATTGATGGCATTCTGCATTTTCTTCTTTTTGCTTGTGGTTTTATTATACATTTTCTTCCAAAGCTCACATGCTTTATCCCAGTTGTTTTCTTTCACATGTATGGCTGCGTCTCTCATTGGGGCGGAACCTCCGGTATATATATATCTGTCGGCCTTTTTCCAAAACGGAATTAATTGGTTGACCGGAATTGTTCCTGCAAACTCCGAGGCTTCTTCTATGATTTGAGAGTCGGAAATAAACTGTTTGGCTTTTATTTCCGAAACTCGGATATCTTCCCAGAAGATGCTGTCGCTGGGTGTGAGAGTGGACAGGGGAGTTTTCCTTTCGGGCAGATAGATGCTGACAGTGGGATAAGCCTTGACGTTTACCGTTCCCAGAAAACCGTATTGCGGCAAAAAGCTGACTGTCTTTACTGCTTTAATTTGCAGGTTCTCCAAAGCGATGATGCAATCGACATCCAAATCGGATGTGAGCGCCTTTACTTCTTCTTCGCTAAGGGTGCTCTCCCGCAGAAATCTGTCGTTGGCACGTAAGGCCGAATCACAGATCACCACTTTGTCGAAGTAATTCCGATAGGCGATTTCCTCCGCTAAAGACTCGGTTGCTATCCGGGGATCTCCGTTGGCATAAGCAACTTCCCGACTGATCTCCATATACTCTTCTTGAGGGTCTTCTGGTTCTGCGATCATTTTGTTGTCAGGTGTTTTTGCGGTATTATTCACAATGCCGACTTTCCGGAGTTGATTGGGAAAACTTATTTCGGCAGGCTGCATATAGTCGATGGATATAACTTTCATGCTTTCGCAACCGGTGAGAAGCAGCATAGAGATGAAACATACTGAATGGATTTTTTTCATAGTTCCGTTCTGTTTTTTAAGGGTTGTTTCTATACATAGTTTATTATCGGGTAAACGAGATTTTTATATGGTATATGTCCGCCGGTTTCGTTCCGGCTTGTGAAACGGCTGTCTATTCTGTCAGGATAGAAGCAATAGTACAAAAATACGATTTTATAAGAATACTCCATTGGCGGAATAAAAAGTGAGAAAAAACATGCTTAAGAAGTTGTACATATTGTTGATATTTAGTAAATTATAGGTGTCTAATCATCTGATTTGAGTTTGTTGTATGCAAACTTAATGTGCAATATTCGCAAAATTTATCGACATCTGCAAGCAAATGTCAAGTTACTTGTTCAATGAAAATGGTAATATGCCCCGTCCCGGAGTTATCCCCAGGTTCTCCGACTTGGAAGTTATAGGATTGAACATGATATCCGAATCTATTGGCATCGACAGCGAATCTTTCTTTGTCAAATTGCAGGAATATAGGAAAGAACTTCCCACTTGATATCCCTCCGATAATACAATGACAGGCGTAAGTTTCTATATTGGAAAAATCGGAGTATGCTGTTACAGTGGTCTAGCTGAAAGAAGCGCCGAATATTATGTAAATTCCATTTTTTACAGATCTTGATTATCAGGAAATTACAAATATCAGTCAGGCTGATTTCCTTTGAAAAACGGAGCATGCTGTTACACTCCGCTCAAAACAGTTAAATAGTGTTATCTGAATCGGAGCATGCTGTTACACTTTTAGGAAGATAATGCAGGCGCCCACTTCTCCACAAAATCGGAGTATGCTGTTACAGTTTTGATGAATTTATTATCTTGAAGGATAAACAACCCCTTCAAGACTATGGCTACACAACCTAAAAAAATGAATATCATCAAGC
>NZ_ATZH01000047.1 GCF_000428105.1 Bacteroides pyogenes DSM 20611 = JCM 6294 | reverse complement strand
AGGAGAAACAGCTAATACATTTATTAGGTCGTGAGCCTACAATTCTAACTGGCTAGGTTCTCCGATTAAGAGAGTTGCAGTCTGATTCAGCCTATAGTCATTTAAGACTAGTGTCAAAGTTAGTTCACTGCAACTCTTCTTTTCAAATATACACTTATATTTTTATTGGGATATTTAATACTGCAAATGTAAATGTGTCAAAACTAAATTAAACCAAAGAAGAACTTTTAATCTGAAACTTGAGCATCCTAAAAAGCAAGAGAAAGAGCCGTATCATTACTCGAAACAGAGTTCGATACGGCTCTTTTAAGTTTGGCAGTTACAATCTGTAACTTTTCGGAATGATCATTTTTGTTTTGACACACCCTCTCCAAAATGCATCCTGAATCATTCGATCACTTCGAAATCTGCCGAAAGTCCTTCCTCACTATTCGTTCCTACCCATAAAGTAAAGTCTCCGGGCTCCACGACCTTCTTCATGTCCCGATTCCAAAAAGCCAGATTCTCAATCGGTAACGTGAAAATGAGAGTTTTATGCTCTCCCGGCTCCAAAGAAACGCGCTGGAATCCTTTCAGCTCCTTCACCGGGCGAGCAACTGAACCGACATGATCTCGCACGTACAACTGTACGATCTCTACACCCGTATACTTACCCGTATTGGCAAGTTCGAAACGAACCGTTAACGTATCCCGAGTATTTAACTTTGCTGCGGAGAGCTTTAAATTACTGTACGCAAATGCTGTGTACGACAATCCGTAACCGAACGGGAACAAAGGGCCAAACCCCGCATCCATGTGGAAAGAAGTACATCCCAGCGAAGTTTGTCCTGCTTCCAAAGGAATATTGTCAATCAATGTTTCTTCCCCGGTGGGAGCGCGTCCAGTACGATTATGCGCATAATAAACCGGTACCTGTCCCACCATCTTTGGAAATGTTACGGGAGTCTTACCACTGGGAACAGCCTTGCCGAAAAGCAAGTCGGCAATGGCGGGACCACCCATCGTGCCCGGATGAAACATATATAAAACAGCAGCAGACTCATCTACCTCCTTACCAATGGTAAGCGGACGCCCCGCCATCACCACAGTTACAAGAGGCTTGCCTGTCTGAGCCAAAGCTGTAATCAAATCGGACTGTGCACCGCGTAAACTCAAGTCGGCCAGTGAATGTGCCTCGCCCGACAAAATGGACTCTTCACCAACAAAGGCTACAACTACATCAGCCTGACGGGCAACGGCAATCGCCTTATGGAAATCCGCCTTATTGTTATCGCGGCTATACATCAGTCCCGGTTCGTAAATCACTCGGATTTTATCTCCATACAGTTTGCGTAAGGCATTCAAAGGAGTCTGTGTCTGGTTCTTCTCACCATCAAAACACCATGTTCCGAGCTGGTCGTGGGGAGCATCCGCCATCGGCCCCACAACAGCGATAGTACGCACTTTCTCACTCAGAGGCAAAACGTTGTCTGCATTCTTCAGCAAAATAGCCGACTGCTCTGCGGTTTCCTTAGCTTTTTCCAAATGCACGTCTGTGTACTTCACGGCCTGAGGAGTAACAACATAAGGGTTTTCGAATAAGCCTAACCGAAATTTCAATCGCAAAATATTACGAACAGCATCATCTATCGTGGTAATTGAAACTTTTTTCTCATCCACCAACGCCTCCAGATTCTCTATGAAAGCACCACTCACCATTTCCATATTCACGCCAGCATTAACAGCTATGGCAGCCGCCTGTTTCCTGTCTTTGCAAAATCCATGCGCTATCATTTCCGTTGCCGATGCCCAATCGGTAACAACCATTCCATCGTATTTCCACTCATCACGAAGTACATCTTTCAATATGAATGAGTTTCCGGTAGAAGGTACTCCGTCATTATCGTTGAAAGAAACCATAAACGTGGCACACTTAGCTTTAGCTGCCGCTTCGAAAGGCGGAAAGTAGACATTCCTCAGCAATCGCTCCGGAATGAATGTCGAGTTATAATCTTTACCAGCTTCTGCAGCCCCATATCCTACGAAATGTTTAGCGCATGCAGCTATGGCAGAAGGATCGCTTAATTTCTCTCCTTGAAAACCACGGATCATCGCCTCTCCCATTACCGCATTCATCAACGGATCTTCACCAAAACTTTCGGCTATACGCCCCCAACGCGGATCTCTCGAAAGATCGACCATAGGTGCAAAAGTCCATCGAATTCCATCGGATGAAGCCTCAACCGCTGCTATACGAGCCCCTTGTTCGACTATCTCAGGATTGAACGTAGCAGCTTGTCCCAACGGAATGGGAAAGATTGTTTTATATCCGTGGATCACATCCCGGGAAATCAGCACCGGAATCTTCAAACGAGACTCTTTCAAGGCTATTTCATGTAACTTGTTGACTAATTCCGGATCTGTGAGATTCAATAAAGAGCCTATTTTCCCCTCTTTAATCAATCCGACAATCTCTTCCACATTACCGGAATAGTTCATTTGATTCATCTGACCGATTTTCTCTTGCAAAGTCATCTTGGCCAGCAAAGCCTCTACTCTGTTTTCTATTTCTTTATCTTCTTCCTTAGCCGCCTTCGGAACACAAGCCCAAACTGCAAGCAAGCACAGGCAAATAGATAAAGGTTTGCCAAACTTTATCATCTTCTTTTAATTTATTTTTTTTGAAACACACGTACATAATCTATCTCATAGGTAGCAGGCAGGCACGATTCGTCAACCCCCTGGGCACCACCCCAGTTTCCTCCCCAAGCCAGATTCAATTTCAAATAAAAAGGAGTATTGAAGGGCCAGGTATTTTTATTGTTCTTCTTATCGTTCTCAAAGAAGAACAGTTCTTTCCCATCCACATAAGTACGAATAAAATCCTCTGTCCACTCCAATGCATACACATGGAACTTTTGCTGAGCGGTAGGCAGCAAAATCTCTCTTGTTTTCTGCGTACCTATCGAATGGTTATAAGCCTTACAGTGAATAGACGAAGAGACATAATTAGGGTGATAACCAACTTCTTCCATAATATCTATTTCCCCATCATCAGGCCATGCAGTAAAGTTCTTCGGCATCATCCAGAAAGCAGGCCAAGTGCCTTTTCCAACGGGAAGTTTCAAACGAGCTTCGAAATAACCGTATTTCCAGCTTTTTATCGTATTCATACGAACGGAATAAACCTCACTACCCACTTTTTTAGCGATAATTTTCAAGGTTCCCTTGTCTACTTTCGCACAAACTTCTCCATTTAGCTTAGCCGGAATATAAGTTTGCAATTCATTGTTTCCCCAGCCACCGGCACCATTCTCATACCACCAGAGCGATTCATCGGGCGTAGAAATGCCTTTATCATTAAACTCATCCTGCCACACCAGTTTATATCCTTCAGGAACTTGAATATCCGGATCCGGAAGAGCTTCAGGCTTCCCTCCCTGACGGACAGGAATTGCTATCCGGCTCTTTCCGGACTTTACAACGACTTTACCCTCTCTCACTTCTGTTTCCTGATTGGGAGAAACAGTTACAGTAACAGTTCCTTGAGGGTCAATAGACCCTGTCGGATGGCAACTGATCCAATCTTCATCACTATATACGGTCCACTCACGAATTGCCGTTACATTTACCGTAACACTGTTCGACAGACAATCCACACTAATTTCAGAGGGAGTACACGTCAAATCTTTATCTGTAAACACTCCTTCACTCTCTTTATCTCCACAGCTTGCAGAAAGTAAAGTCAAAACCCCAAATAACAAATTCATTTTCTTCATATCAATAGTTTCAAACAAGGGGAAACACACAATCGCATATATTGATCGTCCCCATAAATCCACACTTATTCATTACATACCGACTCTTTAAAGATGATACCGCTTATGGTAACTTCGGTATTTTCGGGATTTCCTCCGAAATCAAATACCAGAGAAACTCTGTCCATATCTTTAGCCGCTCTTATCGCCGGCATTTTGAATACGAAATCCTCATACGCAGTCAAGTCCACTTTTTTGTCAAAAAAGAAATTACCGGCATTGTCTGTCCCATCATCTCCATTCCTGTGCACCAATTTTACAGTGACTCCTTTCAGACTCTTACTGGAGTTAAGCACACAACGAAAATCATAATCCGTCACGGTAATGGCATCCAAGTTTGTATGAAAAGCGACTTGTGCCTGCCACATCTGTACGGTAGCCAAAGGCAATGTCACCTTATAAATATGATCCTTGACCTCAAAGCTAGGCGCTTCGGAATAGGGAGTCCAGTTGGCATCGGCATAAAAGAAAGTATTCGTAATACTTGCAACGTTCCAACGGTTGCAGGCAGAAGCTTGGTTCCAGTTCACACCATCCTCTTCGGGCTCTTCCACGACAGTGCCGTCATCACAAGCATGTTCTTTCAGAACCACACGACTCACGAAAACTTCTGTACCCTCTGCATTTCCACCGAAATCAAGAACCAAATCTACCTTATCCATGTCAATACCGGGCATATCTGTCTTTATAAAAACATAGTCCTCATAAGCTTTTAAAGAAACATTTTCTACGAAGTAGTAAATATTATCATTGTCTCCACCACCATGCTTCACCAGTTTTACGGTAACATTTTTATGAGCTTTATTCGCATTGAAAACGACAGAAAAATCATAGTTTGTAACGGCATTAGTCGCTATATCCGTAAAGAACTTTACTTGTGCCTGCCACGTTTGAACCGTAGCTACCGGCATTGTAATTTTATACGAGTTTCCGTTTGCTTCAAACCCGGGATTCTCAATAGGTGTCCAATTAGCATCGGCAAACCAGAAATCATTGGTAATTGTCGCAGACTTCCACAGGTTGCAAGCATGATCCGGATCATATCCGGCAGGTTTTTCGACTTCGGCGCTTGTCAGAATATAGTGCCATGCAATACTGCCATTATCTGAAATCAACTCCAGTCTGGAAGGCGTAATACCTACAATCTTATAACGGGGAGATGTATATATCTCGTCGTTGGCAACATAAGGAAAAAGTGTTTTTGAAGGAAAAGTGATGTACACATCTTCTCCATCAACATCAAAAGCATAGGTCGTGTTCTGTACAGCTACAGAAGCCATATAATCTTCCGTCAAATCAGGAGCATATTCGGGGAAAAGTGTGCAGCCTTTGTTGACATAAACCGTGCCGCCTTCACCGGGATTATAACTATAACTCATATCTGTTCCAAAGATCAGACGGTCATCATAGATTCCCTTAGCAGCTTTCTCGTCGGGCTGGGCCATCCACCATCCCAATCCTTCGCTTCCGGATTCTCCGCAACCCAGATGACCGGCTTCCGCGCTTGCCACTCTCCATTCCTTTCCTGAAATCTTTGCAATATACTCATCAAAATTGACCAGCGTGTTATTTATTGTAAACTCTTTTATTACCACTCCGTCACTGATGCCGTTAGCATTCATCAATCTTGCCTCTACCGAATAAACTCCGGCTTTTGAATAAACCTTCGTAAATTTGAACTGTGTGGAATACCCTTTATCTTTCTTTTCACTCTTGTCAAAAGTCCAAAAAGGGATACAACCTTTCATTTCATTCATAGAAAACGTCACTTGATTTGTTTCCTGATCGACCGTAACCTCTACACTAATATCGGATGCCAGTGGTAAACCAGTTTCCGAAGGATGGGTGAAATCCACCGGCGAGCATGCAGTAAATACCAGTACCTTCACCAATAAAATACTTAAATAACGATATATTCGTTTCATCTCTTGCTTTTTTAATGGTTAATAATTATTCTGGACCAACGTACCTTGCGCAGCGTCAATCTCACTTTGCGGAATACATAGATACTTCTTGTTGTTGCTCCACGTGTTCGTGCGATATCCGTACTGATCGGGCACAAGTACCGTAGCTGCTTTCCCCGTACGTATCAAATCCCAGTAACGCTTACCTTCACCGACAAATTCCAAATGTCTTTCTTTAATAATGTTATCCATAGTAGGCCCCGCTTCTCCTTTCAATCCGGCACGATTACGCACGCGATTCAAATATTCCTTTGCATTGCCCGTTCCCGCTCCACGAACGATGAGTTCTGCAGCATTCAGTAATGTTTCGGAAAAACGATAGATGCGTAAATTATTATTCCAATTCAACTGCGCACTGGCTTTCTGATCGACGTTATTGCCTGTCAACGCAGCATATTTCTCCAAGAAGAAGCCTGTGTCTTGATAACGTTTATTGTAATTCACACCTAATGCACCGGCATTCCAGCATGTAGCGTCACGGCGGGCGTCATCCTTTGCATACCGTTCATAAGTTTCCACTCGTACCGGACAGAATCCCCATCCCTGATCGTGACCATGGGTTCCATCAGGCCAACTATGCGGACTAACCAAAGTTGGCAATACAGTACCGCCTGCAGCCAAAGGGTTTCCCCAGTCTCGAATAGCATCGTTATCTTTATAGTTGATCTCAAAAATCGACTCTATCCCCCACTCTCCCGACTCTTTAAATATATCTGCATAATTTTCCACCAAATCATATGCTCCGCTATTAATAATCTCCTGCATATATTGCAAGGCTTTGGCAAAACGGGATTCATCATTCTGATACATGACAATCTCGGCATAAAGCATATATACCATCGCTTTTGTCACACGACCATAGTTTTCGGCTTTCTCTTTCATCGGGAGAGCATTCAAAGCAATCACACTTTCCAGATCGGTTACCAATTTCTCATACACCCGTTCTGCCGGATACTGCTCTGCCAAATAAGGGGTGGTGAGATTGGTGTCGAAGTAAGGGATATTCCCCCAGAACTTCCACAGCCAATTGTAATAGAACACACGCAACGCTATTGCCTGCGCTTTGTAGTAAGCATGTCTTTCTTCAGTCACATCCTTTGCCCAACCCAGATAAGTGATAACATCGTTACAGCGCTTTACACCACTATAAGCTTCCGTCCACAAACCCGAAATTACATTACTTGGAATGGCCTCGTAGTTCATCATCAAGTGCCACTTCTGATTGTCCGTTTTATCCTGACCACCAACCCAGAAGTCGTCAGCCATGATGTCGCTCATAATATTGACCGGGTTATATTCACCCATTCCCCAATCTGGCCAATGCAACGGATCATACGCAGCAACTACGGCTTCCTGAATATGTTCGTCTGTAGTAAAATAACTTTCAATAGATTCATCTGTAGGCGAGGATACTTCCAAAAAAGAATCGGCACATCCGGTTACCATAAAAGCAAGCATCAAGCCTCCTGTCATTATATACTTATATGTTTTCATAATTCTTCAGTTTTATTGTGTGATAAATCAAAACGTCAGATTGGCTCCAACTGTCCAAACCTTTCCTTGCGGATATACGCCATAATCGATACCAAGTGATGTCCCGCCCGATGATATCTCCGGATCGAATCCATGATATTTGGTAAACGTGAACAGGTTTTCCGCAGCCACATATATACGCAATGAAGAGATAAATGCCTTCTTTGTCAGAAATGCAGGCAAGGTATAGCCCAGTTGGATGTTCTTCAACCGCAAATAGCTGCCATCGTATACATAAAGATCGGAAGATTGCCAGTTAATGTTATCGCCCACCATGAAGCGAGGGATGCGATTGGAAGTCCCTTCGCCCGTCCAACGGTTCAACATCCACGAGGGCAGATTGGTTGAAGATATGTCGGTACGGCGGGTAGCATCAAACACATCATTGCCCACGGTACCCTGCCACATCATACTGAAATCGAAATTATTCCAATTGACGCTCAGATTCAGTCCGAAAGTCCAGTCGGGCATTCCCTTTCCGATATCCGTACGGTCGTCCGCATCAATCAATCCATTTCCATCTACATCTACAAAGCGCACATCACCCGGAACTGCTTTGGGCTGCAGGAGTTTCCCTTCGGCATTGGTATATGCATCTACCTCATTCATATTCTGGAATACACCAGCCGTCTTGTATCCATAGAAATATGGAAAGGGTTTACCATTTTCAGCGCGACTAATAGAGCCTGTTCCATGAAAAGAATCGAGATTCGCCCATCCGGAATCATTTCCGTATTCAATCAACCGATTCTTCAAATAAGTCAAATTACCACCAATTCGGAAATTCCAGTCAGATAAGCGGAATTTATAGGCAGCCTCCATCTCAAGACCGCTATTTCTCATTTTACCCACATTGCCTATCGGCTTCGACTCTCCTACATAAGAAGGAATATTCATTGTCATCAACATTCCGTTTGTTGTTTTTCTGTAATAATCGGCAGTAAAAGTCAACGCATTATTAAAGAAACCCAAATCAAGTCCGAAATCAAGCTGTTCCGACTCTTCCCACTTCAAGTCAGGATTGGCAAGTCCGCTGGCTTTTACACCGTTAGTCAACTTCTCATTGACTCCGAAAATAGCGTTATTCCCAGTTGAAGTCAACACGGTATATCTAAAGTTGCCGATATTTTCATTCCCGTTTTTACCCCAGGAAAAACGAAGTTTTGCAGAGGCCAGCCAATCGGGTCGCTTTTGCATAAACTTTTCGTTCGTCACATTCCATCCCAAGGAAAAAGAAGGAAAGACAGCGTAATGATTGTTGGGGCCAAAGCGCGAAGAACCATCGCGGCGTACAGTAACCTGAAGCATGTAGCGTTCATCGTAGTTATAGCTGGCACGGGCAAAAAGCGAAGCCAGAGTCGCCACTTCGGAGGGTGCTCCTGCTGAATCGCGATCACCGTTTTCGGCCAATCCGCTACTTGCGCTGATGTAAGGTCGGCTATAATTAATAATATGATTGCGCGATCCCCAAAGATAAGAGCCTGAATTCTTTTTGGCCGATTGCCCCAGAATGACAGAGAAAGAGTGTTTATCGATCGTTTTGTCATACATCAGTACATTCTCCAACTGCCACATCGTTCCATCGTGTTTTTCCGAATAAGCGGTAGACCGCACGGACGAACCTCCGTTTCTCAGATAATAAATAGGAGTATAACCATCATTTCCCCAAAAAGCAAGGTCTGCTCCATAAGAAGTCTTAAACTTCAACTGATCCCACAGTTGCAGTTCTGCCGAGAAGTTTGCCACAAACTTATGGCTCCAGTTCTTAGCTCCGGGCAAAGACAGATTGGCTATCGGGTTGGTCATCTCTCCAAATTCGGATCCCGGGATACTGAACAGCTTTCCGTTACGCGGGTCGTATCCGGGTGTATAGTCAGATGTTCCGGAATATTTATTGAACTGAGCTTCAATCGCCTCTTTCGTTTCGTCATAAACCGTCAGTAGTGGCGATAATGCTAATGCAGACCCTAAAGGCGACCCCCAAGTAGAATTCGTTTCGATTCCCGTGGCTTTGATGCGGGCATAAGAGAGATTAGAAGTTATCTTGAGATTATTCAGCCAATTTCGGTTTTCAGATTCATCCATAATAGTGTAAACAGTATTACTACGCAATGTAAGACGTTCATAATTAGACCGCCTGAAATTACCTCCCACAATACCATCCTGCGTATAATATCCGGCAGAAAACAAAAAACCAATTTTTTCACCTCCACCGCTCACACTCACTTGATGATTCATGACGGGAGCATTGTCATTGAACACCTCTTTCTGCCAGTCGGTCCCTGCTCCATGAGAGTAAGGGTCATTGTACTTAGGAGCTAAACCTGCATTAATATAACCCTCATTTATCATCAGAGCATACTCCGAAGCATTCAACACATCACGTTTTCTCCATGCATTTTGCCATCCATAAGAGAAGTCATACACTACTTTTGTCCTGCCTGTTTTACCTGTTTTGGTCGTTACCAGAATAACTCCGTTGGCAGCACGAGCTCCATATACAGCACCTGAAGCCGCATCTTTCAAAACCTCGATAGACTGGATATCATTCGGATTCAAATAATCCAGCCCTCCCTCTATGGGCATACCGTCTACGATATAAAGCGGATCGGAATTGTTTATAGTACCGATACCACGCACGCGGATACGCGCTGCTGCTCCGGGTTGGCCTGAGGAAGAGGTGACTGTAACTCCGGAGGCTAACCCTTTCAAGGCATTATCCATGCGCACCGGAGAGGTAGTCGCCAAATCGTTCGCCGAGACTTTAGCGATAGAAGCAGTTACCACACTTTTCTTCTGAACTCCGTATCCTACTACAACAACCTCTTCCAACAATCCAACATCCTGTTTCAAGACAAAAACAAGCCGTTGATCACCAACAACTTTTTTAGACTGGGTTATGAATCCTACATAAGAAACCTCAACCTCAGATCCTTCAGCCACATTCGAGATATAGAAATCTCCATTAAGATCAGTAATAGCTCCATGCGCCGTACCTTTTATTGAGACGCTTGCACCAATAACCGCCTCTCCGGTCTCATCCGTCACATTTCCCCTTACCGCTATGATTCGCTGAGCGAAGACTTGCATAGAAAAAACAAACAGCAAGACTGTAAGCAACAGACGTTCAATTCCTCGTATTTGCTTTGAACTGTTTATCATAATAAATAAAAAATTTAAAAGTTAACAATTTAATTCTGTCTATTTACAACTATACAAAGATAGAACAAGAAGAAACACATTATATATGCAAGTAACCAAAGGAAGTAAGTCCATAAAAGCAATAAACAACTGAATACAAAAGTATTATGATTAAATAGCACTCGCAAAAAGGAAACTTTTTCAGTGATAAAAGGAAAGAAACATAGACTTTTCTCTATAATAAGAGACATGCAAGACAAACATAACCTCTCCCACTGTAACAGCTTAGATTTTTTATAGCACAAATTCTTCGTCTGCCGTTCGCGTTCCATTCGTCTTTCGGTTGTGTTCTATTCGTCTGCCGAATGAGAGACGAATAAAACACAACCGAAAGACGAACAACTGTTTAAAACACAATCCATATTTTATAAATACCCGGGGAAAACGATCATCAATACTTCAATTTTTCCTTAAATAAACATCAGCTTTCAATTGTTCCGAATTTCAAGGATCAATATTTCCTGTAATTTCTTATCTCTAAAAAGAAAATACCCGCCCGGCGATTCTGACAATTCGAAGAATCGCTTTTAAAAGTTGCTTTTTTCGCTCGAGCAGCAACAAAAAACAAAGTTTTATATCTGCATTGTACCTAATGAGCGTACAGTATTGGCAAATTCCTCTTTGGGAATAATAGATTTATTGCGCGTTTTCAATCTGTTGTTATAAACTGTTTGCGGAGAGCAATGAAGAAACTCAGCAATCTTCACGCTATCATTAATACCCAAGCGTACCAAAGCATAAATACGCAGCTCAGTATTCAGCAGCTCTCCCTCTTTCAACACAATTTGTTCTTCGGGGTGCAACAAAGCATTAAAATCGCTGACAAAATCGGGGTAAACATGTAGAAAAATGGCATCAAAGTTATGATAAAATTCTTTTAGCGCGTTTTGAGCCATAGAGGGCGTATCCGTCAATATTTTCACTTCTTCTACCCTGTTAGCTTTTATCTTTCGGTTGATATTTTTCCGAAATTCATCCAGCTTGCTGATATAGTTTGAACAAATAGCGAACACATAGCCAATATACTCCTCCTTCACATAATTCGACTCCCGAAGTTGCCTGTTAGTATCCTTCAGTTGTTCGTTGAGAGATTGGAGTTGGTTGTTGACATCAGCCAAACGGCGATAAGTTTCGGATAATTCTTCTACATGAACATTCAACAGCTGATTACTCTTATTGAGTTGCGAACGCGAAGCGGACAAACGCTTCATCTGCCTGAATATATAGAAAAAAGCGATCAGGAGTACGACAGAAAGTACACTGACCATCACCAGAAAAGAATGTAACCGCTCTTCTTGCTGCCGGTTACGTTCCTGATAAGCACGATGGATTTTATCTTGTATTTTGGAAATTCCTAATACGCGAATGCGGTTACGATACAATTGAGCATTTTGCAAACAATAATTGATATAAGTATAGGCATGATCAATATCGCCCATTTCATACAATGATGCGGAAAGCTCTTCCAATGAAGCAATGTCTTTATTGACAGCACGTATGTCGGCCATTGCCGAATAAATCATATATTTCAGATAGTCATTCCATTGCTGCTGATCACGGAACAACACAGCCAAGACATAAGCATTCATGGCATCTCGCCGAGTTTCTAAAGGAGATTGATCTACTACAGCTTTCAACTGTTCTATAGTTTCCTTTGCCCCATTGGTCTCTCGAAACCGCCATCCTTTATACCATAAAAAATAGGGGTCCTCCGGAGTTATAACCTCATAAATAGAGTCCCGGTAAAGAAGTTCTTTCTGATAGTATCCTTCGCGAAGATTCACATTGTCGTCGCCCGAATATTGTCCAAAGTGGGAATAGAGATACATCATTTGACCGTAATACTCTACTTGCAGTTCAGCTGTAAGCTCTTCCTTGGATATGTTTTTTAATTCTTTTAAAGCCTCAGTCAACATTCCCGTAGCAGAAAGCAAGAACGATTTTTTTATTTTCCATTCGGCCCGCCACTCTTTATTATTTAATTCGTAGGCAATCGCCAAGTTTCGCTCTACATAAGCCAAGGCCGAATCGGAGTTATATACATAGTACTCATCATAAAACATTTTATTGAGCCAATAGCTTTCTTCGCGTGTACGAACATGCTGCCGTTTTTTATACAACTCTCTTATCTTAGCCTCTTTAGTTGCCGTAAAATAGTCTTTTTGCATAATCAAAGAATCCAGCTTCGATAAAAGCCTTTCTATCTCTTCATTATAAGACGGTGATGCAAATAAAGATATAGACAAGGTTCCAAACAAGATAACAAATAAATATCTCATAGTATTACTCTAAAAAACACAAAGACACACTTCTGTTAACAATCCCATCACTCTATCCGCTTTTAGTCTCACTAAAAGGTATTCATATCTCATTCCGGTCTAAACGAGATGAAATTAATCCTTGAGGTAAAAGAATAAAACAAAGATAAAAACAATTCGGGAGAAGTAAGTCATCGACAAAAGCTTTTCAAAAGATTTTCATCTTCATTTCACATCTTCTACCTTTACCGGTAAATCAATGTAGAAAGATACTCTTCCGCAAACATTTCATTCGCCACCTCCAGCAGTTGTTCTGACGTCAGCGCCTCAATCCGTTTGAAAACCTCTTCCGGAGATTCAATTTTATTATAATGGAGGAAAGTCTTCGCCATTCCCAAAGCATTATTCTCGTGATTATCCGAAGCCACTCCAATTTGGCCGATCAGTTGCTTCTTGGCAGCCGCCAATTGCGAAGGGGTTAATTTCACATCGCGTAGCCGCTTCAGCTCTTTGTGTGTCAACCTCAGACAAGTAGACAGATCTTCGGGGTCGGTACCGAAATAAATGCAAAAGGCTCCTGTATCGGTATACGAGGTAAGGTTAGACTCTACGGTATAAACCAGTCCGCGCCTTTCACGCAACGACACGTTCAGGCGACTGTTCATGCCGGGCCCGCCCAGAATATTGTTGAGCAGGTAAAGTGCGGTACGTCTATCATCATAAGCATTGTAACCCCGACTGCCCATCATCACATGCGCCTGATGGGTATCTTTGGAAAGAACCTGACGCTGCGGCACGTAAAGAGGAGGCGGATTCCGATGATTAGAGATTTGCAGACAAGGAAGTTCCATAAAGTGTTTTTCCGCCAACCGGCGTACTTTCTTGAAGTCCATCTGTCCGCTAACAAAAAAGACCATGTTTGCCGGTTGATAAAAACGGCGGGTAAACGCAAGAACATGCTCCGTACGAAAGCTTCTCAACAAATCGGGACGGCCCAGAATATTTCTTCCCAGAGGATGATCGCGAAAAATAAGATCTTCAAAATCATCAAATATCAATTCCGAAGGAGTATCTTCGTACGACTGTATCTCATCGATAATCACCTCGGTTTCCTTATCGATTTCCTGCTGCGGAAAGGTGGAATGAAACACAATGTCTCCCAGCAACTCCACCGCCCGTTCCAGATGTTCCGAAAGGAAAGCGGCATACACCACTGTTTCCTCCTTATTAGTGTAAGCGTTCAAATCCCCTCCCACGTTCTCCATGCGGTTCAGAATGTGCCAAGCCTTTCTCTTCTCGGTTCCTTTAAATATAAGATGTTCTACAAAATGAGCCATTCCCTGCTCATCCTCCGCTTCGTCGCGCGTGCCTGCGTCTATCGCAAAACCACAATAAGCCACTTTCGAAACAATGGGCCTGTGAATGATACGGAGCCCGTTGGGCAATGTATATTGGTTTAATTGCATTGATTCCTATCTTCTTGATGAATTAATGCTGCAAAAATACAACAAAACTTATTGCTGTTTATAGAAAATTGCAGATATTTGTAGGCTATAACAACAACAGTGTATATGAGAAATATTGGAATATTCTGTTCCGCCTCTGAAAATATTGACAAAATGTTCTTCGACAGTGCTCGCAGAATCGGGCAATGGATGGGACAAAACAACAAAACGCTGGTATACGGAGGCGCTAACCTTGGGCTGATGGAGTGCGTGGCCGCTGCCGTGAAAGAAAACGGAGGCAAAGTAATCGGTGTAGTTCCCTCCAGACTGGAAGAGAAGGGAAGGGTAAGCACACTGTTGGATGAAGTAATACACACGCATAATCTGAGCGACAGGAAAGACGTGCTTACGGAAAAGTCGGATGTGCTGGTAGCGCTTCCCGGCGGAGTCGGTACGCTCGATGAAATCTTCCACGTAATGGCTGCCGCTTCATTGGGCTATCATTCCAAAAAGGTGATCTTTTACAACGAGCACGGGTTCTATACCCCGCTGCTTGAAGCTCTCCGAACCATAGAAACCAAAGGATTTGCACGCAAGCCCTTTTCTTCTTACTATGAAATAGCCAACTCTTTCGAAGAACTGATTGAAAAAATAAATTGAACCAATGATAGAATCGATTAAACAACTCTTGCAACAGGAAGCACAAGCCGTGCTCAATATTCCTGTGACCGACGCTTATGAAAAAGCTGTGGCGCTGATTGTAGAACAGGTACACCGAAAGAAAGGGAAGCTGGTAACTTCCGGCATGGGAAAAGCGGGGCAGATCGCCATGAACATTGCGACCACTTTCTGCTCTACCGGCATACCGTCAGTCTTTTTGCACCCGAGCGAAGCGCAACACGGCGACCTCGGCATTTTGCAAGAAAACGACCTGTTGCTGTTGATCTCCAATTCCGGCAAGACACGTGAAATTGTAGAACTTACCCAATTGGCGCACAACCTGAATCCGAATTTAAAGTTCATCGTCATCACCGGAAATCCGGATAGCCCCTTGGCACACGAGTCGGATGTATGCCTCAGCACAGGGCACCCTACAGAAGTCTGCGTTCTGGGAATGACTCCCACTACATCGACCACTGCCATGACCGTAATCGGAGATATATTGGTGGTGCAAACGATGAAACAGACCGGATTCACGATCGGCGAATACTCCAAGCGTCATCACGGAGGATATCTGGGAGAAAAATCAAGATCGCTATGCGAAAAGTAGTAGGAATCGGAGAAACTATTCTCGATATCGTCTTTCGAGGAGGGCAGCCTTCGGTAGCCGTTCCCGGCGGATCGGTGTTAAACGGCATCGTGTCTCTGGGACGCATGGGAGTGAATGTGAATTTCATCAGCGAGACGGGAAACGACCGCGTAGGAAACACTATTCTGCAATTCATGCGCGAGAATCATGTGCCTACCGAACACGTAAACGTGTTCCCCGACGGGAAATCGCCCGTATCGCTTGCTTTTCTCAACGAGCAAAACGATGCGGAATATATATTCTACAAGGATTATCCCAAACAGCGTCTGGATGTGATTTATCCTGTCTTACAAGAAGACGACATCGTGATGGTAGGCTCATACTATGCTCTCAATCCGGTTCTCCGTGACAAGATACTGGAGCTGCTCGATCAGGCTCGCGAGAAGAAAGCCATCATTTATTACGATCCGAATTTCCGGTCTTCACATAAAGACGAGGCTATGAAGCTGGCGCCCACCATTATCGAAAACCTCGAATACGCCGATATCGTACGCGGTTCGGCGGAAGACTTCTTCTACATGTACGGCATGCGCGACGCAGACCGGATATACAAAGACAAAATCAAGTTTTATTGCCCCCGATTCATCTGCACCGCAGGCAGCGACAGCATATCACTCCGCAGCAATACCGTGAGCAAAGAGTATCCGGTAGAACCATTGGAAGCCGTCAGCACCATCGGAGCAGGCGATAACTTCAACGCAGGGTTGATATACGGACTGCTGAAATATGATGTCCGATACCGCGATCTGGATAATCTGAGTGAAGCGATCTGGGACAAAGTGATTCAGTGCGCGAAAGATTTTGCCGCCGAAGTTTGTCGCAGTTACAACAATTCGGTGTCCTTGGATTTTGCCCGCAGCTACTCCGGATGATTGAAAAGAAAAGAATATATCTATTAACTTTGGCTAATAATCAGTCCGAAATTACCGGTTTTGCCGGTAATTTCTATCTTTGCGCAATAGAGATGAACCAAACAAACATACTTTTATGCGCAAGAACCTTCTGAGCCGGCTTACCGTTTTACTGCTTCTGACTTCATGTACAGACAATCGCCCCAATATAACCGTGGTTTGCGAAGAAAACAGTGTAGGCAACTGCATCATTAAATGGGAGGTGAAACCTGCATTGAAAGGATTAGTCAAAGTCTATGCCTCCACCACTCCCGATTTCATCGCTGAACGTATTCCTGTAACCATAGCTCCTATCTCGGGCGAGAAAATCACAATCATTCCCGACGATCCCGCCCAACGCTACTATTACCTGATGGTTTTCGACAACAAATACCGGATTAAGACAGCCACCCGCAACATCAACATTCCCGGTGTTCAAAACTTTCGCGACTTGGGAGGATACCCGTCGTTCGAAACGGGCAAGGCTGTGCATTGGGGCATGATATACCGGTCGGCCCAAATAGAAGACATCACGCCTTATGCCATACAAGAGCTCAAGAATATGGGAATACGGACAGTGATCGACCTGCGTTCCGACGAAGAGCGTCCCGCCACCACTTCGCTGCACAAAGAAGGGTTCAACATGGTACACATCCCTCTTCCTACCGGGAACATAGATTATCTTCTGCAGGGAGTCCGCGAAGGGAAGATAAAGGCGGATACCATCTATCGCTCGATAGAACAGATAAACCGGGGACTGGTAACCAATTACCGGAAAGAATTCAGGAGATTGTTCACGATTTTACTCGACCGCAACTGCTACCCTGCCGTGATTCACTGCACATCGGGCAAGGGACGTACGGGAGTATTTTCCGCCCTACTGCTCGCTTCTTTGGGAGTAGACGATGACATTATCATGAAAGACTACCGGCTAAGCAACGACTTCTTCAACATCCCCGACGTTTCCAAGTACGCTTATCAACTGCCGCCCCATTCACAGGAAGCCATCACCACCATCTACTCGGCAAAAGAGGATTTTCTGAACGCAGCCAAAGAGCAGATAGAAAGCGAATACGGAAATGTGAGAAACTATCTGGAAAAGGGTATCGGGCTTTCGAAAGAAGAAATAAAACGTTTGCGAAGCATTTTATTGACCGAAGACTGAAAACGCGAATGAAGCAAACCGACAGGCAACGCCCGCTCGTTGGATATTGACCGATCGAAACTCAAGGCTTGCACATGGAGCAAGACAACATGGAGGAAGACAAAGTGTACGTGGGGAGGCATACCCGAACGGCTGTTGAAGCTCAAGGCTGTGCATGGAGCAAGACAACATGGAGCAAGTGAAGAGGCAAAATACGTATGAGGCATACTTACACTGCTTTCAGCCATACATTCCCACCTCTCCGTCATTTTTTTCACTCTCGGCATTCAAATCTCCGCCCTGTACCCTCTGATTTTCAAATAATTTATCTATCTTTGCGCCCGAAATAAAAGATATACAGAGATTTAATGAAGACATTTGAAGAGCTTGGTGTTTCTCCGGAGATACGCAAAGCAATTGAAGAAATGGGATATGAGAATCCCATGCCGGTACAAGAGGAAGTGATTCCGTACCTTTTAGGAGAAAATAATGATGTAGTAGCTCTTGCACAGACAGGAACCGGCAAAACAGCCGCCTTTGGTCTGCCTCTATTGCAGCAGGTAGATATAGAGAAGCGGGTTCCCCAATCTCTGATCCTTTGCCCCACCCGCGAGCTTTGCCTTCAGATAGCGGGCGACCTGAACGATTACTCCAAATACATCGACGGACTGAAAGTGCTGCCCGTGTACGGCGGCTCTTCCATCGACAGCCAGATACGCAGCCTCAAAAGAGGTGTGCACATTATCGTTGCCACACCGGGACGACTGCTCGACCTGATGGAGCGGAAAACGGTTTCCCTCTCCACCGTCTGCAACGTGGTGATGGACGAAGCGGACGAGATGCTGAACATGGGCTTTACCGACAGCATCAACGCCATTCTCGCCGATGTGCCCGAAGAACGGAACACGTTGCTGTTCTCAGCCACCATGAGTCCGGAAATCGCACGCATCTCGAAGAAGTACCTGCACGACGCGAAGGAAATTACCATCGGACGCAAAAACGAAGGCACGAGCAACGTGAAGCACGTGGTGTACACCGTGCAGGCGAAAGACAAGTACGAAGCACTGAAACGTATCGTCGACTATTACCCGCAGATATACGGCATCATCTTCTGCCGCACCCGCAAAGAGACGCAGGAGATTGCAGACAAGCTGATGCAGGAGGGCTATAATGCCGACTCGCTGCACGGAGAGCTCTCTCAGGCACAGCGCGACACGGTGATGCAGAAGTTCCGCATCCGCAACCTGCAACTGCTGGTTGCCACCGACGTAGCGGCGCGCGGCCTCGACGTAGACGACCTGACGCACGTAATCAACTACGGGTTGCCCGATGACACGGAAAGCTATACGCACCGTAGCGGACGTACGGGACGTGCGGGAAAGACGGGAACATCCATCGCCATCATCAACCTGCGCGAAAAAGGCAAGATGCGCCAGATAGAACGCATCATCGGCAAGAAGTTCATTGCCGGAGAAATGCCGACAGCCGCCGGAATCTGCCAGAAGCAGTTGATTAAAGTGATAGACGACCTTGAGAAGGTGAAAGTGAACGAGGAAGAGATCGCCGACTTCATGCCGGAGATTTACCGCAAACTGGAATGGCTGAGCAAAGAGGACTTGATCAAGCGGATGGTGTCGCACGAATTCAACCGCTTCTCCGAGTATTATCGCGGACGTGCGGAGATAGAGCAGCCTTCCGACAGCCGTGGTGACCGGAAAGATGGGGGACGCGAAAAAAGAAGCCGTAAAGCGGAAGCGGGGTTCACCCGTCTGTTCATCAATCTGGGGAAAACGGATCATTTCTTCCCGAACGAACTGATCAGTCTGCTCAACAACAACACGCGCGGACGCATCGAATTGGGACGCATCGACCTGATGCAGAACTACTCGTTCTTCGAGGTAGACGAACGAGAGACGAACAACGTTCTGAAAGCACTGAACCGGGCAAAATGGGGAGGACGAAAAGTAGTAGTCGAAGTAGCGGGCGAAGAGAATGAGAAAAGCCGCGACAAAGGCAGAAGCAAGAGCACGCCCAAAGCAGAATCGCCGAAAAGAACGAAGAAAGAACCGAAGAAGGAAGGAAAGAAAGAAAAACCCAGCCGCGAAGAACGGGGATATACCAGCGCGCGCGGCCCGAAGAAGAAAGACGACTGGAAACAGTTCTTCAAAGGCGAAGATCCCGACTTCAGCGAAGAGGGATGGGCACGCCGGAAAAAGAAGTAGAACCAATATCATACAGCGATGGATTACCAGCAAATACTTTCTGAAATCTACCGGGAGATACAGCCTTATGCCAAAGACGGAAAAGTAGCGGACTACATACCGGCATTGGCGCAGGTAAATCCCGACCGCTTCGGAATATGTATCACCACCACAGAGGGAGAGACATTTACGTTGGGACAGGCAGACACACGTTTTTCCATACAGAGCATCACGAAAGTGTTCGCCCTTTCCATGTGCCTCAGCATCCTGGGAAGCGACCTATGGAAAAGAATCGGCAAGGAGCCTTCGGGAACAGCGTTCAACTCGCTCATTCAGCTGGAAGTGGAAAAGGGGCATCCGCGCAATCCGTTCATCAATGCCGGAGCCATCGTACTGGCAGACATCCTGTTGTCTCACCTGCCGTCGCCGGAAGAAGACTATATCGCTTTCATCCGTTCCATCAGCGGCAGCCGCACGGTGGACTACAACCGGGAAACGGCTGTATCTGAACGCGAGAAGAGCTACATCAACGCGGCGATAGCCAATCTGTTGAAATATTACGGCAATCTGGAGAACGATATCGAAAGCGTTCTCCGCTTCTATTTCCTCCAATGCTCCGTAGAGATGAGCTGCACGGAGCTTTCGAGGGCATTCCTGCCCTTTGCCGACCACCGGTCGCCGTTCAGCTTCAATGGTGTCGATCTGACCTCCTCGCAGGTGAAGCGCATCAACGCCATCATGCAGACATGCGGTTTCTATGACGAAGCGGGAGAATTCTCCTACTTAGTAGGATTGCCCGGAAAGAGCGGAGTCGGAGGGGGCATTGCCGCCATCCATCCAAGGCTCTACTCAGTAACGGTATGGAGCCCCCGACTGAACGCCAAAGGCAACTCTATCATGGGCATGAAAGCGTTGGAACTGCTGACTACACGCACGCAGGAATCCATCTTTTAAAGAACGCATCAGTAAACTTAAAAGGAAGCGAACATCAAAACTTCGCCCATGAATGGTATGAGAAACTCAAAAAAAACAAATATAGCCTCTCCGAGAATCGAATATTCGGAATCCCCTCCGATAAGGATACAGTAAAACCCCGAAGAAATTCGTCAATGTAACTTCAACTCCCGGATCAGGTTGCCCGCCTTGCCGTATTTCTCTATCATAAACAGCACGTAGCGTATATCCACCCCGATGCAGCGTTGCAGCATGGGCTCGAAAACGATGTCGCTGCTCATAGCTTCCCAATTACCGTCGAACGCCAGACCGATAAGTTCTCCCCGAGCGTTGAACATGGCGCTGCCGGAGTTTCCTCCCGTAATGTCGTTGTTCGATATAAAACAGACGTTCATATCCCCCTTTCCGTTGCCGTACTTGCCGAAGTCTCCCGCTGAAAGCAAAGACAACAACTCCGGTTGAACGGCAAAGTCGAGATTACCGGCATGCTCCTTCACCTTCTCGAAAATTCCTTTCACGGTAGTATGATAGTTGTAAGAAGCGCCATCGAACGGAGAATAACCGCAAACCGTCCCAAAGCTGAGCCGCATGGTGAAGTTCGCATCGGGATAGAAGTCGCGATCGGCATACATCCGTCTCATAGCTGCATTGAGCAACCGCTCCGACTGCTCTATCTGCTCCGAAGCTTCCGCTATACTTCGGCTCATATCGTAGTATTTCACGATCAGGTCTAACCCCAACGCAATGGCGGGGTCATCGAAGATCTGAAAAGTGGAGTCCTGCTCCAGAAATCGTTTCAATCCCGATGGAGAAGTGATCTGCGAAGCGGCGTATAGCGAATCGACATAAGCCTGCGCATTACCGCCGTACACGGTATCTATGCAGGCATACAGGGGCGGAAGATACTTCTCGTCCACTTTGCTGCGATACTCGCCGATCATGGCAGCAAACACCTCCTTGTCTATAGCCAGATCCAGATTATCGTATTTGGCAAGCAACTTCTTCAGACGCGCCAGCACCAACTTCTCTTCCGCACCGAAATCAAAGTTCATAATTTCAAGCGCAAGCTGCACCAACTCCGGCCCATTCATAAACGATTCGCCGAAATAAGCCAAAGCACGACCTGTCTCACGGCGATTGCCGTAATTCAGTTCCAGAGTAGAGAACAGTCGCATCAGCTTCTCCCTTTCGCCCGGATTTGCCTGAATCCATTCGCGCAGAGTGGATTCTGCCCGCCTTTTCTTTTCAAGCACTTTCAATTGCCTGATAGCCTTGTTGGTTCCGATGCTGTTCTTCCAATAGTTGGAACTCTCATCGTATTTGGAAGCATACCTGATGCGTATGTCGGGGCGAAGATCCATTTCCCGCTTCCAGATTGCCTGCTTCACTCCGCGCACGTCAATCATGGCTTGGTTAGCCCCGTTCATCATCTCTTCAATGCCGTATGACGAGAGGTAACGCTCGGTGCTGCCGGGATAGCCGAGAGTCATGCAGAAAGAACCCTCCCTGTATCCGTCCAGAGAGATAGGCGCTACATATTCAGGACGATAAGGAACATTGTCGGGCGAGTAATCGGCGGGAGCATTATGTTTGTCGGCATAGATGCGGAATACGCTGAAATCGCCCGTATGGCGCGGCCACATCCAGTTGTCGGTATCCCAGCCGAATTTCCCTACCGAAGAAGGAGGAGCGAATACCAGACGGACGTCGGTGAAGTCGCGGTAAACAGAAAGCCAGAACTCGTTTCCGGCATAATAAGCATCGACTACGCCCGTAAGAGTAGAGTCTTTTTCGGACACTTCCCGACCGATGACATTCAGCATCGAGTCCACCGCCGCTGTTCGCTCGGCCTCCGTGCGCGAAAGCCGCGCAGCACCCAGTACGCGTGCGGTAACATCCTCCGTACGAACCAGAAAACGGACATACAACTCCGGATTCGGCAGTTCTTCGGCGAGCGTACGCGCCGTAAAACCGTTCTTCAGATAGTCATGCTCCACCGAAGAGTGTTGTTGTATGCTGCTGAAGCCGCAATGGTGATTGGTGAACACAAGCCCGTCTGCGGACACTACCACTCCGGAGCAAAAGCCTCCGAAGCTGACCACTGCGTCCGTCAGCGACGGCTTGCCGGGGTTATAGAGTTTCTTCACCGGCATGCGCAAGCCGAGTTCTTTCATCGTCCTTGCAGTGCGCTTGTTGTTCTTTAAACTTCCCAACATCCACATGCCTTCGTCCGCATAGGCGTGCAACATGCAGAAAAAGAGAAAGGACACCAAAATCAGTCTGAGCTTCATCGTATTCTATTTTTAAATATATCCACCCGTTGGTTGAATTAAATTAGCGAATATTTTATCTTTCCAATCGGACGATGATTAGCGTAATTGACATATTGCATGAAAGTCATAGCGGCAATCTTTGCTGCCATGCGGGTGAAAAGTCCGCAGGATTGCTTTGCGTAATTTCGTATCATCATAAGCGTGTCGTTGAGTTGGGAGAATACGGTTTCGATACGTTTTCTAAACCGCTTGCAAGCCCATGATGTGGGCTCTTTCCGGTTCTTCTGATTCAGCCGATAGGGAACTTCCAGCGTAATGTT
>NZ_ATZH01000046.1 GCF_000428105.1 Bacteroides pyogenes DSM 20611 = JCM 6294 | reverse complement strand
ATGACACAAAAAAAACAGCTACAAAATATTGTAACTGCCTGATTTTCAAAAAGAGCGGTAAACGAGGCTCGAACTCGCGACCCCCAGCTTGGGAAGCTAGTGCTCTACCAACTGAGCTATTACCGCATTTATATCCGCTCTGCAATGCCTTGCCGAAACAGTAGTGCAAAGGTAGCCATATTTTTTATATCTCAAATAAAAATCGTCATATTTTATCAATTCTTTCGCGGACAAGATTCCTGCGGTGTTTACCTCGAAGCCGTCGTCGGGCAGAACAACGCGCGCTTATTCTGCGGAAAATGAGTTACGCACCATCAGCTCTTTGTTGTCAATTCCAGGAAAAGAGTGCCGGTAAGCAAGACAGCCACGCCCACACAAACGAAAAGCAGCAGCCAGTTGATGTATTTCGCCTTTGGCTTGGTATCGGCATGCAGATTGTTCAGAAAGTATTCCCTGAAAAAGAGATAAAGTCCGGGAATGGTGGCGCTCGCCAGCAAGAAATCTTCCGGTATCCGGAAAAAGTAAGTCTTCGACAAACCGATGAGCGACCAATGACAAAGGAAAAGCACCAGAAACATGTTCACTTTGCGGGCAAACAATAATAATAGTCCGATGGTGAACACGACTACCGAGCAAGGCATCACCGGCGAAGTCATTTCGGGGAATTCAAGTCCGCGCGCCAAAGAGACCAAAGGATAGACAAAAGGCATGGCGAGCAGGAAATACGACAACGCATCGTACTTATGCATCCGTTCGAACGTGGTATATCCCGTAATGAGATCCCATATCCATATCACTGCCATCACGCCCCAAAACATGGCCATTACGCCATTGTAACTCCGTTCCTCGCAATAGATGAAATAATAGGCCACGGCAATCCACGAATAAAGGGCAATCATATATAGCTTCATGGCAATCTTCACTCGGGGAAGCGGCTTGCGCACAAGCATGGCCGTCAACGCAAATCCCAATAAAACAATCAGTATCTGTAAAATCCAGGTAGCCGAATTATAATAAGCAATTGTTCTCCAAAAAATTTCCATAACGTTTTAATTTTATTCAATGCCTGGTTAATGAAAAGGCTCTGTGAGGAAACAGAAACATCGGGAACGAAGCTCCCACAGCCAACATAAAAATAACCGTACCGGCTATAAGGCTGTTCGAGAAAAACATCTCCATATACTTCTGAAGTTTATCCGGCTCATGCACCGTCTGCAGGCACATGATGAGCGAAAACACCATGTTGTAGGCAAACTTTCCCGGAATCATCGGAAGCAGCGCGGGGATATAAAGCACCGTCATCGGGCAATACACTTTCTTGCCCAGCCACAAACTTCCGAAACCGATAACAAGTCCGGCAAACAAAGAAGCTGTGGCAATGTCGACGCCTAAGTAGGTCATGAGGCAAAAGCGGCAAGCATGCCCCAACGCCGCCAATACCGCAATCATTTTAAATGCCCGCAAAGGGGGATCGGATATGGCGCCAAAGCCGATACCGGCTACTGCCGCAAAGAATCCGTCGGTGAGAATGTCTAATGCTATCATATTCAAATCAAACTGTTTTTTACCATTAATAAAGTGAGAGAAAGCCCGATGGCAATGCTGATGATGAGCAACGAAGCCTCCGTCAGGCGCGAAAAGCCGGTCAGCACATAACCTTCTACGACATCGATCACTCCGTTAATGAGCGGCACTCCGGGAACTAAATAGAGAACACTCGTAGCCATGGCTATTTCGGAAGTGGTATGGAATATCAAAGAGGTGGAGGCGCAGAGGGAAGCGACGAATGCCGAAACGATGAAAACAATGTAATGATTGATTTTCTTCTTTTGCATCTGCTGCTTTAAGAACATGCCGGTGACGGTAGCCGAAAAGACAATGCTCATTGAAATAAGGTCGCCACCGAATAATTTACAGAACGAGGCGTTGGCAAAGCCTACCAATATCAGTACAAAGAGCGGGTGTATTATCGGCGCCGAGACAATCTTCCGGTACTTTTCACGCAATTCTTCCAACGACAGACGCTTGTCTAAAGCTTCCCAACTCAACGCGCTCAATTCGGAGTTGTGCTCGAAGCTGATGGGATGGGGAGCGATATCGACCACTTCATGGCAAGATTCACGGGTTTCGACATCAATAATGGTCAACATAATATTTTTGTGGAACACGGCCAATGTGACCTCTACATCAAAAGCTTTTCCGATGCGTTTGGAGTTTCGTACCACGCGCGAAGTATGCACGCCGGCTCCCATCAAATGAGCCGAATATTCTGCAATAAATTGGGTAACGGACAATAAAGATTCGCTTGTCTTCATGTAGTTGCTGCTTTTTTAATCGGGCACAAAAGTATAAAAAAGTATACAGACAGAAGAAAACAGAATGATATATTTTCCGAAAAACGATTATTTTTATTCTTTCTTGTCTCCGCAACCATTATATCGTGCAACCGAAGGGAAAACGAATAATCCATTCAGCCACCCGGAAGAGAAACACACCCGCCGGCATTCGCTCTCCATGCTTCCGAGCACCTGTTTCATCGGGGCGCTCATTGTTCCTTTATCCATCGGGGGCTGCTTTGCAAGGGTTCGATTCTCATCGCATCTTCTTCATCATCAGCGGCTTGCCGGAAGATCCGCTTTTCACATGCAGATTGTCATTGTTTACAACCGGCAAAAAGGAGTTTTTCTGCCGAATTACATTATCTTTGCAAACCGTAGACGGGAGCGGAGAGAAACGAAGCTCCGCACGTCTCGGTTCAAACCAGTGAAAACAATATAATGATTATGAAAGCACAAACCAACAACTTGTCGGCGCCATACAATTTTGCGCGCTGCCTCAACAGCCAATGTCCGAAAGCTGCCGACTGTCTGCGTGGCATCGTCGCACGCCACGATACCGCCGACAATCCGTTCATCGATGTTGTAAATCCCATGTGTATTCCTGCCGATACCACACATTGCCTCTTTTTCAAACCTGCGGAGAAAATACGTGTAGCACGGGGCATCAGGCATTTGCTCGACAACGTTCCGCACCAATCGGCGCAAGAAATGAAGAAACGCCTCATCGCTCATTTCGGCAGAACGAAATACTACCGCTTCTACCGCGACGAATCTTACCTGACTCCGGAAGAGCAGGAATTTATCCGGCAACTTTTCCATGAAAAAGGCATTCGGGAAGAACCCGCGTTCGAATCGTATAACGAAGAATATAAATGGGAGTAAACCGGTCTTCTGCCGTCCGGCTCCGAACGTGCTCTCATTTCCTCAATCACAGGAAGGAATGGAACGCAAGCACACCGGCACGATTACAATTCAGACGGTCGGTCCCAACAAGCTTAACGACGGGCGGAGTCGCTTCCGCTTACCGATAAGGGCGAAAAAAGCAGTAAAAAACTTAAGCTACCCCACCATTCGCTCCAAACAATACATCGACTAAAAACATTAAACCACAGACGTTCTTTAGTTTCCCCGATGGGAAACTAAAGTTTCATCAGCAGAAACACTTTGTTTCATGCTGATGAAACAGAGTGTTCGCATCGGGGAAACAAAATTTTCATTGCGGCAAAACGGAGCCTTCATTGCGGCAAAACAGAGCTTTCATTGCGGCAAAACAGAGCCTTCATTGCGGCAAAACAGAGCCTTCATTTCGGCAAAACGGAGCTTTCATTGCGGCAAAACAGAGCTTTCATTGCGGCGAAACAGAGCTTTCATTGCGGCAAAACAGAGCTTTCATTGCGGCAAAACAGAGCCTTCATTTCGGCAAAACAGAGCCTTCATTCCGATGAAACGGAGCTTTTATTCTTCCCAAAGGCAATTCATAGCGGAGAAGAAGTGCGAAATAACAGCCGATTTCAGCCGATTCTCGGAGTTTTTCCGTAAATTTGTCTCTCGATAAACCCCAAAATACATTACAATGAAAATATTCCCTACCGGCAGTATAAAAAAGCTGGACGCATATACCATTGAACATGAACCGATTGCATCTATCGACCTGATGGAGCGGGCTGCGCAGGCCCTTACCAAAGAAATAACCGAAAGATGGGGCACGGAAACGCCGGTAACATTTTTTGCCGGACCGGGCAACAATGGAGGAGACGCGCTGGCTGTGGCCCGGATGATGGCGGAGAAAGGATATAAAACAGAGGTTTTCCTTTTCAACATCAAAGGAAAACTTTCGCCGGACTGCCAAACGAACAAGGAATTGGTGGAGATGATGGAGGAGGTGGATTTTCATGAAATCAGCACACAGTTCGCACCCCCGACACTGACTGCCGAACATCTGGTAATCGACGGTCTGTTCGGTTCGGGACTGAACAAGCCGTTGAGCGGCGGATTCGCGGCGGTTGTGAAATACATCAACGCCTCACCGGCAACGGTGGCGTCGATCGACATTCCTTCGGGCCTGATGGGAGAAGAGAACACGTTCAACGTCAAAACCAATATTATTCGCGCCGATGTCACTTTCAGCCTGCAATTTCCCAAACTGGCTTTCCTGTTTCCCGAAAACGCGGAGTTTATCGGCGAATGGGAAATATTGGACATCGGGTTGAGCAAGAAAGGCATCGAAGAAATCGAGACAGATTACGAAATACTGGAAACGGAAGACATCCGCTACCTGATGAAACCAAGGAACCGGTTTGCCCACAAAGGAAACTTCGGGCACGCTCTTTTAATCGCCGGCTCGAAAGGAATGGCCGGCGCTTCGGTTTTGGCGGCTCGCGCTTGTCTCCGCTCGGGTGTGGGACTGCTTACGGTACACGCTCCGGCATGCAACAACGACATCCTCCAGACAGCTGTTCCCGAAGCAATGGTGGAAGCAGACGGAAGTGAGACATGCTTCGCCTCGCCCACCGACACGGACGACTACCAGGCCGTCGGCATCGGGCCCGGATTGGGGCGAAGCGCGGAGACGGAGATGGCGTTGCTCCAATTGTTGACACAGTGTCAGACTCCGATGGTGCTGGATGCCGACGCGCTCAACATCATCGCCAATCATCGGCATGAGCTGACTCATTTGCCCAAAGGCTGTATCCTCACGCCTCACCCCAAAGAGCTGGAGCGTCTCGCAGGCAAATGTCAGGATTCTTACGAGCGTCTGGCCAAAGCCCGCGAACTGGCGCAGACTGCCGACGTACACATCATTTTAAAAGGGGCTTACTCTGCCATCATCACTCCCGAAGGAAAGTGCTACTTCAACCCGACGGGAAATCCGGGTATGGCGACAGGCGGTAGCGGAGATGTGTTGACCGGAATTGTTTTAGCCTTGACCGCACAAGGATATACGGCGGAAGAAGCGTGCAAAATAGGAACATACATACACGGACTGGCGGGGAACCTCGCGCAAAAAAAGAAAGGAATGACGGGACTGATCGCAAGCGATATCGTTTCCAATCTGCCAAAGGCCTGGCAATTGATAGGCGAATAAAAGAAAAAGTCAAGCTCTTTGTCACGACCTATCTTATACACCGCCGGCAATTGACAGGCAAATAAAAGAAAAACCGTAAGCGAATAAACGTTAAGAACTTAGCGGTTTATGCGGAACTTCATTAACTTTGTTTTTTTAAACCAAGAAAAAGAACCGAATATGAAAAAGTTAATTATAGCGACAGGCCTGCTGATGGCAACTTCCGCCCATGCGCAAACGGAAGTTCTCACAGGAGTGACTCGCGGAAAAGATTACGGCGTGGTATACATGCTGCCGAAAACTGAAATCGAAATTGAGATAAAAGCGAAGAAAATCAGCTATACGCCCGGAGAGTTCGGCAAATATGCCGACCGCTACTTACGTATGTCCGACGTTCCCGTCGTTGCCGAAGAATACTGGGAGCTGAGCGGGATAAAGGTCAGATCGGCGGGAATCCCCGATAGCGAAGCGACTTACTTCGTCAAGATGAAAGACAAGACAGTGGCTCCCCTGCTCACGCTTACGGAAGACGGAATTGTGGAATCGATCAATGTACCCTATGGCGGAGGAAAAGAAAAGAGGATGGAGCCGCTTGTTGCGGCAACACGCCGAAAGACGAATCCGCGCGATTTCCTCACCGAAGAAATTCTTATGACCAACTCCACCGCGAAAATGGCGGAACTGGTAGCCAAAGAAATATACAACATCCGCGAAAGCAGAAACGCACTTCTCCGCGGGCAGGCCGACAATATGCCGCAAGACGGCGCCCAGCTGAAAATTATGCTCGACAACCTGAACAAGCAGGAAGAGGCGATGACGGAAATGTTCTCCGGCACACGCGATGAAGAGGTCAGAACTTTCACGGTCCGCCTGACGCCTGACAAAGAATTCGACAAAGAAATAGCTTTCCGTTTCTCCAGAAAATTGGGTATAGTAGCCGTTAACGACCTCGCAGGCGAGCCTTACTACATCAGTCTGAAAGACCTGAAGAAAATAAACATCCCCGAAGAAGACGAAAAGAAAAAGAAAAAGCTCGAGGGGATAGCTTACAACGTGCCGGGACAAGCTTTGGTGACACTGACAGACGGCAGGAAGAAACTCTACGAAGGAGAAATACCCGTCACTCAATTCGGGATTGTGGAATATCTGGCTCCGGTATTGTTCAACAAGAACTCTACCATCAAAGTCTATTTCGACACTTCTACCGGAGGGTTGTTGAAAATAGATCGGGAAGACAACAGATAAAAACTTAAAACGAAAAAGACATGGGCGGCGAAGGACACATGCTTGATATGATCCATCGGCTCCGTCAAGGAAGAGAAGCTTCTCGCTTAAACCGCGAACGGAGAAATCAGCAATTGAAGAAGATGCAGATGGGGAATTCTCTTTCCATGCCGGATACTACGCCCGAAGAAATGGAATACATCATTAAAGAGACGAAAATAAAAAAAGAAAAAGACGCGCGCTACTTCACATGGGGAACCCTCATTATATTCGGTATCACAGTAGCCCTGTTCTTTATTCTATGGAAGCTTTTCATTCAATGACGGTCAGTTTTATAAAGCCGTCTTTCCGCAACTGAAAAAGAAAAGAAGCAATACGCGACTCGTAGCCCGCTTCGTTGCCGAAGTGCGCCGCGAGTTTTTCTATAATTTCACCTGCCGTTCGTCTTCCGTCTATAAGTTCCCATACAGCCGTTCCATGTTTCTCCAGACGAACATGAAATTCTTTCGATACGCCTTTCGGCAGTAAATAACGATTTATCCACGCATTCTTAAAACGAGGAAAGGAGAGAACGGTCTCCTCTCCTTCCTTACATGTTGTGATGCGCGGACTACGACAGGGAATAACCTGCAACAGATTCACTTTCTCTTTAGAAGCCATAGCCATTCAAAAAACTGTTTAGACCTTACCTGCTTTGCCGAACTGCAACCAATAGCAAATATTTTGGTTTTGCCTGCTTACTCTTTGATATTGGGAAGCTCCAGCCCGTAGCCTTTCTTCCTGTCGACTACCTTAAGCACAAAACCCAAGATAAGAGCGGCGACTCCCAATCCTGCCAACATCACCAACGGCATAGTGTAATCGTAAGAGATAGCCGCCTCTTCGGCAGTAATGACTCCGTCACGCAAATCAGCCACCAATTGCGGATTGGTTTTATCGAGAACTTTACCTATAAGCAACGGGAAAAGCCATAACCCGATATTTTGAATCCAGAAAATGAGGGCATAAGCGCTGCCGATGATGTTCGCATCGACCAGCTTCGGCACACTCGGCCATAAAGAAGCGGGCACCAAAGAGAAGCTCGCCCCCAGCACAAGAATGGTAAGATAAGCGACAACAAAACCTCCAACGACATTCCCTCTAAGCTCCGGAAGAACAAAAGCAAAAATCAGATGACAGGCAATGAGCAGCAACGAACCCATGACCAGCATGGTCGCAGCCTTTCCTTTATGGTCTACATAATTTCCCAATATGGGGGTGATGCCGACAGCTAAAATAGGGAATACCGCAAATACCGTTTCCGCGCTTTGGCGTTTGTAACCCATCCAGCAGAAAAGCACCAGAGCCAAGGAAGCCAGGATAAGCAGGCCATATTTCTTCGCTTTACGCTTGGAGAAATTGCTGGCAAACGCAGCGGCCGCTACCACCAGCATGATGCAATACTGAATGACCGTCACGGTATTGGTTGCCCAAAAAGAAGAAGGATCGATTTCTTTAAAAGTCAAATTACATTGCAACATGTTCACCGCATACTTTTGAAACGGAAAAATAGCCGAATAATAAAGCACGCAAAGCAATGCCACAACCCAGAAGCCTCCGCTCGAAAGTATCTTTCCCAAATCACTCACCTTGAAAGGTTCGTCCTTTTCTTCCGACTCGCCCGTTTGCATGTCCAGTTTCTTATCCATAAAATAATAAACGATGAACATGATCAGCGCAATCATCAGCAGCACGACTCCAAAAGCCACCGACCGGGAAACATCGATGTTTCCGCCTAACTTGGCAAATACGGGAGAGAATATCATACAGGTGGCCACTCCCAGCCGCGCCAAAGCCATCTCCGACCCCATAGCCAAAGCCATCTCACGGCCTTTAAACCACTTTACGATTCCGCGAGACGCTGTAATGCCTGCCATTTCTACCCCACAACCGAAAATCATAAAGCCGCAAGCCGCAAACTTAGCCGAAGCGGGCATTCCTTCATAAAAAGGAGAAATACCCAGCTCATCGAATCCCGGTATATAGTTCAGATTATTGGTAAACCATCTTTCCAATCCGCTGCCAATAAACATTTCCGTTACTGCATACCAATTGATGATTGCCCCTACAAGCATGACCGCTCCGGACAGAATAGCAGTAAAACGAACTCCCATCTTATCCAAGATGATACCCGCAAAAATAAGGAAGAAGACAAATACATTAAGAAAAGTTTCAGCTCCCTGCATTGTTCCGAATGCCGTGGAGTCCCAGCCGCGGGTCGACTGCATCAAATCTTTTATAGGCGACAGTATGTCCATAAAAATATAAGAGCAGAACATGGCCGAAGCTAATAGCAACAAAGCAGTCCAACGCGCTGCGCTCGAATCTCTTAATGTTTGATGAAGTCCGTTTGTAGTTTCCATTTTATTAAATTATAAATAGTTAGTTAATAATAAATCCGGCGCAAAAAAGTAAGCGAAGCCGCAACCCGGACAGAGTTACCGCTTCGCCTATCAAATCAAGTATAACAGCTACCGACAGAAAAGCCTGAGGCTATTCTGCAACAGGCGCCGGAGTCTCTGTGGCAGGCTCTGATTGAGCGGGCACTTCGTCGGTTTTCGGAGCGTCCGTACCGGCAGGCATGTTATACGGGTTAGTCTGTTCATCTTTCTGTGCTTGTTCCAACACCACATCCTGCGTTGCCGAAGCACTCGGAAGGGCATAAGCTGCGGCAATGCTCATCACAACCATGAAAGCAGCCAGGAACCATGTCGCTTTTTCTAGAAAATCGGTAGTCTTACGCACACCCATAATTGCATTGGATGAAGAGAAACCGGAAGCCAGACCGCCTCCTTTCGAATTCTGAATCAGCACAATGAAGCACATCAACAAGGATGCTATAACCATTAAAATAATCAATAATAAGTACATCTTTAGTTATTTTGAATTAGCGTTAATAATCAATTTCTCTAAAAAACGGATTTGGTCTGCAAAGTAAGCGTTTTTTTTTGGATATTTCAAACTTAATTTTTTAATTATTTCAAGAGCTTTCGAATATCGTTGCTGTTTTATGTATATTTTAGCTAAAGTTTCAGTAAAACAGCTGTCATCCTCGTCTTCTTTCTCCACCCGATCATCTTGAATACTTTCGGCGCATGTGCTTACTTCTTTATGCACTGCAACATTCTCGTTTCCCGACTTTATTTCTTTCTCATGCACTGTAACATCATACTCCGGGTCGGCAGAAGGTTCCGAATCATTGCGCGACAATCCTGCCGAAGAATTGTCAGTTCCCCCTCTCATCGGCAAAAGAGCATCTTTTTCGCTATTCTCGATGAAATGGTCGATCAGCTCGTATCCCTTCAGCCGATGGTGCGGTTCGGCAACTTCACCCGCCGCTTCATCCTGCAACAGGTAAGCCGTATAGTCCGTACTGTAATCGGGCAAACCCGTTTGATTGGTTATTTCTTCAGGAGCGTTAGCCAAAAAAGCGTCGATCAAAGCCAACGTACGGTCGACAGAAGGTTCCTCTTCGACAGCCTCTTCAGCTGCAATATTCTCTTTTCGCGGCTGTATGGCAAAATTTCCGCCCTCGATGAGGTAAAACAGTTTTTGTCGGTCAGCCGCATACAAAACGGACTTACGCAACTCCGTCCCAAAACTGATATCGTGAAGGATATATAAATTTTTGAGATACAGCAGGCGGAGCGTCTGGAAATAAGGATATCTCGCAAGCATATTGCGTAGCTCGTACAGCGTATCCCTATCGAGTTTTTCGGGATGCTCAATCCATTCTTGAAGGTTGGCGGAAGTCATTTAAATTAAATTACCAGTTTGCGACAGTCGCATTAAATATTTGGTCGGTTATCTCTTTGGTCATTTCGGCAATCAGAACGTCTTGCACGGCTGTCAGCAATTGCCGGGAATCGTAAGTACGGAAAGCGGTAAACTGCTGTTCGAAGTCTTCGGCATGATTCGTGTTGTTGACAAAACGAACGTTTACGGTAATCGTCAATTTGGTTTCCGAAGAATACCCGTCGGCAGATACGGCTTGGTTGTATTGATTGTAACCGGTAATTTCACCGTCAATCTGCAAGTCGGCATTTTGATTGGGTCTGACCATTTGCAAACGCGTCTGCCTGATAAAGATATCTTTTAAGTCTTCATTAAACTTTGTCGCCAAAGGAGCATACACATACTCCGACTTGATGGGAAACTCGGTAATGGAAATTGTTTTCACCTTATCGTAATTGATAGACGAGCCGTTAAACTTGTAAGACACGCTACAGGCAAAAGCCATCGACAGCAATGCCGGCAACAACAGGATATATATTCTTCTTTTAATCCAATCCATATTCTTTTATTTTTCTATAAAGGGTACGCTCCGAAATATTCAGATCTTTTGCCGCACTTTTCCGTTTCCCGTGATGTTTGTCGAGCGCCTTTCGTATCAACTCTTTTTCGGCTTCATCCAAAGAGAGAGTTTCCTCCACATACTCTTCGGTATCTTGTATATCATCGTCTTCTTCTTTCTGTACAGGATGAATAGGATGAATAATGGCCGGCATGACGGGTTGCGGGGCAATTACGGAAGCAGCCATCATTTGCCCCGTCCGTTCGCCCATCAGGTTATGCACCATCTTCTTCAATTCGGCCACTTCCTGCCGCATATCGAACAAGACCGAGTAGAGTATTTCACGTTCGCTCTCAAAACTTTTGCTTTCGTGCTTCCCCAATAATGCCGGAAGCCGCTGGGTGTTCTGTGCGGGGAGATAGGTTTGCAAGATAGCTCCTGTAATTTCCCGGTTCGTTTCAATAATCGATATCTGTTCGGTGATATTCTTCAATTGGCGCACATTTCCCGGCCACGAATAATCAAGCAGCAAGCGCTTCGCATCTTCTGTGAGTTGAATAGCCGGCATCCGGTATCGTTCGGCAAAGTCTGCCGCAAATTTCCGGAACAACAAAAACACATCTTCGCCTCTTTCACGCAAAGGAGGCACCTGAATGGGAACAGTGTTGAGCCGGTAATACAAATCTTCCCGGAAACGTCCTTCGGCAATGGCTTGAGTGAGATTCACATTCGTAGCCGCAACAATACGGACATCTGTCTTCTGAACCTTAGACGACCCTACTTTAATAAATTCGCCGCTCTCCAACACACGAAGCAAGCGGGCTTGAGTAGGCAACGGCAACTCTCCCACTTCATCAAGAAAGATTGTTCCGCCATCGGCTTCTCCGAAATATCCTTTGCGTTCACCGATTGCTCCGGTAAAGGCTCCCTTCTCATGACCGAAGAGTTCCGAATCGATTGTTCCTTCGGGGATAGCTCCGCAATTCACTGCAATATACTGCCCGTGTTTTCTCCGGCTGTACTGATGAATGATTTGCGGAAAACTTTCTTTTCCCACACCGCTTTCTCCGGTGATCAGTACAGACAAATCGGTAGGCGCTACCTGAATTGCAATATCGATGGCACGCAACAACGCCTCGGTATTGCCAATAATACCGAAACGCAGTTTCACTTGCTGTATTTCCGTCTTTGTCATTACTATAATTATCATTTAGTGATTTGCCAAACAGGAACTCAGTCTCCCGTTCGCCTATCATTAAAACCGCCAGACTCTTAATCTTCGTCTGCCACTACATCCAACTTCAGCTTGTCGCTGTCGTCGCGCTTTTCGTAATATTGTTTCCGCAAAGGATTGGTGCGCGCTTCTTTCTCCCGCCGACGATTTCGGAACACATCGATAGCCGCATAAACAGCCTGTCGGAAAGAGTCTTCACTTGCCACTCCCTTGCCGGCGATATCGTAGGCGGTGCCGTGTGCAGGCGAAGTTCTTACAACGGGAAGCCCCGCCGTATAATTTACACCGTCGTCCATGGCCAAAGCTTTGAATGGAGCCAATCCCTGGTCGTGATACATCGCCAGAATTCCGTCGAAGTGAGAATAATTGCCCGATCCCATGAAGCCGTCGGCTGCATAAGGGCCGTAACAAAGAATCTTCTTATCCGCCAGCTCTTTCATCGCTGGGATAATGATATCCTGCTCTTCCGTCCCGAGCAATCCGCCGTCTCCGGCATGCGGATTAAGAGAGAGAACGGCGATACGGGGAGCGCCGATACCGAAATCCTGCTTCAGGCAACGGTGGAATATCATCAGTTTCTCTTGAATCAACTCCTTGGTTATGGTAGCCGCAATATCTTTCACAGGAATATGGGTGGTAACCAAAGCCATCCGGAAATCGCCTTTCATCAAGATCATCAATGCCTTGTTCCCGTTTCCTAATTGCTCCTCGATATACTCCGTATGACCGGGGAAAACAAACTCCTCCGACTGAATCGTATGCTTATTGATAGGTGCCGTCACGATTGCGTCGATCAATCCTTCGCGGTATTCTTCTATCGCGCGTTTCAAAGAGTCGAAAGCAGCTTTTCCCGCCTCCGGATCGGGTTTTGAAAACTCCACCTTTACCTCATCATCCGAACAATTGACTACGCTCAAACGATTATAGGAAGCTTCGGAAGCAGAGTTGATGATACTGAAATTGGCAGACAAATCCAAAGATTTGCGATGATACGCGGCTACTTTCGGAGAACCGTAAATAATGGGAGTGCAAAGTTCCAGCATGACCGGATCTGCAAACGTTTTCAAAATAACTTCATATCCCACACCGTTAATATCTCCCTGAGTGATGCCTATCCTTATCTTATTATTTTCCATTTTCTTGTTTTTTAAGTTGTTCCCCGTCTTTTACCCCCAGAGGTATCCGACTTTGCTGAACTTCGCCGGGAAGTTTCAACGTGTAGAGAGACGCCTCCATTTGGCGAACCAGGTTTCGTTTCATTTTATCGGGTGAATAAACAAATATCTCGGCTGTAATAATCCGGTTGTTCTTACTGTCCAAACGAGTGTGAGAGACATACGGGCCGCCCATGAAGTCTCCTTTCATACGCCACAGACCGCGTACTTCCATCGTGTATTCATTGTGTACACTGATGGCACGAACATCTGTCAACAAAGAGTCGGTCATCATGTACACACCTTCTTTATAACCGGGAATATTGGCTTTCATCACAGAGTCGCGTTTCTGTATGAAAAACTTTTTGGTAAACGTATCTTTGTCGGTATACGGGTAAGAGTACATCACAAAGTTACGATCGGCACTGGCAGTATTCGTAGATACCCACAGAAAATCCACGCCTGTTTTCGAATAGCTCAACTCCGCAGGCAACCACACTTCACAGCCGAACAAACTATCTGCCTTATTCGAAATCATCGCGCTGTGTTTCTTTTCCAGCAAAGATATCTGGCGATTCATCTCTACGCGTGTAAAGAAGTCGATAATGACTTGTTTGTTTTCCGCCACAAACTTGCGGAATTCTTCTTCATCGGGAGCCTGAATGGTCAAAATCATCTGCTGGGCGGCATACACATCTCTCGCAAACTTAAAAGAAGCTTTCGTATAAATATCTTGTATGTCTACTATAACAATATTACGAATCAATTTTAAAGTCGAATCATAATTTTTCGGGGCGGTATACATAATGCGGAAAGACGGTTCGGACTGAGGCAAACCCGGCACATCCGTATCGAGCACATCATGCAAAGCTCTTCCTGCAGGACGTTCCCACACATCTTGATCGACTACGACTAATATCTCAAACGGACGTCCGCTCGCAAGCGGGTTCCCGCCAACACAGGAAGCAAGCACGACGACAGCCAGAGCCAGGCTAAAAAGAGAGAAATACTTTTTCATGATGTTCGGTTTTATATGTTAATGTGATTCTTTTTTTCTTGTTTGGCTGTCGACAACATGCCGCAGGCGGCAAAGATGTCTTCTCCTCTGGAGGCGCGAATGGTAGTGAACAAGCCGTGCGAAGTCAGATAATCGCGGAAACGGGTGATTGTCTCCATATCGGAACCTTCGAGGTCAACTCCGGGTATGGCATGAAAACGAATCAGGTTCATACGGCAATCCAAGCCCCGAAGAAGCTTTAAAAGTTCTTTGGCATAGACTTGCGAATCGTTCACCCCCTTAAACATGATATACTCGAACGAGAGCCTCCGTTGCTTACTGAAATCATAGTTTTTCAGAAGTTCCACAATTTCGGTCGCCGGAAACGCTTTCTCGGCCGGCATCAGTTCCGCGCGTTGCCGGCCAACCGGAGAATGCAAGCTTATTGCGAGATGGCATTCATTCTCTTCGATAAAACGCCGCAATCCCTTCCGCAACCCTACCGTGGACACAGTGATACGTTTAGGACTCCACGCATAGCCATACGAAGCGGTGAGCACATCCAGCGCTTTCAAAAGCTCGTCTAAATTATCGAGGGGTTCTCCCATCCCCATCATCACCACATTGGTCAGCTTATCCCGTTCGGGCAGCGAATGTATTTGGTTGATAATCTGATGAGCTGTCAAACTGACGGTATATCCTTGTTTACCCGTCATGCAAAAGCGACAATTCATCTTACAGCCCACCTGCGAAGAGACGCAAAGCGTAGCACGGTCTTCGTCGGGGATATATACCGACTCGACAAAATGATCGCCGACCCTATACAAGTACTTCACCGTCCCGTCGACAGAACGCATTTCATCTACGGGTGACATTGCGCCTACCTCATAATTCTGCTTTAACAAGTTCCTGTGCTTCAACGAAAGATTGGTCATTTCATCGATTGAAACAACTTTCTTATCGTAAAGCCAGGATGCGATCTGCTTGGCGGCAAAGCCGGGCATACCCAGTCTTTTCGCTACAGACTGCAACTCTGCCAACGTCATTCCAAGGAGGGGATATTTAGACATTCTATTTTGCTCTTTACACTTTATATTTGCAAATGTAAGGAAATAAAGTCGATTTCTGCAAAGCGAAGCTGCAAAAGTTGTCATAAACGCCAACAAAAGCTCTCCGAAAACGCCCGTTTGGTTTCAAACGGAGAATGCACTTTCGGAACACCCCCGAAAAAGCAAAGGATGAAACATACGTATCTGTAACTTTCTCCGGAAGCTCTCTTTTGGACCTATGCTCACAAAAGCAAAGGGGCTGTCCAAAAATTCCCTGAACAACCCCTTGCTAATTTATTTCTCTCAAAATTTATCGAAAGAATTATAGGTAATGATTTAGAAGAACAAATAACGAGTATCTTTCACTTTGCCCTTCAGATACAAATCATTCATCATACGGCTGGCAAAACGCGCATGCATATTAGTCAATACATTTTCTTCTTCCTTAACATCAAAAGTTTCGTTAGTTTTCTCTTTGCCGTACATCTGCAGCACAAAAACGCCGGCATTACCTTTGATCGGCTCGCTCAACTTATCGGCTTCGGCAACTGAAGCATAAGCGCCTACCAACGATTCGCTGCTACGCAATGAAGGCACATATGCCGGAGCGGCAAAAGTCACCATTTTCAATGAATCGCTTACTGCACCCGGCATCGCTTTATATTGATCCAATGTCGATGCATTGGCAGCTTTCATATCCGCCATTATCTTCTCCGCTTTCTTTTCTTTTACGATTTCGGCTTTCAAGATTTCCTGTACATCTTTCAAGGGACGATAGCCTTCGGGAGTGACATTTACCAATGCCACTGCCATCAAATGGTCACTTTCTCCACATTCATACAGGCCGGAAACATCACCCGGTTTGGCGCTGAACACCCATCTTAATGCTTCCTTTGTTCCCCTCACACCGCCAATACCATGCTCAGCAGCAGAAACATCCGATCTGTCAAGCAACTTGTATCCCGCCTCTTCTGCATTCGCGGTCATCTTTTCCAAGGTTGGGTTAGCAGCAACAAACTGGCTGAAATCATTATAAGCACGGTTGTATGTTTCTTTGCTAAATTCCACTTCACGCTTGATTACAGCCACTTTATATTTATCTTTCACCGCTTTCTTGTTGGTCACCTGCAAAATAACATCCACCTGAGCCATAGGCAGTTTTACCAGCTCGTTGACACCGGCGTTGACAACAGTTGAAATAAATTTCAAATTATCTCCGTCAAGCTGAGCACCCTCGTATTGCGCAGCAGTCAACCAATTAGATTCGCCTGTCTGACCGTATTTCTTAGCCAATTCAACAAAATCTGCGCCTCCTTTCAAGGCTGTATAAATACTGTCTGATAAAGCTTTTGTCTTTGCAGCGTCTTCAGCAATCACCTGAATTTGACGGAATTGGACAGAATCGGCTGCAGCTCCTTTCGCCAACACCTTGAATGAGTTGATCGTATTGTCGGAACCATTATAGTAAGGTCCGTAAACAGAACCGATAGAGGCGGAATCCAAACGTGCGGCCACATCCGAAGGCAAAGCCGTCTTATTGGACAACAAATCGACATAAGGAACCTCAGATCCGGTGCTACGGATAAAAGCTGTATAATCTTCTGTGACACCGGCCAATTGTTCTGTTGCCTCGTCTACCTCTTTCTGAATAGCCGCCTTGTCTTCCGCGCTGGCAGTCACTTGAACATCCACATATTTGATATCACGGGTTTCCTGATACTGTTTGAATTGTTCCTTCTTTTTGTTATACAATTCTTTAAGCTCCGATTCTTTCACAGAAACAGCAGAGTCGGGCACAAAAGAATAAGGAACAGCAGTGAACAGCAAATCATATTGACTCGTTCTGCCGTCGAAAGTTGCTTGAGCTTCTACAGGATTAGACAAAAGCGCTTTGGCAACCAACGTTTGATACTTCTCAGCCAAACGGCTTTGAACTAACGTTTTTTCAATAAACGACCAATATTTGTACAGAGCCGCATACTGTTCCGACGCTTGCGAACCTTTCATCCTCGAATACTCCACGAGGAACTTATTGAGCATATCTCTGTCGAACTTGCCTGTTTGCGGATTCCGGAACGGAGTCTGTTGCAGCAAAGGATGAACTCCTGCCTTTAAGATGTCTTGAATCTCAGCCGGAGATACAGTAATTCCCAAGCTTTTTACTTCTTTTTCGATCAATTTATTGTTAACATAAGAACGCCATACCTCATCGCGTACCTGATTGGTTTGCTCATCGTTCAAAGCGCTTACACCGCGTGAAAGTTTAACCACTTCGGTATATTCTTCTACCAATCCCTGATACTCCTGAGCTGAAAGAGCATCTCCGTTCACCTCACCTACGTCATGCGACTGATGCGGCTGCAAAACCTTCCAAGCATCCCCCGCAATGAAAGCAAACAGCGCCACGCCGATAACAATCACCAATAAAGGCCCTTTAGACCTAATGTTTTGTAATGTTGCCATTTTTACTAATACGATTTATGTTTATATTATTTCTTTTCTTAGTCATTTTAGCGCACGAAGATACAAAAAATGCAATTATGCGTCTATTTATTACGCAAAAAAATCATGGATGTCGAAATTATTCCAGGACTTTGAGCCGAACAAGTTCTATTTTAGTGGCTGTCACCTTAATAATTTTAAACTGATACCTGTCTACTTGAATCAAATCGTGCAATTTCGGCAAACTCTGGTACTGATTCAAGATTAAGCCACCTACCGTGAGATAATCGTCGGATTCAGGCAAATTAAGACCAAACATCTCGTTAACCTTGCCTATTTCCAAACGGGCCGACAGAATATATTCATCTTCACCAATCTCTTTACAAATGTAAGAAGTATTGTCATGTTCATCCTCTATATCGCCGAATATTTCCTCAACCAAATCTTCCAGCGAAACAATGCCTGCTGTTCCCCCGAATTCATCTACCACCACAGCAATTGTTTTCTTCTGTTGCATGAACAACTTCATTAACTTGTTAGCAGCCATTGTTTCAGGCACAATAGGCACATTCGTCACATTGTTCCGCCATTCTTTGGGATTCCGGAACATTTCCGACGAATGAATATAGCCCACGACATTGTCTATATTGCCATCGTAAACAATAATTTTTGAAATGCCCGATTCGATAAACCTGTTTTTCAACTCTTCGAGCGAAGCACTCACATCTACCGCCACAATCTCCGTACGAGGCACAATACAATCGCGTATCTTGACACTGGAAAAATCAAGTGCGTTCTGAAAAATCTTCACTTCCGTATCCAAGTCTTCTTGATTCTCCGCATTATCAATACCTGTTTGAATAAAATAGTCCAGATCAATTTTACTAAAGGCCTTACTCGAGACTTCTTTATTCACCTTTAAGCCGAAAAGCCTCAAAAAGAAATATGACAAACCTGAAGAAAACTTAGAAACGGGGTATAAAACTACATAACAAAAAAACAAAGGAACAGCAAAGACGTTTAAAACCCAATTAGGATTGATTTTAAACAATGTCTTGGGAAGAAATTCTCCGGTGACGAGAATGACTAAAGTGGAAATAACAGTCTGGATCAAAACCATCAGGAAATGATTTTCGACAACACCTGTCAGAAAAGCATCACCGATAATCTGAGCCATCAAAATACCGTAAATAACCAATGCAATATTATTTCCCACCAACATAGTAGAAATAAATTCATTGGGACTTTTAAAAAAAGTAGAAAGTATTCGAGAGGAGACAGTCCCCTTCCGATCCACCTCAAAACGCAATTTGTCTACCGATACAAAAGCAATCTCCATGCCCGAAAAGAAAGCGGAGAATGCCATCGTAATGATAAGAGAAAGATAAATATTCATAGTTATTTCGCAGAATCTTTTTTCAATGAATCCGGTGGAGCTACAGGAGCGGAGTCGTCTACATCAATGACTGCTCCTATATTGTGAATCACATAAACAGTCATTTGCTCGTTGGAATCAAACCCGTAACCTGTAATAATTCGGTCGGGTTGCTGAATACGTATGAACTTGTCCGAATATACCTTTCGATCGTTCTGATTCCAATACAACAACTCGGTATTAAACCGTTCGCCTTTCCGGTTTCGTATATCCACGTGCCCCATCAATTTCCAGAGCTTCTCCCGGTCGTAATAATAAGCTGTATCAGCCTTGATACTAGCCTCCACATGAAGCAGAGAATCGAACTGCTCCAAATAGACTCCTTTTTCGAACGCCCAATAAGAAGGACGCTTTCTATCGTACACTAACCATTCCTCCGTTTTTATACGATAGCGAGTCACGCCCGAATCCGAGATAAGGCTTGTCACCCCAAGCGTATTCAAGACAGGCAAAGAATCGCGTTCGGTAATGGCAACTCCTAAAGCCTTTTTTTTATCATTGCAGGAGGAAAATAAAAGAAGCATAACAATTGCCCCAAAGGCAATTGTTATGCTCATGCTTTTATGCAATAAACGGATACTTCGTTTTCGCGACATAAAAATTATCTAATCGTTGTAGTCTCTCCGATCCAACCGCCAATTGTAATACGATCGCCTTGCTTATATCCCAACATAAAGAGGTCTTTCGCCTGAGGAGTATGGGCAGCGTATCTGGCAATCAGCTTATTCGCTTCTTCAGCCACACTCGGATCAACCGCCTTAGCTTGTTGTAGTTTGTCGATTACCGCAAAATAAGTACATTTGTTCAATGCGGGTTCGTCACTCCAATTAGGGCTGGTAGCATACAAATTAGCAATTAAGATATAAGGAGCTCCATAATTCCCATTATAACTGATTGCCTTTTGGCAGTAAGTTCTTGCCTGAGACAACTTCTTTGCAGAAGCCAGAACTGCCGCTGCCGCATAAGCTTTCTCAGCTTTATTTTGATTATCGCTTTCCAAATTAATAGCTTCATCAAAGAATTTTACCGCAGCATCGATATCGCCTTTCTTAAAGGCCTGATAAGCGCATCCGGTAGCAGCATCGGGAGTAGGATCCATTTTATACACATAGTAAGATGCCTGTAAATAAGCTTCGCTATCGGTGCATTTCATCATTTTCATAATATCGATCACCTTCTTCAGATAAGCCAAATCATTCTGATTCGTTTCTACTTTTGGTGCATAGATTGCCTGCAAAGATTCGCAATCGGCTGTTCCGCTATTGATAAACAAAGCCACCAAGTTATCTTTAATACCTTGCAAAGACTTCTTCACATTCTCTTTTTCAGCAGAAGCCAAAGCTACGTCTACATATTCCGAAGCGGCCAAATAGTCTTGAATAAACTGCTCTTTATGATTGGAATCCGTTTTCAGTTTATCGAGAGACATCTGCAAAAAATAGAAAAGAGTAGCGCCTGCCGATTCGCCTTTCACTGCGTTCACCGACTCACTCAACCATTTGTATGCCAGATTAACATCTATCGACGGAGCCAAAGCGATATAATCTACCGCTTTAATTCCCAACGCTTCGTCTACAGAAGACACTTTAACCCCTTTTTCAAGAAAATCGGGAGTATATTTCATACGCAAATCATGCGTATTCATCAATTCGTCGAAATATTTCTTATATTCAGGCGAATTCTTATCACTAATTTGTCCTAACAAACCTTTCAGGATTTTATACCCATCGGTAAAAGTATAAAAACGGAGTGTGGGACAATTTTCCAGCACAGCTTTCCAAGGAAGATATGCATCTTTAAAACTTCCTGCGCGTACAGCCTCATGAGAGATACTGCTGTTCGAATTACAGTTAGCCGCATCATTCTGTGCCACCACAGTCGTTGCTCCTGCCGACAGGAACAGTATAGCCACAAGCGTCTTAATTTTCATTGTATCTAAATTTTAGTTATTATTACTATATCATCTATTTCTCTCAAAATCAATTACTCCACTCTGCGTTTGAAGAACCAGCGTTCGTTAAATGTCAATCCGATGTTCACACGGAAAATATTTTCAGTGAGCAGATTCGACTCTTTCGCTTTAACGTGTACAAACTGTCCGCTGATGCTCAAGATGGATCGGGAACGCGGCACAGGCAAACCGAATCCGGCGGTGACTCCATACTCCTGAGCGGCTCTTTTACCATCGACTTTATAATAAGGAGTGGCATAATACGCGCCCAAACGATACTTTATATGACCGAAGTATGAACGCCCCGAAGGATTAGGGATATATTCCCCGCCCAACGATATTTTCGAACGATTGCAAAAATCATACGTCGACTCAAAATCTTTACGTACGGCCGTATCGTCTGTCGTTATTGTATTTTTAGTTTTCGACCATTGCTGGAAGCTATAATCAAGTCCGACAATGAAATGACCGTCGTACTTATAAGTGAAACCAGCCCCGAAGCTATTGGGCAACTCCATCGCTATATCGGTACTTTTATTGGTTATGCCTCCTGATTCATTATCAGTTGAAAGCATAGTCAGAATATCCTGATCGCTATTCAATTTGTGCTTCGGAGAATAGACCGTTCCTAGCGTCACTGAACGATTTTTCCCCAAAGGCATCGTATATTGCAAGCCGAAGTCCAATTTATAGTCTGAAATAGACAAGCTGGTTTTCCTTCTATACGAATAAACATTAGACGACATTCCGGGGTAGAACATTGATTGAGAACGGTCTATGTCGCCCCAGAAATAAGAGACATTCACACCCACCGACAAGTTCTTTTTTATTTTCATCCCCAAGCCGCCATATACTTGATATAAACTACCGCTTCCTGTAAAATTACGGGCATAAGTCAACCCGTTATCTGTTGTTTGAGTGTCAGAAACGTCATATCCCACATTAGAGAATGGCAAAAGTCCTAAAGTCATAGCCAGCCAAGGGCGCAAACGAAATTGCATCGCCAAATAATCGAAACTCGAATTCTTGGCATTCAGCTTCATCCCATTATGGCTGATGTTCATATTCTGTAGACTAACACCTCCTTCAAACAAGCATGTCAACGAATCAATCGCAGTATACGAGGCAGGATTCAGCGGATTTATCTGCGCTCCGTCACGAAGTCCGAAAGCAATCCCCCCCATAGCTTTGCTGTTTCCAAAGTTTTGATCGGACAGGTCGCCGTAGCCATATCGTGTATAAGGGGAATTTGTATTATTTTGAGCGACCGCCACTCCGGTAACCATTGTGAACAGAAGCGTACATAGGGTCTGTTTAAATCCTGTCATTATTATAGTTTAAAATTCTATTTAATCCTTTCAACACTAAAAATCTATCTGCAAAGATGATACTTTTTACGCTTGTATCAAAAGAAAATTCATCTCCACCCGTTAAAAAAACCAAAAGTTCAGGATATTTATACTTCATGGCAGTAATATAACCTGAAATTTCATACTCCATTCCTTTCAGTACGCCTGCACGAATGGCCGTCTCGGTATCGTTTCCCATAGCGGGTTTCCGTCCTTCGGGCGCCACCAGCGGGAGGCGTCCCGTAAACTGATGAAGCGCTTTAAAACGCATCTGCATACCGGGTGAAATATTTCCGCCGTGATATCTTCCCTGGGCGTCTATAAATTCGTAAGTAATGCAAGTACCTGCATCAATTACCAGCAAGTCATTATCGGGGTATTCACCGTTTGCACCCACTACGGCAGCTATCCGATCGTAACCAAGCGTCTCGGGCGTTTCGTAAAGATTGATTACGGGCAAAGGGGTTTTATTATCGAGCCACAACAAAGGAAACGGCAGAAAAGCAAGCTGTGCACGTAAAGTCTCGTCCAAATCGACGACAGTAGCTATAATGCCCCGCTTCACGGAATATTTCGCACAGAACGGCTTCAGAAAGTCTAATGAGCAATTAGACTCGACCAACGTTTCAACCATGCCGTCCCTGTCGAACAAAGCCACTTTTACCGTTGTATTTCCTATATCGATAACCAGATTCAAAATCGTTACTTTTAAGGTTACAAAGGTAAACTAAAAAAGGAAAAGTAAAAGCATGGACACATCTTTTTTCAATATGGTCTGTATTACGGAATATACCAAGCATCCATTCTCGGATAGCCGGAATATCTATCAGCAAATATCAATTAGGATACCCGTTGGTTGAATTAAAAATCTAAATATTTACAAATGAAAAAGTTGCACATATCACTGATTTTTAGTAATTTAATGGTAGCTAAACCGTTGAATACTATTTATCTGCATATGCGCAACTTCATAGCAAATTTCGTCAGAATTCTCGGAATCTGCAAGGATTTCGCCGGAAATCGTGTTAATGAGCTCGGAAATATACCCCGTTGTGGTGTAGTTCCCAAGTTTTCCGACCTTGAGGTCATCGCTTTGAGCATAACAGCCGAAGCGTTCCATATTGACA
>NZ_ATZH01000045.1 GCF_000428105.1 Bacteroides pyogenes DSM 20611 = JCM 6294 | reverse complement strand
TTTGATAAAATCGTCATTCGCTACAACATGGATAAGGTTGTATTGTATCCCGAAAATAGTTTGAGTTTGCTAAACCTGTTCAAGTCCATTTGTAAGAACGCAAAAATCAGCATTGACAGTAAACAGGAGTGAAATACCTTAATCCGATTTTCAATCGGTACTAAATCAGTGATTAAAAATATTGTAATTCCCAGGCAACAGTTTCAGATATTGGCGAAGTTGAAGCATCTTCGGAACGGCTTTTTCCCCAAATGAAACCTCCGGCCGGATAACATCCGATGGTTTACTCTAAACGCGAGTTCGAGATAAGACATACCCTTGCAAAATAAATCGGCAGTTTGATAAGGCTGCCGACTCTTTTGGTAATATTAATGATAATTAGTATCTTAGAGGTGAAAAACAACAAATACCCTATCATGATTACCGGAAGTAAAGTTACTGAAATTTTCTGTATTGCAGACGATTTTTGTAGAGAATTTGAAGTGGAGATGGCTAAAAATGCACTTCCATCCACCTCCGACGCACCCAAACGCAAGCGAAAGCGCATGATGCCGGATACTGAGGTCATCACCATACTGATTTGTTTTCACTTCAATTCATTCCGGAGCTTTAAGCATTACTACACACCTTCTCATACAACCGTTTTGTCGAGATTATGCCAAGATGTTTTGTTGTGTAATGAGAAAGGTGAGATCATCAACTTTGTCTTGACCAAAGCCAATGTGGACGACCGTAACGAAAAGGTAATCGATTCGCTGACGGACAAGGTTATTCGGCAAACTATACGCTGACAAGGGATATATCTCGCAGACTCTTTTCGGAAAGCTGTTTAATGACGGAATACATATCCTCACCGTCTCGCTCATTGAATGATGAATCAGATTCGGATTTCGCCAATCGGGGATGATCTTTTCGCAGTCGCAGTGAAAGCGGGGTTGAATGAGAAAGATATTGTATCTGATTTTGAAAATATTAGGAATTTTATACCGTAGTAAATATTGAAATAATCTTGAGGCGAGAATCAGGCTATTATCCAATATAGTGACAGTCGCTATTGCTGTATAAAAAGGTTTAGCACCTGTAGTTCATCGAATGCTTACAACTGTTCAATGGTCTTGTTCTTGATACTTTCAAAATCAAATTCTTCTTTTATAAAAAAACTGTGTTAGCAAAGTTAATATTTTATTTACTCTTCGCTGACACAGTTTAATTTACATTCTCTATCCAAAATTCATAAACGAGGATGCTACTAAAACATTTAATTTCAAAGAGCGCTTAGTTAATGGACATTGATGCTTACGCAAGGAAGGACATGGCTACAAGCGGAGTTACAGAAAGAACCAAGATCCTACGAAATACAGCCTAAAACTTGGTACATCTAACTGGACACTCTACTTACCTAACACTTTTATCGAATCCCGTTTTATAATATTAGGTTTCAAAAGAATCTCCGAATGAAGCTCTGTTTCTTCCAAAATTTTCTGCATCAACATTTTTACAGCAATAATGCCAATATTATCCAGTGATTGTGCAATACGAGTAATAGGAGGGTTCAAATAGTCCAGATATAAGTTATCATCAAATGAAATGATAGACATATCTTGAGGAATTCTCACTTTATGCTCACTTAATGCTTTGACGGCTCCCAAAAGAATCGTACTACTTAACGCAAATATAGCAGTAGGCTTTGTGGTAGAGTTCAGAGCCAACTTAGTCTCAATATAACCATTCTGAATCGAGAATTCATTTCCTCTTATCATTGCATTATCGTGATAACCAGCCTCGCGAAGCGCATCAAGATACCCGCGCACACGTTCTTTAGTTGTTATAGAGATACTTGGTCCCTGAATACAGAGAATCTTACTATGCCCCGATTCTAATAATAATTTTGTTGCCTGATAAGCCCCTACATAATTATCAGTAGCTACATATGGCAAATTATGCTTCTCAAAATAGCGGTCAATCAGCACAATCGGAGTTTTAGCACTAATCTCCTCGAGTTTAGAAGGGTTTTCACCGGTTGGAACCAAAATAATCCCATCTATCTTACGCGATAGAAGCGAATCGATAGCCTTATTTTCCTGAACAGGATCTTCTAGGGTATCGACAAGCATGACAGTATAATTATAACGTTGTGCTTCACGGATGACAACACTTGCTATATTGGCAAAAAAAGGATTATCTATGTGCGGTACAAGAAGGCCTATAGTATATGTCGTGTTGTTGCGCAAACTTTGCGCAACTATATCAGGCTGATAGTCCAATTCTTTAACGGACTGCAAAATAACCTCCTTAGCAGACTGGCTGATCCTATATTTTTCTGATTTCCCATTTAATACTCTGGAAATCGTAGAGATAGAATAGCCAGTCTTCTTTGATACATCAATCAGAGTTTTCTTCATTACTGGTTGTTTTTTTGCAAAAATAACATTTTATTTGAGAAAAAAGCAAGAAAAATATTTTGTTTTGAAAAAAATCTCTATATTTGCGCAAACGATTGCGCATCCTTTACGATTCAATTCGCCTTAATACTTAATACTCATTATATGGACACAAAGAAGAAAATCGTAGTGATAGGTAGTAGTAATACGGACATGGTTATCAAATCAGACCGTCTACCCAAACCTGGAGAAACAATTCTGGGAGGAAACTTCTTAATGAATCATGGTGGCAAAGGAGCCAACCAAGCCGTAGCTGCTGCAAGACTAGGAGGAGATGTCACTTTCATATGCAAAATAGGGAATGACATTTTTGGAAATGAAACCTTGGAAATGTTTCACAAAGAAAAGATCGACACTACTTATGTAGGAATTACCCCGCAGGAACCATCAGGAGTAGCTCTTATCAATGTCGACAAAAAAGGGGAAAACTGTATTGTTGTTGCTTCCGGGGCCAACGGGACTTTATCTATTGATGACATACAAAATGCAGAACCTGCCATCAAACAGGCATCCATCGTCATCATGCAGTTGGAAACTCCAATCGAGAGTGTCACTTATGCAGCCAAAATGGCGAAAAAAGATGGAATTACCGTTATATTAAATCCCGCCCCTGCCCCTACTCAACAACTACCTGACGATTTATTAGCCAATGTCGACATTCTTATTCCTAATGTCACAGAGGCTGAAATCATCTCGGGAATGCACATTACAAATGATGAATCGGCAAAAGAAGCGATTCGTTATATTAGTTCGAAAGGCATAAAAACTGTCATTATTACGATGGGAGCCAAAGGAGCTCTCGCTTATGAAAATGATGAGTTTATCCACATTCCAGCTTTCAAAGTAGAAGCAGTAGACACTACAGCTGCCGGAGATACATTCTGTGGCGGACTGTGCGTAGCTCTCTCTGAAGGCAAAAATCTAAAAGATGCAATTATATTTGCAAGTAAAGCTTCTTCTATTTCTGTCACCAGGATGGGAGCACAAGTATCTATACCTTTAAGAAAAGAAATACAATAATCATCCTTAATTCTGTTATTATGATAAAACAATGTTCAATCCACGGTCTATTGACAAGTATGTTGTTAATAGTATTTTCTTTGATGAGCAATGATGCTATTGCCCAGAAGGCAATAAGAGGTACAGTCCTCGATGAAGCAAATGAACCCATTATCGGTGCCAGTGTCCTTGTTAAAGGCACAACAAATGGTTCTATTACAGGAGTTGATGGAACCTTCAATGTAAAAGCGAATCCTTCTGATATACTGATTATATCTTATGTAGGTTATGCAACTGTAGAACAGCAAATAGGAAATCAGACACAATTTGTAATACACCTGCGCGAAGACTCGAAAGTACTTAATGACGTTGTAGTAATCGGCTACGGTTCCACCACTAAGAAAGAGCTTACAGGTTCTGTTACCAGCATGAAAAAAGATGATCTCAATCCCGGAACATTCACCAATGCCATGGGAATATTGCAAGGAAAAGTGGCAGGATTACAAATTATCAACCCGAACGGTGCTGATCCGACTGCCAAATATGAAGTATTACTTCGTGGAACAAATACACTTTCCGCAGGTCAAGGTCCATTAATTATTATTGATGGAGTAGTAGGAGCAGATATCAGAAATATCAATTTTCAAGAAGTGGAATCGGTTGATGTTTTAAAAGACGGTTCGGCAGCTGCTATTTACGGGACAAGAGGAACAAATGGAGTAATCATTGTCACAACAAAACGTGCAAGGAGCGGTAAAACTGAAGTTTCTTATGACGGGCAATTTACAGTGGGAACAGTTTCACGCAGGGCAAAGCCTCTATCGGCAAATGAATACAAGTCTGTTATCAAGAAATATCGTTCTGAACTAGAAAGTTATATTTTTGATAGTGATACTGATTGGTTCAAAGAGATTACACAAACTCCGTTTAGTCATAAACATAATTTTTCTATATCTGGAGGCTCCGAGAAGTTTTCACACCATACCTCTTTCAATTATGAGAAGAGCGAAGGATTGCAAAAGCATAATAGTTCCGAAAAGCTAATGGCGCGCACTAATATTCGTCAGTCATTATTGGACAAGTGGATAGATTTGGATTATAATCTTAATATCATCCATCGCAAATATCACCCATCTTCTACAAGCGCTTTCATGCAGGCGTTTACACATAATCCGACAGAATCAGTTTACGACGAAAACGATTTGGATGCCGGAGGTTACAGTCGTATCAAAGCAATGGAATACTATAATCCAGTAGCAATGATAAACGAAAGAAAGATGGAGAACAAAAATGATAATTATGGTGCAAATATTCGTGCTGCTCTAAACATCTTGCCTATAAAAGGATTGAAATGGGAAAACTTTATTTCATACAATAAGGAACAAAATGAGACACGTGAATATTATACACACTATTATCCGAGCAGAATAGGAGCAAACGGACAAGCTTATATTGGAAACTATCAGGAAAACGATACACAATATGAGTCTACTTTAAATTACTCGAATATTTTCGGAAAACATTCCATTCAGGCATTACTCGGATATACATACCAGTATACTTATAGCACATCTGCATCCATGACTAATTCCGGTTTCGACTTCGATGACAACCAGACTCATAACATCGGAGCAGGAACCAATCTTACTGAAGGCAAAGCCAGCATGTCATCCAATAAAGAGGATAACACATATATCGGTTTTTTCGGACGTTTCATATATAACTACAATGACAAGTATCTTTTATCCGCTTCTTTACGTCGTGACGGATCCAGTCGCTTTGGTGATAATAATAAGTGGGGATGGTTCCCGGCAGTCAGTGTGGGATGGCGTATAAATAAGGAAAAGTTTCTCTCGGATGTCAAATGGATCGACGATTTGAAATTAAGAGTCGGATACGGAGTGACCGGTAACCAAGATTTCTCAAATTATAAATCTTTAATAATGATGACTACGGCCGGTAAATTCTATTACAAAGGGCAATGGATTAATACCTATCAACCTGCGAGCAATGCAAATCCGAATTTGAAATGGGAGAAAAAAGCGGAGTTCAACATTGGGGCTGATATGACGATGTTTAATAACCGACTTTCATTCACTTTAGATTATTACAAACGGAATACTTCAAACTTGTTATATGACTATATCGTACCGACTCCTCCCTATGTGTATAATACTCTATTTACAAACGTCGGAAAGATAAAAAACGAAGGAGTGGAATTGACAATATCTGGTACTCCTTTTAACAATAGAGATTTTATATGGAATACCTCGTTTGCTATTTCGCATAATAAAAACAAATTGGTAAAGTTCACCAATGATGAATTCACTAATGGAACGTACAAAGTGGGATGGGCTATCGGTGCTTCCTGCTATACTCAACGTATAATAGAAAGGCAGTCTTTGGGGACTTTCTATGGCCCTATATGGTTAGGGACCGATACCGATGGCAAAAATGTATTGCTAGGACAAAATTCAGATGGTTCCGTACCGGAAGAACAATGGGAAAAAATTGGCTGTGCTTATCCGGACGCTACTCTTAGCTGGAGTAATGCCTTCAGATATAAAAAAATTGACTTGAGTTTCTTACTGCGTGCATCTATCGGTGGAGATATTCTAAATAACTATGCCATGCTGTATGAAAATTTAAGCAGTATCGGACTTAGAAATATATCATCAAATTGGTTGTCGCAAACGGATTTTACAAGCACGACCTATAAATATTCTTCCAAGTACATAGAGGATGCTTCTTATTTAAAACTAGATAATATTACCGTTGGATATACTTGGGATTTCACATCCAAAATGATAAAAAAACTAAGATTATCTCTTACTGCACAGAACGTATTTTGTATCACCGGTTATTCTGGTGTTGACCCAGAAGTAGCCCTTTCCGGACTGGAACCTGGTATGGAAAGCTTGAGCTATTATCCGCGTACAACTGAATTTACTTTTGGAGTTAATATCGTATTCTAAAACAAAGATTATCATGAAAAAGACAAATATAATATTAAGTTTCGTTATCTGTATATTATCATACGGATGCACTGATCTGAGTGAAACTGTCTACACTGGAGTAGCTATGAATAATTTCTTTAAGAATGAAAAGGAGTTAGTGGCCAACGCTGGTAGAGCGTATACGAAATTGCAAGGTTATAATTCCGAGCAAAGTTTATGGACACTACTTCTACAAGCTTCTGATGAATGTACTGTTCCCGCTTGTGGAGGTTCATGGTACGACAATGGACGTTATGAGGAAATTCAAATAAACAAGATTCCACCTGCAAATAAACTATTGACAAAAGGTTGGAACTGGATATTTAATGGCATTGCTGCATGCAATGAGATTATTTACGAAACGGAATTGTCGTCTATTCTATTTGAAGGAAAAGAAAAGCTGGTAGCTGAAATGAAAATATTGCGTGCTTTTTACTATTATCAAGCCATGTCTTGTTGGGGGAATGTTCCTTTCACAACAGACTACACAGAAACCGGATACCCGGAACAAAAAAGTCGTGAATATATTTTTAACTATCTGGAAAAAGAAATTAATAACAATGTCAAGTTTTTGGATAGGGAGCCTTCAGATGCTAATTATGGACGGGCCACGCAAGCTATGGCTTACTGCATTCTTGCGAAAATGTATCTAAATGCAGAAGCATGGTTTGGCACCTCAATGTATGATAAAGCAGAAAAAGCTTGTAAAGATATTATAGATATAGACGCTTACAGCATTGAAGATTCTTATTCTACTAACTTTGATATTAAGAATGAAAATTCTAAAGAAAATATTTTCGTAATTCTTTATGATAGAGTATATACTAGCGGTGAAAATAGTTTTTATCTGCATACGTTGACACTGGAGGCGGCATCACAAGCAACATTTAATATTCCGTCAGTTCCATGGTCAGGTTTTCTTTGTCAACCAGACTTTTTCCAAACATACGATGAACAAGATATTCGTAGAAGTCAAAGCTGGTTATACGGTCCTCAACTAGACTTAAGTGGAAAGGAACTTGGGTTTGAATATACCCCAGTTTTCCCCGAAGAAAAATATTACAATAGCAACGGTGGACGTAGTACATACGACGGTGCACGCTGCTGGAAATGGCATTATCAGACTGATGGCTCTTTAAAAGAATATACAGTCAGTATGGACAACGACTTTGCCATCTTCCGCTATGCCGATGTTGTATTAATGTACGTAGAGGCTTTGGTACGACAAAACAGAACAAGTGAAGCTGTCCAACTGGCAGACTTCAAGAAGATTCGTACAAGAGCTGGTCTTAACGCATATACTACAAGCGAGCTAACAATTGATGAACTTTATGCAGAACGAGGCAGGGAACTGGCATGGGAAGGATGGCGCCATGAAGATATGATACGTTTCGGAAAATATCTGAAAAAATATTGGGCACACCCTGACCAAAGCTCAGAAACTTTTAGAAATGTGTTTCCAATTCCTACGGACATTTTAAATGCAAATCCAAAATTATCTCAAAACAAAGATTACTAACCACAACACCCTGATAAATATGAAAAAACCAATCATCTTTTTACTTGTTTTAATTATCAACATCTTATTTATCTCTGCACAAAAAATTTCAAAGACAGAGCTAAAAGACAAAATAGCCGGAGCTTGGATCGGGCAAATGGTAGGAAATATATATGGACTTCCTTTTGAGAACAAGTTTGTAGATGAACCTGCCTCGGAATCCAGATTTCCACTCGGTTACACTAAAAATATAGATAAATTGCAGAAGTATAATGGTGCATTCTCTGATGACGATACTGATGTTGAGTATATCTACTTACTATTAATGGAGAAATATGGTGTAGAACCTACATATGCTAATATGCGCGAAGGATGGATGTATCATATCCGTGACCGTGTATGGCTAGCCAATAGGGCTGCACTCGGATTAATGCATCTTGGATTCACCCCTCCGTTCACCGGTGACGAAAAACTGAATCCCCACTGGTATCAGATCGACCCTCAATTGATTAACGAGATATGGGCGTATACAGCACCGGGAATGATTTCGTATGCTGCAGGAAAAAGTGACTGGGCGGCCCGTATCACAAGCGATTCGTGGGCGGTATCTCCCACTGTCCTATATGGTGCAATGTACTCTGACGCTTTTTTCTGCAAGGATATCCGCAAGCTGATTACACGAGCCTTGAGAGAACTGCCTGCTGATGACAGATATGCGATAGCTGTAAAAGAGATGATTGCTTTATATGACAAATATCCTAAAGATTGGGTAAAAGCACGTCAAATCATGGCTAAAAAATATTACATAGATGAACCAGCCATGACAAAAACAATCTGGAATGCTAATCTGAACGGATTATGCGGGATTTTGGCTATGTTGTATGGCGAAGGAGATTTTCAACGGACATTGGATTTAAGCTGTGCAATGGGATTTGACTGCGACAATCAGGCAGCCACTATCTCCGGACTTCTAGGAGTAATGTACGGTGCAAAGTCTCTTCCCGAAAGTTTGACCAAACCTATCGAAGGCTGGGAAAAGCCCTTCAATGACCGATATATCAATATCACCAGGTTTGATATGCCTGATGCTTCCATTGAAGACATGATTGAACGTACTTACAACAAAGCAATCGAACTGGTTTGTGCCAAAGGAGGAAAAGTAAAGGGTGATATGGTATATGTTAATCCAAAAGCACAATTCATTCCCCCGATGGAATTCTGTATCGGTCCGAATCCGGACTTGGAAATCGGACAGTCTACCGATTACTCATTTGCCTGCAGAACAAATGCTGACTTCAAATGGGAACTGGTAAAAGGTAAACTTCCGGCAGGAGTTACATTCCAAAACGGTAAACTGGCAGGAACTCCTACAGAAGCCGGCAAATATCCGATTACCCTTCAATTAAGCGCAAATAACAAGAACTCAATTACTAAAGATTTTGAGTTATTGGTTAAAACCAAGAATATAGCCTCCAAGGCTGACACTATTTACACCAATATCCGCAAACTAAACGAAGAAGTACTCGATTCTTGCTGGATTACCTTTGGAAAACCAATGTACGCAACAAATGTAGAAGTAATTAATGACGGAGTCAAAGATGGCGTAGGATCTGTATTTTATTCATTAGCGGCCAAAAATAATCTGCCTAAAATAGACTATTTCGGATACGGTTGGAAAGAAGAGCATAACATTAATATGCTTGTTTTAGATATGGGCTGTCTGGAGGAATTCGGAGGATGGTTTACTTCTTTAAACATTCAATATCTTGGAAATGACGGATATTGGTATGACGTAGGTAAATTCAAATCAACTCCGGCACTTCCCGAAACCGATATTGTATTTTTCCAACCTCCGTTTGCACAATATGTTTTGGAATTCCCGGCAGTAAAAGCCAAAGGAATACGCGTATTAATGGATGCAAAAGTGCAGGAACACTGGCATAAATACACAAAGAATGTATCATCATTCATCTCTATCACCGAACTAGGAGTTTACGAGAAATAAAGGAGGAGAAAAATGAGGGAAATAATTACGATATGTATCATAGGGCTTTTTGCTCTCACCGTACAAGCCCAGTCTGTAACAACCTTAAAGTTATCTGATAAAGAACTTTTAGATAAGATTAAAGGAGGATGGGCCGGACAAACCATTGGTGTTGTTTTCGGAGCACCTACAGAGTTTAAGTTCACGGGAACTTATATTCAAGATTACCAGCCGATCCCTTGGGCGGAAGGTTACGTAAAATATTGGTGGGAAAAGAAACCCGGCTTATTCGATGATATTTATAACGATTGCACGTTTGTTGAAGCATTTGACGAACTTGGCCTGGATTGTTCACAAGAAGAACTTGCCAAAAGATTTGCATTTGCTGATTATCATTTGGCTCATGCTAACCAAGCAGGTAGATATAATATCCGCCAAGGTATCATGCCACCGGCTTCCGGTCATTGGTTGAATAACCCACATGCAGACGATCTGGATTTCCAGATCGAAGCAGACTTCATTGGCTTAATGGCTCCGGCAATGCTGCCGGAGGCATTGGATATCGCATCAAGAGTAGGCCACATTATGAACAGTGGTGACGGTTTTTATGGTGGTGCTTTCGTAGCAGCTCTTTATAGCTCCGCTTTCTATGAAAAAAGTCCTGAAACGATTCTAAAAACCGCAATCTCTGTTATACCTGAAGAGAGTACATTCCATCAATGTATTCAGGATGTAATTAATTTCCATTCTTTGCACCCGGACAATTGGAAAGATTGCTGGTACTTCCTGCAAGAAAAATGGAACTGCGATGTAGGCTGTCCCAAAGGCGTATTTCTAAACTTTAATATTGACGCCAAGCTCAATTCCGCTTTCGTAGCATTAGCTATACTCTACGGTAAAGGAGACTTCACCAACTCTATCGATATTGCAACACGCTGCGGACAAGACTCTGACTGTAACCCGTCTACAGTCGGCGGTGTACTCGGCGTCATGTACGGGTATGACAAAATCCCTTCATTCTGGCTAAATCCCTTGAAAGAAGTAGAAGACTTTACATTTGAAGGAACGAATATGTCGTTGGCAAAAGCATATCAAATGAGTTTCGATCAAGCTAAACAACTCATAGTCAAAACAGGTGGTAAAGTATCTGGTGGGGAAATAGAAATTCCAATCAGAAAGGCAAACGTCCTTCCTTTAGAACAAAATTTCGAAAACACCTATCCACTTTATAGAGAACGCAAAGACTGCTTCCTGACAGATACGTTCGAATTTGCTTTCAATGGCAACGGATTTGTTATATGGGGCAACATTTGCTGCACAAGAAGTATTACTCCCGATTATATCAATCGTGTATCTACACGCCACATCGGTTCCGAGGTCTTCGGATTGGCAGAGCCCAATGACCCTTACGTTGCTAAAGTGGAAATATGGATTGACGGAGAATTGGACCATGTAGCAGCTTTACCCATGAGAAATACGGACCGCAAAGTAGAACCGGCTTGGAAATACCTCATGAAGGAAGGAAGACACCATGTTAAAATGAAATGGTTGAACCGCAAAAAAGACTACATTATTCGTATCAACGACATAATGTATTATTCAGAGAAAAAAGAACATGATAGATTTTACTTTAATAAATAAGTTAAGATGAAAAAAGTCCTGATTAACATCATTCTACTATTTACCTTTTCCATACCGGGGATGACACAAATAGAATATGGAAAAACAGTTGAAATAAGCAAAGAGGTACTGCTCGACAAAATTAAAGGAGGTTGGGCGGGACAAACCATAGGATGCACCTATGGCGGTCCTACAGAATTTAAATACAGAGGAGCGATCATTCATGAGAAAACTCCAATAACCTGGTATGATGACTATTGCAAGGACATCTTTGCAGAAGATCCGGGATTGTATGATGATGTATATATGGATCTTACCTTTCTGGAAGTAATGCAAAAAGAAGGGATAAATTCCCCTGCCGAATCATTTGCCAAAGCCTTTGCAAATGCAGATTACAAATTATGGCATGCCAATCAGGCAGCCAGATATAACATATTACACGGTATTATGCCACCGGCATCCGGACATTGGAAAAATAATCCGCACGCTGACGATATTGATTTCCAGATTGAAGCAGACTTCATTGGAATGATATGTCCGGGAATGGTAAATACCGCCTCCGATTTTTCGGATAAGATAGGACATATCATGAACTACGGCGACGGATGGTATGGAGGTGTATACATGGGAGCAATGTATGCATTGGCTTACGTAAATAACGACATTTATACAATTGTCACGGAAGCTCTTAAAACAATACCCGAACAAAGTAAATTTCACCGTTGCATCACAGACGTTATTAAATATTGGAAACAATATCCCGATGACTGGCATAAATGCTGGCTGGAAATAGAAAACCGTCATGCTTTTGAAATTGGCTGTCCGGAAGGGGTATTCAATGCATTTAACATTGACGCCACTATCAATGCAGCTTATTGTGTGATAGGACTTTTATATGGCAACGGCGACTTTTTCAAAACAATGGATATAGCTACTCGTTGCGGGCAAGATTCCGACTGTAACCCGGCAACTGCCACAGGAATTCTTGGAGTCATACAAGGCTACAAGGCTATCCCCGAATACTGGAAACCGGCACTCGAAAGATGTGAAAATTTTAAGTTCCCCTACACAGATATCTCTTTAAGTTCTGTATACGACATTAATCTCAAACTGTTGAGTGACGTATTAAAAGCAAACGGAGGAAAAATAAAAGGAGATAAATACTATACCACGATTCAGAAGCCCAAAACCGTAGGATGGGAAGTTTCTTTTGAAGGCTTATATCCTTCTGAAAGAAGAGTTATCAAATATGATCTCGGTACAGAAAAAACATTTGAGTTCAATGGCAAGGGAGTTGTTTTAATGGGGCTGATCAGACAAGATGTTAAAGATAGTAATGACAATTACATCGCCATCTTGGAGGCCTACATTGACGGCAAGAAAGTAGAAACCATAGAAATGCCTTATGACTATATAAAAAGAAAATATGACATTTTCTATAATTATGATTTAGAGGAAGGACCTCACAAACTAGTTATTAAATGGATTAATCCAAATGAAAAATATGCCGTTCAATGTAAAGACATGGTGGTTTATTCATCCACACCGGCAGAGCCAATCAATCCTTATAAATAAAAGAGAGAAACCATGAATAGAAAACTACTCCTATTATTAGCCTTATTATTATTTTCCTACGGATTGTCATCATGTTCGTCTGATGATAACAGCCCGTCCGAAAGCGAACAGACCGAGACACCGGAACTGTTTACCAAACGCTATAATCCCGATCAAAGTTTTTACAGCAAAATATTAGGACAAGAAATCAAATATTCCGTATTACTGCCTCAAGAATATCTATCGGGAAACACTGGTAAATATGGAGTAGTTTTCTTTCTACATGGCTGGGGAGGGAATCAAAATTCATGGGGACCTTCAGGTCTGAATATTCAAAGCATAGCTGATGCGCAAACCAGTAATGGTAGTATTCGCCCATTGATCTACATCATGCCGGAAGGTTTCAACTCTTATTTTTGCAACCGCTATGACGGTAAGTTCAACTATATGGATATGTTCATTAATGAACTCGTACCCTTGATTGATAAGCGATTCCGAACAACAGCCAGTAAGACGGAAAGAGCTGTTGCCGGATTCTCTATGGGAGGTTTCGGGGCATTAGGTATAGCATCGCAACATCCTGAAACATTCTCGGTATCAATAGGATTAAGTCCCTCTCTAAATACAGATGAACAATACATCTCTTTGTCACAAGACGGTTGGAATCTTCAATGGGGAAACAACTTCGGAGGAAGCGGCCAGACAGGAACAAGCAGGCTGACAAGCTATTATAAAAGCCAATGTCCGCTACACTTTTTCAAGGAAAAACCAAGTTCCACATTTCAAACAGTACGGTATTACATAGACTGCGGTGATGATGAAGAAAGACTATATGCAGGAAACGGTGAATTACATTCTCTATTACGGGACAAAAATATCAAGCACGAATATCGTGTACGGAACGGTGCCCACACTGACAGTTATTGGCGTGAATCCATGAAAGAGGCACTGCCTTTTATCGAACGTTCATTCAAAGGAGAAAGCTATCCGCAGCAAACTCTGAAAAAAATCACAGAGGAATTACATGCTACTAATAAAAACATAAAAGTGGGTAATTCCAATATCGAACTATGGTTACCTGATGACTATAATTCCGAACTAACTTACAAAGTTCTTTATTACAGCAAAGGAGAAGGGAATGTTGATCTTACAACAAAAAAGGTAGCAGTGGCATTAGATTCTCTTATACAAATCAAACGTATGATAATCGCAGGTTTTAATGTGAAAGAAATGATTCAAAATGAAACAAATTTTTCAACTATTACCGATGCCGTGGAAAAGACGATTCATACGGAAAGCAATGCAGATTTCAGATTAGGATTAACATACGGTTCAGAAGCTGATTACTTATACAATCAGTCAACAGGCAATGCCCCTGCTATCAACTTTTTCTTTGCAGAAGACGCAGACATTATCAACCTTTCTGCCGAGAATCGTGCCAAAATCTATTATTTGGACATAACAGACGAAGGCAGCAACTACAATAGTATCTTTACTCTGTTCAATGGATTACGAGATGCAGAAGCTCCGGTGCAATATCGTGTCAGAAACGGACTGGATAGTGAACAGTCCGCCCAAACAGGAATTTATTCAATGAGTTATTATATTGGTGAACAGTTAATAAAGAAATGAAATGAAGAAGATACTGTTATATATTATCCTATTTCTATCAGGTATAGATGGAGCTTGGGCACTTCCCATAGAAAAAGAAGGGATGAGTATTTACAGTCCGTCCCTAAAGCAAGAAGTCTCCTACTCCATTATCTTACCGGAATGTTATGAACATTCAGATACAGAATATCCTGTCTTATACATGTTTCATGGAATAGGAGGTGATTATACCAGTTGGCTCGAATATGGCAACGTTGCCCGTGTAATGGACAAAATGATAAAAGAAAGAAAGATTCAACCTTTCATTATGGTTATTCCTGACGGTTACCTGTCTTATTACAGTGACACTTATGATGGCAGTTACCTTTATGAAACTTTCTTTATCAAAGAATTGGTTCCATATATGGAGAGCAACTATCGCACTCGCAAGGATATTAATGGACGTTCGATCATTGGTTTCTCTATGGGAGGATTCGGATCATTATCCGTTAGTCTGCGCAACCGCCACTTATTTGGCTCTGTCGTTGCGTTATCGTCATCCATCCGTACAGAAAAACAATACATGGAAGAAGAGCCACAAACAGGATGGGACAATCAATGGGGGCGAATTTTCGGAGGAGTAGGAAAAAATGGTAACCAGCGCCTAACCAGTTACTATAAACAACATTCACCCTACCACATTCTTTCCACCCTCCGCAATTCCAATTTAAAAGGATTTGGCATCATGCTGGATATTGGAGATAAAGAAGGTACTCTTTGCGAAAGTAATGAAGAACTGCACCGATTATTACTGGAAAGACAAATACCTCACGAATGGGAAGTACGTTCAGGAGGACATGATTTCACCTGCTGGAATACTGCACTGCCCAAAGCATTCAGATTCATAAACGAATATTTCAATGGGAAGCAGTCAGGAAATAGTGAGAGTAGTCTTCCGAATGAGACTCCGTTTATCCAAATGGGCAATGCAACGGTCTATTATCCGGAACAGGCTCAAGGAAGCACAAGAAAATATCCTATTATCTATGTACAGGGAGAAATCAACGAACAACAGCAAAAGGTTCTCGTCAGTCAGTTTCATCAAATGGTAGATGAGAATAAAACATGGCCTGCTGTTCTTAGCTTCGTAAAAGCTAACACAGACCTGTCAGAAACAATTTCCGATATAGAAAAGCAACTCTCCGGCATCAGAGGTTCCCAACGTATGCGGGCTTTAATCACTTTGGGAGATAATATCAAAGAAGGTATAGAAGCCATTCAGAGAGAAAATTTGTTTACCGGCATAGTCTGTGTAAATGCCATCGGCAACGAGAATGATGCTCAAAATCTTATAAAAGCAGTCAGCTCTCACAAAAGATATCCCAGATGCTGGATAGAGATACTACCTGAATCAAAAGAATATGGTTTTAGTAGTAATATACATATCCTTTTGAAAGAATCGGACCTGGAACATGAGTTCCGGTCAAGAAAATGTAAGGAAGCCAATGTTTTCACTTATTGGGAAGATTGGATACTATATTTAAATAACAGAATTCATGTTTAACAATTAAATACTAATAGTATGTTCACAGTAAACAGTTATTTATTGGCAGTTATATTCTGCATCGTAACCATGATTTGTTGGGGTTCCTGGGGTAATACCCAAAAACTAGTTTCCAAAAATTGGCGTTATGAACTTTTTTATTGGGATTATGTGATTGGAATGGTATTGTTCACCATCTTACTAGGCTTTACAATGGGTAGCCATGGAGATACCGGACGTTCATTTCTGGAAGATCTGGGACAAGCATCAGGAGACAGTATCGGCTGGGTCATCTTGGGGGGCGTAATATTTAATGCTTCAAACATTCTTCTTTCAGCATCCATCTCCTTGGCCGGCATGTCTGTTGCTTTTCCTTTAGGGGTTGGCATTGCATTGGTATTAGGGGTAATCGTCAATTATCTGGGAATTCCAACTGGTAATCCTTTGCTTTTATTTGGCGGTGTAGCTCTCATTGTTATTGCTATCATTTGCAATGGAGTGGCCTCCGGGAAAATGCAAAAGGGAGAAGAAAGCAGGAAAAACAACAAAAAGGGAATTATCATTGCATTAATTGCCGGTGTACTGATGTCTTTGTTCTACCGATTCGTAGTGAAAGGTATGGACGTAGAAAACTTCAATTCACCCGCTATAGGAATGATGACTCCTTATTCTGCCATCTTTGTTTTCTCAATAGGCGTATTACTAAGCAATTTTGTTTTCAACACATTAGTAATGAAATATCCTTTTGTTGGAGAAAAAGTCAGCTACTCCGAATACTTTAAAGGAAACACGAAAACTCATATATACGGAATGCTTGGTGGAGCGATATGGGGGCTTGGTTCGGCGTTCAGCTATATCGCATCAGGCGAAGCTGGTCCGGCGGTATCTTATGCACTAGGACAAGGCGCACCACTTATTGCCGCTATTTGGGGAGTGTTTATCTGGAAAGAATTTAAAGGTTCAACAAAATCTGTTAATCAACTACTGGCCTTGATGTTTATCTTCTTCCTGGTTGGTTTGGGAATGATAGTAGTTGCCGGAAACTAATTATTAATATTGCTGTCCGCTAAACCATAATTATCTTGCCCCAACACGTGATAAATAACGAGTTGGGGCAAGATAATTATGGTTTAGCGGACAGCAATAATTTTAGACAGTGTCTTTTATCCACAGGATAAAGATTCTAATTACAGATGATGACAAACAACTAATCTGCAAACCATCTAACAGGATATCGTCGGACTGCGTCAGAAAATATACACTTTCGTGAATTTCCTTACTGTCCATCTATCTTATTTACTAAACACATTTTGTAGAATAGAATGGTTATCTAACTCAATCTTTGCATTTAGAGATGCATTGTTTTTTAGTTCTAACTGTATTGTATTATTTATCATGATATTTTCGGGAACTTCAATAGGTAATGAGACTTCATAATTATCTTCTGTTAAGCCTATATGATCTAAGTCTTGGCTGAGAGTTGCGGTAAAAAGCAAATCATTATTTTTATAAACAGAAACCATCGTTCCTTTGGGTATTATTTTATTAACTATCTTTGAACAAGAAGATATGAGTAATCTCGTATCATTATCACTTTCATCTACAATTACATTACAATCCACCACATTGGGTACTTTTATAAAATATGCAAGTGTAAAAAGAGTAGCCAGCAACGTTATCAAACAAATATTACCAATACGAACCAATATGGGAGGGACAGCCCCGATAATATTGCGTACTTTTTCGCTTCGTAGTTCTATTTTTTCCATATTATTGAGTGTTTTTAATTTCCTAATTCTAATTGATTTTTTATCAGATTGTAATAATATCCTTGTGCCTTCACAAGCTCGGCATGGGTACCCTTTTCAATTATTTCACCTTGATGTAACACTATTATTTGGTCGGCATTCATCACTGTACTCAGCCTATGTGCAACGATAAATACTGTTCTCGACCGCATAAAATCGGCAAGGTTATTAGTGATTTCTTTTTCGTTAGTAGCATCAAGTGCATTTGTGGCTTCGTCTAAAAAAAGATATTGAGGATTTTTGTATATTGCTCGGGCAATGAGAATACGTTGTTTCTGTCCTTGGCTAATACTACGTCCTTCTTGCCCGATAATTGTGTTATATTTTAGTGGAAGTCGGTTCACGAATTCATCTAAATTAGCCATCTTTGCTGCGTAAGCTAATTTTTCTGTATCTATAATGTCATCAGAAAGAGCAATATTTCGGGCAATGGTTTCCGAGAACAAAAAGCCATCCTGCATAACCGCACCGCACTGTTGCCGCCAAGAATCCGTATCAATATCATTAAGATTATAATTGTCAATTAAAATCTTTCCGTATTTAATGTTATAATATTGCAAAAGCAATTTGATCAATGTTGTTTTGCCACTACCACTCGCCCCGACAATAGCCGTTGTAGTTCCCTGTGGAATATTCATACAAATATTTTTTAACGTAGGTGTAGTCGTACCTTCGTAAGAAAATGACACATTGTCCAACAAAATACGTTCCGTTTCATTGCTAAGATTTTGTAGTTTCCTATTTTTATTTTCATCGTCTTTTTCAATAGTATTAGTTATACGCTCCAAACTAATTTTAGTGTCCTGCATATTGTAGATAAACTGGGCTATTTGTTCAACTGGAACACTCAACTGCCCTATTATATATTGTATTGCCAACATCATTCCGATGGATAATGAACCAAAAACTACAGAATAGGCAGCCATAAATGTGATAAGTACGTTTTTTGTTTCATTGATAAAAACACTTCCTACCATTTGACTTTGTCGTAATTTGAGTGCGGATATGTTAATATCGAATAACTTTGCCTGTATATCTTCCCAATCCCAACGGATACGGTGCGAGCAACCTTGCAGTTTTATTTCTTGCATACCTTGTATTAGTTGGTATGTTCGGTTATCATTTATTGCTTGTTGCTCAAATATCTGATAGTCGATGATTTTTCGTTTTCTCATAAAGAGCAGTAACCATCCTATATACAAAAGGCTTCCGATGAGAAATATGACAAAAATAATAAAATTAAAGAACCATAGAATGGCTCCGAAAACTATGAAATTAATCCCAGCATATAAGACATTTAAAAGCTGGACAGTAATAAATTTCTCCAATCGTTTATGATCTGCAAATCGTTGAAGAATGTCTCCTGTGAGTTTTGTGTCAAAAAAAACCATAGGTAGTTTCATCAACTTGATTATGAAATCGGAGAGCATAGAAATATTAACACGTGTGCTGATATGCAACAACAACCAATTTTGAACAAATTCAGAGATCATTTTACCAAACAACAATATCAATTGGGCTACGAGAATAGTGTTGATAAAGTGCAAATTGCTGTTTTTAATCCCCACATCAACAATCGCTTGTGTAAGAAATGGGAAAAACAGTTGAATAATGCTGCCCACAATCAACCCCAATAACAATAATGCAAAGATTTTTTTATATTTAAAAAAATACGGAATAAGAGTAGTGAAAATGTTCTTTTTATCTTTTGTTCCATTAATGGTAACATCTGCTTTTTTTTCCACGACCAATACTATACCCTTTTCTTCATCGCCTACTTTGGTAGAACACCAATTTTCCGTAAATTCTTTTTTATTATATTTTAATAAGCCAATGCCAGGGTCAGCCACATGAAATACTCTACCTTTTTTCTCTATTTTATACAATATGACAAAATGTTCCTGATTCCAATGCAGAAGGCATGGCAACGGTGCCTTATCCACCAAACGTTCAACAGACAATCGTCCTCCAACAGTGGCGTAGCCAACACTGTCTAAAGTTTTTGCCACATTAGACAGCGATACACCTTCGCGCGTAGGGTTACAAATTGATTTTAATTCATCAAGTGCAAACGACTGTCCGTGATAATCAGTCAGCATTTTCACACAAGCTACACCGCAGTCCATTACATCATGCTGTATGCAGATAGGAAATCGTTTTTTTATTTTATAAAACATCTTTATCATTAAAGGAAATAAAATTACTCTTTCTCAATTCTTTTCAAAATATCGCTATTGCTTTCGCTTTGCTTGAAAATTGATTTGAATTTATTTAAATTAAATTTTAAGCTCAAGCCTATCTCACGGCTATTAGGACGTAGATTTTGTCCCGTACTTATATTCCCCCATTCGGAATAAGTGTTTGACTGTGATTTTTTTAACAAATCATTTCCGAAAATAGTGAGTGTCATTTTCCCGTTGAACATTACGAAATTAGCAACCAAAACTAAGTTATAAGTAGGAGACATTTGATTGTTCAGATGGCTGTAACGGCTTTGAACCATGAAATTACCCATCAAAAACACGTTTGGCAAAACCATATACATGTTGGTGGTTACAAATTGAAATCTTGGAATATTGTTCGTTTTGACTTCGCCTTGATATGGATATTCCAAAAACGGAATAGATATATTTCCAATCAAATTTGACTGCCATTTGCCTTTCGAAATGCTATAAAATGCGTTCAAATCTATTAAACTTGATTTTTTTATATTTACGCTACGATTTATCAATATATTCGGATTGCTTTTGTCTCGTTCAATGATATAAGCAATGGCATTTTGGTTATGTGAATACCCCACACTTAAATTTAGATTTCTCCCCCAAAAAACGCCCAATGAAACAGAGTGTCTAATCTCTGGTAATAATTCCGGATTGCCTTGTTCATAAAGCACACTACTCAAATAATTGACAGACGGGTCAAGGTCGCTAAAACGAGGACGACTGATTTTGCTTGCATAATTAAAACTCAATCGAGCATTGTCCGATGCACGATACGAAACCGCCAGAGAAGGAAAGAAATTTGTAAGAACACGAGTTTCTCCAAAAACGGATTGCCCGTTTTTCAAATAATCACTTCTGTTTTGTTCGCCACGCAAACCTATTTCTGCAGACAAACGATTGATTTGTTTTCCCAACGTACTATATGCTGAAATTGTATATTCGGTTAGTTGTGAATGATTATCGGTATTCTCTTGTTGCAGATTGTCAATAATTGAATGAGTATTGCTTTGGATTTCAGAAAAGCTTACTCCCCCATTAAAATCGAAACTGCCAAACAGTTTTGTGCCGTATTCTGCACGCAAAGCGTAAGTATTGAACGCAGAGTGGTTGTTCAACACGTATCTTTCGGTAACGTTTGTATTTTGAACGATGTTTTTTACAAACTCAACATCTTTGTTACCAATATGTGCATAATCGGTAAAAAAATTGAAAGTACTCAAACTGTCTATTTGCCAACGATAGTTGAAATTAACGTTGTGCTTTAAACTATAGTCATTTCCTTTTCTTTTTACAGAATAATGTGAGTTAATTAATCCTGACAAGGATTCAGTGCCTTGCACTTCAAAATTACCTTTGTCTTTGTTCAGCAAATATTGTAAATCGACACTGTGTTTTTCATTGATTTTTAAGTTACTTCCAAATGTTATTCTATTTAAATGTTGTTTTTGTATCAAATTGGCATCATAACTATTTTTTTGAGAAATGTTATTTTGCCAAACGTTTTGAAACACCTCTACGCCTTCTTTCCCTTGCTCATTTTTGTATCGGTATGACAAATAATTCGTCCATTTTCCAGTGGAATGATTAATATTTATTCGCTCTGTGTGGCTATAACGATTTCCCATTGCAGAACCGTGAACAAGTTGTGCCGAAAACTCCTGTTTTTTTGTCGGAATAGTTTCTATCAATATCACACTAGCGTAGCGTGCATCATATTTTGCTGACGGATTTCTATCTACCGTAATGCTCTTGATTCTTTCGGGTTGCAGAGTGGAAATTTGACTCTGATTTTTCACTTCACGTCCATCAATAAAAATAATCGGTGTACCTTTGCCTATAACTTCCACTTTCTCTCCTTGTAACGCTACACCCGGCACGAAAGACATAATCATTGTCGCAGATGGCATTGAACCAAGCATAGAGCCTTCAACATTGAGCGTTGTTTTTCCATTATCACTTTTAATTAATTTACGATAACCCATAACCTGCACAGTCTGCAAGCTTAAAGCATCCTCTTTTAGTTTTATTTCCAGCAACTCCCTCGATTGCTGTAATTCTATCGTTTCATTGTGCGTTGTATATCCCACAAATGAAATGGAAAGCGTATATGTTCCAGCTGTTAAGTTTTCAATAGTGAAACTACCATCGTCTAGCGTAATGACGCCATTTTGCAAACTTTTATCTGAATTATAAACAGCTACGTTGGCAAAAGGAAGGGTATTATTTTTCTCATCTAACACTTTTCCGGAAATTGTATATAAAGAAATCTGCGAAAATGTAGAGATGGGAATCATTAAAATTATGATCAAGTTATAATATCTCATTGTCAATAACTTAATGTTTAATAAAAAGAAATAAGAAAATTACTCTTTGCTATATAGCAAAGAGTAATTTTAGTAGAGTTAAACTTCGTATTCTAATCTAACTTCTGTTTTTGTTCCATCAGAATTCGTTCTGATAACCACGATGGTAACCTTTTTACCACCAAACAATTCCTCCATTTCTGATGTTAGAACATCATTTGCTAAAAATAATTTATCCATTTTTTACTATTTGAAAATTTATAATTTAATTGATTCGTCAAAACAAAGACGACGTCCTTTCTTTGTTTTGACGTTGCAAAAGTATAGCCACTTTCAGCAAATGCCTATAACAGCAATATCACGATAACATCACACTGTCATTATATAGAGTAAATTGGCACATAGTAACATAACTTTTATTCCCCTAAAAATAGCTCTATTAGGCATTTTTGTTATCTTTGTAGCTATAATTGTATTATTTTCAACTATGAAACATCACAAAAAAATATCTGAGAAAAATCTACTTTTACGCTGGCTTGTTATCGCATCCGTAATAATTGTTGTTTTTTTTCAAATTTTCAGTTTGATTCAGCAGTATAAATATCTATCCGAAATACTTGATACTATGCTCGAAGGGAAATTTGAGCTAGCGGTAGAAACGTACAGGACATCAAAACTCAGGAATTTAGAGAATAAATTCAGTATTGAGTTTAATCCCGAAGATAAGAAGGAAAGTACCACAGATATAAAACTAAAATATAAATCTGACCAGCTATCTTTCGATAAATTAATGTACAAAGTAACAGGTTTAGCTATTTCAGGTGAGAAGCTGGACATTAATGAGTTAGATAGTATCTATAATTCTTTTTTAATCAACGATGATTTGCAAACAGAGTATGCAATAATTGTTTACTCTATAGAAGCAGACTCTGTAATTGCACAAACAGCAGATATCAACAGGTTGAAATATCAACGCTTTACAGACCGAAAAGAAATAGACAATCAAAGAGAAGCGCAAGTCTATTTCAGTAGTCCTGTTCGTTTTATTTTTCAAAAGATGTTTTTCTACATTGCCTTATCCGGATTGATGCTTATCGCGGTCGTCGTGGCATTAGTATATCAGTTGAAGATTATTTTTAAGCAGAAGAAAATCGAACAAATCCGCCAAGACTTTACGGATAGTGTAGTTCACGAACTGCGAAATCCACTACAAAGCGCATTGTCAATGACAGAGTTAGTGGAAAACGAAACTTTTTCGCAAAACGCCAAACGACGAAACGAAGTAATTGGCAGGATTAAGGGGAATTTAAGCAACTTAAACCAACTGATAAATTCGCTTGTAGAGCGCTCCTTTTCCGAAAACACACAGCAAGAAGCTAATTGGCAACTGGGAAATTTAGTGGAATTTATCAACGAAATTATTGAAAATACAACTATTCTGGCAAATAAACCTATACGGTTCAACACGAAATTTACACCCGAAACATTCAATCTAGCGTTTGACCATGTACATTTACCGAACGCCATAAAAAACTTGGTAGAAAACGCCGCTAAATATTCGGGCGACGAAGTTGCAATAAATCTATCTACGGAGATTGACGGAGTTTTTTTTAATATCATTGTATCCGACAATGGTTTTGGAATAAATAAGGCTGATTTGCCCCATATTTTCACAAAATACTATCGTGGAAACTCGGCTCAGAAAAAATACGGCTTTGGTTTGGGATTGAGCTATGTTAGATGGGTCGCCGAATTGCACAATGGTCATGTAAGTGTAGCAAGCGTGAAAGAAAAAGGCAGTAAGTTTTTGATAACCATCCCACTAAAAACAAATTGAATATGAATACAATACTCATAGCAGAGAATAATGTAGATTTTGCTTATGCTGTTGAATGGCATTTTGAACAAAACGGATTTACGGTACTTACCGCCACCACTGGCGAAAAAACAATCGAACTGTTCGATAGTCAAGTCGTAGATATTCTGTTGTTAGACATAAATTTAGATGGTATAACTGACGGTAAAAGCGTTGCCCGCCACATCCGCTCTACGAATAAAGTCGTTCCCATTATTTTTATGAGTGGCGAAAGCAAATCGCCCGCCGATGTGGTGGAAGGATTAGAAATAGGTGCAAATTTCTTTTTGAAAAAACCATTGGCTATTTCCGAAATAGACGCACACGTGAAGGCTGCACTAAAAATGTCGGAAACCGTTGACAAACAATATCAATTTGGCGAGTGCACTTTCATTCCAAACGAGCGTATCATTCGCTTTGGAAATAAAAAAGAGCATTTGTCAAATAAAGAAAATGAAGTTCTAACCCTTTTAGCTGCCCACCTGTCTGAAACCGTTTCCTTAGAAGATATTCTGCAAAAAGTATGGCAAGACACACTTATGGAAGAAGCTTTACGAAATATAATTAGCTCTTTGAGAAAGAAAATTGACGGAAAAGGGTTGATTATTGAAACTATAAAAAATAAAGGTTATAGATTAGAAAAAGAATAAATATCAACTATGTTTTTGGGGTAAAATCATAAAAGAATCACTACATGAAAAATATAAAGGTAAATATCAGGTATAAAGCATACTATGCTTTGGGAATCTTTAGCATCTATCTTATTTTCTTGCTTGTTTATGGCTTAGTGAAAAA
>NZ_ATZH01000044.1 GCF_000428105.1 Bacteroides pyogenes DSM 20611 = JCM 6294 | reverse complement strand
ACAACTTTCTGAAACTTTCAAGATTCAGGCTCTCAACCAGTGCGTCAACCATGCGCACCGGATCGTTCTCTGCAATATCCTCGTCAATTCTTTGAGGAAAAAGCACTGTTTGGTTGGGATTGTAAGGACGAAAATGTATCTTTGTCATAGTATAAAAAGTTATGCTTAAAGATACAAAATCTTTAGGTAATAACAAAGCCCCGGCTTGTGAAAGTCGGGGCTTTGTGCATAAAAAAAGAGGTGTGCATTTTGACACACCTCCGCCTTGTCGTATATTATTTGTATATAAGGGAAAGGTCGCACAGCTGTTTCTTCAGCAATTGCTTGGCCCTTCGCTTGTAAGCTTTAATCGTATCTTCAGTAGCGTTCATCGATGAGGCTATTTTGGCAATGGACTCTCCTTGCAATGTCTTAATCATCGCTTCTCTATAATGTTCCGGAAGCAGGTCGATGGCTTCGTACAATCGCATGAAGACTTCCTCGTCAAGAATGGCTTCTTCCCAATATTCATTCTGCAGCGCTTCTTTATAATTTTCCAGCAGTCCGTTTTTACGGAGAACATTAAGGCACTGGTTCTGTATGCTTGTATATAGATAAGACTTAAGGGAATTGACATTGTCGAAACACACTTTATTCGACCATATTTTGGTAAAAATATCCTGTACGGCATCTTCTGCAAAGCCTGAACCTACTATTTTCCCGGCAATTCGCTTTAAGGGAGCATAGTATGCAAGAAACATCAAACGGAAACCTTCGTCAAAGTTCGTGGTAAGTTGTGTGATGATCCATTCGTCTTGATGTGCTTGACTCATTGGTTGAAAATGCGCTTTTAATATTTTTTGTTACTTGGTTAAATTTACATTATTCTATATGGAGGGGCAAAGTTACAATAATTTTCTTTTGAGCAATGTTTCTTCCGATGAATTTGAAAGAAATATGAGTCAAGGTAGAAAATGTATGAAAAAGAAAGAAAAAGATGTTTTTTTTCAATTCTTGCGCCACTTTTTCTTTTTTTAATTGTCTTGTTAATAAAACGATAATCTTTAGTGTCAGAAATGGGAAACAACCGAATGATTATTGTATCCGAGCTAATTCGAAAAAAAATCTTGGGTATTATAACGTCCGAAGAGCAGAAAGAGCTGGAACGGTGGCTGGCGGATTCGCCTCGATACAGAGAGTTGCTTGAGAAATACGAGCGACCGGAGTTTCTTGCATCGTTCGATCCCGAAAAAGATCGTATGGAGGCGGAAGAGGCGTATGAGAAATGGACAAATACCGGAAAACAAAAATCCGGAAAGAAAATCATATTCTTAAAGCGTTGGTCTGTAGCTGCGGCATTAGTTGCTTTGGTGGGGCTCTCTTCGTTCTTTTTTTATTGGATAATGGAAAGAAGAGCGTTGCAAAACCGGATATATACCGAGCGTTTGATGGATGACAATTTACCTGAAATCAATGAAACGCAGGCTGACGCATTATTGTTGACTGCGGATGGAAAACGCATTCCGATGAATCAGTCGAAGAGTGTGATGACGGTTTCAGCGGAAGCGATCAAACAAGGAGAACAATTGATTACAGAAGAAAAGGATAATTCTCCTGAGGTCGTATACAACACACTTAAAATACTCAGGGGAAAACAATTCAAGATGCAACTGAGCGACGGGACGAAAGTATGGCTCAATTCGGATTCGGAAATAACATTCCCTAACCGGTTCGATGGCCCTGACCGTATGGTGTCTGTCAAAGGAGAACTCTTGTTCGAAGTGACCGAAGACAAAGCTCATCCGTTCATAGTTAATACCGAACATGGAGTGGTCAGGGTATTGGGTACTGCGTTTAATGTGCATTGCTACGATGATGAGACACCTATGATTACGCTGGTGCGCGGTAAAATCAGATACTCACTCGGCAGCCAGTCGGTCGAATTGACCCCCGGACAGCAATGCCGCGTGAATGACGACCGGCTGACAGTGGTAAATGTAGATACATACGAATATACGGCATGGGTAGATGAAGTAATCACATTCAAGAACAAACGGTTGGAGGAACTGATGAATATATTAGGCAGATTGTATGATGTCACAATTGCCTACGAAGAGCCTTCGCTGAAAGAGTTGCCGTTTACCGGTGCGTTCAAACAATATGAACAGTTGGATGAGATCATCCGGATGATCGAAGAAAGCGGTTTGATACATATCGATCGCAAAGGCCAAGAAATCCTCGTCAGGAAGTAAGAGGATTTTAGTGAAATGTGGCGGATATTTTCGAATCTGTAGAAAAGCACAGAAAAATAATAGGTATAGTTGATAAGGAAGCCAAATGGTTTTCTACAAAATTCTTTGAGTTTTTTTGAGACATAATTAATATAAAAACCAAGGTGAAGTATGGATAAACGATCATTCTTTTCTTTAAGAAGTTTAGCATGCGTTTTGCTCTTTCTTTGCCATTTACAAGTGGTAAATGCGCAGCAAAAGGGCAGTCGGATTACGCTAAATCTGGAACAGGCTTCTATCGAAAGCTTTTTTCGGGCAGTGGAGCAACAAGTTAAGTATAAGTTCTTGTACAGAAAGGACTTGATAGACATGTCGAAACGGTTGAGTTACGCATGTCGGGACAAGGAACTGAAGGAGGTATTGGACGAATATCTTCCGCAGGCAGGCCTTTCTTACAGGTTGAAAGATATGACAATCATATTGTCTCCCCAGTCTCAGCCTTCGAAAGAAACAAAAACGGAAATAAAAGGAACGGTTGTCGACGAGCAAGGCGTACCTGTAATCGGAGCGGCAGTGAAACTGAAAGGAACTACGCAGGGAACGATTACCGATATCGACGGAAACTTCAGGCTCGATGCTTCTCTGAATGATGTGGTGATAATTTCGTATGTCGGCTTGGAGACGGTAGAACGACGTATCGGGACGAAAACTATGCAAGTGGTAATGAAAGATAATGCCATCAGTCTGGGAGATGTGGTGGTAACCGGTTATCAAAAAATCAACCGTAAAATGTTTACGGGTTCTGCCAGCAAAATAAATGCCGATGAAACGATTCTGAAAGGAACCCCCGATTTGACGAGCTCACTGCAGGGTAAGGTTTCGGGAGTGCAGATAACAAATGTGTCGGGCTCTTTCGGAGCCAGTCCGATATTGACCATTCGCGGAAATTCTTCGATCAACGGAACCAATAAACCCTTGTGGGTTGTCGACGGCGTAGTGCTGGAAGACTTGATGTCGGTGAGCGCTGAGGAACTTACTTCGGGTAATCTTTCTACCTTGTTGAGCTCAGGCGTGGCAGGATTGAATCCGGAGGATATCAGCAGCTTCGAAATATTGAAAGACGTGTCGGCTACTTCATTGTATGGCGCGCAGGCCATGAACGGTGTGATTGTTATTACGACCAAACAAGGTAAGAAAGACAAACTGTCGGTCAACTATACAGGAAGTTTGGCGTTAAAAGGGCGCCCGAGATACGGTGACTTCAACATCATGGAGTCGAGCGACGAGATGTATATTTACAAGGAGCTGGTGAACAAAGGATGGATCGATATCACCACGGTAGCGCGTAGCGAGAACTTCGGAGCCATGGGGAAAATGTTCGACGAGATAACCAAAGGAAATATTAACTGGGGGCCGAACGGTACGTTGAACGAGGATTTTCTCTCGGGTTATGCCAACAGTAATACCGACTGGTTCAATACTTTGTTCCATCATTCGTTGGTGAACCAGCACTCTTTGAGCCTGTCCGGCGGTGGTGAGAAGACGACTTATTATGCTTCGTTGAGTTACTACGACGATAACGGTATGGCTGTCACTTCGGATAAGGTGAAACGCTATACGGCTTCATTGAGAGGAAAGTTCAATCTTTCGAAAGTGTTTAATGTGGGCTTGAAGCTTTCGACAAATATTCGTGATCAACGTGTACCGGGAACGAAAGACCGGAACTTTGACGCGATAACCGGTGAGTTTACACGCGATTTCGATATCAATCCTTTCAACTATGCGTTGAATACCAGCCGTAGCATGAGAGCGTATGATGAGAACGGCAATCGGGAGTTCTTCCGCCGGAGCTATACCAACTTCAATATCCTTCATGAATTGGAACACAATTTTGTAGATCTGACCGTTCGCGACATCACCGCACAGATGGATTTGGAATACAACCCGTTCAAAAGCCTGACGTTGATGGGATCGTTCCAGTATCGTGCTGCCAATACGTTGAAGGAACATAAGATTCATGAGTTCTCGAATCAGGCGGAAGCCTACAGGGCGGACTATTCGCAATCGATTATCGACGCCAACCGTTTCCTGTTCCGCAATCCCAAGTTGCCGACGGCCAATCCATACAGCGTTTTGCCCGAAGGCGGTTTCTACAATACCGAAGAGTCGGACATGCGCCATGCGTATATGAGAGCGACCGCAGATTTTTCTCCGAAAATCAGTATGGATCATGTTGCCAACGTGTTTGCCGGATTCGAGATAAACAGTGTGGAGCGTAAGCTCAGAGCCAACGACGGTTGGGGATATCTGTGGGATAAAGGCGGTGTGGTTTCCACTCACCCGGATGTAATGGATTACCTGAAACAACAGGGAGATGTATATTACGCATATCGCGAAAGTCGCGACCGCAGAATTTCATCGTTCATGAATGTGGCTTATTCGTATGCCGGAAAATATATATTCAACGGCGGCTTCCGTTACGACGGTTCGAACCAGTTGGGCAGTTCGCGCGATGCCCGTTATTTGCCTTCGTGGAATGTGAGCGCTGCATGGAATATGCACGAAGAATCGTTCCTCAAGGATTCGAAAGTGATCAGTTTGTTGAAACCGAAAATATCTTATGGGTATAACGGTATCATGGGTCCGGCTACGAGTGCCGAGCTGACGATTTATGCGAAGCAAACGCTCCGTCCTACCGACAACGAGGTATACAACACTATCGAAAGTCTACAGAATAAAGATCTGACATGGGAAAAAATGTATGAATTGAATTTAGGCTTTGAGATGGCCCTTTTCAAAAACCGGATCATGTTGGATGTGGCTCACTATCGTCGTAAATCGATAGATTTGATCGACTTTGTATATACTTCAGGAGTAGGCGGTCAGGCTATCAAACTGGGAAATATCGGTAACATGAAGTCACGCGGATTCGAGTTTGCCGTAAGTACACTCAATATTGCCACGAAAGATTTTGAATGGAAAAGCAGCTTGAATCTCAACTTCCATAAGAGTGAGATTACCAAGCTGAACAACTTTTCAAGAATATCTTCCGCTATTTCGAATACGGGTGTAGCCATGTTGGGCTATCCGCAGCGAGGCTTGTTCTCCATTCGCTTTGCCGGATTGGATCAAGACGGTATCCCGACATTCTACGGCGAAAACAATGAAATCGTGTATGACATGAATCTGCAGTCGCGTTCGGACATCGACAAAGTATTGAAGTACGAAGGTCCGTTGGAACCGAAAAGTTACGGAGGATTGACAAACACATTCCGTTACCGCAATTGGAACATGTCATTGGGATTGGTGTATAAATGGGGCAATGTCATCCGATTGGACGATGCGTTCTATCCGTCATACAACGACTACTCCGCTTTCCCGAAAGAGCTAAAGAACCGTTGGAGAATCAAAGGAGACGAGCAGCTCACTTCAATCCCTGCCATTTTGGATAAACGGACTTACAAACGTATTGAAGGGAAACAGACTTATCAGATGTACAACAAGAGTACCGAGCGGGTGGCAAAAGGCGACTTTATTCGTTTGAAAGACCTGACTGTAGGTTATTCGTTGCCACACAGCTGGTTGAAAGGTACGTTTATCAACAGCGCCAACCTGTCGTTTCAGGCAACCAACTTACTGTTGCTTTATTCCGACAGCAAACTCAACGGAATCGATCCGGAATTCTATTTGTCAGGCGGTGTTTCTCTGCCCGTTTCTAAAATGTATACATTTACTGTAGGTCTAAACTTTTAATTCGCAAGTATATGAGAAATCTGTTTACTAATATTATTATAGGGCTGTTTGCGCTGGGAGTTTGCGCTTCGTGCGACTCTTTCCTGGACGAAACGCCCGACAACCGGCTGCGTTTGGATAGTTATGAGAAAGTAGCCGAACTGCTGACAAACGCTTATCCTAACGGAAGCGGCGTATTTATGGAGTGGATGAGCGATAATGTAGGCGCCGATCCCAAGAATGTCCAACGTCTCGATATGACACAAGCTTACCGTTGGCAGAATGTGGAGCTCGAAGGGCAGGATACTCCTTCTTTCTATTGGAGCTCTCATTACAATGCGATAGCGCATGCCAATCAGGCATTGCTGGCACTGAAAGAGATTTCCGAGAAAAATACCGAACGTCGGAATGCTATTCGGGGTGAGGCGCTCGCCTGCCGCGCGTTCGCCCACTTCATGCTGGTGAATGTTTTTGCCAAAACATACGACCCTCAGACAGCAGCTACCGATCCCGGAGTGGTAATCATGGAGAAGGCGGAAGTAACCTTGCTGGCTCAGTATAAACGAAGCAGCGTACAGGAAGTATATGATTTTATCGAAAAAGATTTGTTGGAAGCCATTGACTTGGCATCGGACAGATTCTTGAAAAATTCCGGTAAGTATCATTTCAACAGATCGGCTATTCTGGCTTTCGCTTCCCGTTTCTTCTTGTTCAAGAAAGATTATCCGAAAGCAGAGAAATATGCCACCGAGCTTTTGGGGCATGGATATAACCCACAGTTTATTCGCGACTATAGCCAGGTATATACCGGTGCGAGCAGCGAAGTAATTGCACGTAAATTTACCGATCCGGCTTTGATGTCGAATTTGTTGCTGATTCGCAAAGACGTTTTATACGGGTATAAGGCTTATACCGGTTACCGTTTCAATCAGGATGTATATCAAAGCATGGTGATTTCTAAAAACGACAAACGTTTTTCCGTAAGCTATAGTTATGGCAACGGAAGTACCACATCGTTCCTTCCCAAATTTCAACGCGATTTGATACGCCGCACATCCATTACCTCTTCGTCCGGATTTCCTTATACCGTTGAAGTCGCCCTGAGAGGCGAGGAAGTTTTCTTCAACCGTCTGGAAGCATGGGTCATGATGGGAAACGAAAAGAAGACGGAATTCGAAAGCCAGTTCGGAGCCTATCTGAACGCTGTATATGGCGGAACGATTGATTATGTTACTCTTTATAACGGTTATAAAAAAACATTTCAGGATTTGGATGAAAACGCCTTGCGCATGAAAATGGTGTTGGATGAACGTCGCCGTGAATTCGTAGAGGAAGGATTGCGTTGGTTCGATATTCGCCGTCATTACTTGCCCGTGGTTCATGTGGATATGGAAGGAACTGTGAATACATTGATGCCCAACGATCCGCGTAAAGTATTGCAAATTCCGCAAACAGCCATTACTCACGGAGGTTTGCAGCCTAATGTGAGAGAAGACTCTCCCGAACCGAAAGAACATTTAGTGACTTATAATTAAATTGTAGTTATGAAAAAACTTATATATATACTATTTGGCCTATGTTTGTTCTCGTCTTGCCAGGATGATGAAAACAAAGCTTATGTATCTGAGAAAGTAGATTTGTCTACAGATGAAATCGATGTATATTTTCAGGAGAATTTTCAAGACAAGTATCGTTGTGCCATTCGTTGGAAATGGGTGGACAGGTATGTCGACATCAGTTATATTGTGGCGCCTGCCATGCGAAAGGTTGTTGTACCTACGGGAGAGATGCTCCGCCGGTTTTGGATCGAGCCTTTCATTCTGGAATCGAAAGCGAGCGCAGATTTTATCCGCGATCATTTCCCTCCCGAAATCGTTCTTGTGGGTTCCGAACTTCGTAATGCCGACGGAACGCGTACGTTAGGATATGCCGATGCCGGTGTGCGGATTACGCTTACCGAATTGAATTATTTCGATTTGTCAAGGAAAGATTGGGTGATTCAACAGCTTCATACCATTCATCATGAGTTTTCGCATATCATTCATCAGAAATATAATTTGCCGGTGGGCTTTAATAAAGTGACCGAAAACAACTATACAGGCCGGGCATGGCAGGATATGTATGTGCACGCGCAGCAGGAGTTGGGAGCTGCCGGTGTGCAATCTCCCACGCAACATCAGGTCGATTCCGTTGCCCAGAACCGGGCCATCATGAAAGGAATGCTGACTCCTTACGGAACTTCTACCGAATTCGAAGATTTTGCGGAGCTGGTCTCTATTTATTTGCTGACCGATCCGGTGGATTTTGAAACGACTTATTTACAGAATGACCTTTCCAGACCATTTCTGAACGAAGGAAAAACGTGGATCGACAAGAAGCTTACGCTTGTGAAGGAGTACTACCAAAGCAACTTCTCGATCAATCTCGAGCATTTGAGAGAGATAATACTTCAACGGTTGAACCAGTCAAATATGAAATAAACGAATGAATGCAATGAAGAAAATTATAGTTATCCTCGTATTGGCTTGCTGTTATGCCTGTTCGAGTGATTCGGTGAAAGATATATTCGACCAGACACCCGAACAACGGGTAGCTGCCGTGAAAGCGGAATATAAAAAGATACTGCTGGACGCACCGCACGGTTGGAAAACCTATTTCGGAACCGGCAGTTCGGTGGGACGCTGGCTTGTTCTTATGAAATTCGACGAGAAGGGAGAAGTGACTTTGAAATGTGATCCGGTGGATTATTATTACCGTAAAGGAGTGAAATTCGATGAGACAATCACTTATCGTGTGGATTATATTCAGAATCCGGAACTGATTTTTGAATCTTTCTCCCAATTCTCCGCGTGGAACGAATTTGTGATAGATACCAACGGAGACGGTCGCCCGGACAGGTATGCCGGTCCGGAGACTCAGTTTATTTTCGAGAAATTCCATGACGGCAAGCTTTATATGAAAGGAAAGTCGAACATGGGCATCGGCAAGAGGCAATCCGAGATTATCACCTATGTATTCGAGCCGGCTACAGAGAAAGACTGGACACTCGAAGGAATTGCGGAAGTGAAGAAAGCAATCGGTTACGACCCGACGCAAGGAAAATACCAGCGTTTGCTTTATAAAGGAAACTTTTTGGAAAGTTTGTTCTTTGTAGATGCCGATTCGAGAGTTGTACTCTATCGTTACAGCGATGGGCTGAAGAGCGAGTTCGCCATACTTCCTTTTTATATTACCCCCACCGGGTTCAGTCTGGTATCTCCTTTGAAAATAAAGGAAGTAGGTACGATTCAGCATTTTCTGGTAGATCCTGCGGAAAAAACAATCGTAGAAGCCGCCCATCCGGAACTGACACTGGAGTATACCGATAAGGGAGCGGCGGTTCAGCGGATGGCGTTCGACACGTTCGATAAAGTGTATCTGGGAATCGAAGTGTACCATGCCACGGGCGATCCGATCGGACGCAACCTGAAAAAGCTGTTCGATGACCTTCGTCCTCCTTATGCTTCGGAAGAACAACATCTCAATGTCATCTACTTTGCCAAAAACATCGATAAAGACATGGGAAAGGTACCGTTCAAATATGAGAAAGAGCTCACTCTGATTTATGCCGATACCGATCCGAGCTATTCCGGCAAAGATTTGTACGGCTCCAATCCGACATTTGTACGTATTCCGGTAGACTATGAAACTACAGCCGACAGAAAATGGGTGATTTCATTGACCGGATCTATCGAACAGGCTTTTCTGGATGCTTATAAAGAAAAAGGAGAAGAATATGCCCGTGCGAAAGCGAAAGCTGCCATGCCGATGCTGTATCAGCTCTTGCATGAAAAGGGATGGGGGTTGTATGCGCAGGGTGCTAATACGAATAATCCCACTATAAAGGTAGTGGACGAGGAGGATATTACCGGAAGTTTCTTTACGCTGTATCCCTATACCCAGAAAGATGTAGACAGATAAATGTTGTTTAAGAAAAAAGAAAATAACTTCATGAAACAGATCATATATAAATTATGGATATTGTTATTCTTGTTCGGTTGCAGTGAATCGGACAGAGTAGACTACGCCTCGCTTCGTGTCGATTTCTCCAGGAGCAGCGTGGATGTCGGAGAAAATTCGGGGCTATTGGAGCTGCCGGTCGTTCTATCGGGGGTGCGCAACGATCTTCCTCTTTCGGTCTCTGTGAAAATTGAGGCCGCAGACGGGAGCGCTGTTGCAGGCACAGATTATGAATTGCTCGACAAAGAGCTGATATTCGAGCGGTGCGGAACCTTGTTGCTTCGTATCCGGATGATTGATAACAAAGAAGTCACAGAAGACAAGAAAGATTTTACAGTTACTTTGAAGGTAGAGACTCCTGAAGTGCAATCTGTCGTATCGACCGTTAAAGTTTATATTATCAGCGATGATATGAAACCTTTCGAGTTACCGGGTAAATATACGCTTACAGCGAAAGATTTCAAATCGGGAGATTTGCTGAAGACAGAGCCCGGCACTGTAGAGATAGTGCAGGATGCGCAAAATCCTCAGCGGTATGTACTCCGTAATCTGATTTTGGTTAAAGGTCAGGAGGTTTTCCCATTGTCGTTGGCAGACGATCTGTATATTGAAGTCGATGAAAGCGGCAACATACAGATGCCCGTAATGCAAAAAATCGGCGATTATGGAAAAGGCGAAGGGTTTACCATCAGCATCACCCCCGATGGATATGCCGAACAGACTCCTATCCGTATCAGAGTGTCCGGAGGGAAAAAACTGGTTTTCATGAAAGATGCTTTGGCGGGAGTCACTCTTGATAAAAAGAAACAGCCCGTTTTCTACTACGTCTTGAAAGATATTGTTTTGGAAAAAGTAATTCAATAAGAATCGGAAGGTTATGATGAAGAAAAGCATAAAAACAGTTGCGGCCTGCATGGCATTGTCGGTTGCGGTCGCATGTAGCGAGAAGAACGAATATTTGTTCGGGGCGAAAGAACCTTTTGTGAAACTCGAAGCCTCTGCGGAAGATGAGGGAATGTTTACCCCCGACGCTCAGGAAGGATACGGATTGCTTCGGTCTAATGCCCGCTGGAAGGTTGCCAGTTTATCGGAATGGCTGACTTGCAGCACAGAAAAAGGCGAGTTCAACGACACTCTGCGTTTCCGTATGGAGGCGAATGCAGGCGATGCCCGCGAAGGAAAGATCGTAGTGTATAACACTGTGGGGCAGAGAAAGAGCGATACGCTGGTCGTCAGGCAGCAGTGTGCCGTGAATTTCATTCCGAAGGGATATGCCATCGAAATACGGTCGAAAGCTTTGGAAAAACCTCTCACCGGGGAAGAATACACTGAAGTGTCGTTCGATATATCAAGCTCCACCTCTTGGCGCGTATACACGAAGAACGCCGACAATTGGAGCACGGTGTTGACCAAACGCGGTGAGAAAGACGGTAGCGGAATGTTGATTGTCAGCAAGAACGAAAGCGTGGAGGCACGTTCCATGTATGTGTATGCCCAATCTGTGGAGTACCCCACATTGAAAGACAGCATCGAGATTATGCAAGACGGTCGTCCGTTGGTTCTTAACATTGTTTCTCCCGGAAGCAAGAAAGTATTGCTCGATGATGAAGCGTCCACATTCGCTTTCACTGTAAAGGGAGACGGGAAGTGGAAGATTGAAGGCAAGCCGGAATGGTTGCAGATAGATAAGCTGGAATATGAAGGCGATGCGGTTGTGTTTGTAAAGGCGGGTTCCACTGATGCGGAACGCAAGGCTGTTCTGACCGTTCGTTCTCTCGTCCAAACCGGCAAAACGGATATGCTTACCGTCGAACAAAAGAAGATTCCTGCCGGACGGATGAAAGACAGTCTGGCGTTGGTGGCTCTCTATGAGGCTACGGGAGGCGAACATTGGACTTATCCCTGGAAGTTGGAGATGCCACTGTCCGATGAAAATTGGCCGGGAGTGTTCTTTGATCATGTGAATGGAGAGCTTCGTGTGGTCGACCTTTCATTGTTGGATTATAATATGGAAGGTTCATTGCCGAACGAGATCGGTTGGTTGACTGAGGTGATTAAAATCAAGTTGCAACGCAATAAACTATCAGGCCCATTACCTGCCGCCATAAACAGGCTGACTAAATTGACACATATCTATATAACATCCAATCGGTTTAGCGGTGAATTCCCCGATATATCCGCTCTTAAGTCTCTCGTTTGGCTCGATATGGATTTCAATCGTTTCGAAGGAGAATTCCCTGCGAGCTTTTTAAGCCTGCCTAAGCTGACAAACTTAAAAATGAAGTATAATAAATTCGATAAAAACACCTGTGTACCGAAGCGTTTCGGTGGTTGGAGGCTTAATTACTATATTAACCCCCAACGCGAAGTGGAGGGAGATAATAGTACTGACTATAAATTAAAAGAATGTACGGAGTAAGTTAGAAAGAACGTATTGTACAGACATCAGAAACTCCGCAAAAGTGATTGCATCGGTATTGGAAAATATCTTGTAAGAACTATTTGCGGAGTTTCTTTATTTGCGCGAAAGCCCGAATCGAGCTTCGGACTTGTTCGAATGCTACGTTAATATTCCTTTTCATTCGTTCTTTTTCTCGGTGAAAAACTCTACATTTGTCGATATAATTAAACTATACTGCATGAAACGTATTTTATTTGCTATATTTTCTCTGTCTGCCATTTCTCTGACTGCTTTTGCCCAACCCCGTATCTCTTCGAACAAAGAGACGCACCATTTCGGGCAAATAGAATGGAAACGCCCGGTGACGGTGGAGTATACGATTACGAATACGGGAGATAAGCCGCTGGTGCTGACAAACGTGACGACTTCTTGCGCATGTTCGGTAGCCGAGTGGACCAAAGAACCTATTCCGCCCAAAGGAAAAGGGGTAGTGAAGGCTTCTTTCGACGCTAAAGCTTTGGGGCATTTTGAGAAGACGGTAGGAATATACAGTAATGCCCAGCCGCATTTGGTTTATCTGAAATTTACGGGCGAGGTGGTGCAGGAGGTGAAAGACTATACGCAACAACATCCGTATGCGATTGGGAAAATACGTATCGACAAAGAGGAGTTGGCTTTCCCCGACTCTTATCGCGGAGAGAACCCCGTCATTACGTTAAGCGTGGTCAATCTGTCCGACCGTCCTTACGAACCTGTGCTGATGCATCTCCCTCCCTATCTGAAAGTAGAAAAAGAACCCGCCGTACTGTTGAAAGGAAAGAAAGGAACAGTCAAGGTCACTCTCGATACTCAACGGCTGAAAGACTACGGGCTTACGCAGACGTCTGTCTACCTTTCCCGCTTTGCCGGCGATAAGGTGAGCGAGGAGAACGAAATACCCGTATCGGCTATTCTGCTTCCGCCTTTTGCCCATCTGTCGAAGAAGGACTCGCTGAATGCTCCCGCCATCCGTCTTTCCGAGACGGATATCGATTTAAGCGTTCCGTTGATGAGAAAGGAAAAAGCCGGCAGGGATATTCTGATTTCCAATGCGGGTAAAAAACCGTTGGTCATCAGCAAGCTGCAAGTCTTCAACTCGTCGGTGGAAGTAGTGTTGAAGAAGAGGGTCATACCTCCCGGAGGAAGTACGAAATTGAGGGTAACCATTCACAAGAGAAGCACGGGGAACAAGAAGCATCATCTGCGCATTCTGATGATAACGAACGACCCGCTTCGCCCGAAAGTGGAACTTAATATAAAACGTTAAATCGCATAGCTATGGAACATCCTGAGAATAGTGGAGAATACAAAGGGCTTATTGTAAATCAAGGCATCGAACAACCCTCTTCCGTGAGTCCTTACCTGAAACGCAAGCCGAAGAGACGTAAGCGATCGGTGGCGGAGTTCGTAGAGGGCATCGTAAAAGGAGATGTTACGGTGTTGAGCCAGGCTGTTACCTTGGTAGAGAGTGTGAAGCCGGAGCATCAGATCATCGCGCAGGAGGTAATAGAGAAGTGTCTGCCTTATTCCGGAAATTCCATTCGCATAGGTATCAGCGGAGTGCCGGGAGCGGGAAAAAGTACTTCGATCGATGTTTTCGGGTTGCATGTGCTCGCGAAAGGCGGAAAACTGGCCGTGCTTGCCATCGACCCCAGCAGTGAGCGGAGCAAAGGGAGTATTTTGGGCGACAAGACCCGCATGGAGAAACTCTCCGTACACCCGAAATCGTTTATCCGTCCCAGCCCGTCGGCAGGCTCATTGGGTGGAGTGGCCCGTAAGACGCGTGAAACCATTGTGCTTTGCGAAGCTGCCGGATTCGATAAGATTTTCGTAGAAACGGTGGGAGTGGGGCAGAGCGAAACTGCTGTCCATTCGATGGTGGACTTCTTCCTGCTGATTCAACTGGCAGGAACCGGCGATGAGTTGCAAGGCATCAAGCGCGGCATCATGGAGATGGCGGACGGTATTGTGATCAACAAGGCCGACGGCGATAATCTGGACCGGGCGAAGCTGGCGGCCTCGCAATTCCGCAGCGCGCTTCATCTCTTTCCCATGCCCGATTCGGGCTGGACGCCGCAGGTGCTGACGTATTCGGGATTCTACAATATCGGCGTGAAAGAAGTCTGGGATATGATTTACAACTATATCGACTTCGTAAAAGACAACGGTTACTTCGAATATCGCCGCAATGAGCAAAGCAAGTACTGGATGTACGAAAGCATCAACGAACAGTTGCGCGATAGCTTTTATCAGGATCAGCGGATTCAAACGCTCTTACAGGAGAAGGAACAAGGGGTGCTTCGGGGCAATCTGACGTCGTTTGCGGCTGCCAAAGACTTGCTCGATGTGTATTTCCGGCAACTCCGGCAGTAGGTTTCCTGTTGCAGGCAGGCAACGAAACTCCCGGCGGGATGATGGACCGGAAAGGTTGCAATATTGCTTCTCGCTCAGCGTGATATGCCTTTTCAAAAGCCCGCCCGCCTTTGATTTCAAAGTCCGCCGTGTTTGATTTCAAAGCCCGCCGCCTTTTTTTCAAAGCCCGCCGTGTTTTTTTCAAAGCCCGCCGCCTTTTTTTGAAGAACTGTGTGCTTTTCCGGAGATGCAATCAAGTATATTTCCGTGAAGCTGGTTAAATCAATATTTTTGTTTACATTTGTAAGTACTTAAAAATGAAACAGGATGGAGAAACAGGCCAACTTTATCCGGCGTATTGAGATAGACGGACTCTGGAAACGATACGATATCGCATGGGATTTGCGACCGGATGTGAATATCCTTTCCGGCATCAACGGGGTGGGGAAGACGACCATCATCAACCGTTCGGTCGATTATCTGGAACAGCTTCCGGGCAACTTCAAGAGCGACGCGAAGAAAGGGGTGCATCTTTTCTTCGATGATCCGCAGGCTACCGGTATTCCTTACGATGTAATCCGCAGTTACGACCGCCCGCTCATCATGGGCGATTTTACGGCACAGATGGCGGATAAGCATGTAAAGTCCGAACTCGACTGGCAACTGTATCTTCTACAACGCCGTTACCTCGACTATCAGGTGAACGTAGGCAACCGGATGATCGAACTGCTTGCCGACCCGGAGGAAGAACAACGCAACAAGGCGGCGGAATTGTCGGTTCCCAAACGTCGTTTCCAGGATTTGATCGATGAACTCTTCGGTTATACGCGAAAGAAGATCGACCGCCGCCGGAACGACATAGCCTTTTATCAGGACGATGAGTTGCTGTTGCCCTATAAGCTCTCTTCGGGCGAGAAACAGATGCTGCTGATTCTGCTGACCGTGCTCGTGCAGGACAATGAACACTGCGTGCTTTTCATGGACGAGCCGGAGGCCTCTCTGCATATCGAATGGCAGCAACGGCTGATTGCGATGATACGGGAGCTGAATCCTAATGTGCAGATCATTCTGAGTACGCATTCGCCTGCGGTCATCATGGAGGGATGGCTCGACGCGGTGACGGAGGTAAGCGACATTTCGACCGATATCACCGGAGCGTCCCGTCCGCCCGTTTCGTAGGCTCCGGTGATTTTTCCCGTTCGCCCGGCATCGCTTGCCGGTCACTCATCAGTTTGTTCCCCGATCTCTAACCATAATCATCAGCAAAATGCCAAGCACATTACGAGACAACCTCACCTCTTCTTACTTCCATGCGGCTCATAAGCTCTACCCCAAGAAGACGCGCCGGCGGATCATCGCATACGTAGAAAGCTACGACGATATCGCTTTCTGGCGAAGCCTGCTCGAAGAGTTTGAAAACGACGAGTATTACTTTCAGGTCATGCTCCCTTCGTCCACTTCGCTGACGAAAGGCAAGAAAATGGTGCTGATGAATACGCTCAACACCGATGAGCTGGGGAAAAGCATGATAGCCTGCGTAGACAGCGATTATGATTTCCTGTTGCAGGAGGCCACTCATACCTCGCGCAAAATCAACCGGAACAAATATATCTTCCAGACGTATGCGTACGCCATCGAGAATTACCATTGCTACGCCGCCAGCCTGCACGAGGTCTGCGTGCAAGCCACGCTCAACGACCGCCCCACTCTGGATTTCGAAGCCTATCTGAGCCGTTATTCCGAAATCGTTTACCCGCTGTTTTTGTGGAACATCTGGTTCTATCGCCGACGGGATACGTACACCTTCCCCATGTACGATTTCAACAATTGTACCGCTTTGCGCGACATCAACCTGAAACATCCCGGACACAGCCTTGACGCCTTGCAACGGCGGGTGAACCGTGAGCTCGACGCGCTGGAAAACCATTTCCCCGATTTGACGGCAAAGGTGAACGGCATGCGTGGGGAGCTGAAGAAATTGGGGTTGGTGCCCCAAACCACCTATCTCTATATGCAAGGACACCACATCATGAATAATGTGGTGATGAAATTGCTGATTCCCGTTTGTACGGCTTTGCGCCGTGAACGCGAGCTGGAGATCAGACGTCTGGCCGGACACGACGAACAGTTCAGAAACGAACTGACCGGCTATGAAAACAGTCTGGTGAATGTAGAAGTCGTTTTACGGAGAAACGTTGCCTATAAGACTCTTTTTCATTACGAATGGCTGAAACACGATATTCAGGAATACTTGAAAAACGGTGTGCCGAAGAGTCAGGCAGCGACTTCTGTGCCCAAAAAGGGTTAATCTGAAAAAAGTGTTGCAGCATCTCCTATTTTCAGGGCATAACCGTCTTTACCTACGGTAACTATTTCAATACGGTCATCTACAGATAAAATCTTTCTTACCTTTCTGACCAAATTATAAAGGCTATGTTGGTCTGGCAATGCTCCTTTCCACAAACTGCTTATTTCCTCATGAGATACAATTTCTCCTTGATGTTCATCCAGTAACAGAAGTAATGCAAATTCCAGCTTACTTAATCTTTTCAATTTTTGAGCCCCTTGATACAATATATGATTTTGGGTATCCAGTTCCAGCGACGCTATTTTTATCTTTGGAATGAAATTGTGAGTCGTATTGGCATGACGTTCTATATATGCTGTCAGCTCCTCTATTTCAAAAGGTTTTTTTAGATAGGCTATCGCTCCATTCCGAAGAGCTCTGATCAGCTCATTGCTTTCAGTATGTGAGGATATGACAATAATAGGAATTTCAGGAGATACGGCATACAGTTCCGGCATCACATCAATCCCGTCTTCTACCCCTATTTCTACATCCATTACAATAATGGCAGGCCTGAATTCATTGACAACAGCTTTTATTCCGGTCAATGAATTTTGTTGATGCACCGCATACCCTTCCTCCGTCAGTGCCATTGTCACTATATTGCCTAACATGACGTCATCATCGATAAAAAGAACCTTTGCCTTACTCATCATTCCCCGTTTTTGTAGTTGAATATACAAAAGAACTCATTCCAGCGGAAATTTGCAAATAAAAGTACTTCCTTTGCCCGGCTCACTCTCCACAGAAATGCTTCCGCCGTGCGCTTCCATGATATATTTAGTATATGCCAATCCCACACCATAGCCATGCTGATGGACTACTTGCTCGCGTGGCACCTGGAAAAACTGCGTGAATATTTTCTTTTGGTATTTTCTTTCTATACCCCAACCATTATCCCCAACTGCCAATATCACCTTACCTTTCTCTTTTCTTACTTTCATGACAATACTGACCCCTTCATTGGAATATTTCAAGGCATTTTCCAGCAAGTTCCGGATGATGTTGGTCACGTAAAGCGGGTCCAGCCTCAATCTGAGTTCATCGGCATCCGAGTCAAGTGTTATTTGGTGAGGTTTTCCCATATACTGCATAGAAACACTTTCCCGTGCACGTTCAATTAATTGCAGCAAATCCGCTTCCACTTTTTGCAACGCTATTTTCTGCTTATCCCTACGGGCGGTGATCAATAATGCTTCTATATCACATACCAGATTACGCGTCTGCCCCATTGTCCTCTCCACCAGTTGCTGCAACGAATCATCCGGCAGTTTCTTTTTCAAATACCCCATAAAGGTTATCACGCTGTTCAGAGGTGCTTTCAGATCGTGTACCGTTCCGTTCACACTGGCTTCACGTTGCTTGAATAATTTGTCTTTCTTTCTAATCAAAATGACTAGATAAACCACGCACCCCAAAATAATGAGCACCAGCAAGATAGATTCCACCAAGATAAAAAGCATCTCGCGCAAGAAGGGTGAAAGCGAAGTTTCCGCTTTAACCTGTATAAACTGTAGACCTTTTGTGCCGATAGGGAAAAGGCGTGTGCTCTCTACATTCTGCTTATTAGCGGACAATGTCCCAATGCTGTTGATTATCGTTGTATCCTTATTATATAATAGGATGCAATGGTTAGCAACCACATCCGTTTTCTTCAGTTCTTGAGAGAAAATACTGTCCAGTTTGGGAAGAAGTATATATTTTCCCTCTTCTATGAAACCGTCTTGGTCAAACTGGATAATCACTTCCGACAAATTGGAACCAATATGTTTTTGAGTTAATAAATCCAAATCCAATGTATCCCCTTTCAACTGATTTCTTTCTTCGGGTGTCATATCGTCCGCCGCTTTAGCAACAATTTTAGGATGTTTCGGGTCCTTATAGGGAGAGGTGTGACGCCGGAATGCTATTTCTTTTCCTATACTTACAGACATGGCTTTTTCCATTGTCCCTACCGCTTGCGAAATATAGGCGCAACGCATGTTATGAATCCATAATCCCTGCAAGCAAAATATGGCAACGGCAGCAACTATTGCTATATAAATAACTTTTCTCATATCGTAGGTAATCTGATTTACGTACAAATGTAACCAAAGAATTTTATTTGGTTACACGAAAGGTTACACTTTGGTTAACAATAGTCTTAAAAAAGTAATTTACCTTTGTAATATCATAAAAAAGGGAAATGATGTATGGAAATAGAGATATTGACAAAACAGGAATTATCCTCTGTAAAGGGAGGAAGATGGATTTACAAAGACGGCAAATGGTATTGGATTGAGGATACCAGATAAATCCTTTTACAAAGAGACTGATTATTTGAGAAACTAGAAATGCGCAAAATATAGTGACAGACTTCTATCTGTTGGTATAGAAGAGCAAAACTGAAACGCTTTAGTGAAGGTTTTACTTGTAAAAACAACTGCTATGAATTTTGAAAAAAAAAAATATTAGTAAGGAATTTGATTATATAGAAGAAAACCTTTTAAACTATATAAAAGGTGGGAATTCATCTATTGATCAAGATGGATCTTCCGATTGCTGCGGTCTACAATTTTCATGTAATCATCGTGGTAAAAAAGAAGAAGAACAAGCTTCTATTCAATTCAGTTAAGATAACTAATCGATTTAACTATGGAGAATTTTATTACAATTCTGAAGCAGGATGAAATTGAAGAAGACTCCTTGGAACAAATAAAAGGAGGCAATAACTCCAACGAATCATCAGGAAAATGCTGCAAATTACAGTTCTCATGTAATTACAGAGATGGAGATCCTACAGAAGTTGAACCCCAACTACAGTTCTGTTAATAATTATCAATAGAAGAAAAGTAGGAAGTTCTTTGACTTTTTACTACATCCTATAGATATTACTAATACAAAGAATGTGCCAAAACATTTGGCACATTCTTTTAAATACATAAAAAATGGAAGGTAGACAAATCATATCAAAATACACTCACCTTTTTACCGTTCAGAATCAAGGTGATACAGAATATATAGTTTATAATTCAAGAAACAATTCCTTTTTTAAAATAAGTGAAGAATTATATATTGTTCTACAAGAATACAGTAAAGATCCACAATACTATATCGGGCTGATAAGGAATGATTGTTTGTCTTCTCTTCAAAAAGCTAAAATTATAGTTTCAGAGGATGAAGATGACAATTTTGTAAGGCAAAGTATTTTAAAAAGCAATTTAGACAGTTACGCTTCTTCTCATTTATCTTTATCTATAGCCCCAACTTCTGGTTGTAACTTTAGATGTCCCTACTGTTATGAAGAAAATAAACCCAATGTAACAATGACAGATGAAACTATAAAAAATATGATCAGCTTCATCAATGAGCACCAATCTATAAAAACGATGGGGATTACCTGGTATGGTGGAGAGCCATTAATAGCTTTTGATACTATAAAGAAAATACTTAATGAAATTAAACATAATAGCCATGTAAAATTAACAAGTCAAGCAATCGTCACCAATGGTTATAATTTCAATCAAGAAGTTATAAATTTTTTCAAGGATCAAAATCTTGGTAAAATACAAATAACCATAGATGGGCCTGAAGAAGAACATAACAAAAGAAGAATACTACAAAATGGGAAAGGAACATTTCAAAAAATCATAAGCAATTTAAAAGTCATTGTCCGTGAACTTCCCGATAGTCATGTGCAAATCAGAATTAATATAGATAAGAATAATCAAGATGGATTCATCATTTTATACAAGGAATTAAAAGAGTTGTTCAATTCTCATATCGCAATTTATCCAGGTTATATCAGAATTAACAATAAATTTCAAACAGGCATAACTTGTGATTCTGTTGATCAAAATGAAGCCAGATTATTCTATGACAAGCTAGAAAAAGACGGCAATATAAAAGTTAATTATTGTCCACAAATAATCAGGCAAAGAGGATGTGTAGCAACATGTATAACGGGTTATGTAATTGGTCCAAGCGGTGAAATATATAAATGTTGGAATGATATGGGATATCCTGAAAAAATAGTCGGATATGTCAACCAAAACAAACTGACCAACCCTAATTTATACAATCAGTATCTCATAGATGGACAATGGACTGCAGATGAAGAATGTAAAAAATGCTTTTTCTTACCTATATGTAGTGCGGGGTGCGCATGGCAGCGTATACGTAATAAATTTCATAAAGGCACTTATGATTATTGCTCTTTATATAAAGGAGAGGGAATTGATAAATATTTGGAATTACATTATAGGAAGAACTACCTTCTTAGTAATAAGAAAGATTGATACTAATACAATTTAAAATTATATGGTTGAATGAAACTGATATTCAAGATGAGAAAAACAAAAACATATATGATCTTCTGTCTTTTTTGCTTTCTCCCTACGATACTTCCGGCACAGGTCTTTAAGGGGAAGGTTACAGATGCGAACCACACTCCACTTGCTTATGTGAACGTCATACTGCAAGAACTGGCTGATTCCGCATTTATAGCGGGATGCATAACAGATACAAACGGTTTTTTCTATTTGGAGACCGATACAGACAATAAGAAGTCTAAACAATTAAAAGCCAGCAGTATAGGCTATTCTACAAAAATCATCAATATTGGCAACCATTACGATGGCACAATTGTGTTAAATGATCAGTCTCAGATTCTCCGGGAAGTTACTATAAAAGGGCATAAGCCTATATATCGGATGAAAGCCGGGGTACTGACCAGCCAAATCAAAGGGTCTGTGTTGAGCGACATCGGCACAGCCTCAGATGTATTGAGACAGCTGCCTTTTATCACTACCCAAAAAAACACCATCAAAGTGTTTGGCAAAGGGACACCTCTTATTTATATCAACAATCGGCTGGTTAGAAACGACCACGAACTGGAGCAACTGAAAAGCGAGCAGATAAAAGATGTACAACTTATCATGAACCCCGAAAGCCAATATGATGCAGAAACAAATGCCGTCATAAAAATTACAACCTTACGCCCCACCGGAGACGGAATAGGTGGAAGCCTCTCGCTAAGGGGAGAACAGAAAAGCGAATTCACGCATAGCGGACAATTGGATTTAACCTACAGAAAAAATAAGTGGGATGCATTCATGATGCTCTATTATGACAAAGAGAAATGGAATCAGGAGCAAACCGATCGGACTTCGTTCTATCACAATTCCATTTCTTACAAAGTGGATAACAACGGAGAAATTATGTTTCAATACAAATTATTGGAGACATCGGTCGGATTCAATTACACTATCAGCCCGAGACAATCCGTCGGACTGAAATACACATATAGCAAGGACTTTACCACGCCCGCCAGCCTGACATGTCTCAATCATCTTCATGAGAATAGTATCAATTCTTCTTTTCATTCAAACAACCTCATCCGACAGGGAGGTGACTCGCACTATGTAAGTGCTTATTATTGTAACGAATTTGAGAACAAAAATTTGTTTCACTTGGATGGAACATTTATCAATAAGGAGAATTTCATCAATGCGGTAGCGTGGAATGACAAAGACAATGTGATAACTACCCTTCCAAGCCAAAGCAACAGCCGATCACAACTATATGCACTGAAAATGTGGGGAGAAATACGCGTGGGAGATGGAAACTTGGAAGTGGGAGCGGAAGGAACGAGCACGAAAAACACGCAGAATTATCGAATGGAGAATGAAGCGTTCGTAGAAGACTTGCCCACCAACCAAAATGAGTCGGAGCAAAATGCCATAGCCGCATACATATTATATGCAAAGGAATGGGGAAGCCTTACTTTGAACGGAGGAGTGCGCTATGAATATATCGATTTTGATTATTCCGTCAATGGAATGAAACAAGATACGGAAAGCAAAACATACCAAATTTTGTCGCCCTCCCTGTCCTTATCGTACCAGAAAGAGAAACTGGCTGTATCTTTAAATTATCGTACCACGGTAAGAAAACCGGGATATTGGCAATTAAGAAGCAATATTTCTTATAACAATAACTTTTCATACGAAGGAGGAAATCCGGCATTGCAAAGAATGACCAATCATCATTGCGGACTGATGTTAAACTATGGCGGTTTTCTTCTGGAGTGTGACTACAATTACAAAAAAGATGATATCATGCTTTATCAGCAGCATTTTAAAGAAAAGCCGGTCATACTCACTTCGTTTATGAACCATGACAGAGAGACTTTCTCTACCAATTTCTCCTATTCGCCCGTTATAGGTATATGGAAACCTTCATTCATGACAGGCATATCCATGCAGAATATGCACTACAATGGGCACAGCTATAACAAGCCCATTTTTAGTTATATGTGGAAAAATATAATCACTTTTCCTACCCAATGGACGATTACATTCAATCTAAACGGTTCGTCCTATGGACATTCTCAATTTACTGCCGAGCACAGTTCATTTAATTCGGACTTCTCCATAAGAAAGCGTTTCAAGAAGTCACTTGACCTTTATGTCGGTGTTTCAGATTTGTTTAATACTTATCGCGAACAATGGTCTATGAACATGGATGAAATATGGTTCTACAAATGGAACAATCTCGACTATAGACATATTTATCTGCGAATGGTACTGCGTCTTAACAAGGCAAAAAATAAATATAAAGGCGGATCAGCCGGGCAAAGTGAAAGAAACAGATTATAACATGAAATCATTTCCTTTCTGCAAGCAGCACGACGCTATGCAATGTGGCATCACTTGCCTGCAAATGATATGTAAATACTACGGGAAACAATATTCTCTAGATTCCCTTTCCCGTTATTGCTTTGCCACTACCGAAGGCGTATCTCTGCTGGGCATCAGCGAAGCGGCAAACAAAATGGCCCTGCATACCATTTGCGGACGGGTAACCATGAGACAACTTCCTCAAGCCCCCCTGCCCTGCATTCTACACTGGAATCAGAATCATTTTGTCATTCTCTACAAAATAAAAAAAAGAAAGAATTTTTATATTGCCGATCCGGGAAAAGGACTGGTGACTTATACTGAAAAAGAATTTAAGGATCACTGGATTAGTACACAGTCTGAAGGAGAAGAAAAAGGAATAGCCATGTTTATTCAGCCTACCCCCGCTTTCTACGAATTTCCAGGAGAAACGACGAACGGAAAGCGTTCCTTCAAATTCTTGTTTGGTTACATAAAGCAATATCATCAGTATTTCGGGCAGATTATATTGGGAGCTTTAGTGGGTTGTTTGCTACAACTTATCTTCCCTTTTCTTACACAAGCCATTGTTGATATAGGTATCAAACATCAGAATCTGAGAATCATTTACCTGATTTTGTTGGGACAGCTCATACTGACCATAAGCCGCACCGGTGTGGATTTTATCCGCCGATGGATGTTGCTCCATATCAGTATGCGCATCAACATCTCTTTGATATCTGACTTCTTTATCAAACTATTGAATCTCCCCATGTCTTTCTTCGATACCAAGCTTACCGGAGACCTGATGCAACGGATGAACGACCATAATCGGGTAGAGAAATTTCTTACCACACAAATGCTTAATGTCACCTTCTCTCTGCTTAGTTTCATTGTATTCGGCTGTGTGCTGTTCGGTTATAACCTGGCGATATTCCTCATCTTTCTCACGGGAAGCATCTTATACGGACTATGGATTGCCGTTTTCCTGAAAAAGAGGAAAGTATTGGATTATGAACTGTTCGAAAAACAGGCTATGAGCAATAACAAAACCTATCAGTTTATTACTTCCATGCAAGAGATCAAACTACAGGACTGCGAGCAGCGCCGCCGCTGGGAATGGGAAGATGTGCAAGCAGATCTGTTCCAAGTCAATATGAAATCTTTGAAATTACAGCAGATCCAGGAAGCGGGAAACATCTTCATTAATGAAGCAAAGAACACCATTATCACCGTTCTGGCAGCAACAACCGTCATTCATGGACAAATGACTTTGGGAATGATGCTGGCAGTGCAATATATCATCGGGCAACTCAATGCACCGGTGGAGCAATTGATGAACTTCCTTTATTCATTCCAAGATGTAAAAATAAGTCTGGATCGCATCAACGAAATTCACGAAATGGAGAACGAGGAAAACAACAAAGGTACATTAAGCGCGTTTCACGACCGGGACAAAAGCCTGTCTTTTAAAAACGCCGATTTTAAATATGATCCGCACAACCCGAGCAAAATACTGGATGGAATAAACATAACCATTCCCGAAGGAAAAGTGACCGCCATAGTGGGAACCAGCGGAAGCGGAAAGACAACGATGATAAAACTCTTGTTAGGCTATTATCCCCTGCTGGCAGGAGAAATAACCATTGGCTGTACAAACTTGGAAAAATATAACTTGAAATGGTGGCGTAAACATTGCGGAATGGTTATGCAAGACGGAGTTATCTTCTCGGAAAGCATCGCCCGCAACATTGCGGTGGATGATAACGAAATTGACAAAGAACGTCTGCTCCAAGCAGCCCGCATTGCCTGCATAGATAGTTACATTAATTCTTTACCCTTGAAATACAACACCTTAATAGGACAGGATGGTATCGGGCTGAGTCAGGGACAGAAACAAAGAATTCTGATAGCGCGTGCCGTATACAAGAATCCTGATTATATATTTCTGGACGAGGCGACCAATGCGCTGGATGCCAACAACGAACGGGTTATCGTAGAGAACCTGATGGAATTCTATAAAGGAAAAACGGTAGTTATCGTCGCACATCGGCTAAGTACGGTAAAGAATGCAGATCAGCTCATTGTGATAGAAAGAGGCAGAATAATTGAAACAGGAACACATACGGTATTAATAAACCGCCAAGGAGCATATTATCATTTAGTTAAGAATCAATTGGAATTAGGGACCTGACGATTATGAACATAGATTATGCACAAATAGAACTTCGGAGCGAGAAAGTTAGAAATATCATCGGGCGCATTCCTCCGCTGCTTATACGTAGTGGAATTACACTTATTACTTTATTGATAACAGGTTTGGCAGTGGTAGCTTGCTTCATTCCTTATCCAGAAAATGTGACGGGAAAAGTGGAAGTTACAATAAACAGTTATTCCGAAATAGAGTTAACAGCCTTCATCCCATATACTGAAATAACGAGGATAAAAGAAGATATGCCCGTCAGTATCGAAATGGAAGGCTACATTGATGTAACAAACGGGCATCTGAATGGAAAAGTGAAAACAGTATATGAAGAAGTGTATAGAAAAGAAAGAAAGAATTACTTCCGGATAGATTTGAAGTTGGATAATGTTGTGAATTACCTCAAAATGAAGAACGGCATGGAAGGCACAGTTACTATTTTAGTATCCGACCACAGTCTGATGGAATATCTCTTGCCTGCCAGTCTGTTCAAGTAGATTCTATTTCTATAATTTTTCACGGAGGTGTGTCGTAATGCACGATGCACTTCCTTTTTTGTTCATCGCTATACAAATCGGTTCATTATCTTTAAGCTGCGATATTTTGAAGATTTCTTTGATTTATGTGTTTCCAGCACTTAAATAAAGCGGCAGTAAGCTCATAAAACAGCCTAATTAGCCAATCCATGCCTTCTTTTGTCATTTTTGCACACATCTTTTTTATATTGAAGGCAATGGCCAGGAAGGAAAAGTCCAT
>NZ_ATZH01000043.1 GCF_000428105.1 Bacteroides pyogenes DSM 20611 = JCM 6294 | reverse complement strand
GCCAACTCTAACCGGCGATTTATCTCTTGCAGCACATTGTCGTAAAGGTCGGCTTCAACCAAAATGTTACGGAAACGGCATACAGTTGTACTATCTGGAGCGCAGTCATCCAATCCTAAACCAACAAAGCGACTGAAGGACAGACGGTCATTTACCTGATCTTCGACCTCGCCGTCACTCAAGCCATACCATGTACGAAGAAGTTCGGTCTTGAACAACACAAGGCTGTCATAGCTTGGACGACCGGTGGGACGCTTGCCTTTGGTGTAAGCAATTTCAATAAGTCCACGAATGGGATTCCAGTCGATTATCTGATCAATTTGAAAGAAAAAGGTCTGTTTAACCTTACGATGACCAACTATTAGGTCAGCAAAACTCGGAGAAGAAGGACGTTGTTTCATACTATAAAGCTACAAAAATATGATGAAATGAGCAAATCTTGAACAATGAGTTTTGCAGAGGTCTCAGTTCATTATATTTTGATTAAGGTATGGGAAAAATAAATAATATTTTAGCTATCCAGAGACAAAGAGATACCTGAAAAAGAAGCTTTTTTGAAGTTAATGACGCTTTTGGAAATATCTTTCTATGAATAACTAAGCTTTTACACGTATGATATTTCGCTAAGAATCTCACTTTAATTTTATGAATATTTTTCTCTTATTCTGTTTAAAATAAAATCTTTTTAGTTTATCTCATTTTTATAGCTTTTGGATGATATTAATAATATTTGCGGATTTTAATTTGTCTTTTTTTGATTATATGTGGTTTTGTTTAGTGATTTTATATGTTATATATCACTTTTGATAATAAAATATTTTATTATAATTTGTTTTTATATTAAATATTAGTATGTTTGTACTGGAAATATAGTCAAAAAGGATGTTAATCTATTTGTTGTAAGCATGAAAAACCTATATTCTCTTTTTTATACTCTTATTTTTGTCTTGATTCTTACATCGTGTAAGCATTCGGATATAGAGCAAATAGATGTTTTGGTTGTAGGTGGCGGTGCCAGTGGCATGGCATCAGGTATACAAGCTGCCCGAATGGGGGTGAATGTATTGATAATCGAAGAAACGGCTTGGTTGGGTGGTATGTTGACCTCGGCAGGAGTCAGCGCTGTGGACGGTAACTACAATTTACCGGCAGGATTATGGGGTGAATTTAAAGACCGGTTATCCGATTATTATGGAGGAATAGACTCTCTCAAGACCGGCTGGGTAAGCCATGTCCTTTTCGAGCCTTCGGTCGGCAATAAAATTTTTCATGAAATGGTTGCTGCGGAAAAGAACCTGCGCATATGGAAAAACACCTTTTTGAAGACTGTGAAAAAAGAGCAGAACGAATGGATTGTTGAAGTACTGACAGAGGATCAGAAAACGAAGACTATCCGTGCAGAGATATTGATTGATGCAACCGAATTGGGAGATATTGCCAAGATGTGTGGAGTGAAATACGACATTGGGATGGAGAGCCGTAGCGACACACAAGAAGATGTGGCTCCTGAAAAATCGAATGATATCGTGCAGGATATGACTTATGTAGCCATACTGAAAGATTATGGGAAAGATGTAACGATTCCCCGCCCTGAAGGATATGATCCCGCAGTGTTTGCCTGCGCCTGTGATAACTCGCTGTGTTTGTCGCCGAAAGAACCCGACCGTTTGTGGTCTAAAGAGATGATGATTACTTATGGGAAACTGCCCAACCATAAATATATGATTAATTGGCCCATAGAGGGTAATGATTATTACGTGAACCTGATAGAAAAAACACCGGAAGAGCGTGCCAAGGCATTGGAGCTTGCAAAGCATCACACAATGTGTTTTGTCTACTTCCTCCAACACGAGCTGGGGTATAACACGTTAGGGCTGGCGGATGACGAATATCCTACGGCAGACCGTTTGCCTTTTATTCCATATCACAGGGAATCACGTAGGATTCATGGGCTCGTCAGGTTTACCCTGAATGACGTGACAGCCCCTTATGAGCAAAAACAAAAATTATACCGTACTGCCATTGCAGTAGGCGATTATCCGGTAGACCACCATCACACCCGCTATCATGGTCATGAGGAATTGCCGAATCTTTATTTTCATCCGATACCTTCGTACGGTCTTCCGTTAGGAGTATTGATTCCCCTTAACGTAGAAGGACTCATCGTTGCGGAAAAATCTATATCTGTTTCTAATATAATTAACGGCACCACACGTTTGCAACCCGTTGTCCTGCAGATCGGGCAGGCAGCCGGAGCATTGGCGGCTTTGAGCGTGAAGAAAAAATGCGCAATCGGACAAGTTCCTGTCCGCGAAGTCCAAAATGCAGTTTTACATGCGAAAGGTTACCTGCTTCCTTATTTGGATGTTCCCGTTTCGGATGTAAAGTTCATTCCCTATCAGCGTATCGGGGCTACAGGAATACTCAAAGGAGTAGGAAAAAATGTAGGATGGAGCAATCAGACTTGGCTAAGAGCAGATACACTTTTATTAATCTCTGAGTTGGATGGTTTGTTTGAAATATATCCGAAATCAAAAGAAATGTTTGAGAAAAAGAAAGCAGAAACCTTAAGCATCCAAGAAGCCGCTTCACTTGTCAGGAACATCTCCGAAACGGAAGGTTTGGATGCAGCCGTCGACTTGGATGAAATATGGCGGAATTATGGTTTACAGAATCTTAACCCTAAACGAGACATCCTAAGAGGAGAGATGGCACTCCTTATCGATCAGGTTTTAGATCCTTTCAATAGAAAGCAGGTAGATATAACCGGAGAATATATCGAATGAGATTGCTTAGTAGTATATCGCTGATATAATAAAAAAAAACGAAACAATGAGAAAAAATAATCGCAGAGACTTTTTAAAAAGTGCAGCTTTGGCGGGAGCTTCGGCTTTAATCGCCCCTTCGTTGCTGGCTAAAGAGAGTGATAAAACCGGATTTCTTTCTCCGGAGCAGATGCCGGAAGAATGGATGGGAGATGATCGTTTGATTGTTCCAAAGAAGAACGGTTTAAACATTACGGGGACTTTTTTGGATGAGATTTCCCACGACATTCCTCATCAGAATTGGGGAGAAAAGGAATGGGACCTCGATTTTCAATACATGAAGCGAATCGGAATCGATACGGTAATCATGATTCGCTCCGGATACCGTAAATTTATAACTTATCCTTCTCCTTATTTATTGAATAAAGGTTGTTATATGCCATCAGTCGACTTGTTGGATATGTTTCTGCGATTGGCAGAGAAGTATAAAATGAAGTTTTATTTTGGTCTGTACGACTCCGGCCGTTATTGGGATACAAAGGATTTAAGCTGGGAAATCGAGGATAATAAATATGTGATTGACGAGGTATGGAAAATGTACGGCGAAAAATACAAGAGCTTTGGAGGCTGGTATATCAGTGGAGAAATCAGCCGGCAGACTAAAGGGGCTATAGATGCTTTTCATGCCATGGGAAAACAGTGCAAGGATGTTTCGAATGGGTTGCCTACATTCATTTCTCCTTGGATTGATGGGAAAAAAGCCATTATGGGTACTAATAAACTGACGAATGAAGATGCTGTTTCTGTGCAGCAACACGAGAAAGAGTGGAATGAGATATTCGATGGGATTCATGATGTGGTAGATGCGTGCGCTTTTCAAGACGGACATATCGATTATGATGAATTAGATGCTTTTTTCTCAGTAAATAAAAAACTGGCGGATAAGTATGGCATGCAATGCTGGACTAATGCGGAATCTTTCGATCGCGATATGCCTATTAATTTTCTTCCTATTAAGTTTGATAAGCTCCGGATGAAACTAGAAGCTGCCAAACGGGCGGGATATGATAAAGCGATAACGTTCGAGTTCTCTCACTTTATGAGTCCCCAATCGGCATATTTGCAGGCAGGACATTTATATGACAGATACAGAGAATATTTCGAAATAAAGTAAGGCTATGAAGACTGATGTTAATTTCGGCTATCTTATCTTCCTTTCAGTCGTTGCTGCGTTAGGGGGATTTCTGTTCGGGTATGATACGGCTGTCATATCAGGAACGATTGCTCAGGTTACGAATCTCTTTCATCTGGATGCTTTACAACAGGGATGGTATGTGGGGTGTGCATTGGTCGGGTCTATTGTAGGTGTTCTCTTTGCTGGAATTTTAAGTGACAAGCTGGGACGTAAACTCACTATGATTATTTCTGCCGTTTTATTCTCCACTTCTGCCTTGGGCTGCGCTATTTGCGCTGATTTTACTCAGCTAGTGATTTATCGCATTGTCGGAGGAATAGGAATTGGTATTGTATCGATTGTTTCACCCCTTTATATTTCTGAGGTTTCCGTTGCGGAATATAGAGGGCGATTGGTTTCTTTGTATCAGTTGGCTGTGACTGTTGGTTTTTTAGGTGCGTATTTGGTCAATTATCAATTGTTGGCTTGGGCCGAAAGCGGCGTCCGGTTGAGCATGCCTTGGGTGCAAAAGATATTTGTTTCCGAAGTGTGGAGAGGTATGCTTGGCATGGAGACTCTTCCGGCAATATTGTTTTTTATCATCATCTTTTTTATTCCTGAAAGTCCCCGTTGGCTGATAGTAAAAGGACGGGAGTCTAAAGCTTTGGGTATTTTAAATAGAATATACCATTCATTGCCTCTTGCAAAATATCAGCTATCCGAAACAAAGTCAGTTTTAACTTCGGAGAGTAAATCCGACTGGTCTATTCTTCTGAAACCCGGAATCTTCAAGGCCGTTATAATTGGTGTATGTATTGCTATTTTGGGGCAGTTCATGGGGGTAAATGCTGTATTGTATTACGGACCTTCTATTTTTGAAAATGCAGGCCTTTCGGGTGGAGACTCTCTGTTCTATCAAGTACTTGTGGGGCTGGTGAATATGCTGACTACTATTTTGGCTTTGGTTATAATAGATAAGGTCGGGCGTAAACAACTTGTGTATTATGGAGTATCGGGAATGATCGCTTCCCTTATTCTGATAGGACTTTATTTCCTTTTTGGCGATTCATGGGGAGTTTCGAGCCTTTTTCTGCTCTCCTTCTTTTTGTTTTATGTATTTTGCTGTGCAGTCTCTATCTGCGCTGTGATCTTCGTGCTGTTGTCCGAGATGTATCCCACTAAAGTGCGTGGATTGGCAATGTCTATCGCAGGATTTGCTCTTTGGGTCGGAACGTATCTTATCGGACAACTCACTCCTTGGTTGTTTCAGAATCTCACTCCCGCCGGGACATTTTTCCTGTTTGCTGTTATGTGTGTCCCTTACATGCTTATAGTATGGAAGCTGATACCCGAAACTGCCGGAAAGTCACTTGAAGAGATAGAACGCTATTGGACACGTTCGAAGCAGGAGAATATAAGGCTTTAACCAAGTTGTAGACAATATGCTTCTCTGTCTCCATATAGCGGTAAAAGTAGGGAAGAGAAGGGATGGGAGGGTATGATGTTTTTCAGGAAACAGAGTTCTTAAGGTGTTTACTGTGTAATTATTGAATAATGAAATTATGGTAGGACGTCGTAATTTTCTTAAAACAGCAGCAACAGCATGTTCATTGGTTGTCGGAAGCAGGTTTCTGACAGCTTGTTCCTCTTTTAATAATAAGAGGAGAGTAAAGAGCGATGAATCTTTAGATTCGTTTGCGACACCTCATGTGATGAAAGGTATGCCCATAACAGCTACTTTTTTAGATGAAATAAGTTGGGATATTCCCCATCAGAACTGGGGAGCAAAAGAGTGGGACACGGATTTCAGGGCAATGAAAAAGATGGGGATTAACACAGTTGTTCTGATTCGTGCCGGATTGGGGAAATGGATTGCTTCTCCTTTCAAATCGCTGTTGGAGAAAGAGGCCGTATATTATCCGCCTGTCGATTTGGTCGAAATGTTTCTGACGCTATCTGATAAATATGATATGGCATTTTACTTTGGAATGTATGATTCTGGAAAGTATTGGCAAGAGGGGTTGTTTCAGAAAGAAATAGATCTGAATATGTATCTCATCGATGAGGTCTGGAAGAAATACGGTCGCCATAAATCATTTAAGGGGTGGTATTTGTCACAGGAGATAAGTCGGCGCACTAAAAACATGTCAAAAATATATGCAGAAGTTGGTAAACATGCCAAAGCGGTATCCGGTAATCTGACCACGTTAGTTTCTCCTTATATTCATGGAATAAAAACGGATCAAGTCATGTCAGGTGACAAAGCATTGTCTGTAAAAGAACATGAGGAAGAATGGGATGAAATTTTGTATAATGTAAAAGGAGCTGTTGATATTCTTGCATTTCAAGACGGCCAAGTTGACTACCATGAATTATATGACTATTTGCTTGTCAATAAAAAATTGGCTGATAAATATGGCATGAGGTGCTGGACCAATATTGAATCTTTCGACCGGGATATGCCAATTCGCTTTTTACCTATCAAATGGGAAAAACTACTTTTGAAGTTAGAGGCCGCAAGAAAAGCAGGAATGGAAAATGCAATAACGTTTGAGTTTTCTCACTTTATGAGTCCAAATTCTGCATATTTACAAGCGGGGCATCTATACAACAGATATTGTGAGCATTTTATACAATAAACCTATCTAATATTATAATGCAATGAAAAAAAGAATCAGATGGAATGCGAGGTTTATAACCTCATTGATTATCGCATTTATGTGTAGCATTAATGTCTCTGCACAAAATGTGATAAAAGGGACCGTAACCGATGGTAATGATGAACCGTTACCCGGAGTTTCTGTGGCTGTAAAAGGTACTACGATAGGTACTGTTACAGATATTAATGGTAAGTATAGTATTAACGCTAAAGATAAAGATATATTAATCTTTTCTTACATTGGAATGGCTACCCAAGAAGTTAGGGTCAATGGGCGTAGTTCTGTTTCGGTTAAAATGAAAGATGATGTGGCCTCTTTAGATGAGATTGTAGTTGTAGGCTATGGAACTCAGAAACGAGGTAGTATTACCGGAGCTGTATCTACCGTGTCTGATAAAGAATTACTGAAAGCTCCGACAATGAGTATCAGTAATATTGTAGGATCGCGCATTGCGGGAGTAGCTGCCGTGCAGTCCAGCGGACAGCCCGGATCGGATAATGCAGCTTTAACCATGCGTGGACAAGACGGTATAATTTATGTAATTGACGGAATCCGGCGCACTTCTGCCGACTTTAATGGATTAGATCCGAATGTAATAGAATCTGTTTCTATTCTAAAGGATGCTTCTGCTGTGGCAGTATACGGTCTTGATGCAAGTGGGGCCTTTATCGTGACCACTAAGAAAGGACAAGTAGATAAGATGTCTATCACATATACCGGAACTGTAGGTATTAGTCAAAATGCTGCTCAACAAAAATGGTTGGACGGACCGGGATATGCTTATTGGTATAATAAGGCTCGTGAATTGCAGGGCGATCCTATTGTTTTTACTAATAAGATGGTACAAAAAATGAGAGAAGGCAAAGATGGTTGGGGAAACACTAACTGGTATGATAAGATTTATGAAACAGGTACCCGGACTCACCATAATATATCAGCTACCGGTGGTAGTGAACGGGTTAAGTTTTTCGCTTCCATAGGTTATTTAAAAGAAAACGGAAATATTGATAACTATAGTTATGAGCGATTGAATCTTCGCTCTAATATTGATGCTAAGTTGACTAAGAGTTTGACTTTTTGGTTAGGTGTTTCCGGGCGTGTTGAAAAAAGAAATGCTCCGCGCTATTCTGCTAATCCAAACGATTGGCACAATGTGCCGCAACAAATCATTCGCGCTTTGCCTTATGTGCCTGATACTTACGAATATCAAGGGAAGCGTTATAATGTCTCCACACCAACAGCTTCTTCTCCGGTAGCACCGTTGGCGTCTATTAATGAATCGGGATATAGTAAATCTAATTATTCTTATTTTCAATCCAACTTTGTTCTGCAATATGATGCTCCTTGGTTAAAAGGCTTAAGTTTTAAGTTTCAAGGTGCTTATGATCTGACTTTTACTTTTAATAAGATATTAAGTAATCCTTATGAAGTGGTGATAATGAATCTTCCTACGGCAGATACCTCGGAGTTAACTTATCATAAAGGATATGATGCCGTAGGAAACACTATAAGCTTGAGTGAGGCTGCTTCTCGCGGGTATGCATTTACTACACAAACCAGTATTGTTTATAATAACAAGTTTAACAAACATGCAATTGGAGGCTTGTTATTGGCAGAGACTCGTGAGAATAAGAGTAATGCTTTGAGTGCAACCGGATATGGATTGGACTTTATTCAATTGGATGAGCTTAATAAAATAACAAATCGGACAGGGGACGGATCAGAAAAATATCCGGGTATAGGTGGTTATAGTGGACATACACGTGTCGCAGGTTTTGTGGGGCGTTTAAATTATAACTATGATGATAAATATTATCTGGAAGCATCTTTACGTTACGATGGCAGTTACTTGTTTGGTGGGATGAATAAACGTTGGATAACATTACCAGGTGTTTCTGTTGGTTGGAGAATTAATAATGAAGATTGGTTTGACGTTTCTTCGGTTAATAATCTTAAGTTTAGAATCGGTGCAGGAAAAACGGCAACAAGCAATCTCAAACCTTTTCAGTGGAGAAACTCAATGAATTTATCAAAAAATGCGATTATATTGGGAGGAAGTAGTCAGTCAATGCTGTATGCTGCTGTTTTAGGAAATCCATACTTAAAATGGTCTGAGTGCTTAAATTACAACTTGGGAGTTGACGCAACTTTGTGGAATGGTTTATTAGGAGCAGAAATAGATGTTTTTTATAAATATGAATTCGATAAGTTGTCAGGAGTAACCGGTTCATTTTCTCCGTCAAGAGGAGGATATTATTATCAATATGCAAATTCGAACAAATGTGATTATAAAGGCTATGAAATTACTTTAACTCACCATAATAATATTAGAGATTTTAATTATGGAGCTAAATTGATTTGGTCGTATGCGTATGGTCGCTGGCTTAAGTATGCCGGTGATTCTGACAATTCTCCGGAATATCAAAGGGCTACGGGTAAACAGATTGGAGCAAAATATGGGTTTATTGCTGATGGCTTGTTCCAGTCAGATGAAGAAATAGCAAATTCTGCCACAGTTAGAGGTTATAAAGCGCTCCCCGGTTACATTAAATATGTCGATAGAAATGGTGACGGTATCATAACAGCAGCTCAAGATCAGGGATATGTAGGCAAAAGTTCTACTCCCACCCACACTGGCTCATTGAATCTTTTTGGTAATTGGAGAGGATTCGATTTCGACTTACTTTTTTCTTGGGGGTTGAATAGTGTTGTAGCATTGACCGGACAATATACCGCTACAGGTTCTGAAGGAGTGCAAGATAATACATCTTTCACAAAGCCGTTTTATCATGGCGGAAATTCTCCGACTTTTTTAGTGGAGAACTCATGGACTCCGGAAAATCGTAATGCAGAATTCCCACGTTTAGAAATTGCTGGACCAAGTAATAATAATGGATTTTCTTCTACTTTCTGGTATAGGAAAGGTGATTATTTACGCTTGAAAACAGCGCAGTTAGGATATAATTTCCCTAAAAAATGGTTATATTCAACAGGCATACAAGCATTGAGGTTGTATGTGGAAGGATACAATTTGTTTACTCTGAGCAGCCTAATCAAGTATAATATTGATCCGGAATCGCCCGCAGTAAACAATGGATACTATCCCCAGCAAAGAACTTATACGATGGGGGTAAAGTTAACATTCTAAAACGAAAAAATATGAAAAAGATTATATCATTATTTGTATTGAGCTTTATGATAAGTTCATGTAATAATTGGCTGGATGGTGTAGAACAAACAGAGAATATAAGTGATGAAATCGTCTGGCAAGATGAAGAGTATGTGAATAAAAACGTGAATGCTTTTTATACTTATCTGCATAAATATGGCCCTTTCGGAGACGCTCAATTTAGTGGTAGTTTAACAGAAAGTTTGACAGAAACATTCAAATATGGATCTGTGGCATTGGGAGACCGGGCAGGGCATCCTAATAATTATGTCACTAATCCGGATGTAATTAGTCCTGATGGCTGCCGATATAATATATGGACAGAAAGTTTGGCTTATGGAAGTATTCGCCAGATTAATCAGTTTTTGGAGATGCAGAAGAAGTATTCTGCATTTTCCGAAGAAAAGAATCTAAGATGGGAAGCACAAGCCCGCTTTTTTCGTGCCTTTTTATATTTCCAACTGGCGAAGCGGCATGGAGGAGTAATACTCTATGATAAACTACCTACGTCTAATGATAAGGAAAGAAGTTCAGCAAATGATACTTGGAATTTTATTGCTGATGATTTAGATTTTGCTGCACAAAATTTACCTAAAGAGTGGGGGGCACAAGAAAAAGGTCGTGTGACAAAAGGTGCTGCATATGCACTGAAATCACGGGCTATGTTGTATGCAGAGCGTTGGAAGGATGCATATGATGCTGCCGAGGAAGTAGAAAAATTGGAGTTGTATGATTTGGTGGAAGGATACGCTAATGCATGGAAGGGGAATAATAAAGAAGCGATACTGGAATTCGATTACAATAAAGATAGTGGACCGAATCATACTTTTGATCAATTTTATGTACCACAATGTGATGGCTATGATTTTGGTGCTTTGGGAACCCCTACTCAAGAAATGGTAGAGTCGTATGAAACGATAGACGGAGAGAAAGTAGATTGGAGTAAGTGGCATGGCACAACTACAGATACTCCACCGTATGATAAATTAGAACCCCGTTTTGCAGCTACGGTTATTTATGCTGGAAGTATTTGGAAAGGCAAAAAGATGGACTGCAGTGTGGGAGGTACAAATGGAGCTTTTATGGCCTATAGAGAGCAGTCGTATTCTTATGGAAAGACAACTACCGGCTATTTTTTACGCAAATTATTAGATGAAAAACTCATAGATGTAAAAGGGACAAAAAGTTCTCAGCCGTGGGTGGAGATTCGTTTTGCAGAGGTTTTATTGAATAAAGCGGAAGCTGCCTATCGTCTCAATAAAGGTGGAGAGGCGCAAAGTTTAATGAATCGTGTCCGTGGACGTAAAGGAGTTGATTTACCTGCTAAATTGTCTACAGGAGAAAGCTGGTTTAAAGATTATCGGAATGAACGTAAAATAGAGTTGGCATACGAAGGACATTTATTTTGGGATATGCGACGTTGGAAATTGGCTCATATAGAGTATAATAATTATCGTTGTCATGGCATTAAAATTACGAATGGTACTTACGAATATATAGATTGCGATGGTCAAGACCGTAAATTTCCTAAAAAACTTTATGTGCTTCCTATACCAACTTCTGAGTTGAAGAATAACGCATTAATTGAACAATATGATGAATGGAAATAATTAAAAAAGTTACGCAATGAAAAACAAAATATTATCAATAATTTCTGTCATTGCGCTATTCATAGGAATGAGCGCATGCCATAGCCCGGAAGAATTTAAACCGAATTTGGAACGAAACGGGATTAATAATCTGATTGCATCTTTTCCCGATGATGATAGAGATGAGAATCGTTTTACAAGCGAAATCGATTATCAAAATCGTGTTATTACAGTTGTTTTTCCGTACAATTATCCTCGTCTTTCAGATAATGTATTGGAGATATCTGCATTGAAAAAGATGAGAGTAATTGCTGATTTAGATAATAACGTATATATCTCTCCTTCTTTACTTTTTTTAGATTTCACAAAAGAAAATTTTATTACTGTAAAGGAGCAGGATGGAAAATCAGTTAAATATAAAATAATTGCGGAAATACGTAAAAGTGCTGAATGTGTTATTACAAAATTTGATTTGAAAAAGAATAATTTATCTGGCATTATTAATGAAGAAACAAAAACTATCTCTTTAATTAGTTTAGAAGATATTGGAGAAGATATGGCTGATGTTGTTATATCACATGGGGCTGTAATTCTTCCGGATCCTACAAAGGAAACTCTAAATTATGATCAAGAACAGAAACTGACAGTAACAGCTCAAAATGGTACAACTAGTTCTGTTTATATAGTGAAAAAAGAAATTCCCAATAAAATACCTGCAGGGTTACGTCCTAATAGTGCTAAGTTATTATGGGCTAGAAAACTTGTGGATGTTGGAATTACAAGTTCGAATATGGCTACAGGTTTTGCTGTAACAAAAGATTATGTGGTTATTAATGATCGCAATAATAATAAGGCCTTTTATTTAAATAAAAAAACCGGTTCGAATGAAGGATTTATTGATATTAGTGCATTTGCAGGAAGTTTGACTAATTTCTACGTTACTGCAGATGAAGGAGATAATATTTTATTTACAAATCTTACTCCAGGTGGAGGTAGTAATTTTACCATATGGAGGTTGAAAGGAGTAGAGGGAGCTGTTGAAAAGTATATAGAATTTCCGACAACAATAGCTATGGGTCGAAAAATATCAATAAGAGGAAGTTTAGATGGAAATGCTATTATTACAGCTCCTCATTATTCTACTCAGGGAGAATTTTCTTATTGGCAAGTCATTGGAGGAGTTTTGCAATCGCAAAGACCAGAAAAAAAAGTAGCCCAAGGATTAGGGTCATGGGGGAATAATGCCGATCTTATCTATTCTGATCCAACTGATATTACTAGTGATTATTTTGCTGCGTTTTATACTACTCCACGTAGTTTTTGTTGGTTTGATGGAAAGACAAATGCTATAAAAGCTCAAGGGCCTGAAATTAGTGCGAATTGGGTACAAAATGCAGTCGATTATGTTATATTTAATAATACGCCTTTTGCAGTTTCAAATTCAGTGAATAGCTTTTCATGGGGTAAAGATGATTGTATATATTTGTTTGATTTATCAAGTGGGTCGTTAAGTAATCAACCAATAAATTTTGGTGATGATGGATTGGGCATTAATGGGAATTATGGTGCCAAGGCATTAGGTAATGTAAACAGTAATGGGACTGGAGATGTTGCATTTAAAGTTTCAGAGGATGGTTATTATTTATATATTTATTTTATGTTCACAAATGGTTATGTAGGATGTGTCCGATGTGATTGTATTGATATGTGATAATCTATTATAAAAGTGAAGCCTGTTAATTACTTGAGAGCAGGCTTCATTTCTAAATTAATAATATAAAAATGCGGAAAAATTTGTTGTTTTTCAAAATAAGTATAGAATGCATACTTGTTTGTTTTTGCTTGGCATGTGGAAACAATAGTCCGAAAAATTATTGGGGAGATATTAACAATGGGGAGGAACCTTCGGAAAATCCAAATGTTGCAAAACCACGCTATATTTGGATAGATGCAGCTGCTAACTTTCCTGACTTTGCCGACAATAAAGAAAATATTGCCCGTGATTTGGCATTAGCCAAAGATGCTGGGTTCACAGATATTGTCGTTGATGTACGCCCTACTACTGGAGATGTGCTTTTCAGAACAAGCATAGTAGATCAAGTCAGATTTCTTTATGCATGGGTTAACGGACATTACACGAAGATAGTAAGAAATGCCACATGGGATTATTTGCAGGCATTTATTGACGAAGCACGTAAGCAGAAGCTTCGTGTACATGCAGCTATCAATACATTTATCGGAGGAAATTCCATAGATGGTGGAACCGGATTGCTTCATAGAGATCCATCGAAAAAAGGTTGGGCTACACAGCTTAATACTGAGACAGGCATTGTAAATGTGATGGATACGGGAGAAAAGGATAAGTTTTTTAATCCTGCACATTTCGAAGTGCAAGAATTTCTATGTAATCTGCTTAAGGATCTGGCTAAATATGATTTGGATGGTATTATTCTGGATAGAGGGCGCTATTTGAATTTACAGTCAGACTTTTCCGATTATTCTCGTGAGCAATTTGAAGCTTATATGGGAGGTGTTCGGATTCAAAACTATCCGGATGAGATATTGTTACCGGGAACTAAGAGATTGCCTGCTCAATATCCCAAGTATCTTACCAAATGGTTGGAATTTCGAACTAAAGTGATTTACGACTTCATGCAAAAAGCATCCAATGCAGTGAAGAGTGTGAATTCAAAAATCAAATTTGGAGTTTATGTCGGTGGTTGGTACAGCACCTATTATGAAGTTGGAGTTAATTGGGCAGCTTCTACTTATGATACTTCTCTGTTTTATAATTGGGCAACATCTAAATATAAGAATTACGGTTATGCTGCAATCATGGACCAGATTTTAATAGGTGCTTATGCTTCTCCACTGAGAGTTTACGGAACTACCGAATGGACTATGCAAGGCTTCTGCTCACTTGCAAAAGCTAAAATAAAGAGTGAATGCTCTATTGTAGCGGGAGGGCCTGATGTCGGTAATTGGGATCCTGAAAATAAAGCGACTCAAGAACAAGAGAATCAGGCGATTGTTGAATCTGTCAAAGCTTGTATGGATGCTTGTGACGGTTATTTTCTGTTTGATATGATTCATCTGAAAAAACAGCTACAATGGCAATATGCCAAAAAAGGAATCGAACTTGCTATAAAGTGAGTTTTGATATACGATAGGAGTACTGAAAATATTTAGACGTCGTTATAAGAATGGTTTTTAAGAAAGTTCAATGCGAAATATGAGAAAAATAACATTACCACTTTTATTAATAACAATGCTTGTTTTTGTTTTAAGTGCATGCAAAACGAGAGGAAAACAAATAGTTGGTGAAACGAATAAGCCGGCTCTGATGTGGTTTGACGCGGAAGCAAACTTCGAAAGATTCAGCAATCCTGACTCGATCGATTATTATTTGACCAAGGTGAAGTCTTTAGGCTTTACTCATGCTGTTGTTGATGTGCGTCCTATTACGGGAGAAGTTTTATTTGAAACAGAGACTGCACCTAAAATGCGTGAATGGGAAGGATTCGAACGTCCGGATTTTGATTACTTGGGACATTTTCTTAGAAAAGCCCATGAGTTAGGCTTGCAGGTTTATGCTTCACTCAACGTCTTTGTAGCAGGACATAATTATTTTGATCGCGGGTTAGTGTATTCTACCCATCCCGAATGGAGTTCCATGCTCTATACTCCTGAAGGTATTGTTGCTATTACGACTCAGAAGAAAAAGTATTCGGCAATGGTAAATCCTATTAATGAAGAGTTTCAAACACATATTTTGAGCGTTTTGAAAGATTTGGTCAAAAAATATCCAAGTCTGGACGGGTTAATGTTGGATAGAGTTCGTTATGACGGAATTTCTGCCGATTTTTCTTTTCTTTCTCGTAAAAAGTTTGAAGAATATATAGGGCAGAAGGTTGAAAAATATCCGGAAGATATATTTGAGTGGAGGCAGGATGAAAATAAAAAGTATTATCCAGAGAGAGGGAAACACTTCTTGAAATGGGTTGAATGGCGAACAAAGAATATTTATGATTTTATGGTTCGCGCACGTAAAGAAGTGAAGTCCATTAATCCGAACATTGCATTTGGAACTTATACCGGTGCTTGGTATCCTTCTTATTATGAAGTCGGTGTTAATTTTGCAAGCAATCAATACGATCCGAACAAAGTTTTTGATTGGGCTACTCCTGAATATAAGAGGTATGGTTATGCCGAATTAATAGATTTATATGTTACGGGAAACTATTATACAGATATAACAATTGAGGAATACAAGAAAACGAAAAGAACGGTTTGGAACGAAACAGATTCAAAGGCTCAATCTGGAATTTGGTATTGTGTCGAAGGCTCTTGTCTGCACTTACGTGAAATATTGGGAGAGAATAAATTTATTGGAGGAATTCTAGTAGATCAATTTTATGATGATCCCCCGAAACTCTCAAAAACAATAGAAATGAACTTGAAAGCCTCGGATGGATTGATGGTATTTGATATAGTACATATTATCCGCAAGGGATTATGGAAAGAAGTGGAACATGGAATGAGGGCCGGAGGAGCTTTGAGGTAGAATTAACTAAAAAATAATTAGTAAGAATACAAGTATGAAAAAGAGTTTAGTTTTGTTTCTTTGGTACTGCATCGGAATTTCTGCATTTGCCGCAGGGAAACCCAAAATCATGTGGTTGGACTGCTCGGCGAACTTCGAAAGGTTCAGTTATCCCGATTCTATTCGCTACTATGTGGAAAAATGCCATGATGTGGGTATCACCCATCTTGTTCTGGATATTAAGGGGAATACAGGAGAAGTATTATATCCCAGCAAGTATGCCGCACAAAAAAAAGAATGGAAAAACTTCAAACGGCCTGATTTTGATTTTATAAACACTTTTATACAAGTGGCCCATGAATATAAGATGGTTATTTTTGCAGGCATGAATATTTTTGCTGACGGACAGAATATCCTCAAGCGAGGCGCTATTTACGATAAACATAAAAAGTGGCAGTCTGTCAATTATATCGCCAAAAGAGGATTAATTCCGGTTACCGAAATAAAAGAGAAAGCAATTATGTTTTTAAATCCAGCACTGAAAGAAGTACAGCAATATGAAATCGATATAATTAAAGAGGTTGTCCGCAATTATGCTTTCGATGGCATTATGCTCGATCGTACTCGTTACGATTGTATCGAGTCTGATTTTTCTCCTGAGTCGAGAAAGATGTTTGAGAAGTTTATAGGAAAGAAATTAGAACGATTTCCGGAGGATATCTTTGAATGGAAGGTTGATGATAAAGGAGAAGTATATAGAAAAGAAGGTGTTTATTACCGTCAATGGCTGGCTTGGCGGGCCTCGATCATTTATAATTTTGTAAAAAATGTTCGTGCTTCCATAAAGAAAATAAGACCCGACTGTATGCTGGGCTCATATACGGGTGCTTGGTATCCCACTTATTTTGAAGTAGGGGTTAATTGGGCAAGTCGGAGTTATGATGCCAGCCAAGATTTTGATTGGGCCACTCCTGAATATAAGAATTACGGCTATGCTGAATTGATAGATTTCTATACTAATGGCAATTATTACTGGAACGTTACGTTGGATGAGTATTACAAATCTTCCGGAAAGCATAAAAATGAAACAGATAGCGGCTTCTCCAGCGGAGATTATCTTTCTGTGGAGGGAGGATGCAGATACTCCAAATATCTGTTGAAAGATGCCACACCTGTATATGGAGGCCTTTATGTGGAAGATTATAAAAGGGACGTGGCTCAGTTTCAGAAGGCTGTACGCATGAACTTGAAAGAGTCGGATGGCGTAATGATTTTTGATATTGTTCATATCATACGAAATGGCTGGTGGAATGAATTGAAAGAAGCATTGAATAGGGAAAACCAAGATGAGGTTCGAATACTTAAAGGTATGGTTACATGCGATGGAAAAGGAATTTCTAATGTTGTTGTGACAGATGGTCTGCGTTGTGTAACAACAGACCGGAATGGTTTTTTTCAACTTCCGAATTTAGGAGATACGCGCTTTGTGTATATTTCCACTCCTGCCGGTTATTTGACAGAATGTAGTCAAACTATTCCGAGATTTTATCGAGAGATTGATATGAGTAAATCCACTGAATATAATTTTCGATTGAAAAAAAATCCGTTGAATGAAGATAAGCATTTGTTCGTTGTGGAGGCCGATGTACAGGCCGGATTAAAAGAACACTGGGATTTGTATACTCCGATTTTGGAAGACTATAAATCTTTGATCGATGGTTGTTCAAATCAACATGTCTTTGGGCTTAATTGCGGAGATCTCTTTTGGGATACTCCCGAAACATTTTTTCCGAGTTATATTGAAAGGGTAGAGAAACTGTCATTGCCTATATATAGAGCTATAGGTAATCACGATATGAATTATGGAGGCCGAAGCCACGAGACGTCTTATCACACTTTTGAAGGTTACTTCGGCCCAACTCGCTATTCATTTAATAAAGGAAGAGCGCATTATATTGTAATCAATAATAGCTTTTATGTCGGGCGTGAGCACTTTTATATCGGGTATATAGATGAAAAGACTTTGAAGTGGATTGAAGAAGATTTATCATATGTTCCCAAAGGCACACTGATTTTTTTGGTTACGCATATTCCAATTCGTATCACTGAGAAAGAAAGACCTTTTAATTATGATTACACTTTGCTCGCCGGTGAGACTATCAATGCGAAATCTTTATTCAAATTGCTGGAGGGTTATGAAACACATTTTCTTACCGGACATTTGCATTCTAATTCCAATGTTGTATTTAATGACCGCCATATGGAGCACAATACGGGAGCTGTGTGCGGAATTTGGTGGCATGCTGATGTATGTATAGACGGAACTCCTCAAGGATATGGAGTGTATGAAGTAAATGGGAACAAGGTACAATGGTATTATAAAAGTGCAGGTCATCCGAAAGAATATCAGTTTCGCGCTTATCCGATGGGCTCTTCCAAAGAGTTTCCTGAGGATATTGTAGTGAATGTTTGGAATTGGGATAAGGATTGGAAAGTGGAATGGCTGGAAAATGGGCAGTTAATGGGAGAGATGCATCAGTACAAAGGCGTTGATCCATATGCTCAGAAAGTGTGCCAGGATAAGAAGGGAATCATGCAAAGTTGGATTTCGGCAGTTCCTACAGACCACATGTTTCGTGTAACTCCTCGGAATCTGCAGGCTGAGATTGAAATTAGAGTAACAGATCGCTTTGGTAATGTGTATCGACAAACCATTTTGAATAAGAAGTAATGAAAGCTGTTTTATGTAAATTATGGATTATTTGCCTTTTTCTTCCTTTAATAGAAGTCCAAGCTAAGGTTTATCTGCCTTCCATTTGGGGAGATAATATGGTATTGCAACAACAATCAGAGGTTTTTTTTCAAGGAAAGGCCGTGCCCAATAAAGAAATTACGATTGAAGTTTCTTGGGACAGGCATAAGATTTCGACTATAAGTGACGAATATGGCAATTGGAAAGCAAAGGTGTTTACTCCTACCGCTGGTGGCCCATACTCTATTCGTTTTTCTGATGGAGAAGAGTTTATTCTTAATAATATTCTAATAGGAGAGGTCTGGTTTTGTTCCGGTCAGTCGAATATGGAAATGCCTGTCAGAGGATTTCGCGGTCAGCCCGTTTACGGCTCTCAATCTCACATTGTTTCTGCCGATCGAACAAGACATTTGCGTCTGTTCACGGTTAAGCGCGATTGGAGTACTTCTGCGAAAGAAAATGTAACAGGCTCTTGGATAGAATTATCTCCAAAAGAAGTTGGAGATTTTAGTGCAGTTGCTTATTTCTTTGGCGATTTACTGCAACGTTCGCTTAACGTTCCTGTGGGGTTGATTCATTCTTCCTGGAGCGCTTCAAAGATAGAAGCTTGGATGGACCGGAATACTTTACTGCATTTTTCAGAAGTAAGACTTCCCGACCAAACGCAAACTGAATTTGAATGGCCAGCAGGAACACCTACTTTGTTATGGAATGCGATGGTTCATCCTTGGAAGGGTTTTTCTGTTAAAGGTGTCATCTGGTATCAAGGAGAGGCTAATTCCTCTGCTCCTCAACTGTACAGAAAACTTTTTCCCGCTATGGTCAATCAATGGAGGCTATTCTTTCAGAATCCGGATATGCCTTTTTATTATGTACAAATTGCTCCTTGGCAGTCTGATGGGAAAGATAACTTCGGGTGGGCTTGGTTTCGCCAATGTCAGTTGGAGTTGATGGCCGAAGTTTCTAATGTAGGAATGGTCACGACTACGGATGTCGGCAGTGAGAAGTTTATACACCCTCCTCATAAGATTAAAGTCGGAGAACGTTTGGCTTATTGGGCCTTGGCTAAGACCTACGGGCACGAGGGGTTTCTTTATTCGGGACCTTTATATAAGAGTCACATATTGAAAGGAAATGTGGTAGAAATCACTTTTGAGCACGGAAGTCAGGGACTTATTCCGGAGAATCAATGTTTAAAAGGATTTGAGATAGTAGATAATTACGGAAAGATTTTGCCGGCAAAAGCGGAGGTGATTAACGGCTCTGCGCGTGTGAAAGTCTGGAACGACTCAGTTTCTCAGCCAACTGAAGTACGTTATTGTTTTCGAAACTATATGGAAGGAAATCTTTGTAATAACGCAGAGCTTCCTGCCTCTCCTTTTCGAATTGTAGTACAGTCAAAGAAATAGATTATGAATCGTTTGCGTGCTTCTTCTTTGGATGCCTTCCGGGGATACGCTATCCTGACAATGGTGCTTTCGGCCAATATAGCTTGGGGAATACTTCCCGGTTGGATGTATCATGCCCAGGTAGGCCCTCGTTCCAACTTTGTGTTCGATGGGTCTGTATATGGAATCACCTGGGTCGATTTGGTGTTCCCTTTCTTTTTGTTTGCTATGGGAGCCGCTTTCCCGTTTTCAATAGGTAATAAATACAAGAACGGTATTTCAAGATGGAAGATAGCATATGACTGTATTGTAAGAGGTTTTCGTTTAACCTTTTTTGCTGTTTTTATCCAACACATATATCCTTATGTCTTGTCTTCTCCTCAGGATGCGCGTTCTTGGTGCATCGCCTTGTTCGGATTTGCTCTGATGTTTCCGATGTTTATGAGATTTCCTTTTCAGATGCCGGAATATGTGAGAAAGCTGATCAAAGTATCGGCTTATTGTATAGGTATTGCATTGTTGCTGAACGTTACTTATGCCAATGAGAGAGAATTTAGTCTTAGCTACAGCAATATAATCATTCTGGTATTAGCGAATATGGCTGTTTTTGGTTCTCTTCTTTATCTTATTACTATCAATAAAACTTGGTTGCGTATAGCTATGTTTCCATTTATTATGGGCATTTTCCTGGGAAGTGAGAATGAACAATCATGGAATTTTAGTATAATGAATTTTTCTCCTTTTCCATGGATGTATCAATTTACCTACTTGAAATACTTGTTTATTGTGATTCCCGGGACAATCGCAGGCGAATATCTTTATGAATGGTTAAAAAGCAGTCCGGAAATAGTGAAGACTGCCATGAGTAAGGATGAACATAAAAGAATGCCTTGGATTCTTTTATGTTCTGCAGGAATTATCCTATTAAATTTATACGGGCTTTATACTCGTCATTTGCTGTTTAATCTGTTGTTTACATCTATATTGCTGTACATATTATATATCTTATTGCAAATCGAAGGGAAGAATGCCGATTATTGGTATAAGTTGTGGAGAGTGGGTGCCTATTTGTTATTGTTAGGACTTTTCTGGGAAGCTTATGAAGGGGGAATTCGTAAAGATCCTTCCACATATAGCTACTATTTCTTAACGTCAGGACTCTCTTTTATGGCAATGATTGCTTTCTCGATCATGTGTGATATATATTCATGGAATAAAATAATACGTCCATTGGAATATGCCGGACAAAATCCAATGATTGCGTATGTTGCTACACAATTGGTTGTTATGCCGCTACTTAATCTTTCAGGATTAGGAAAATATTTGTCTTATTTGGAGCATGATGCATGGTTAGGCTTTTTACGAGGAGTAATCGTGACTTCTTTAGCTCTGTTAATAACAATATTGTTTACTAAATTAAAATGTTTTTGGAGGACTTGATTTATGATGACCAAACGATTCTTAATGATGCTATTTTTTGCTCTTTCTTTTTGTTCATGCAGTGAAAGTTACCCTGAACATCCTTGGGAGTGGGGAGAAGAAGAGCAGGAAGAAAACCCTTCGATTGTAGAGCAAGGATGGGTAGTTGTTGATAATCTTGGAGAACTTCCGGATTATATCAAGGTATATAAATCGCCAGATAAATTATCGGGAAAGAAAGCAATTGCATATATAGCAGTTGCCGATATGTCGAAAGCTAAGTTTGAGGTATTGGGAGATATTGCGTATTCCGAAAAAGCCAAAGGATATGGAGGGAGTTTGGTACATACTCCGTCGGAATTCTATATGTCTTCAAAAGCATCTGTAATCATAAACGGCGGACTTTTTTTCTATTCCAACAATTTCTATTATACACAGAACATGATTATTCGTGATGGAAAAATGTTAGCTCCCAACCAAAATTACTATTCTAAAGATTGGGTGAAGTTTTGGTATCCTACAATCGGTGCCTTTTGTCAAATGAAAGACGGCACATTCAAAACCACTTGGACCTATTTCACTTCCGATAAAATTAACTATTGCTATCCCGCACCCGCCGAAAACGATATAAAGAAAGAACCTCTGCCCGTACCTTCCGCCTCTTTTCCGGCCGGTGCCGAGATTTTGGAAGCGACAACAGCTATCGGCGGAATCATTGTATTGCTGAATAAAGGGGAAATTAAAAATACTTATGTGCAAGAGATGCTGGAAGTAGGCGCTACAGCCAATCACCCCCGTACAGCAATTGGTATCACGCCGGACAAAAAGATGATTTTCTTCGTATGCGAAGGACGCAACCAGACAGAAGGAGTAGCGGGGTTGACAACTGCGGATGTGGCGCTCGTCATGAAGAATCTGGGTTGTATAGAAGCGTTGAATTTGGATGGAGGCGGTTCTTCCTGTATGTTGGTCAACGGAAAGGAAACCATTAAAGGAAGTGACGGAAAGCAACGGAAGGTATTAACGGCTGTTGGACTCAGATGATGAAAAGGATATTTACTTTCAGTATATTGTGCTTGTTTTTATGTACGTTACAGGCACAACTCGTTTACTATGACACGACTCCATTTCCGCTGTTAGGGAAGGCGACGCAAGCTACCCATACACGATATGCGCGGTTGCCGGATTCGTTGGAGCAGACTTCCCGTCCGAAGTTGTGGAAATTAAGTCGTCATTCGGCGGGAATGTCTTTGCGCTTTCGCACTAATTCTACAAAAATAGCTGTAAGGTGGGAAGTGCTTCAAAATTATGGCATGGCCCATATGACTTCTATCGGTATAAAGGGAGTGGACCTTTATTGCCTGGAGAAAAACGCCGAGTGGCGTTTTGTCAATGCAGGATGGCCCACAGGTAAAAAGAATGAAGCCACCATTATTTCCAATATGTCTGCCGAAGACAGAGAGTTTATGCTTTATTTGCCGCTTTACGATGGTGTCTGTTCTCTCTCCATCGGAATCGATTCATTGTCTTTTTTAGAACAACCTGCGGTAGACCTTCCCGTTCGCAGAAAACCGGTACTGTTTTACGGAACCAGCATCTTGCAGGGCGGTTGTGCTTCCCGTCCGGGGATGGCGCATACCAATATTATATCACGCAGATTGAATCGTGAATGCATCAATCTCGGCTTCAGTGGAAACGCTTTTCTGGATTTAGAGGTTGCGGAAGTGATTGCTCAAGTAGATGCGTCTGCAATTATTCTGGATTTTGCTCCCAATGCTTCGGTTGATCAAATGAAGGAGCGGATGGAGGCTTTTTATAGGGTTATCCGCGATAAACAACCGCTTACTCCTATTCTTTTTGTAGAAGATCCAATCTTTACCCACACTTTGTATGATAGCCGGATAGCTGAAGAGGTGAAGTCGAAGAATCAAGTGTTGAATATACTTTTCAATGAGCTGAAACGGAAAAACGAACAAAATATCATTCTGGTTTCATCGAAAGACATGCTCGGAGAAGATGGCGAGGCGACGGTCGACGGTATTCATTTTACGGATTTAGGCATGATGCGGTATGCGGATTTATTGACACCGGTTATACAAAACCTGATAGAATAAGATATAAAAAAGCAGATAAACGTTTGGGGCTTCTCACTTGTACATGTTGAAACATCATTTCAAGTGAAAGAGGAAAAATGCTAAAAATAAGGTTGTTCTTGTTGCGATGATTCATTTTAGCAAAAAAAGTCTTATCTTTGGTCGCATTAATAAATAAATTTCCTTATCATGAAGAAAAAACGTTATTTGCTTTTTTTTATTCTGTTGATTGGTGCTTTCTGTGCGAAAGCAGCGGATACTGTATTTGTGCACGAGACGCAAATACCGGTTCTGATAGAGAGACAAGACAATGTGCTGCTTTATTTGCGGTTGGATGCAAAAGAGAGCCGGGTGTTGGATGAGGTTGTGTTGGACTTCGGTAAAAGCGCTCCGGTAAGCGATATACAAGCTGTCAAGCTATATTATGGAGGAACGGAAGCTTTGCAAGACCGCGACAAAAAGCGTTTTGCGCCGGTGGAATACATCTCGAGCCATCGCGGTACGGCAGGTACTTTGCAAGCAAATCCGTCTTATTCCGTCAAATGCGCAGAGGTTGTCCGCCCCTCCGGAAAGGTACGACTGAAAGCCGATCGCAAATTGTTTCCCGGTGTCAACTTCTTCTGGATCAGCTTGCAGATGAAGCCGGAAACCTCCTTAACTACCCGAATAACTTCCCAACTGTGTTCTGTGAAAATAGATGGAAAGGAAGCGCAATGGCATGCGTCATCGCCCGAGCAGATCGTGCATCGGATGGGAGTCGGCGTTCGCCATGCGGGCGACGACGGTTCGGCAGCGTTCCGTATTCCGGGTTTGGTCACTACGAATAAAGGAACTTTACTGGGAGTGTACGATGTCCGTTACAACTCCAGCGTCGATTTGCAGGAACATGTGGATGTGGGCTTAAGCCGCAGTACCGACGGCGGAAAAACATGGGAGAAGATGCGTCTTCCTCTTGCTTTCGGTGAGTATGACGGACTCCCCGCCGCGCAAAACGGGGTGGGCGATCCTTCCATTTTAGTGGATACGAAGACGAATACCGTTTGGATTGTTGCCGCATGGACGCACGGCATGGGCAACCAACGCGCCTGGTGGAGCTCGCATCCCGGCATGGATTTGAATCATACCGCCCAGTTGGTGATGGCAAAGAGCACGGACGACGGTAAGACATGGTCGGAGCCGATTAATGTTACGGAGCAAGTGAAAGATCCGTCATGGTATTTCCTACTTCAAGGTCCCGGTCGCGGAATAACGATGAGCGACGGCACATTGGTATTCCCCACCCAGTTTATCGATTCCACCCGCGTGCCGAATGCGGCTATCATGTACAGCAAAGACCGCGGAGAGACGTGGAAGATGCACAACCTTGCGCGTACCAACACCACCGAAGCGCAGGTAGCGGAGATAGAACCGGGCGTTTTGATGCTCAATATGCGCGACAATCGGGGCGGAAGCCGTGCCGTATCCATAACGAAAGATTTGGGAAAGACATGGACCGAACATGTTTCTTCACGCAAGAGCTTGCCCGAGTCGGTATGTATGGCGAGCCTCATCAACGTAAAGGCGAACGAGAACGTACTCGGCCGTGACGTGCTGCTGTTCTCCAATCCCAATACGACAAAGGGACGTCATCATATCACCATCAAAGCAAGTTTGGACGGAGGAGTGACCTGGTTGCCCGAAAACCAGCTGTTGCTGGACGAAGGACACGGCTGGGGGTATACCTGTCTGACCATGATCGACAAGGAAACCGTAGGCATCTTGTATGAAAGCAGCGTGGCGCACATGACCTTCCAAGCGGTGAAATTGAAAGACATTGTAAAGTCCGCCAAGTAGTCATGAAGCGTCTTTATCCGTTGTTTTTCCTTTGCGGTTTTTTCTGCGTCGCGTTTGCGGTAAAGGTACAGGCATGCGGCAACACTTTATGCCGGAATCTGCCCGAAGTCCGCGCGGCAAACCCCGAACACCCCTCAGGAGATTCATATTTATTGCCGAAGTATAAAGAAGCGCATATTCCGCATTCACGCTTTCGGCTGTCAGGAGATTCATATTTACTGCCGAAGTATAAAGAAGCGTATATTCCGCATTCACGCTTTCGGCTGTCAGGAGATTCATATTTGCTGCCGAAACCGCAGATTTTTCAGCCGGGAGAAGGGAGTTTCCTCTTGGGCAGAGTCGCTCTCAAAACTCCTGTCATGCAATCCGAATGGGAGGAGTGGATCAGGCAAAAAGGCGGTTCTACGGATCATCGCGCGTCATCGCTGATAGAAGTGGTTATTGTTCCTGCCGTCGATGAGGCGCCGCTCAATCAGCAGGAGGCTTACCGGTTGCGTATAGAGAAGCGTCGCATCCGCATAGAAGCGGTGACCGATTGCGGGGTTTACCGTGCCATGCAGACATTGTCGCAGTGGGGCGAAACCGAAGGTAAGCGGACATCGCTGCGGTGTTGCGAAATAACGGACTGGCCTGCCTTCCGGATGCGAGGGTTCATGCACGACGTGGGGCGGGGGTATCTTCCGTTGGAGGAATTGAAGCGGGAGATCGACGCATTGGCGGCATTCAAGATCAACGTCTTCCACTGGCATCTCACCGAGAATCAGGCTTGGCGTCTCGAAAGCAAGATTTTCCCGATGCTAAATGACAGCGCCAACATGACGAGGCTTCCGGGCAAGTATTATACTTTGGAGGAAGCGAAAGAACTGGTCGCCTTCTGCAAAGCCCGCCACGTGCTGTTGATTCCCGAAATAGATATGCCGGGACATAGCGAAGCCTTCGTGCGCACCTTCCGCCACGATATGCAAAGCCCGGAAGGAATGAGAATCCTGAAACTTTTGACGGATGAAGTCTGCGAAACCTTCGATGTACCTTACCTGCATATCGGAACCGATGAGGTGGAATTCACCAATCCCCGCTTCGTGCCGGAGATGGTATCCTACGTCCGCGCCAAAGGAAAAAAAGTCATTTCATGGAATCCGGGATGGAAATACCAACCGGGAGAAATAGACATGACGCAGTTGTGGAGTTACCGGGGCAAGGCTCAGAAAGGCATTCCCGCCATCGACTCCCGTTTCCACTACATCAACCATTTCGATACGTTCGGGGATTTGGTGGCGCTTTACAACAGCCGCATTTACAACGCCGAAACGGGGAGCGACGATATCGCAGGGGTGATTGTGGGTGTATGGAACGACCGTCAACTGTCGGCGGAGCAAAACATGCTGCTCGAAAACAACTTTTACCCCGCCATGCTTGCCATTGCCGAACGTGCGTGGCTGGGCGGGGGAAGCGAGTATTTCGACGGGCGGGGAACGATTCTTCCTGTCGACGGGCAGTCGGAAACGTTTCTCGAATTTGCCGATTTCGAGCGACGGATGCTGTGGTACAAACAGACGAAATTCGCGGGTTATCCGTTCGCTTATGTAAAGCAGACAAACGTAAAGTGGAGGATAACCGACGCTTTTCCCAACCATGGAGACCTCGCGATGCGGTTCCCGCCGGAAGAAAAACAGGAAGAAAGCTACGTTTACGAAGGCAAAACCTACGGAACCGCTCCGGCGGTGGGAGCGGGCATCTACTTGCGTCACGTATGGGGCACGCTGGTTCCCGCATTCTATAAGTCGCCCCGAGAGAATCATACCGCTTATGCTTATACTTATGTTTATTCTCCCCGCAATCAGGAAGTCGGCTTATGGGCGGAGTTCCAGAACTACGGACGGTCGGAAAGCGACCTTCCTCCGCCTCAGGGACAGTGGGATTATAAGGGAAGCCGCATCTGGATCAACGACCGGGAGATTCTTCCTCCCGTGTGGACGGCGACCCACCGGACGCGCAGCAATGAGATACCGTTGGGCAACGAGAACTGCGTCGCACGTCCGCCTCTCCGTGTCAACCTGCGCGAAGGATGGAACAAAGTGCTGCTGAAACTGCCCGTCGGACGGTTTCAAACCCCCGAAGTGCGACTCGTAAAGTGGATGTTTACCTGCGTCTTTGTCACCCCCGACGGGGAGAGAGCGGCGGACGGGCTGGTCTATTCGCCGGAGCGGGAGTTGCCTGCGCCTTAAAACGCGGCGGTTGTCGTGAGGGCGGGAAAGCGTGTTCCGCTATTTCTATTCGTTATATAACCTATCTTTATTGTTTTCATCATCATGAAAAGACTTTTTCTCTTCGCCCTTCTATGTTGGGCATTCGCGTCGGGATATGCGCAGGAAAAGAAATATTCCACTTTTTACTATCAGCGAGCTACGCTCTTCGAAGCCTTGCCGGTATCGTCCAAAGATATCGTTTTCTTGGGCAACAGCATCACGAACGGCGCCGAATGGGCGGAATTGCTGCGTAACAAACGGGTGAAGAACCGCGGCATCAGCGGGGATGTCTGCATGGGAGTTTACGACCGGCTGGCTCCGATTCTGAAAGGAAAGCCCGCCAAAATATTCCTGCTCATAGGCATCAACGACGTGAACAAAGGCGCTTCTGCCGATACCATTGCGAATCATATCGGGCAAATCGTGCGGAAAATCAAGAGCGATTCCCCCCGCACCAAGCTCTATCTGCAAAGCGTTTTGCCGGTGACGGACGAGTTCGGGATGTTTAAGGGACACACTTCCCGGTGGCGGATGGTGCCCGAAATCAACCGCCAGTTGCAGGAGCTTGCCCGGAGGGAAGGGGCGACATATATCGACCTTTATTCGCATTTCGTGGACGGAGCGACCGGAAAGATGAAAGCCGAATATACCAACGATGGGCTCCATCTGCTTGGAAAAGGCTATTTGAAGTGGGTGGAAATCGTTAAACCTTACGTGAACAAGCGATGAAAAGATACCTGTTTGCCGTTTTTTGCCTATTGGTGTGTCTGGTTGCCGCTGCCCGGCAACGTATAAAAATTGCTTGTGTGGGAAACAGCATCACCTACGGATACGGTTTGCCCGACCGGGAGGTTCAGGCATATCCCGTCCAACTTCAGAAGATGTTGGGCGACGGATACGAAGTGGGCAACTTCGGGAAATCGGGAGCTACGCTCCTGAGTAGCGGGCATCGACCCTATATCCGACAGGAAGAGTACCGGAAAGCGATTGAATTCGCGCCCGACATTGCAGTCATTCATCTGGGCATCAATGATACCGACCCGCGCGACTGGCCTCACTTTCGCGACTCGTTTGTCAAAGACTACATAGCCCTGATAGACGCCTTCCGTCAGGCAAATCCGGATGTCCGCATCTTGATTGCCCGTATGACGCCGATAGCCGACAGACACCCGCGCTTCTTGTCCGGCACGCGCGATTGGCACGGAGAGATACAGGCAGCCATCGAAACGGTTGCCCGCTGCGCCTCCGTCCGGCTCATCGATTTCCACGCTCCACTCTATCCTTATCCGTTTTTACTGCCCGATGCCGTTCATCCTACGGCCGAAGGGGCTGCGCTTCTTGCGAAAACGGTTTATTCCGCCGTTACGGGCGATTACGGCGGACTGAAAGTCTCGCCGCTCTATACCGACAATATGGTGCTTCAGCGGGATGTTCCGCTCAGTATCTGCGGCACTGCCGACGCGGGCGAAAGAGTTACGGTAACTGTGGGCGGACAGCAGCGGAATGTACGTGCCGGAACGGACGGGAAATGGAAGGCGGACTTGCTGCCGATGCGGGCGGGCGGTCCTTTTGTCCTTAAGATTGCCGGTTCCCGCCGCTCGTTTGAATTCCGCAACGTGTGGGTGGGGGAGGTATGGCTCTGCTCCGGACAGTCGAACATGGAGTTTATGCTCAAAGAAGCGGCTTCCGCCGGAGAAGATATTCCGCAGGCTGCGGACGAGCAGCTGATGTTTTACGACATGAAAGCCCGTTGGCGCACCAACGCGGTGGAGTGGGAGCCGGCCGTGCTCGACTCGCTCAACCGCCTTCGCTATTATGCCGATACCCGCTGGCAGCCATGTACTCCTTCCACTGCCGCCGCTTTTTCCGCCGTTGCTTACCATTTCGGGCGGATGCTGCGCGACAGCCTGCAAGTTCCCGTAGGACTGATTTGCAATGCCGTGGGCGGTTCGCCCACGGAGGCGTGGATAGACCGCCGCACGCTGGAATATGAATTTCCGGCGATACTGAAAGACTGGATGCAAAACGATTATATTCAGGATTGGGTACGCGGAAGGGCTGCGCTCAACCTGAAAAAAAGCGCGGGCAAGTACGCGCGGCATCCTTACGAGCCGTGTTACCTGTTCGAGTCGGGCATTCTTCCGCTGCAACGATACCCGCTGAGAGGAGTCATCTGGTATCAGGGAGAATCGAATGCCCACAACGAAACAACGCATGAAAAGCTTTTCCGGTTGCTGGTCCGCAGTTGGCGTGAAAACTGGAAAAATGAAAGCATGCCTTTCTATTACGTGCAGCTTTCGAGCCTCCACCGTCCTTCGTGGCCTTGGTTCCGCGACAGTCAGCGGAGGCTGATGGCTTCCGTTCCATATACGGGCATGGCGGTATGCACCGATCGGGGCGATTCGCTGAACGTTCATCCCGCCGACAAGAAACCGGTAGGCGAGCGGTTGGCGCGTTGGGCGTTGCACAGTACTTACGGGAAAGAAACGGTAGTGCCTTCCGGTCCTTTGTTCCGTAGCGCCGATTTTCGTGGAGGAGCCGTCCGGCTGACATTCGATTACGGCGAGGCGATGGGCAGTGCCGACGGCATGCCTTTGCGCTCCTTCGAGTTGGCGGAGACGGAAGGGCTTTACTATCCCGCAAAGGCGGAAGTGGCGGGCGGCAAAATAAAAGTATATACCGACAAAGTGGCGCGTCCCCGTTACGTGCGTTATGCGTGGGAACCTTTCACCCGTGCCAATCTGGTGAACGGAGCGGGACTTCCCGCTTCCGGTTTCCGTGCCGAAGTCCGGCAGACTCCTGCAAGCGATATCCGGATGCAGGCGATGAAGGGATTCCCGAAAGGGGAGAAAGGTTTCGACAAGGGGGTATCCGCTTGCTATGCCGGCATCCTTAGCGGGCGGTTGCTGATAGCGGGAGGTTGCAACTTCCCCGGCGTCCCGGCCGCTCAGGGCGGGAAGAAGAAGTATTACCGCCATGTATATGCGGCGGACTTCGATGCCGACTCTGTTTTCGTGTGGAGAAAGGTGGGCGAGCTGCCTGCTCCTGCCGCATACGGGGCGGCGGTAACCGCTGCCGACGGTGTGGTTTGCATCGGAGGAACGAATGAAAAAGGCGCGATGAAAGATGTGTACCGCCTTCGGTGGGACGAGTTGCGGCGGCGGACGTTCGCAGAGCCGTTGCCCTCGCTGCCTTTTGCCTTGGACAACTTCACCGCTTCGCTTTCGGGAGAGCGGATTTTCGTGGCGGGAGGCAACCGTGACGGAAAGCCTTCGAACACGTTCTTATGCCTCGACTTGCAACGTTTGTCCGAAGGGTGGCAGTCGCTTCCCGATTTTCCCGGTCCGCCGCGCATACAGCCCGTTTCGGCGGTCGGACACAACGGGAAGGAATCTTGTTTCTACCTTTGGGGCGGTTTCGCGCCTGCGGCGGACGGGAAAGAACCTACCCTCTCCGTCGACGGCTATGCGTATGTCCCCTCTTCGGGACGGTGGATTCCCGTTGCCGCACCTGCGGGCGACGACGGAGAGAGCGTGTCGTTGGGCGGCGGCGTGGCGGCGGCGATGAACGACAGCCTTATCCTTTGCATGGGAGGGGTGAACAAAGATATCTTTCTGTCGGCTCTCCTCGCCCCGGCAAAAGATTATTTGCTGCACCCCGCCGAGTGGTACCGTTTCAACCGCAAGGTACTGGTGTACAATGTACGGAGCGATGAATGGCAAGAGATAACGGAGACTTCTTCGACCGCCCGCGCGGGAGCGGCATTGGTTGGAATCGGCAACCGGTTCTTCTCCATCAACGGCGAATTGAAACCGGGAATCCGGACTCCGGAAATCATCAAAATCAGTTTTCCGTAAACCATACTTTGCTAAAAACGAACAGAGCCTCTGATCGGACGGATCGGAGGCTCTGTTTGTTTCAGTCGGAGGCTCTGTTTGTTTCAGTCAGAGGCTCTGTTTGTTTCAGTGTAAGCCTCCGGTAAAGTACGTATTGCAAAATACAAAAAATTAGTCCCGACTGGGCACGATTCGTTCAGATTCGCCTCCGAGTCGGGACTAATAGCATCAAATTATATCAATTCGGAACAGATTTGTTATGATTTCACCCAGTTCCGTGGAAGAAGTTCTGTCATATCCTTTTTATCCCTTTCATAATACGGTATTTTCCTCAGTACGTCCTCCATCCACACTCTAGGGTCAACTCCGGCAGACTTGCAGGTCCCGATAAGGGAATATACAATGGCCGCTCTG
>NZ_ATZH01000042.1 GCF_000428105.1 Bacteroides pyogenes DSM 20611 = JCM 6294 | reverse complement strand
TGGAATACAGCTTATTACTAAGTTGAAGAGCAATATGAAAGGGGCTTTGATGAGCGTCTCCGATAAGCTCTTGCTCAGAAAGAGGGCTATTATAGAAACCGTGAATGATGAGCTGAAGAATATTGCACAGATAGAGCATTCCAGACACAGATGCTTTGATAATTTCATCGTCAATCTGCTCGGTGCTATTGCTGCATATTGCTTGTTCCCAAAGAAGCCGTGCATCAATGTACAGAGGACACTGGATACACAACTTGCACTATTCTAAATTCGTCGAACTCACGTTAATTTACTAAATACCGATATATGGATATTTTTTAACATAGCTCTTCTTACTTTTTAATTCTGATAGCGGGTAATATATATATGAAAAATTTATCTCCATAAAAAATTACTGAGCCTTTGTTGGCCTGTTTCAATACCTCGACCGTCGGTGTCATTGACCTCATTTTATAAACTTTGCATCGCTTGTCTGTAAAATAATGCAGATTCAAAGCCGGTTTACTGTCTAATTTTGCGCAAAATGAGGATTTATATGCGCAATTGGTAATATAAAAGGAGGCGGATGTTTTTAATTTTGCATTTACCGAAACCTTTAAAATGAGATACCATGAGATTAACAATTGATTTGGGAGGAACGAATATAAGAATCGCCTGGGTGGAAAACGGACGGTGTCTGAAAAAAATATCGGTGCCTTGTCTTGCGCAAGCAGAAGCCTCGGTGGTGCTTGGACAATTGGTCCGGCTTATTGGGGACATGATGAATGAGCAAGTAGACGGCATTGGCATAGGAGTTCCCTCCATTGTTCATCCTGAAAACGGAATTGTATATAATGTGGCGAATATTCCTTCTTGGAGAAAAGTGCATTTGAAAGACGTTTTGCAGAAAGAGTTTGGCGTATCGGTTGCCGTCAATAACGACTCAAACTGTTTTGCCTTGGGCGAAAGTCGGTTCGGTAAAGGCAGGCCTTATTCTGACATGGTGGGTATTACCATTGGCACGGGCATCGGTGCCGGGGTCATTGTCAATCATCGCTTGTATGGCGGCCGATATATGGGAGCTGGCGAAATAGGCTCATTCCCCTATTTGGATGCCGACTTTGAGCATTATTGCAGTAGTTTCTTTTTCAAACGGCATAACACGACGAGCATGGAGGTGGCCGAAAAGGCAAATCAGGGTGATACCAGCTCGTTGCAGCTCTGGTACGAATTCGGCCTTCATTTGGGCAATCTGATGAAAGTGATTCTCTATGCCTATGCGCCTCAGGCAATTGTATTGGGAGGAGGCATTGCGTCGTCTTTTCCGCTGTTTGAGAGCGCAATGAAAGAAGGCATGCGGGATTTTCCTTATAAAGTGATAGCAGAGGCTGTGGAGATAGTGACTTCGCAAGAGGAAGATGCGAGCTTGCTGGGAGCTTCCGTTCTACCGAACACCTGATTCGGTAAAAATTTTTCGATAAGTAAACTAAATGATAAACCTTTGTAATGCAGTTGTAATATAGTTTGACGAGCTTTGCTCCATTTTTGCTATTATGTAATTGCATAGTATCATAAACTTAAAATTTAAATGCATGAAACGAACAAATCTTAGAATCTATCGAATGATTCCTCCCTTACTTTTGGGACTGTTATTGTCGGTCACTGTTTTTGCGCAGCAAATTTCAGTAAAGGGAATGGTGAAAGACCAAACTGGTGATCCCATCATCGGAGCCAATGTCTTAGTGAAAGGAACGACTGTGGGGGTTGTTACGGATATTGACGGAAAGTTTGAATTGCCGGCTGCCAAGAATGCCGTATTGATCATTAGTTTTGTGGGTTTCACGAATCAGGAAGTTGTGGTTACGGGAAAACCGCTGACGGTGATTTTGAAAGAAGACGCCGAACTGTTGGAAGAAGTGGTGGTATTGGGCTACGGTGCCAGTGCCCGTAAGCAAGACCTTTCGGCTGCAGTGGGGGTGGTGAGCAATGCCGATGAACTGACTGTGCGTCCCGTGACCTCCACTGAAAGTATGTTGCAAGGGCAGTTGCCGGGTGTTACCATTCAGGCGGACGGTGGTGATCCCACCTCCTCTCCGAGCATTGTGATTCGTGGACAAGGCTCGGCTAAAGACGATGTTCTGTGGGTGGTAGACGGCGTTCCAGGTGCTCCCATCGCTTCCATGAATGATATTGAAAGCATCGTTGTGCTGAAAGATGCAGCTTCGGCAGCCATCTACGGCGCACAGTCGGGTGCAGGAGGTGTTGTACTGATTACTACCAAGAAGGCTAAGGAAGGAGCTCCTACCTTATCTTATGACGGCACTTTCGGCATTCGTCAAGCCACTAACTTGATTAAACCTTTGAATGCCGAGCAGCAAATTGAGATGCGCAAGCAATCTCATGCCAATGCTGGGCTTACTTTGCCCACCGGTTGGGATGTAACTAAAAATCCATGGGTGGGAACCACTCGCACAGACTGGATGGACGCCATCTTCCGTACGGCTTTCTACCAACGCCATAACGTGGCTTTGAATGTAGGTACGGACAACTATAACAGCCGCATCTCTTTTGCTTATGACAATGATGAAGGTGTACTGATAAACACCTTTAACAAAAACATGTCTTTGCGCTATAATGGCAAAATGAAGCTGAACAAGTGGATCACCATCAGCGAAGACTTTGTTTGGAAGAATATGGAGTCTCGATCCAAGAATACGGATAACGACGGTTACACTGGCCCCATCATCTCCGCTATCTATATGCCGGCCAGCGCCTCTGTATATAATGCGCTTGATGGAAGTTACGGTGGAACTACCACCGAAGACCCCGCCTATATCACCAAATACGGTTCGAACTTCGCCGATATTCATGGAGATGCTGTGAACCCGGTCCGTTTGCTGGAAGCTGAAAACAGGTACAACAAAACTAGCGATATCTGGAGCACAACTGCATTGGAGATTGCAAATGTGATTCAAGGTTTGAAATTCACCAGCCGCTTCGCATACAATCTAAGTAGTAACCTGTATAAGAACTTCAATCCTATTCGTGATGAAGTGGGTAAACCGACTTTGTCTAACTCGTTGAATGAAAGTACCTACCGTGCCGATGCTTGGAAAACGGAAAACACGCTGACCTACGATAGAACATTCGGCGAGCATACCGTGGGAGCTTTATTCTCTACCACTGCTGACCGCTACAATCGTCGCGGTTTGGAAGTCACAGGACACGACTTTGCCGAAGAGGCTGCAAACTTGCAATACTTGGCTTATGCCGGAACTACCCAAGCCGAGGATTATTTATACGGCCCCGATGCCAATGTGTCCTTGATAGCCCGTTTGGCCTATTCGTATAATGACCGCTATTTCGCCACTGCCTCTTGGCGTCGCGACTATGCCGGGCGCTTGCCCAAAGAGAGTAATCACGGTGATTTCCCCGCTTTGACGTTGGGATGGAAAATTTCTAACGAGCGATTCTTTAAGAAGAGCGACTTTATCAGCCTGCTGAAATTGCGTGCTTCTTGGGGACGCATAGGCAATTTAAGCTCCATACCTTTCAATTACAAATCGCCTTTGCTTGCCAAAAATTCTTGGTCAGAACAAGCGCAATACGGTGTGGAATCGGGCAAGACTTGGGGTAACTTTGTATACAACAGCAGAGCCTTGAATTCCAACCTGACATGGGAGACTTCCGAGCAATATGACTTGGGGTTGGATTTGGAAATGTTTAAAGACCGTTTGTCCTTGTCGTTGGATTATTTCGATAAGCGCACTTACAATTTGATTCAAACCCGTGAGATGGAGTGGCCTAACACTATTGGATTGGAACCTTTGTATGTCAATCAAGGTGAAGTGCGTAATCGTGGCTTCGAAGCACAATTTACTTGGAGAGACAAAGTCGGCAGAAACTTCTCTTATTTCGTATCGGGCAACTTTGCTTATCTGAATAATAAAGTAACTGACATTGGTGTAAAGAATTCCGACGGAACTTCGGGCGTATGGACCAATAGCAAACATTTCCGTGGCGGTTCTTATATCTATCAGACGGCTGAAGGCGAACCTCTGAACTCTTACTATCTGATTAAGACAGATGGTATTTTCCAAAGCGATGCGGAAGCAGCAGCTTATGTGAATAAAGAAGGAGAACGCATTCAGCCCAATGCCGTGGCAGGTGATTTGAAATTTGTAGATGTCAATGGCGACGGCAAGATTACGGATGCCGACCGCCAATATATGGGCAATGCCACTCCTGAAACGACATTCGCTCTGACGTTGGGCTTCAACTACCGAAAGCTGTCTTTCAGTGCCATGCTCCAAGGTGTGGGCGGTGCGCAGGCTGCATATATAGGCAAATACATGCTATTGGGCGATGTAGAAGGCAACTTTAATCGCTCTGCCGAAATATTGAATGCGTGGAGTCCTTCGAATACCGGTTCCGACATTCCTCGTTTATCAAAGAACGATCCGAATGGAAACTTTAGCACTGCTTCAGATTGGTATTTGGAAAACGCCTCTTATCTTCGTTTGAAGAACGTAACCCTCTCTTATGACTTGACGGATGTGCTTCGCAAATGCGCTCATCTCAATGACCGCAATAGCCGTATGTCCGTCTACCTCAGCGGAGAGAATCTTATCACTCTGACCGGCTATTCAGGTATGGATCCTGAGTGCGGTGGCTGGGATGCTATGAAATATCCTGTATCAAGGGTATTCTCCGTAGGTGTGAAATTGATTTACTAATCATCAAAAGCGAAATAAATATGAAAAAATATATTTTTTACATAATGATACCCTTGGCATTACTGTTGGGCTCATGCAGCAATTTTCTGGATGTGCAACCCGAGGGAGACGCTACCGTCAATACTTATTTTACCAGCGACCAGCAATCTATCGATGCAATCGACGCTTTGTACGAGAGGTTTCATCAAGAGGCGGTGTACGGCCGTGAGCTGTTCTGGGAGCAAGGAGCGGCATGTGATGTGGTTTGGGGAAAGACGCGCGGGTATCCCTCTCTTGCCACGCTGAAATATACGGGAGACGAGTCACCGTTGAAAACGGTTTTTGAAAGATTATATATAGTGATGGCACGTTCCAATTATGTCATCAAGCAGTTGCTGGACAAATCGGCCGGCACCGGCTTGAGCGCCATTGAGAAGCGCAGTCTGGGCGAAGCCTATTTTACCCGCGGTTGGGCACACTTTTTGATAGCCTATCGTTACGGAACGGACAAGCAGGGCGTACCGTTCATTCGCTACGAAGATTATAATACTCAAAGCGAATATTATTCCATTCCGCCACAGCAAAAATCCGTTATCGACAACTATAAATACATTATCGAAGACATGGATAAGGCCATGGAGAATCTCCCGAGATTCGAAGAATACGGTGTCGATGACAAAGGACGCGCCCACGATGCTGCCGCGGTGGCCTTCAAGGCAAAAGTGTATGCCTACTGGGCTACATGGGATGCCACGCAGTGGAACAATGTAATTGCCCAGGTAAACGAGCTTGAAAGTACCTATAGTCGTGATTTGGCTGACACATTTGCACAAGTATTCTCTTCTGATTTTGCCGACTTTTGGAACAAGGAATATCTGTGGACCATTCCCGGGAATGGCGGATCCACCGGCGGAGGTTCTGAATTCCCGGGTGTGATTCTTGAAAATAAGGCTTGGGGAAAATACAACGGATGGGGACAGAACAAGCCTTCTTATGATATCTATGCCGAGATGCTGAAGGATGGTGAGGGAAACGACCGATTAGTGCGCACCATTCTGGAGTACGGACAAGAGTTTCAGTTGTTAGGGGAAACTCGCGTGTTCTGGTCGACTTCGGATATCGAGTCGGGATTTATGATCAATAAGTACATGGATCCTTTCAAACATGCAGATGCCGCCGAACAGGGATATATCAACACCAACGGAGACTGGCCCACCGCCCGCATTAATTTCCCCATCATTCGTTTTGCGGAAATGCTGTTGTTCCGTGCCGAGGCTTATTTGATGACCGGACAAGCAGGTAAGGCAACTACCGATTTGAATCGCATTCGCAAGCGTTCCAAGCTTATCTTGCTGGCAGGCGAGGCTACCATGGCCGATTTGTATCATGAACGCCGTTGTGAACTGGCTTTTGAGTTTACTGATCATTTGTTCGACTTGAAGCGTTGGCATCGTTCCGGCAATGCGGAAATCAAAGCCTTGGCGGCGGCCGAACTGAATGCCCACCCGAAAGCTCGTCATTACGAGAATCGTCAGGACCCCACCTCCTCATACAAGGTGGAGGATTATAAGGATTACAAAGACAAGGTAGCCTATAAAGATTACATGATTGTGTTTCCTTATCCTTCCCAACAGGTGGTAAACTCGAACGGCAGGTTAAAACAAAATGAAGGTTATAATTGATGTGCTCCATTGGAGTCTTTAATATGAAATAGAGAGAAACAGATCATTGCCATTGGGCTTGTCTGCAAGGGTCGATATATCTGTTAGTATTGGCTCTTGCAGTTTTTCTCGTCAATTTTATCTGTTCTCCTCGAAGTCGTGACTTATTGCCTTTTCTGCTGATATGACGAAGGTACGGTTCATGTACTTTCCACATGTCACAGAGGGCAGAGGTGCCCGTTTCCGCTTTTTGATAGAAATTAATACGGCAGATATTAGCTTTGACGGATAATGAGGCCAACGATGTTTTTTTGTATTTTTAATGTTTGTTAAAATGAAACAGAGATACCTGATATGTCTTCTTACTGCATGGCTCGGATGTGAATCTTGCACCACCGGCAAGCTGTCTCCCGTTGACTATGTGGATCCCTTTATCGGAACAGGGTTTCACGGGCATACCTATCCGGGAGCCACGGTGCCTTTCGGCGCGGTGCAACTGAGCCCTGACACTCGTGCGGGAAATTGGGACGCCTGCTCGGGATATCATTATGACGATACCTCCTTGAAAGGCTTTTCGCACACCCACCTTAGCGGAACCGGCTGCATCGACTTGGGCGATGTGTTGTTTCGCCCCACCACGCAAGAACCCGATTTGACTGACGAGAAAGCGCTTTATCGGCCTGCAGCCTTTTCCCACCGCGATGAAAAAGCATCGGCGGGTTACTACTCCGTGGTGCTGAAAGACGAGGGTATAAAGGCTGAGCTGACAGCTACCGCACGTGTGGGCATGCACCGTTATACATTTCCTTTGGGCAAACCGACTGTTGTCATAATAGATTTAGCCCACTTGCTTGATAACGAACGCATTTATGAAGCTGTGCTGGAACAAACTGCCGTTAACGAAATTACGGGCATGCGAAGAACTAGGGGATGGACAGATAACCAATACGTGTATTTTGCAGCCCGGTTCTCCAAACCTTTCCGAACGGTGGTATTGGTGCAGGATGGTAAGCCAGTAAGTGTCGGCACGAAGTCCGAAGGCACCCATCTTCAAGCGGTGTTGACATTTGACACTGAAGACAAAGAACCCGTCGTAGCTAAAGTGGGATTATCCTTGGTTAGCGTGGAAAATGCGCGTGCTAATCTGGAACACGAGGTGAAAGGCTTTGATTTTGATGCCGTGTGTGCCGCTGCCCGGAAAGAATGGGAGCGGGTACTTTCGTCCATTGTGGTGGAGGGAGGTAGTGCGGATGAACAGAGAAATTTTTACACTGCCATGTATCATGCCATGGTTGTGCCCAATACGGTGAGCGATGTCAACGGCGAATATCGCCGCCACAACATGCAGATAGGGCAACTTCCTAAAGGCAAGGTGCACTACTCTACTTTTTCCCTCTGGGACACCTTTCGCGCATGGAACCCTTTGATGACATTGATAGACACTACACTGGTCAATGATATGATTCATTCTTTTCTGGATATATACGATGCTTCGGGTGAGCTGCCTATTTGGCCGCTTTCTGCGGGAGAAACGGAGACGATGATAGGCTATCATGCAGTTTCTGTCATAGCCGACGCTTATTTGAAAGGAATAAGAGGCTTTGACGTCGAAAAAGCATTGGAAGCTATGATGGTTTCCTCCGAAAAGAATAAGAAAGGATCGGATTATTATATCAAATACGGTTTTATTCCTTCGAATATCAAGAAAGAGTCTGTTTCTTGCCTGCTTGAGTTCGCCTATGACGATTGGTGCATTGCGCGCATGGCTCAAGAGATGGGGAGAAAGGATATTTATGAAAAGTACATCGAACGTTCTCAAAATTATATCCATGTGTTTGACGGAGGTAGTGGATTTTTTCGCGGCAAGCGGATGGACGGCAACTGGGAAACACCGTTCAATCCGTTCGAGGTGGGGCGTGCCTACACAGAGGCTACTGCCTGGCAATACCGCTTTTTTGTGCCCCATGATGTGAACGGTATGGTGCAATTGTTCGGAGGCAAGGGCGACTTTATCGCCGCGCTTGATTCAATATTCACGGCTGACTCCAAAGTGGAAGGTGAACTGTCAGATATTACAGGGCTGATAGGGCAATATGCCCACGGAAATGAGCCGAGCCACCACATCGCTTATCTGTACAACTACGTGGGGCAACCGTGGAAAACGCAGGAGCTAACGCGTCGCTTGCTGCGCGAGATGTATCGTTCTACCCCGGAGGGGATCAGCGGCAACGAAGATTGCGGGCAGATGTCGGCATGGTATATTTTTTCCGCTTTGGGCTTTTATGCCGTATGTCCCGGAAGCAATGAGTTTGCGTTGACGTCTCCCTTGTTTGAGAAAGCCGTCATCACATTGGCCAACGGAAAGACGCTGACTGTTTCGGCCAATAATCCCGAAGGAAATAGGTATATCAGCAAGGTGGAACTGAACGGTGAAGCGATAGAACAGAATTTTATCACTTATGAACAATTGATAGGCGGGGGAGAGTTGCGCTTTACGCTGTCTGACAAGCCTGATAAAAAAAGAGGGACTTCGGCGGAAGCCGCTCCCTACTCTTATACCAAAGAGAACGTGGTATCTGTTCCTTATGTTGATAAGGACCTGAATCTGTTTTCGGATAGAATAATGGTGACGCTTGCCACAACCACCCGCGGGGCAGAAATCAGATATACCTTGGACGGAAGCGAACCCACTAGAGATGCTCCACTCTATGAAAGGCCTTTTGAGGTGGATAAGAGCTTGCAAATAAAAGCGAAAGGATTTAAAGACGGCTATTTACCGAGCAGAACGCTGTGGATAGCGGCCGTTAAAGCCGAACTGAAAAAGCCGCTTTCCGTATCGCCCGCAAAGAACGGCACAACCTATAGATACTATGAAGGAAACTACCGGACGGTGGAGGATATTGAAAAAACGCCGTTGTTGGAACAGGGAGTCATGGCGAAGCCTTCCATTGCAAATGCCAAACGGGAAGACCATTTCGGATATGTCTTCACGGGGCTGATTAATGTGCCTGAAGACGGGGTTTATGCTTTTCGTACGTCTTCGGACGATGGCAGTGTGCTGTATATCAATGACAAGTTGGTGGTGAATAACGACGGCTCGCATGCGGTCATCACTGCCGACGGATGGATAGCTTTGAAAAAGGGATTCCATTCGTTCCGGATTTATTATTTTGAAGATTATGAAGGGGAACATTTCAGTTGGGCTTGGAAGCGACCTTCGGCAAAGGAAATGGAGCCTGTTCCCGCTTCTGTCTTGTTTGTGGAATAACGCATAAAAATAGATTGTCATGATGAAAAAAAATTTATTACTGTTACCATTCCTCTTCGCTTCGTGCGGACAAGTGAAGCAGCAAGCGTCTGATTCGGAACCTGTCAATATAATGTCTTTCAATATCCGATATGATAATCCGGATGATAGTTTGAACAACTGGAAATATCGGAAGGACCGTGTGGCAAATGCCGTTCGCTTTTACGATGTGGACGTGCTGGGCACACAAGAGGTCCTACACAATCAGTTAGAGGACCTGAAACAACATCTGCCTGACTATGAAGCGGTAGGTGTTGGACGTGAAGATGGGAAAGAAAAAGGCGAATATGCAGCGCTCTGGTATAGGAAAAGTCGGTTTGCGCTGCTCGACGTCGGCCACTTCTGGCTGAGCGAAGCACCCGAGGTACCTGGCTCCAAAGGCTGGGACGGGGCTTGTGAGCGCATGGCTTCGTGGGTGAAACTGCAAGACAAAGTGACGGGCAGGGGATATTTTATACTGAATACACATTTAGACCATGTGGGAGTGGTTGCACGCCGCGAAGGAATAAAGCTTATCTTAGATAGGGTGAGTGAATTGAGTGGTGGATGGCCTGTCGTTGTGACTGGAGATTTCAACTCCGTGCCTGATTCGGACGTTATCCGTCATGTGACCGATGTTGACAATCCCAATCATTTGGACGATGCACGACGGTTATCTCCCGTAGTGTATGGTCCAGCATGGAGTTTTCATGATTTTGGAGAAATACCCTATAACGACCGTCCTTTGATTGATTACGTGTTTGTGCGCAATGGCTTGAAGGTGCTGAGGTATGGTGTGCTAGCCGAAACCGAGAACGGAGCTTTTTTGTCTGACCATGCTCCCGTATTGGTCACTGTCGAATGATAGGTGACGCTTGAGTAAAATGTAGATAATCTATTATATAAATGTTTTTTACTATGAGTAAATTAGTACGAATCTGTATTTTTGCTCTTTCGGTTATGGCATGTTTGCCTGTATCTGGTCAAGAATGCCGGGACAAGGAGCAGACATATGTATTGGAACAACCGTATGAAGTAGCAAAAATAGTCTCTCCTCAAGGGAAGAAGATAAAAAACGTGATTTTGATGATTGGCGACGGCATGAGCCTGATGCACGTATATTCTGCATGGACAGCCAATCGAGGAAAGCTTTTCTTGGACAACAGCAAGGCTGTGGGGTTGTCGAAAACATATTGTGCCGATCGGCTGATTACCGATTCGGGAGCAGGCGGCACGGCCATAGCCACGGGACAAAAAACAAACTATCATTATGTGGGGGTGGATATGCTGGGGCGTCCGTTGAAGTCGTTGATTGAATTGGCCTCCGCCAAAGGAAAGGCAACCGGCATGGCCGTAACTTGTCGTCTGTGGGATGCCACACCTGCCGATTTCTGTTGCCATAATACCGACAGGAATGCGGAGGCGGAGATTGTGGCGGACTATGTAAACTGCAACATCGACTATGTGTTTGGCGGCGGTGCCCAGCTCTTCGAGAATCGGGAAGACGGGCGGAACTTGTTCGACGAGTTGCGTGCCAAAGGTTTTCAGACACCTCGCAGTTGGGACGAGCTGGCCGCTGTGACCAAGGGGAAAGTGTTTGCCGTGCCTTATCCGGTGGACACCCCCCTTCCGGCCGAACGCGGCGACCTGCTGGCTCGCGCGTCGTTAAAAGGCATTGAACTGTTGAACCGCAATAAGAAAGGATTCTTTATGATGATAGAAGGCTCGCAGTTGGACGATTACTCCCATTTCAACGATCTTGACTTGCTGATGCAGGAGACACACGATTTCGACCGAACGATTGGTGCGGTATATGAATGGGCTGCTAAGGATGGGGAAACATTGGTCGTGGTCACTGCTGACCATGAAACGGGCGGACTGACGTTGGTAGACGGAGACCTAAAAGCGGGAAAGATAGTGTGCAATTTCTCCACGACCGGGCATAGCGGTGTCATGGTTCCCGTCTATGCTTTTGGTCCCGGTGCGGAAGTATTTACAGGAATTTATGAGAATACGGCCATTTTCGATAAGATAAAGAGTTTACTCGATTTGTAGAATTTAAAAAAAGACCCTACAATGTTGAAACATATTTTGTTGACGAGCTTGCTACCTTTGGCTGCAAGCTTTGCGCTGAAAGCTCAAAGTAGCGGTAATAATGAAAAATATCATTTACCCTATAAGAATACGTATGTGAAAGAACCCTTGGTCACTGAGAACGAGTATCGTGTGGCAAAACCTGAAATCATCGAGCCGAAAAGCTTTGAGGAAGCCCGGCGTATATTACCCAATCCTATTTGGGAGGGGCATGACAAAGAATTGGAGATGTATTGGAAGGCATGGGAAACGGCTATCGGGCATATTTGTGCCCCTCAACCTGGTTCGGGCTTTGTTTCGAGCTATTTGGATACGGCTTATAACGGCAATATCTTTATGTGGGATTCTTCCTTTATATTGATGTTTGCCCGTTACGGTACACTCTTTTTCCCTTTCCAGCGGACGTTGGATAATTTTTATGTAAAGCAGCATCCCGACGGGTTTATTTGCCGTGAGATAAAAGCCGATGGTGCCGATTGCTTCGAACGCTATGACCCGGTGAGCACAGGACCTAATCTGATGCCGTGGTGCGAAATGGTCTATTTCCATCAGTTTGGCGATCTCGAACGCCTGCATAAAGTATTTCCTGTACTTTGTGCCTATTACAGGTGGCTCAAGCTGAATAGAACGTGGAGAAATGGCACGTATTGGTCGAGCGGATGGGGTACTGGTATGGATAACATGCCCCGTGTTCCGGCGGAGTACAGCCCTATCTACAGTCACGGACATATGATTTGGTTGGATACGAACCTGCAACAACTGTTTACGGCTAACTTATTGCTCGAAATGGGGTTTTATTTGGAGCGCTGGCAAGAGATAGAAGACCTTGAAGATGAGGCTAAAATGTTGAGCCAATATATTCGGGATAACCTTTGGGACGACGAAACGGGGTTCCTGTACGACCAATATGCCGACGGCACGTTGTGCCAAACCAAAGGGATAGGCGCATACTGGGCTTTGTTCACCAATGTGTTGGACGCGGCACAGATAGAGCGTATGGTAAAAGAACTGGATAATCCTGCCACTTTCAAGCGTAAACATCGTGTGCCTTCTCTGTCTGCCGACCATCCTAAGTACAAGGGTAACGGACGCTACTGGCAAGGCGGCATATGGCCGGGCACCAATTATATGGTGATGCAGGGGCTGGTGCGCAAAGGATACGGAAAGCTGGCGCGAGAAATCTGTCTGAATCATTATGCGCAGGTGTTGGACGTTTATAAGAAAACGGGCACTTTCTGGGAATATTATGCGCCTGAGGCTACAGAACCGGGATTTATGGCAAGAGACCATTTTGTGGGGTGGACGGGGCTACCACCTATTGCCGGCCTCATCGAGTTTGTCATCGGTATTCGCGGAGATTATATCAAGAAACAAATTGTTTGGGATATGAACCTGTTGGAAGCGAACGGGATAGAGCGCTATCCGTTTGGGCTTGGAGGAAGCATCAGCCTGAAGGCCGGACCTCGCCGTTCGGTGCACGATGAGCCGCGTATTACAGTAGAGTCCGATGGAGATTTCGAACTGCTTGTGCGCTATGGCGATAAAGAGAAAAAGATAAATGTTGTAAAGGGTAAACACATCTATTGAGAAGGAGGTTTTAATTATGAAGAATAGAATATCCAGACGTCGGTTCCTGAAAACAGGCGGACTTGCTTTGGCTGCCATGGCCGTCCATCCCTCGCTTGTATGGCCTTCGAGGGAAAAGACCGGCTTGAACTATGTTTCGTTGCGACCGGTAGCAGAGAAAAGGAACTTTGTGTCTAAAACCGTGGATGCGGTAATTGAAAAGATCAAGTCTCATATCAAGGATGAAAAGTTGAGATGGATGTTCGAGAACTGCCTGCCCAATACGCTCGACACTACGGTCAGGTATAAACTGAAGGACGGGAAGCCGGACACTTTTGTCATCACGGGTGATATTGACGCCATGTGGTTGCGCGATTCTTCGGCGCAAGTATGGCCCTATCTGCCTTTGATGAAGCACGACGAACCATTGCGACTTATGGTGGCGGGACTTATTAACAGACAGACGAAATGTATACTTATAGATCCATATGCCAATGCGTTTAATGACGGACCGGTGGGAAGTTATTGGGAGACCGACCACACACAGCATATGGTGAAAGAACTGCACGAACGCAAATGGGAGGTGGACTCTTTGTGTTACCCCATTCGGTTGGCATATCATTATTGGAGGCATACCCAGGATGTGTCAGTGTTCGGTGAAGAGTGGCACGAAGCGATGAAGCTGGTGGTAAAAACCTTCAAAGAACAGCAACGCAAGCAAAACTTGGGACCTTATAGCTTCACGCGCAACTGCGACCGCCCGACGGATTCGCAAATAAACGGCGGGTGGGGAGCGCCGGTGAAGCCGGTAGGCTTGATTGTCTCGTCTTTCCGCCCTTCGGACGACGCCACACAATACGGTTTCTTTATCCCTTCCAACATGTTTGCGGTAGTTTCGTTGCGGCAGTTGGCGGAGATAGAGCGGCAGGTTCTTGGAAACGACTCATTTGCTAAAGAGTGTGCTGCTCTGGCAGATGAGGTGGATGCAGCGATTCATAAATACGGAATTGTGAATCATCCCGTGTGCGGGCGTATCTATGCTTTTGAGGTAGACGGTTTCGGCAACGCCCTCTGCATGGACGATGCCAATGTGCCGAGTTTACTGGCTACTCCCTATCTTGGCTATTGCTCCTTTAACGATGTTGTCTATCGGAATACCCGCAAGATGATATGGAGCGATGACAATCCTTACTTCTTTAAAGGAAAAGCGGGTGAAGGGGTGGGAGGTCCCCATGTGGGGCTGAAGTATATCTGGCCGATGAGTATCATCATGAAAGCCTTTACAACGGATGAGCCTGAAGAAGTTCGTGCTTGCCTGAGGCAACTGCGCGATACGGATGGAGACACCGGCTTTATGCACGAGTCTTTTCACGAGGATGATGCGGCGATTTTCACCCGTCCATGGTTTGCTTGGGCAAACACATTATTCGGCGAACTGATTCTTCATACGGTCAGGAAATATCCCAGTCTTTTATCTCAACCGTTATGAAAGTGATATATCCGTTGCTTGCTGCGCTGTCTACCTGTCAAAACGTCCGGAAGCAGGTTGTCGCCTATGACGTCATATCTCTGTCGGTGAAAGCGATGTCAGGGCAGGGACACTGTATCATGCAAGGGGACAAAAGATGGCAGCGCTTTCCGATGAGGCTTCTATGAGGGGTTTTTATTATTTGCAAAAGGTGCTGAAGAATACATCCGTTGTTTTAGCGAGGATGCCCGAAACAACGCAGGCGAACATCTGCTTTGCAGACAATTTACTTTATGGTAAGAGGTCTCCGAACAACAATGATATGAATTAATTAAGAAAATACGTGATACCATGAAAAAAAATGTTGTGATTTTATCGTTTTTATTTTGCTTGTCTGCCGCTTTTTCATCGGCACAGCAACGGCTTGCTTTTAAAGACGGGCGATTTGTGATAGCACAGTTCACAGATTTGCACTGGACGCCCAAGTCGGCGAGGTGCGCCGAAACGGCTGCCGTCATCCGGGCTGTGTTGAAAGCGGAACGTCCCGATATGGTAGTGCTGAGTGGAGATGTAGTGACGGAAGTCCCTGCCCGGGAAGGTTGGCAAGCTGTAATTGGCATTTTTGATGAGGCCAAGATTCCTTTTGTTGTGACAATGGGCAATCATGATGCCGAACCTATGGGTAAAGAGGCTATTTATGACCTTCTGCTGAAATCACCTTTCTATGTCGGCACTAAAGGTCCGGAAGAACTTGCCGGATGCGGCAATTGTGTGCTTCCGGTTTATGGTTCGACAAAGGAGAAAGCGGTGAAAGCTTTGCTCTATTGCATCGACTCCAACGACTATCAGCCGAATAAACTTTATGGCCCGTATGATTGGATTCATTTTGATCAGATTGCATGGTATCGTGCGCAAAGCGCTTGTTATACGAATCGGAATGGGGGAAAACCTGTACCGGCATTGGCTTTCTTCCACATACCGCTGCTTGAGTATAATGAGTTGCCCGGCGACGGAAAAACCTATGGTAACAGTAGGGAGGGCGGAGTGGCTTCTTCCCGCATAAACTCAGGTATATTCGCCTCGTTTGTCGATATGAAGGATGTGATGGGAGCATTTGTAGGGCACGACCATGATAACGATTATATCGGGATAAATAAAGGCATTGCCCTTGGCTACGGGCGAGTGACCGGCGCAGATGCTTACGGTTCGTTAACGAGAGGAGCCCGTATCATCGAATTGTATGAGGGACAATGGAAGTTCGACACTTGGATTTCTACGCCTGCAGGGCGTGAAGCAGCCTACTATTATCCTTCGGGCTTGAACTCGGAGGAGGAGTGTACCATGACTTACCTGCCGGCCCAAGAGGCTTCTCCGAGTAAGCAGGGTGTTGCATATGCCTACTATGAAGGGAAATGTAAACGGATTTCCGATATCGCCTCTTGCAAGAAAATAAAGGAAGGTACGATGCGCAACATTACCATTGAGGAATCTCTTGCGGCAGACCATTTCGCTTATGAGTTTCGCACGTTGATCCGGATTCCCGAAAGGGGGGTATATCGCTTCTATACTTTCTCGGATGACGGATCGGTGCTTTATATAGATGGTGAGCAGATTGTAGACAATGACGGCGGACATAGTGGGCGACGGGCCGAGGGGAAAGTGGCGCTTGAAAAAGGCTTACATGAATTGCGCTTGCTGTATTTCGAGGATTACATGGGGCAGGAATTGGAAGTGGGATACTCCGGCCGCAACATTGAGGAAACCGTCTTGCCGGACACTATGTTGTTCTTACCTGATTGATTTATTGCCGATGATGCAACCTTCCGTGCAGTGCGCTTTCCTGTATTCATGGGGAGAGACATTCTTCAAGGCTTTGAATTGGCGAGACAGGTTTTTCAGGTTGTTGATGCCTACTTGTGCAGCCACGTCGGCAATGGGGGCGTCGTCCGCTAGCAGCAGTTGGGCAAAACGTTCCATACGCAGGTTGAAGATATATTTATGAATGGATTGCTGGGTGACCTGCTTGAAGCGCATCTCCAAAAGGCGGCGCGACAATGGCACTTGCTTGACGATATCCGATACGGTGATGTCGGCCGCGATGTTCTGGTGGATGTATTTTAGGGCTGTCTGAATATGGGCATCGGTAGTGGAGTAAAAGTCTGTGGATAAACGATTGACGATATTGACCGGCTGAATCACTACATCCTGATAGGCAGCTTCTTCATCGTTTATTAGAAAATCGATGAGAGCCGCCGCTTCAAATCCTCCTCTTACGATGTTTTGGCTGATGCTGGACAAGGGAGGATCGGATAGATTGCAGATGATCTCATCGTTGTCTACGCCTAAAATGGCGATCTTGTCCGGCACCCTGATGTTGTTTACTTTGCAGATTTCTGTGATGCGGTTGCCTTGATTGTCGTCGCAGGCCATCAGAGCTGTGGGTTGAGGCAATGATTTCAGCCAGTTGAGCAGCGGAGGGGCCTCGTAAAACCATAGGTCGTCTAAAGATTGGTGTTGGTAAGAGTGAAAATTGTTGCCGAAGCCTTGTGCTGCTACACATTCGTAGAAACCTTCACAGCGCTCTTGCGACCACACTGTGTCTCGATAACCGTAAAAGGCGAAGTTCTGAAAACCTTTGCTCAGGAAGAATTCCGCCGCCATTTTCCCGGTTTTGCGATAATCGCCGGTGATGTTAGGAATGTTGTCGAATCTTGACTTGTAGTCCTGTGCCAATGCAATGATACCGTTTTCGCGAAACAGTTCTACGTTGTCATCGTTGTCGAACCGGCCGATGATTGCATCCGCATGCCATGTTTTTGCCCATTTCAGCACACCTTCTATGCCGTAGCTATTCTTGTAGGAAGGCGGCATCCGGCATACCACCCACGGCTCATGACTTTTGGAGTAGGCCAACACTCCCTTCAGCAAATTATAAGAAAAGGATTCTGTAAAATCGGTCAGTAGTATCAATCGAATCATGACGGTGGAATAAAAAGAAAATTCATCTCTGCGACACAAATATAAGCCTTATTTCTTTTTTTTCAAATCTTTTCCCCCATATTTGCAGATGGCATCGACTCTCTCTTCTTGGCTCAGTAGTTTTTGTGGGGCTATGCGTATAATCGGGTTATTCTGAATAACTTTATTTTTGTATTCTTGTTATAATTTCTCGTTCGTACATATATGACGAAAATAGTCTCAATGAGATAATAGGGAGCAAAAAGAGAATGAAGTCATTGTTACAGTTGTATATTGAAATTCATGAAAAGGTTTAGTTATAAAAAAGTTCTGTTTATCAGAGATAATAAAGTATTAGTTGTCAATACTTCTACCAAATATTAATAAATTATTGTTCTTCGATGAGATTGTAGTATACAAAACAACTATGTAAGGGGTAGTTTGTACACTCAAAAAATGATTTCGTACAGTTGAGAAATAATTGCTCGGCTGTACGATTTATTTTTATGAGATTTGTATAAAGGAATTATCGTATTAAACAATATGAAATATCTACTTAAAATCGGATTAGCATTAGTCAATGCTACTTTTCTTATTTGCTGTGGTCACACGAATAATCCTGTGAATGGAGAGACGGTTGACGCTGTAAGTAGGAATTCTATCTATTATTGGAAAACCTCTTTTAATATTGATTTAACTGAGATGTCCTTCCTACAAAGGCACAACATTTCCCGTGTTTATTTACGAATGTTTGATGTTGCCATTGAGCAAAACTACCAAACCGGAAGTACGGATATTGTGCCAATTGCTACTACCAAGTTTGTTTCGTCTGTTCCCAAAAATGTAGAGATTGTCCCTCTAACATACATTACGATCGATGCTCTTCGTGCTATGATTGGCAGAGAAGTAGAATTTGCATCACTTATCGTCGAAAGATTGTTGGCCATGAGTTCCTACAATGAGTGTGGCAAGATTAGCGAGATTCAGCTCGATTGTGATTGGACAAACTCTACAAAGAGTAGCTATAGCCGGTTGTGCCAAATGGTAAAGAACTCTTTACTTTCTAAGAATATCGAACTAAGTATAACAGTAAGATTGCATCAGTTGCAGGAAGCACCACCTCCTGCAGATAGAGGAGTATTGATGCTTTACAATACAGGAGCGTTGAAGAACCCTGGAACGAAAAATTCCATATTGGATATTGCTGATGCAGTCCCGTATATCAAGCCGATTAAATATGCCATTCCTCTTGATTACGCTTATCCTCTTTTCGGTTGGGGGGTTAAGTTTGAAAACAATAAATTCGTATCCATAGTCTCAGCAGATAGTTGTACATCTTCTAATGGCGAACATATCAGATACGAAAGACCTGCACCAGCAGAAATTCTTTCCGTTAAAGAACTTGTTGAGCAGAACTTAGGCAAGCCGACAAGAGGGAATATACTTTATCACTTGGACAATTCACAACTAAAAAATTATACCAACGATGAAATTAATCAGATACTTTCTTTTTAGCCTTTTATCATTGCTTGCCACTAATGAAGTATTGGCTTGCTGGGGAGCGTGGTATACACCAGATGGATATTATATGTACAGGGTTCATAATATCCAACCCGATCCCGAACTGGCAGTTGAGGGGTATTATCCTAGAGCCGGTAAAAATTGCGAAAGTTGGCAGAAGTTGACCTCTAGCAACATTCCATTGGAGGATATCTATCATGTCGTCTACACGATGTCACTCGAGGAGTTTGAATCGATATATGATAACAAAGGCATCGTTTATGAAAATAGGTTTGTGAATTGGATCACCAAGAAGGACACTGCAATCCTTGATTTTCTTCTTCTAGCGAAGACAAATGAATATATTCGTCTGAAACGCAATTCCCGATGGTATTATCCTTCGATGAAGATCGGAGCAAGAATGACCATTGAGGAGATTGCGGAAAAAGCGTTGTCTGTAGATGATGAAAGGCTTCGTGATAGATACTTACTGCAAGGTGTTAGAGCATTGTTTTCACTGGCTAAATATGAAGAATGCATTGATCTATGGGAATCTGAAGTATCGCATCTTCCGGAAGAAAATCTTATGCGCCAACTTATTCATCCCTACATAGCCGGTGCTGCATTCCATGTGAAGCGTTCAGAAAAGGCTTTGGAGTATTTTGCTCAACTTGGCGATGTGAAATCAATGCTCTTCTGTGCGGGCCGTACTGGAGAAGAACTTTCTACCGTTGATGCCCTTGAATGGGTATGTGAATATGCTCCTAACAGTAGCTATATAAGTGAGACTTTACAATCTTATGTGAGGAAACTTGAGCCATTGGGTAGATTATATTGGGATGATGAATTTGAAGTAACATCTGAATATAATAAGTTATATTCGTTATGTTTGAAAATGGCTCGCAGCAGTAGAAGTGCCAATCCCGCAATGTGGTATTACACGGCATCTTTTTTAGCAGATCTTAATGGGGAAGAAACTAAGGCCTCGTATCTGTTGAGGTTAGCCGAAAAGAGTAAATCGTCTGATTATATAGATGAATCTATCCAAGTATTTAGAATATATTTGGATGCGAAGCTGCTGCCATACAACTCCTCTTACGAGAATAAATTGTTCAGTCAATTGAAGTGGCTTGATTTTAAAATAACCAATAATATGGATGAAAAAGTTCGCCAAGAAACAGCTCGAGGTTATATGCTGTTTAACTGCCGAAGCTACTACTATTGGAATGATATGATGCGTCGAATATTGTTGGCTGAGGTATGCCCTCGAATGATTAAAGCAGGTAAGACAACTCGTGCGTTACAACTTGCAAACATGGCTGACAATAGCTTGCTCGGACTTATCAACAGGAGAGAATTGGATGGTTCCGTTGAAGTAAACGATAGTTGCGAATATAGGCCTGTAGTGATATATACGATGTCTGAGTATCGCTATTCTACCGATTTCAACTGTCACGACTATAGCAACCACTTCTTTGAAATGATAGATAGCCTTGGTGTGAATACAGCCATAAAATATGTAAAGGATGTGCGAAAACCCAAGTCTGAGTTTGATCGTTATCTAAATGCTCGTAGTTATACTGGAAATGATTACTTAAATGACATAATAGGTACCCAGTGTCTGCGAAATATGCGATATGCCGAAGCTGTAGAATACCTTGGGGCAGTAAGTGAAGCGTATAAGAATCACCACAATGTTTACATGAAATATGATCCGTTTGGTGTAAAAAGGACGGCTATACGAGTGAAAACGGATTTTAGATATGATTTTGCGAGAGAGATGCTCTCTTTGGAGCAGAGTATTAAACTAACTACAGATCCTAATCGCAAGGCTCAACTTATGGTAAAATATGCCATTGGCCTACGAAATTCATTTGATTTCTGTTGGGGATTGACGCAGTATTATAAAGGTGTCAATTATTGGGGGCAAGTTTGTGAAAAGAGAGATTGGTCAAAAGATAAGTACACAATAGCAGCTAAAAATAAAGTGAAACAATTAGTTCAGCTTGCTTGCGATATTGTTACTGATGACGAGATTGCAGCCAGTATTTATTATGATTTATGTAATTTTAAAACTATTGCCAATAATTATCCAAATACAGAGTTTGGTAAATTGGTTAGAGGGAAGTGTGATAACCTCTATGATTATCAAGAGAAAATATTAACTTTATCATCAGAGGATGACAGTGCAGTATGACTACCGAAGCAGTGAGACAGGGTTTCCGTACAGGCGACAGCAACTACACAGTAGAACAGGCCTGGAGTGAATGGCAACAGTTTTGTTCCAAATGGGGCGGTACTACAGAAGCATCAGCAAACGCGCAGAGGATTCCTCTTATGAACTCAAAAGTTTTACCGGACAGCAATAATTTGAAATTCGGGTCGAGATTTAGTGCTCGACTAAATCTCGACCCGAATTATCGTTTACACAAAATAATGGACAGTCCCGAAATAATGGACAATCCCGTGAAATCTTTTTTTACACTGGAAATCAGAATATTTAATTGCTTACAAATATTCGTTGAATAAAATTTTTCCTGTCTCCTTCAATTATTGCAATACCTTGTATTTCTGGAGAACATCCATTCTTTTCTCTTATGGAAGAATGCAATTTGTCAGAAGATAGCCGAATACATATTGTATATGAAAATGATGTTTTAGACTTAATAATTGTATCCAAATGTCCAATTAGTTGTTTATGTTCTTTTGGGGAGTTTTGATCTACAATAATTGAAATAGGTTGCTCTTTTTGTAACAGAGATATAGATTCTTCCGGGACTTCACCATATGCCATATAGCTTATATTCTTTTCTTCAGCAGTAGAACGAATTTTCACTCTTACCTGATATGTATCAGGATATTCAATGAAATACAAACATAGCATAATTGCTACAATTGTCAATAAAAATAACGACAATCCGTATTTGATAAGTGGATTTAGGGAACTGCCTAATATTTCTTGTACATCTTCACTGTATTCATTTCTATTCTCCATATACGTATTATATACTAATCTCTAATTGGTTTTTTATAAGATTAAAGTAATCACCTTTCTGGGTAATAAGTTGTTCATGTGGGCCTTGCTCTATAATCTTCGATTTATTCAAAACAACAATATTATCCGCATTTTTTACAGTACTCATTCTATGAGCAACAATAATAACAGTCTTTCCTTGGAAGAAATCTGTCAATTTTGACATGATTTCTTTTTCGTTATTGGTATCCAATGCATTTGTTGCTTCATCAAATATGAGTATTGGCGGGTCTTTGTATACTGCTCTGGCAATTAATATTCGTTGCTTTTGTCCTGCACTTAGTCCATGACCATCATGGCCTATAATGGTATCATATCCAAGTGGAAGAGTCTCCAAGAAATCTGTAAGATTGGCCACATCAATAGCCTTTTTGAACTTTTGTAGATCAGGTGTTGAATCACAAATTGTTATATTGTTAATTATTGTATCCGAAAAGATATAACCTTCTTGCATTACTACTCCACAATTCATTCTCCAAGCCTTTCCACTATATTCAGATAAAGGACGATTGTTTACAAAAATCCCTCCATCTGTTGGTTCATAAAAACCAAGTATCAGTTTTAGCAAGGTCGTTTTGCCACTTCCAGACATACCAACGATTGCTAAAGTTTTGGCATACGGTATATCCAAACTGACTTTATTAAGCACTTTTTCCGAATGTAATCCTTCATATTGGAACGTGACATCTTTGAGAGTTATGGTAGGATTGCAAGGTATGTCGTTGTTTTTTTGAACAGGTTCCTCATCTTGTTTATTATGAATTTCGACTAGCCTGTCCATACTCAGTTTTGCATCTTGGCCAGTTTCAGCAAATGTTATAAATTGTTTTATAGGTGCATTTAATTGACCTAAAATATATTGTAGTGCCATCATCATACCTAGAGTCATGTGACTATCTATTACAGCTTTTGCTGCTATAAACGAAATGAGAATATTTTTTGTCTGTTCAATAAATGTTCCACCTATCTCTTGAATTTGAGTTATCGATAAACCTCTAATACTTATTGCATATAGTTTTGCCTGACTTTTTTCCCACTCCCATCTTTTTCTTTTTTCGCATCCATTCAATTTTATCTCTTGCATCCCGTTTATTAATTGCAAGAGGCTGTTTTGATTAACAGATGCTTCTTGAAAGCGCATGTAATCTAATCTCTTACGACGTTTCATGAAAAGTTGAATCCATGTTATATATAGGATACTTCCCACAATAAAAATAATCAGTATTTTTATATCGTATTTAAACATGACTATGCCATATATAATCAATGTAAAGATTGCCATAATTAGGCTAAGCATTGAACCTGTTAAGAAATCTTGTATACGTTGATGGTCGTTTATTCTTTGTAATAAATCTCCTGTTTTTTTAGAATCGAAAAAAGCAATTGGGAGTCTTGTTAGTTTGTTCAAAAAATCAGATATGAGAGAAATACTGATTCTTGCTGTCATATGTAATAAAATCCAATTTGTTATGAGAGAATTTATGACTTGCCCCAATGAAATCATAACTTGGGCAATTAGAACGGCAATGATAAAATTTATATCTTGATTCTTTATGCCATTATCAACAATTGACTGAGCTAAGTATGGCAAAATGAAGTTAAACAAACATGCCAAAGTAATTCCCAATATTATTTGGTAAAAATACTTTCTGTATGGAAGGATATAATCAAACAGGGAATATTTATTAGTGCTTTTTTCACAACCTTCATGTTTCCTATTATGGAATTTATCTGTCTTTTTAAGGAGCAGGGCTATCCCATGCGAGGAATCATATTCACAAATCCACGATTTGAAAAAATCATCCTCATTGCAAATTACTAACCCCTGTGCCGGATCACAAATATGAAATTTAGGCTTTGAGCTGCCACTTATGTTATATAAAACGACAAAATGATTTTTCCTCCAATGTAAGATGCATGGTAAAGCAAATGTTTTTTTTAATTCATCTATCCCGGTTTTTACCATTTGGGTTTTAAAGCCGATATTCTGTGCGGCATTACTAATATTGAGTAGGGAAACGCCATCTTTCCCTGTGTAACAAGCCTCACGTAAGTATTGCAGATCAATACTTTTTCCATAATATTCTGCAATGCTTTTTAAACAAGCCGGTCCACAGTCTGTCGAATCATATTGTTTATAAAAAGGGAATTTCATAAAAATAAATCAGTACGATACAGGCGTAAAAAATGTTTGTTTTGTCCATTCTCCTTTATAGAAACTATTAGTTACCCCAATGCCAAAACCTATCTTATTCGTAACCTTGAATTGAATTCCCGCTCCGTAATAATTAGCGGTACCAAACGAAGATGGTACTTTGGGGTTTATACCTTCTCTCAATGAAATTTGTCCCATCCCAAACAATTGTACGCGTTCATGCAATTTTAATGTAATCCCTAATTTAGTAGAACCATTAATATATTGATTCGGGTAGAAAAAAACATTATAGTATCTTGATGCAAAAATATTTATGTCCAAAGACATTACATTTCCTATGTCAAATCTATTATATGCTCCTTGAATTGTATATCCTTCGGCTGGATTCTGGACAGAAACATTATATAGGCTGAAAGGAAAGGCCAAATCGTTCCTATGCAAAATACTAAAATCATAAATGTCCGGTTGCTTTAATGGCAAAGCAACCGAAGAGTTTTCATGATATATGTATTCTGGCTGGATATTACTTTCTAATCGAATATTGTAATTCTCTATTGGCTGTATATCAGTAATAATAGGACTTTTCACAACTATGCTATCGCTAATTTCTGTACTTTGTGCAAATATTAGTGATGGTATTGCAAGTGCTATGACCATATAATAGATTTTAAGAAAACAGTTCATGTGCACAATTGTCAATAAATTAATATATAAAATCAGTATTAATGATTGCAATGTTCTCGGTGTATTCTGCATTAGAATACAAAATATATTCTGCGTTCAAATCTGCCAGTGCATTTGTCGCCAGTACTTGTTTTTCCTTGTTGCCTGAGATGTTCAGAAATTGAATAATCTCATCCAAAGAACGAACCCTCTTATTGCAGAATTTCAAGATTTTCCAATGGAACTCATTCTTAATATCAAATTCCAACTTTGACACAATCTTTTTATCAATTAATTCAACATATAGAATAGTTTCTTTGCCCCCATAATATAGCTTATAGTTGAAATTGGTAGTTTCATAATAATCATTTACCCTCCTAAAATTATCCCATAAAGGATTAGAAATCATAGATGAGAAAAACATTAATTCATATTTGTTGTCATCATGTATGTAATTTTGAGGGAATAGGTCGTATAACAGATTATCATTCCATAAATTCAAATCTCCTCTTTCTTTCAAAACTTTAAAATATCTTGAAGACTTCATTATTTGTAAAGGAATGATATCATGTTTTGTAATCTCCTTTTTAAGGAAAAAACGTAAATAGTGAAGATTTCTTGTAGAAGATATTATATCTGAATCTTCTTCTCCTATTAATCCTGTTATAACATTAAGTCCTTGTAAATTAAGATCATATTCTTTTGCCCATTTCACGAACATCAGATTACTTGAGAATGTGTTCTTTTTACAAATTTTCCTTAACAAACTATCCGAAACGGCCTCATATCCAATTTGAATACTCTTAAATCCAGCAAGGGTCATCCTCTTTATAATATCAGCATTTAAGCCTTTAGTAACGACTTCTCCATTCCAGATGCCGAAGTCCTCATATTTATCTTTGATTTGAATGAGTCTGTCTAACAAGTCTTCAAATTTATCAAAATCATTAAATATCACATCGTTGTCAAGGAAAACAAATTCATATATACCATATTTCTCTATTGTGTCCAATATTTCTGCAATAATAGATTGATTTTCTTTGGCACGATTTCTATATCCTTCCGTTAAAAAACAGAATTTGCATTTATTCCAATGGCATCCACGGCTACTTTCCAATGGAACCATCGTTTTTATGTCATGAATATTATATCTTTTGCAGCAATTAAAGTAATCAGAAAAATCTGGTTTTGTGTTATTAAGATTGGAAAAGAGCCGATTATTGCATTTGGATATAAGAATTTCACCGTCATCATTTCGATATGCCACATTTGGAATCTCTTCTATAGAAATTTCATTATTCAAAAAACGACAAAGCTGATGTAAAGGAATCTCACCTTCTCCCCATATTGCATAATCATATTCTTTAAAATTATGCAACATTGCAACGGCTTCTATTTTATTGGATATACCTCCTGCGACAATTGGTCTATTGGGTGCGATAGTTTTTGATATCTTAGCAAAAATATTAGCTGGAACCAACTGTAACAACTTTGTGCATACACCGATTAATGTATAGTTTTTTCTGGAATACATATCTATCAATTTCTCGTTGAAAGATAAAAGTATTTGCTCTGCATATTCGTTTAACGATTCTTCATAATACTTCTGTTTATCAATACTAAAATATTGAGGATGTAATGCCTGATAGTAAGCATATAATCTCTTTAGCTTTTCTTTGTCCTCTGATGCATTCAATAATATTGCAAGAAAAGGCATCAATGATTCAAACTCATTGATTTCTAAATCCTTTCCCTGTTCCGCTAAAGAATGTATCATATCACGCAAAATCAAATTCCAATAACACACATCTGCATGATATCCGAATTGATTAAGATAGCCTTTCAGTACAGACATCGCAGGTGAGGGAATTTTCACAAAAGCCGGCGGAAACCAATTTAATAATATGTCCATAATAAAATATTGAAGAAGGGATAAAGCCCCTAATAGGCTTTACCCCTCACGGTTAATACAGGAATTAGAATGTGATTCTAATACCAATGTTAATACTACCAGCGTCTTTGGCACTGGCTGTACCTCCTCTTACATTTTTTGCTTCTTGCGGAGATAGTGTCTTCAGAGTCTCTTTCATTGCTTCTTTGTTTACGATTTTTTTCTTCATAATGGTTTTAATTTAAAAAGTTAATATGAGATGCTTATCGCTTTACTATTTTGTTCCAAATCTTGACGTATCGACATTCTTGTCGTGCATTTTATAGTCACCCAAGCGAAGGGTCAATGACAGACTGACCGCACGAGAATCTGGAATTATATTCATTTTAAGATTCTGGGTACTATACTTCATCGTCATATCCGGAGTCCATTTGTTAAATAAATCTGTACCTTTTAATCTGAGTTCTCCCATGTCATTCCAGAACGACCATTTAACTCCGGCCTCCACATTCCAAAGTTTGGAAAGTTCGGCAGGTCCCTGGATATTCTTGGTTATATACGAACCGGCTATTTCCATTTTTATATTAGGTTTAGAAGAAATGTTGAATGTGTTATTCAGCCGCGAATAAAAAACGAAATTGTCTTTATTGAAAGAAACGTCATGAAACCTTGAACTTTTTATTTTATCATAAAATCCATTCAATGTTAATCTTGAATTTAAAACACGGCCGATATTAAACGGAACCATTAAGTTTAACCCAACCACTTGCCTGTAATCAAAATTAAGCGATTGATAAATCAAGCTGAGTCGCTCAGAGGATTGATAGGGCAACTGGTCAGAATAATCATCCATATAATTGTAGAAAGCAGTCAATATATATTTACTCTTTAATATGTAACTCAATTGTCCTGAATACACCCTATATGGCTTAAGATTGGGATTACCTTGCAATTCTGCGTACCCGTTCAAGTAACTCGTTCCTCCATGCAATTCCCAATATCCTGGATATACTTTATCAGACGAAAGCGAGAATTGCATCATGTGCGATGGAGAAATGGAATATGTGCCTTCTATGGCAGGAAAAACCGTCCACTCATCAAAGCCTGCAAATTTGTAGTATTCGCCCATTATGGATGCTGATAAAGAAAGCTTGTCTCCAAAAGTCTTTTCAAATCCAACATAAGCATTCCCTGTGTATTCTTTTAATTTGCTATCCATATTGGACGATGACATGTCTGTCCCCATTAGTGAATGATATTGCTGTGAACTATGGTCCTCGGCATAGATATATTGCGCTCCATAATTTAAAGTCCAGGTACCGATAGAATGGCTTTGGTCTACAAATACCCTATACTTGTTTATCTTTTGCAGGGAATTGGCCACAAAATCGCTTTCCTTTGATTCAATGCTCTCAATGAAATGTTGGGATGTACGATCTTTATAGTAAGTATATTCAAGACCTGTTTTTAACCCGGAACCAGAAGCGTAATTCAATAGCAAATTATGCATCTGTATAGGGCTATCTTCACCTTTGTGGGTGTTAGATTGGGAGAAAGTTCCGGTAGAGAACTCATTATTGTCCAATCCATGTCTGATTTGAGACGTGTAAATGATGTTGATGTTATCTTTTGAAGTCAGTTTATAATTCATCCCAACACGTATATCATGTTCATTTTCTTTTCTATTTCCTCTGTTGAATTGTTCAATTTGGTGCACTATGCCATCATAAAGATGGTTTGAATATATATCCACACCATTTTTTGTGTGGTTCAAATTGTAGGAGTAATTCAAATCTAATGTCAGCTTTGATTTTGAAAGCAATAAAGATGTTCCTGCATCATAATTTGAATAGTGTTTTTGAGTATATGATGTGTTAAATTGTCCTTGCAACCCTTCGGAGGCAGAGTCTCCTCCTTTCAGTATTATATTAATGGCGGCTCCACGGATGTGATATTGAGGTGGTGTGCTGTACATTATCTCTGCCGATTGCACCTGGTCATAAGGCATCATCTTCAACGCAGCTATGAGGTTTGCCTGTGGCATGGAAGTCATCTGGCCATTTATGAGTATTGTTACTCTCGTCGCACCGGCTAAAATCAAGTTTCCCTCCTGTTCTCTGACGCCAGGTAATTGAAGCAATGATTCATACGTATTGCTGACAATCTTCCCTTGTAGCAAAAGAGGCATATCATAGGTGATGCGTCCTTCTACAAGTTTTACTATTGGACGTTCACCCTTTATCACGACTTCTTCTAATGAGTTTTCTTTCTCGTTCAACTGAATAATTATATCTCTTTGGTTGGCATATTGTTTTTCATAAGTTTCATATAACAAATGTTGCACAATCAATCTATAAGAATCCAAGTTGGATGATAAAATAGAAAATTGCCCCAATGAATCACTGCAAGCAGAATTAATATATAATGAATCGACTGATTGCATCACGACTGTTGCATTTTCAATCGGAGAACCCTTCCCATTGACAATTTTCCCATTTATAGTTTGTGCTTCAACCTTGCATAAAGCAAAAACAAATGTTACAAGTAATATAATTCTTTCCATTTTTTATTTTTTGTGCAAAGTTAGTTAGAACAGGCATAATCATTCATTATCTGATACTTATATAGTCTTATTTAGTCTTATCGGAAGAATTTTATCCACTATTTAATTGTATCTTTGCAAACAGAAAAATAACTTTATTAATATGCGCAAGTTTAGAAATATAGTCATAGTGATAATTACCTCTATTTCTGCTCTATTCATATTCAATATAATCTATCTTCATGGACTATTTGAATGTATTGAAGAGGATACTCGGCGGGTTATTTCTTCTTGCATAGAAGAGGCTGACAGCAAAGAAATGCAAGCCCGTTTAGATGTTATCTCCCGGCATTCAGATGGTAACCGTTCCATTGTTATAGACAAGGCTTTTAAAAGCGATTCAATTTCTGAGAAAAGTGTAGTTCAAACCACTACGCGCGCTATGACAAATGACAAGGATACCGCAACAAGAACATATTCGGAAACATCGGAACTGGATATGGCAACATTTGGACAACTTTTGAAAGAGATCCGAACTACCATACACCAAAACATAGACAATCTATTGCCTGTTAATTTACATCGTTTGGATAGTCTGTTAAGCATAGAATTGAATGAGAAAGGCATCTCCACAAACATTTACTATATCGAAATCGTAAATCAGAAAACAGGAGATATTATTGATAGTTCTTTCAGGAATAGTATAAAATCAGACAATTCTTTTGTATATGTATTCGACCAGGAAAACAGATATGCATATCAGATTTATATGGCATCCCTAACCGGAACAGTTTTTCAACAAATGGCGGGTGTGTTGATATCGACTTTCCTAATCATACTTTTATTGGGAGGAATTTTTTGGTACTTTATACATACTGTGATGCAACAGAAAACTTTGGAAGAAATGAAAGATGATTTTACCAACAACATGACTCACGAATTGAAGACACCTATAGCCGTGGCATATTCTGCTGCGGATACTTTGCTGAATTTCCGGCAAGGAGAGATTCGAGAAAAAAGGCAAAAGTATCTTCAAGTATGCATAGAACAACTCACACACCTAAGCGGTCTGGTTGAACAAATATTATCAATGAGCATGGAAAGACGTAAATCGCTGACTATGAATAAGGAATACTTAGAGTTAAATTCAATGCTTAACCAACAAATAGAATTACATAAGCTAAAATCAACTAAGGATGTCAAGTTTCAATTAAATATTGAGCCAGACGATTTAACAGTATACGCAGATAACGTACACCTAAATAATGTTATTAGCAATCTGCTGGACAACGCAATTAAATATTCCAAGGGTAATCCTGACATAGAGATACTTGCAAGGCAAGAAGGAGAATACAGTGTCATCAGCATAAAAGATAACGGAATAGGCATATCAGCTAGTAGCATTGAGCATATCTTCAAAAAATTCTATAGAGTTCCTAAGGGGAACTTGCACAATGTAAAGGGGTATGGTTTAGGGCTTTTTTATGTCAAACAGATAATAGAGAGGCATGGCGGTAACATCAATGTTAAAAGCATTTCCAACAAAGGATCAATATTTACAATAAAAATACCTGTGAAATGAACAAACAATATAAGCCCAAAGTGCTTTTGGTAGAGGATGAAACAACTCTTTCAATGATTATAAAAGACACGTTGGAAGATGAAGGATTTGAAATCATATATGCTCCCAATGGAGCAGAAGGACTTAAATTATTTATTTCCAACACTCCTGATGTTGTCATTGCAGATGTAATGATGCCTGAAATGGACGGCTTTGAAATGGTGAAGAAAATCAGGAAATCAGATGTGACAACCCCCATACTGTTTCTGACGGCACGCTCTACTTTGGATGATCTGGTAAATGGGTTTAATCTTGGCGGAAACGATTATTTGAAGAAACCATTTAAAATGTTAGAATTGGTTATGAGAATAAAGGCTCTTACCAGAAGATTTGCTCCTATGAAAGATATAGATGAAGTTTATGACATCGGAGAATACCAATTAAATGCATCTGCACAAATATTAATGCAAGGTGAAAAGAAACAAGAACTTTCGTATTTAGAAAATGAAATCTTAAAGCGTTTGTGTGTCAATCAAAATAAAGTAGTAGAGATAAGAGACATACTAAATGATTTGTGGAACGACGACAGTTATTATAATAGGAATAGCTTGCATGTTTTTATATACAAATTACGTAAAAGATTGTCTGATGATAAAAGAATAAAAATATTAAATATTAGAGGAATAGGATATAAGTTAACAATTCCATAACTTCAATGTAGCTATTCTGCGGATAAACATGATTGTAAATCAACAGTTTTGTTTCAAATGGCCCGGTACTACAGAAGCATCAGCAAACGCGCAGAGGATTCCTCTTACAAGGCGTATTTCACTTATCTGAACTACGATCGCCGTATCCGGTCCGTGATATACACCACAAACCGGATAGAGCGGCTTCAGAAGGACTTCCGCAGAGTCACAAGGATGCAAATCGGCGACATTTCGATATAGTGCTTGAAGAACTTCACGAAGTTAGAGTTGTCCTCAAATCCGAGGTGATAGCGATCTCCTTGATTCGCATGTCCGTTCGTCCGTAAATCATACGCTTTGCCTCAATGAGACCTCTGCAAAACTCATTGTTCAAGATTTGCTCATTTCATCATATTTTTGTAGCTTTATAGTATGAAACAACGTCCCTCTTCTCCGAGTTTTGCTGACCTAATAGTTGGTCATCGTAAGGTTAAACAGACCTTTTTCTTTCAAATCGATCAGATAATCGACTGGAATCCCATTCGTGGACTTATTGAAATTGCTTACACCAAAGGCAAGCGTCCCACCGGTCGTCCAAGCTATGACAGCCTTGTGTTGTTCAAGACCGAACTTCTTCGTACATGGTATGGCTTGAGTGACGGCGAGGTCGAAGAGCAGGTAAATGACCGTCTGTCCTTCAGTCGCTTTGTTGGTTTAGGATTGGATGACTGCGCTCCAGATAGTACAACTGTATGCCGTTTCCGTAACATTTTGGTT
>NZ_ATZH01000041.1 GCF_000428105.1 Bacteroides pyogenes DSM 20611 = JCM 6294 | reverse complement strand
CTGGCTGCCATCAACTTGGCCAAAGCGGCATGTAAGAGGCTCGGAATAGTCTATTCCATATCCTCTTGCAAGTCATTCATACACAATGCTTATATGCTTGAACGATTTATTTGCGTGTTCGGGATTAACCCAGACCCGCAAGTTATTGACAAACTTTTCAAAGAACTCATTTTATTTACTGCCAGAGCCGCTTAGCCTTGGCGAATTTTTAACGAACTATTATATATTAAGATACTCTTTTTACTGGACATAACTGTATAGATGATAGATCCATAAGTCGTTTGTAACTTAAAAATTTTTATCTGACAGGATTATTGCTGTTTACATTTCACCATAACCAACACAGGATTATCGTCAAGTTTCATATTGTATTGCTTTATAAATCCCTGCGGGCAGTCTGCCGGTTCCGCAAGACCAATTAACAAACCGGGATAAGCACAACTTAATGGCTGGAAATCGGGACCTCCAAGATCATTCGTTATGTTGAAATCCTGAAGACAGAAAAAATCATTCGTATCTTTATTCCATACAAAGCATGTCATCTTATCTTTTATACAGAAACATCTTCCTTTTGCTAACAGATAATGTGGTGTATCATATATCCTGCTTAATCGTATAGCGTGCCCCTGTTTTAGCACTTCATCGAAAGATAAAGAAGGATTTATCTTATGTATTCCTAAATCAATATACCCATATGCACGTATATTTCCATCCAAGTCAAAATAATACAAAGAATCATTAAATGCTTCTTTATAGGCTAATGGATATTCTACCGAGAAATCATGTAATACATAATGATTTAAACTAGATGAATTCTCTGACTCCCTAACTTTAAAAGTTTTACGGCATGAAACGGAATCTCCCATAGCATTGACAATGAGCCATGAATAAGCATTATTGGAATTATCAAATTGATTGTCGGTAATATAGCAGCCAATTTTATCTTCACTTATATACATTAACTTATAAGCTTGTTTTGGCAAATCAACATGCCCCAAATAAGTTCCATCCTTTTTGTAACGATGTAGCTTGTTTCCAAAATCGGCAACATAAACTAATTTACCATCCGTTGTATAATCCAAAAACTGAAATATTTCATTTGCTCCCTGCCCTATCTTCCCTATTCTGTTTTGGAACTTACCATCAGAGGAAAATACATAAATACAGCCTTGCTGACCATCGTAAATATAAAACGAATTTTGTACATATTTGCATGAACCTTGAGTTCCAATATCACCTAAAAGCAAATCTTTATTCGTTTCCAAGGGGACGTACCACACAGAGTCAGCCAGTCTACTTAGTTTTAATTCTTTATATTCATCTACTAATGAATTAGGGGTTACAAGTTCAACGAAAGCTTTTTTTGATTTTTCATTACTATTCTTTGTTTGTTTATTTTCGCAAGAGACGAGTAATATCGTTATTAAAATAAATAGAACTTTATACATATGATAATATTTATAATCTTGTTTGATTTCCATTACAACCACAAGCACAACTACCAGAGCAATCTCCCTGTCCTCCTAATTGCTCCTTGAATATCTCGTCAAAATTGGCATCAAATAAGGTAATATATATGCTATTCGTTTCAAAATATATGTTTCATTCTTCAATGTCCAAAGATACATCTTTCTTATGAATCACAACTATAATTTTTCAATATAGTTTATATCGAATAATTGATTAAAGCGCTCTTTGACTTATCTTTGTGGTCTAAAAAGTTCGGCTATCAGTTCGTTGGCATTATGCAACTTGCCTCTTACCTCATACCTGGTGCTCCTATCGCACTCTTTTGCACGCACCTTATCCGGATTAGACTGTCTGCGTTTGACGCGAAACTGTTTCTTACGTTCCTGCTTAGTCAATCCGAAGTCCCCCTTCTTGCTCTTTTCCCTATGCAAGGAAAAATCAACCGGAAGCGTGCTCGTGCTGTCATCAAGGATATAGCATCGGGAAACGTCGTCACGTTCAGCGTTCTCTTTTCTCAATATAACAAGGAAACGGTTACACATACTCAAAAGCAAACGTCTCCAATCCATGCTGGGACAAAACATCATCCGGTAGAAGCAGTTTTTACCTGCATCCAACAAGCCCTTGAAACGTTGACGATATGCTCCAAAAATGCTAACCCCGTTGATACGGAAAAGGCATAAGGAAATGATGAGTGTAGCAGCACTAATGCCGGAAAACTTCTCCAACGATAAATGCCGAAGTTGGTTGCCCAGACCAAAACGACCGAATAAGATGACTATTCCATCGAATTGCTAGATATACAAAGCGCTTTTGATGATTTCCCTTCTCAGTCTTTCGAACGATTATATCGAATCAATCCTCATGCGCTTACAAAAAAAGAGCATGCCTTGTACTGCCTTGTATTAACCGAAGGACAATTTAAGGTAGATTCGCTCCCTTCCTCCGATTCCATAATAAATATCGCTATAAAGTATTATAAAACTACCAACGATTCTTTTAAGTTAGCCCAATCCCTATATTATAAAGGTAAGATATACCAGCAGAAAAAATTCTTGATAGAAGCTGTGGAGTGTTATCACAAAGCTAGAAAGCATGTGGAACAAAACAATATTGAATTGAAGTTCTTGCTTAATCAGGATATGGGGAAAATATATCATTTCAAGATGATGCGTGAAGAAGAAAAAGAAGCCAAAGAAAACGCTCTTCGTTGCGCTAAACAATTAAATGATTCCCTGCTGACTGGACAATCTTTGATAGAGTTATCCAAATATTACAATATAACAGATTCTTTGAGAAATAGCAAGGAGTGCCTTAAACAAGCCCTATCTATTATGCCGGCATCCTATTACTCAGAATTAGCCTTAATACAGGCAGAATTGAGTAAAATCCACTTAGCTACTCACCTTCCGGATTCCGCTTTGCATTTCATCAACCAAGCTATTAGCATGGAGCAAGATAGTATGGTTCTTTATGATTATTACAACTTAAAGGCCGATGCTTTCTATAAATTAGCCCAAAATGATTCGGCAAAATATTATTTCATGCGTTCCTTGCAAAGCCATTCTTTGCGTACGAAAATAACGACCTACTACGATTTATTCAAGCTGGAAGAAGAATTTGGGAAAAGAGATATGGCACTATCGTACTTAAAGGCACATGTACATTACATCCGTAACTTTTGAGAAGATGTACATAAGCCTCACATACGTACCACAACATAGCATAATGATATTCAATTATTTGCCAAACACATACGACTATCGGTTTGTACATAGCAATAATGGCATTTATTAGTAGAAATGCACTATCTTTGCAACCATAATTTTAAGTATATGAGAAAAAATATATTCATATTGCTAATCACTTCTTTCTTGTGTTTAGAGGGGGTCGCACAGAGTGCAACAAAGAACTCATTGGAGTTTGGCTTCCAATTTTATGGGCTGCCTATTCCGGATATGGAACTTCCTATGGGTGCTATGTTCAAAATCGGTTATGACATAGTGCCTTATAAGAAGAACCTCATCTTTAGTATCCAACCTTATGTCGGAGGTGGTTTATTCGTACAAAAAACCTTAAAAGGAGGAGGAACAGACTATGATTTTGAATATAAATATAAATATACTATGGGAGCCTGGGAGTTAGGCATAGCTCCTAAGCTATACTACCCTTTGGCGGAAGACGAACTCTACGTTTACTTAGCCAACGAATTTAGTTTTATGAATATGTACGCACAAACATGGGACAATGACAAAGCCCCAGTCCGACGTTCAAACAACTACATGGACTTTTATTATACTTGCAAAATAGGCGTTTTAGTGAAAAGATGGAAACAAAATGCAGCATTTTGGATCGGGTATACCACCCTTGATTTAGCAGAAACTATCAATAAGAACCGCCCCCGTGAAATCTCTGCCTACAGAAACGAAAAACCGGGTATTTGCTTTGGGGCAAGCCTTTGTTGGTAAAGTAGATTTCGTCGCATCCATCATAATTTGGCAGGGCTAATTTCATAATTTCCTCTGAGTATTTGCCCCTATCATCTTTATTGTTGACAGACGCTCATATTTGGACTCAACGAAAGAATAAAAATTCTTTGGTATATAGAAAAATAAGTGTACAGTTTGTCATGTCAGAGTTTGGCTTGAAAGAAAGATGGAGTAAAATATTTTTTAAAATACAGGGATAAAGAAAGGTCTCGTTCCGGTCTCTTCAAAACCTCTTTCAAGGCCTGCCTGAGACGCTATCCCGAAAAAGCCATTTGACGCGTTTTTTTGCCCCGATTTAGCAGTGCGGGATTGTAGGGAAGCGAGTTAAAAATTAAATTTCTACTGTGTATCAACAAGTTAATTAGTAAAAGGGCGAACAAACTGCCCGTTAAAAGCACATTTTGAAAACGCCAAAACGCCAAAACGCCTATATGACTGTTTTACAAACGATGAAAACGGGTCGGAAGGTTATCGGGAAGGAGAATACGGTCGGAATACAGTCTCTGTTTTCTCGGAATAATTGTTTAAAAATATTCCCAAATCAACCGACGAATGTATCGTAAAAAAAAGAAGACCTAAGGTTACTTCAGACATGAGATATAGCTTCAGACATGAGGTGTAGTTTTAAACATGAGATACAACTCCGGACATGAGTGTAGCTCCGGACATGGGATGTAGCATCAGACATGAGATTTAGCATCAAACATGGGATTTAGCTTCGAACATGAGGTGCCGCTTCGAGCATTAAGATATAGCTTCGAATATGGGATATACCCTATGCCTGCTGCTACGAACACCGCCGATTGTTACTCCCTTTCATAGGTCGATATAAGCCGGCTACTTCTTTGAATAATCCTGACAGATGAAGGAATTATTTTAGCCGTCATCCATCCTTTTTTACCACAAAAAAGGTATACGAAGTAGCTGCACAGACCGACTGAGAAACAGTGTGTACATAAGAAGGAGAAATCATACGAACAAATTGATAATCAGAAATATAACCCATCACCTCCATGAAAAGTGGCAAAAAAAAGGGGACATAGTGACTTTTTGGCGTTTTGGCGTTTTCAAAAACCTGAAAAATCTCCGGAATGCTTCTTCAATCAGGCTGAAACAACACCACTCATAATGGTAATTTATTATTACTACGAGAATACAAGTAAACGTTTTATAAGAAGCTCCGTCCGGATTCGTCCGGGTTCGGAGAAGCTCTGTTTGCAGAACGTTCCGGAACGTCGAAACTGCTCGGAAATAAATCCGGTGTGGAGGCAAATTCGGTTGAAGAGGTGGAATGGAACATCGAAGCCGTACAGGACACAACTCCGGGTGACGGGTAAACTTTTGGTGAAACCATACACGCAGACCGGGTAGCGAGTAAGCTTTCGGTGAAACCACACACGCACATCGGCTGACGGGTAAGCTTTCGGACATGACCGGCAAAGTTTCTGTTTTCAAAGCCTGCGGAGTTTCATCACAAAGCCCGCCGTGTCTGTTTCCAAAGCCCGCCGCCTTTTTTTCAAAGCCCGCCGTGTTTGATTTCAAAGCCCGCGGGCTTTTTTTCAGAGTCCGCCGCCTTTTTCTGCATCCGCCGCCCCCTCTGTTTTTCTCTGCTGCGGGAAGATGTCATTGAGCGTCACATGGGTATATTCCATCGAAACTGTTCGTGATCTTTCGCAAATTTTATTTCATCTTGTAACAGCAAGCATAAATTTCTTCTTAAAAAATACTCTACACTGATTATCAACAATTTATACTCGTATGGTACAAAGATGTTTCTTCAATTTGAGTAGTATTGCCATAATATATATTAATCATTTTGTTCATAATAATAAGAATAGTCAATACCCTTCATAAACATTTCTCGATCGTCAATCTTAGAAGTCAATGCAGGTTTCACTAATGCTTTGATATATTGACTATCCGCAACACTCTCACGCATAGCATTTAGGTAATCGTTTTTATCTATCTTGCTCCAATCAACACAACGCTTGAGCGAACGTTTCAGCATGAGGTCAAGCCAAATGCGAGTGCTGCGACCATTGCCTTCCATAAAAGGGTGGGCTGCATTCATTTCTACGTACTTATCCATAATCTCATCAAAGGTAGTTCCTGGCATTCTTTCAATCGTTTGCAGTGTAGCCGGGAAGTGCATACAATTAGTGAAAGTAAAACCTCCTTTTGAAATATTCTTAGTACGGATTTGCCCTGCAAAGTCGTACAAACCGCCAAAGAGATAGGCATGGATTTATTGCAGACACTTAACGCTTCCAGGTTCTGCCGTTTTGAATAGCCCACTCTCAAAGAGTTGATAGGCTTTCTTCTTGCTCTGCCCATCGATGGTGTTATCGCTATAGGTAAACCAATCAAGAAATTCATTAGCTCGATTATTGGGATAGTGCTTTGCCAATAAAGCCACACCCTCACTATCAAGAACATCTGCCACACGCAACTTACCATCAGGAGCCTCAAACTTGAAGCCGTGAGTGGCACTCACGAGTTCAATGCCGTCTTGTTTCAACTTACGTTTTAGCCAACGCCAATAATTACCAGCTTTGATATAGTCCGGCTCGTCATTAATAGCTCGCACAATGTCTGTTGCCGAAAAGCACCAACGGCTTTGTTCCTCATCCCACACTGCACGCACTTCTCGGTCGTTGAAGAAGCGAATTGATTTCTTATATTGCTCTTTATGTTCTGCCATAAACGGAAATGTAGTTGTTTTTAATCTCCCAATAACCATTGCGACGACCATTTTTGCGTTCAATAATGCCTTGTTCAGATAATTTTACGGGCATGGTCTTTACCGCTCGTTCTGATTTTCCTATATGTGCCGCTATTTCTTTTTGCGTTGCACTTTTATTTTCTACCGATACATGCAGTTTCCATAAATATTATATGATTGTTTGCAAATATAGTAAATATTATTGTATAAGAAACAAAATGAGTATGTACAAAGCCCAGACTTTCACAAGCCGGGACTTTGTTATTACCTAAAGAATTTCATTAGTGTCCACTAATGAAAAGATGTGTTTAAAAATGAATAAAGAAGGCAGAAACAGACTTAGAATGGAAATTCAATAAATAAAGGTAGAACCGGTCTCTTTTTTTAAGAACAGTTCTACCTTTATTGTTTAAGAATAAATATACGGATGATCAGTACGAATGCCCGCCTTGATCCATCTCTTCCTCAGTAATCTTATGACGATCGATGCTTCGCCAAGCATAGAAAATATAGGCAATCACAAAAGGAACCAAAATGGATACGTAGGCCATTACCTTTAACGTAAATTCGCTGGAGCAGCTGTTAGACAATGTCAGCGAGCTTTGCAAATCGAGGTTCGAAGGATAATATGCCGTATTGTTATAGCCTGCAACCAACAATAGAGCAAGTACAGTCAACACAGTACCGATTCCTGCAAACCAAATTCCCTTGTCGAACGTCTTTTTCAATATTGTTTTACCTATTCCGAAAAGCACGAGCACAACTCCGGCAAGGAACAATAACAGCACAACAGGCATTTCGATAAAATTGATAAAGTATTTATAGGGCTGCATGTATATTTCCTGCGTATCGGAGTTAACGGCAAAACCATCTGAGACTAAAGTACGAATGACAAACGCAAGGAAAAAAACAAGAAAGAACAACGCGTTGTTCAATACCGCACGGCGGCATTTATCCGTCAATTCCTTGTCGGCAATGTTGTTTATAAAGTAAAGAGCGCCCAGCACACGAGCCAGAAAGAAAACAGCTACACCTAAGACCACGTTCCAAATATCGGCCAATGCGTCCAGTCCATGCCATCCATTTCCCCATTGGCTGATAACGGGCATCAGCGTATCCGTCATATTTCCTTTATTGATAAAGAAGTTGGAACCTGTAAAGAATGTCGCAACAGCGCCTCCCAACAATACGGGTCCTACTACTCCATTAAGAACCAAAAATGTCTGATAAGTTTTTTTGCCCAATAAGTTTCCGGCTTTGCTTTGAAACTCATAGCTGACAGCCTGCAATACAAAACTGAAAAGAATGATCATCCAAAGCCAATATGCGCCGCCGAAGCTGGTGCTGTAGAACAACGGGAAAGAAGCGAAAAAAGCGCCCCCGAAAGTTACCAACGTAGTAAATGTGAATTCCCATTTACGGCCGGTAGAGTTGACCATCATCTTACGGTGTTTCTCAGTTTTACCCAAACAAAACAACAAAGAATTTCCTCCTTGCACAAACATCAAGAATACAAGAATGGCGCCGAGCAAGGATACGACCAGCCACCAATATTGTTGTAAAAATATATACATAACTGCAACGATTAACGGTTAGAATTAATGATTAGCTGTCTCCGGTCCTTTTTTAATAGCCTGTATCATGATACCGATACCGGCAATCAGCATTACCGTAAATAGCCCCAAGAATATAAAGAATGTAGTTTGCACAGATCCGACATCCAGTTTCGATATAGCTGCCGTTGTGGGCAACATATCCCGGATAGCCCATGGCTGACGTCCGCATTCTGCCACCACCCATCCGGCTTGTCCGGCAATATATCCCAAGGGGATAGTAAACAGAGCGACCCAATGCATCCAGCGGATTTTCGTCAAATCTTTCTTATAAATCAAAAACAAGATTACAATAAAAAATAAGATAAAATATCCGCCCAGCATTACCATTACACGAAATGCGTAAAAGTTTAGCGGAACATTCGGAACCAGCTCATTCACATCTTTAATATATCCATAACCGAAATAAGGTATATTTTCTTTCAATACCGCAAAAGCAGCTTGCGCATCTGCTTCATTGCCTGCTTTTTTAGCCATGCGATATGCCGCCAATGCACTGATGGCACTTCTTCCTCTCTCTATTTTCTCTTTAGCCGAAATGGCCGTCGTACCGTCTTTCTGCCGGTATCCTCCCTCAATGATATCCGAGATTCCGGGAACAAACGCATTAGCATCCCGTTCGGCCAGGAAAGAAAGCATATTGGGGATTTCTATACGGAACAAAAAAGGTTCCTTACCATCATCATATGTTTTCTTGTCCGGGTTTAACGCACCTACCGCAACCAGACCGGCGTTGCTCCCACCCTTATATAAACCTTCTACGGCAGCCAGTTTCATCGGTTGCGTCTGAGCGATTTGATAACCCGAGCCATCGCCTGTCCATACTGCCAGCAATGAAGCCACCAAGCCAAAGATAGCGCCTATTTTTATACTTGCAAGAGCAAACTCCTGATTACGTTTCTTGAGCAAATACCAACAACTCACTCCAACAACGAATACCGCTCCCAACACCCAGCCGGAAAGCACGGTATGAAAAAACTTGTTGACTGCTACCGGAGATGTGGCAACCGCCCAGAAATCAACCATCTCATTACGTACCGTATCCGGATTGAATTCCATTCCCACCGGATGTTGCATCCATGCATTCGCTACCAATATCCACCAGGCTGAAATCGTCGCTCCCAATCCTGTAAGCCATGTTGAAGCCAGATGAAAACGTTTGCTGACTTTATCCCATCCGAAGAACATGACGGCAATAAACGTTGCTTCCATAAAAAAGGCCAGAATGCCCTCGATGGCCAACGGCGCACCAAATATATCACCTACAAACCACGAATAATTGCTCCAGTTGGTTCCGAATTCAAACTCCAGAATTAATCCGGTCGCCACGCCGATGGCAAAATTAATGCCGAAGAGCTTCATCCAGAATTTAGCTGTCCGTTTCCAAAACTCATTCCCGGTTTTGTAATAAAGGGTTTCCATAACCCCCATTACCACTGCCAATCCGAGGGTAAGAGGAACAAAAACCCAATGATACATGGCCGTCATCGCAAATTGGGCTCTCGACCAATCAATCAGCGAGGTGTCAATACTTTCAATCATAATTTTATTCTAATTTAAAAGTTAAAAATTTGCGTTCTCTACAGGAAAAGCTCGTTCGATAAGCTCATTGCCCACATAATTGCCTTTAGCGGCATCGGTAGGCTGACTGCTTAAGAAATTAGGGAAAAAGAAAATTTTGAGAATAAAAAACATGACAAACAGCTTAATTAAAATAATAAGCCATAAAGTACGTCCCAATGTCATGCTGCGGAACCCTTCCAAATAAAAGTTCCAAATACCAAGTATTGCATTCTTCATAAATCGGATTCAAAAAAATTGTATTGAGTACAAAAATACAATATTTATAATTAAATCCAATAAAACTCCTTAAAATATTGCATAATAAAAAAGCAACTGTGAAAACTTCCGTTCTTTCCCCCGAATCCATAAACATTTAGATTGAAGGAATCGGGCTTTTGCCATTCAATTACGACACAAGCAAAAAGGAAAAGAAGAATACCGACAAAGTCGGCGTTGACAGAAGCATTGAAGATCCAATATACTGTACAACAAGATTATAAAATATGTCTTTTTGAAAGTAAAGATGTTTTTTAAGACCGATTACAGCAAAAAAAACCTCCACTTTAGTCTGTTTATCCAAATAAAAACTATCTTTGCGAATGAGAACCCTGAAAGACGAATGAAATGGAGCAAATAAATAAATTAAAAGAGCTTATCAATCAGGGAGAGGTGGATAAAGCGATTGAGCAACTGGATCTGCTTCTTCAAGATTCCTCCGACAATAAAGAAAAAGAAGTTTTCTACTATCTGCGGGGGAACGCCTACCGGAAGAAAGAAGATTGGAAACAGGCTTTGGATAATTACCAGTACGCCATCGAGCTCAATCCCGAAAGTCCTGCCTTGCAAGCCAGAGCGATGGTGATCAGTATCCTGGAGTTCTTCCATAAAGATATGTATAATCAATAAATACTTATTATAACGATAACGTAATAAAATAAAAGATTATGGCAAAAATTAAAGGAGCAATCGTAGTCGACACGGAGCGCTGCAAAGGATGCAGCCTGTGCGTGATAGCCTGTCCGCTCGATGTAATCGCCCTCAACAAAGAGGTAAACATGAAAGGCTACAACTATGCCTTTCAAATGAAAGAAGACACTTGTAACGGATGCTCTTCGTGCGCAACCGTTTGTCCCGACGGATGTATCTCGGTGTATAAAGTGAAAGTAGATCAGTAAACAATTTAATATTATGGCAGAAGAAGTTGTATTAATGAAAGGTAACGAAGCCATCGCCCATGCAGCCATCCGATGCGGTGCGGACGGTTACTTCGGTTACCCTATTACTCCGCAGTCGGAGATATTGGAAACACTGGCGGAACTGAAACCTTGGGAGACTACCGGCATGGTTGTTCTTCAGGCCGAAAGTGAAGTGGCAGCTATTAATATGGTATATGGAGGTGCGGGAAGCGGTAAAAAAGTGCTTACTTCTTCCTCAAGTCCCGGCATCAGCCTGAAACAAGAAGGTATTTCGTACATCGCCGGCGCGGAATTGCCCTGTGTGATCGTCAACGTCATGCGCGGCGGTCCCGGTTTGGGAACCATCCAACCGAGCCAGGCAGACTATTTTCAAACGGTGAAAGGCGGCGGTCATGGCGACTACCGGCTCATTGCCCTTGCTCCGGCATCGGTACAGGAAATGGCGGACTTCGTATCGCTGGGTTTCGACTTGGCCTTTAAATACCGCAATCCGGTGATGATTCTCGCCGACGGCGTTATCGGGCAGATGATGGAGAAAGTGGTTCTTCCTCCTCAAAAGCCGCGCCGGACAGACGCCGAAGTCATTGAACAATGCCCATGGGCCACTACCGGAAAAACGAAAAACCGCAAGCCCAACATCATTACTTCGCTGGAATTGAAATCGGAAACAATGGAAGTGAACAACCTGCGCTTCCAGGCAAAATATCGTGTAATTGAAGAAAACGAAGTCCGTTATGAAGAAATCAATTGCGACGACGCCGAATATCTGCTCGTAGCATTCGGATCGATGGCGCGCATCGGTCAGAAAGCGATGGAAACAGCCCGCGAAAAGGGCATCAAGGTAGGAATCCTCCGCCCCATCACATTGTGGCCGTTCCCCAAAGAAGCGATAGCATCGTATGTCGGCAAAGTGAAAGGAATACTTGTCACCGAGTTGAATGCCGGACAAATGATCGAAGACGTTCGTTTGGCAGTAGACGGAAAAGTGAAGGTAGAACACTTCGGTCGCCTCGGAGGTATTGTCCCCGACCCGGACGAAATAGTAAAAGCTTTGGAAGAAAAATTAATTTGATGAACGGTTTAGTGATTATATATAAAGGTAGAGAATACCGCAAACGGGAATCACTGCTTATTACATCACCAAACCGCCAATCGTTAAATTACAAATAAAAATGAATCCCGATAAAATAAGAAACGTACTAAACATTGTGTTTATGATATTGGCTGTAGCGGCGGTTATCATTTATTTCGTCGCCAAAGACGACTTCAAACTGTTTATCTACGTATGCGGTGCGGCAATATTTGTCAAACTGATGGAATTTTTTATACGGTTCACCAACAGATAAGGCTGAGGCAAGCGAAAACGGGAAAACAGGCAAACGGCAAAAACTGCCGGCTTGGCAACCGGAGATCGCCGGCTGAAACTTTGTCAACTAAAAACTAAAGTTATGACTAAAGAAGAAATAATCAAACCTGAGAATCTGGTTTATAAGAAACCGACTCTGATGAACGATACTCCCATGCACTACTGCCCCGGTTGCAGTCACGGCGTGGTACATAAATTGATTGCCGAAGTAATCGAAGAAATGGGAATGGAAGAAAAATCAGTCGGCATATCTCCGGTTGGTTGCGCGGTGTTTATCTACAACTATCTGGACATCGACTGGCAGGAAGCAGCGCACGGAAGAGCTCCCGCATTGGCTGCTGCCATCAAGCGCCTGTGGCCCGACCGTCTTGTGTTCACCTATCAGGGAGACGGCGACCTGGCGTGTATTGGTACGGCCGAAACCATCCATGCGCTGAACCGGGGCGACAACATCACCATCATCTTCATCAACAATGCCATCTACGGAATGACCGGCGGACAAATGGCGCCGACAACGCTGTTGGGAATGCCCAGCTCTACCTGCCCCTACGGGCGTGAGGCCAGCATCCACGGCTATCCGCTGAAGATGACCGAGATTGCCGCCCAACTGGAAGGTACGGCGTATGTCACCCGTCAGTCGGTACAATCGGTTCCCGCCATTCGTAAAGCGAAAAAAGCGATTCGCAAGGCTTTTGAAAATTCGATGAACGGCAAGGGATCCAACTTGGTAGAAATTGTCTCCACATGCAATTCCGGTTGGAAAATGACGCCCGGAAAAGCCAACAAATGGATGGAAGAACACATGTTCCCGTTCTACCCGTTGGGAGATTTAAAAGATAAATAATCTGTTTTCGAGTTTTCGAAGAGTTTTGAGTTTGGATGCGGAAACCCGCGAAAGAAGCAATTTCAAAAGGAGTTCGCCGCTCGTATTCAGAGATTTATCGGGATTGCAAGGGGCATACCCGCTGTTCTTAAATCCTGTAAGAATCGAGATCCGAACGTTCACCGCCTGCTCCGGTTTGCGGATGCAGCTCGAAAACCAAAGAACGAACAAATAAAAAAGTATGAAAGAAGAAATAATTATTGCAGGTTTCGGCGGACAAGGAGTGTTGTCCATGGGAAAAATTCTGGCTTATTCCGGACTGATGGAAGGCAAAGAAGTAACTTGGATGCCGGCATACGGCCCCGAACAGAGAGGAGGCACGGCCAATGTGACAGTTATCGTGAGCGATGATAAGATTTCCTCTCCCATTTTAAGCAGATATGACGCTGCCATTATCTTGAACCAACCCTCGCTGGAGAAATTTGAGAGTAAGGTGAAGCCGGGCGGTATTCTGATTTACGACGGATACGGCATCATCCATCCGCCTACTCGCAAAGACATCAAGGTATATCGTATCGACGCCATGGATGCAGCCAACGAGATGAACAACGCCAAGGCTTTCAACATGATTGTGCTGGGCGGATTGTTGAAACTCCATCCTGTAGTGACTCTCGAAAGTGTTATCAAAGGATTGAAAAAGACTTTGCCCGAGCGCCACCATCATTTGATTCCGATGAATGAAGAAGCCATCAAACGGGGGATGGAGCTGATTCGCGAAGTGGGATAAATACAAAGCCGAGAACGGAGAATGAGAAAATTATTTGCCTGCGAATATCGAAAGCAACATATTTTCAATTCTCCGTTCTTGGCTTTTCAATTTAAGTAAGTATCTTTGCCTCCAATTATGAGACGAATCTTACTGATATATACATTACTTTCCGTTATAGGAGCGACCGCAATCCGCGCGCAGATCAACCCCGCCCGTCGACAGATCGACAAGAACGGACGCGATCAATACGGAAATCAAGTAGACCCCTCCACGATACCGGAGAATCTGGACAGCGCAAATGTAGAGATACAAGGTCTGCCACCGAGACTATACATGTGGCGCATCAAGAACGAGCTGGGCGACCGGGTTATGATTCCCGCCGACACCGTTTACCATCACTTCCAGAACACGAATCTGACCGAAGGCATCAAGGGGCACTACAATTATTTGGCCAATTTAGGCTCTCCGCGCCTATCGCGCATCTTTTTCGAACGGCGCGATCCGCAGCCCGGCATCTTCATCGAGCCGTTTTCCGGCTTCTTCATCCGACCCGAAGAGTTCAATTTTACCAACAGCAATGTGCCGTATACGAACCTGACTTATCACAAGGCGGGAAATAAAGTCAATGGCGAAGAACGATTCAAAGCGTATTTTTCGGTCAATGCAAACAAACGGCTGGCCTTCGGATTCCATATAGACTACCTGTACGGAAGAGGATATTACAACAATCAGAGTACCGCATACTTCAACGGGGCAGTGTTCGGAAGCTACATGGGCGACCGGTATGAAGCGCAAGGAATATACAGCAACAATTACCTGAAAACGAATGAAAACGGCGGAATTACGGACGACAGATACATTACTTCTCCCGAAGAAATGGCCGAAGGTAAAAGAAGTTATGAATCGGTGAACATACCTACCGTGCTGAATTCTTCCACCAACCGGAACCATGCTTTTTACGTTTTCCTCACCCAACGCTACAAGCTGGGGTTTAAGCGCGACCTTCCGAAAGCGGAGAACGACACCACACCCGCACAGAAAGAGTTTGTTCCGGTTACGAGCTTTATTCACACACTGCGAGTCGAGCGGTCGCGGCACAGATTCCGTATGAACGATAACGTAAAAGATTATTTCCGGGACACTTATCTCGATCCCGACAACACGGCGGTAAACGACAGTACGGTTTACGTCGGCATGAAAAATACGTTCGGCATCGCTTTGCTCGAAGGATTCAACAAGTATGCCAAAGCAGGGCTTACGGCATTCGTCTCGCATAAGTTGAGCAGATATTCGTTGATGGGCATCGAAGCGCAGAAAGCTGATAAATACAATGAGAATGAAGTGTATGTGGGCGGAGAACTCTCCAAGCGCGAAGGACGAGTATTGCATTATCACGCCATCGGCGAAGCGGGAGTAGCGGGAAAAGCCATTGGACAATTCAGTGTGAAAGGAGATATCGACCTCAATTTCCGGCTGTGGAAAGATACCGTCAGCCTGATTGCGCGTGGGGAAATCAGCAACCGGATCGCTCCGTTTTATATGCGCCACTACCAGTCGAAACATTTCTGGTGGGACGATGATATGGATAAGGAATTCCGCACCCGCATAGAGGGAGAGCTGAGCAGCGAACGGTGGAAAACCCGCATCAAGGCAGGAGTGGAGAACATTAAAAACTTTACGTACTTCAACCGGCAAGCGCTGCCCGAACAAAAGAGCGGAAGCATCCAAGTGGTATCGGCAACCCTTCAGCAGGATTTCAAACTAGGAATCTTCCATCTCGACAATGAGGTAATCTGGCAGAAAACAAGCGACGGAGATGTGCTTCCCCTACCCGACCTCTCTCTATACCATAACTTTTACATGCAGTTCAAGCTGGCAAAAAAAGTGCTTAGCGTTCAGTTGGGCGCCGACATGAGGTATTTCACCAAGTATCACGCGCCGGCCTATATGCCCGCCATACAGCAATTCCATCTGCAACCGGACAACGACCGGGTGGAAATAGGCGGCTACCCGATGGTGAATGTATATGCGAACTTCCACCTGAAGCGCACGCGTTTCTATGTAATGATGTATCATGTGAATCAGGGAGCGGGACGATCGAACTATTTTCTGGCTCCCCATTATCCCATCAACCCGCGCTTGCTGAAGCTCGGACTATCGTGGAACTTCTATGATTAAAAGAATACTCAGATACCTGCTGCCTGTCGTTCTCGTCTCAGGCATTATTTTCGCTTTCCGCTATTGCGGCAAACGCGAAAAGCCTGTCGCCGGGCATCCGCGCGACTATGCAGCCATTGCCGAAGAAGGAATCTTGCGCGCGGCAACCGAATACAACTCAACGGGATTCTTTGTCGATCAAGACACCCTCTCCGGATTCTATTACGACTTGATACAGGCGTTTGCCCGCGACAAAGGGCTGAAAGCCGAAATCACCCCCGTGATGAGTTTCGACGACCGGATGAAAGGACTCAGTGAAGGCAAATACGACATCATCGCTCATGGCATATTGGCAACCAGCGAGCTCAAAGACTCACTGCTCCTTACGTCTCCCATAATCCTCAACAGGCAGGTATTGATACAGCGCAAGCCGAAAGATGAAAACGATTCGCTCTACATCCGCAGCCAGTTGGATCTGGCAGGACGCACGCTGCATGTAGTCAAAGGGTCGCCATCCATTCTTCGAATCCGCAATCTGGGAGACGAAATAGGCGATACGATTTATGTCAGGGAAATCGAGAAATACGGTCCCGAACAACTGGTTTCGCTCGTAGCTCACGGAGACATTGATTATGCCGTTTGCGACGAAAGCATAGCCAAAGCCTTATCCGATTCGCTCCCGCAAATAGACATTAACACAGCCATCAGTTTCACCCAATTCTATTCGTGGGCGGTCAGCAAGCAATCGCCCGCCCTGCTCGACAGTCTCGACGTTTGGCTGGATAAATTCAGAAAAGGAAAAGAATTTCAACGCATCTATTGGAAATATTATTATAAATAAGCTTTTACGGCAAAAGAAACAGTGCGAGATGTTCCGCCCGACTCGCAACTGGTGTAAGACATGTAGATAGTCTGAACAAACAGAGGCTCTGTTTCAAGCAAATAGAGCCTCTGTCTCATCCTGACAAAGGCTCTGCCGGGCGCAAACAGAGCCTCTGTTCCGCCACATTTCCAATCAGTAAATAATCAATAAAGTTGCTCTAAAAGAAAAATAATTATATCTTTGAACTTTGTTAGAAATAATGAGAACATGAGCGAGAAGATTATCAAATGGGGATTCATCGGTTGCGGAGAGGTGACCAAGACCAAGAGCGGCCCCGCTTTCCAAAAAGTAGAGCATTCGGAAGTTGTGGCGGTGATGAGCCGCAAAGCGGCAAAAGCCAAAGCCTATGCCAAGGAGAGAGGCATTCCCAAATGGTATGACGACGCGCAAGAACTGATAGACGATCCCGAAGTCAATGCGGTATACATAGCGACTCCTCCCTCATCCCACGCCACCTACGCCATCATGTCGATGAAAGCGGGCAAGCCCGTTTACATCGAAAAGCCGATGGCGCAAACCTACGAAGAGTGCACCCGCATCAATCGAATCTCGCGCGAAACGGGAGTCCCCTGTTTCGTAGCCTATTACCGCCGCTATCTTCCCTACTTCAGGAAAGTAAAGGAATTGGTGGAAGACGGAGCCATCGGCAACGTAATCAACGTACAGATTCGTTTTGCCCAGCCTCCGCGCGATTTAGACTACAACCGCGACAACCTTCCCTGGCGCGTACAGGCGGATATTTCCGGAGGCGGTTATTTCTACGACCTCGCTCCGCATCAGATCGACCTGCTGCAAGACATGTTCGGATGTATACTCAAGGCGGGCGGTTATAAAGCCAACCGCGGCGGACTATACAGTGCCGAAGACACGCTAAGCGGCTGTTTCCAGTTCGACAACGGACTGGTAGGAAGCGGATCATGGTGTTTCGTGGCACACGATTCCGCACGCGAAGACCGCATCGAACTGATCGGCGACAAGGGAATGATCTGCTTCTCGGTTTTCACTTACGCCCCCATCGCCTTGCACACCGAACGCGGGCGCGAGGAAATACGCATCGACAATCCGGAACATGTGCAACAACCTCTGATACAGGCCGTAGTAGACCATTTACTCGGAAAGTCGATTTGCTCCTGCGACAACGAAAGCGCCACCCTCACTAATTGGGTGATGGACAAAATACTCGGAAAGCTGTAAACCTTTCCGGTAATCAGTCACATCATACCCCAAAGGGGAAGAAAGTGCCAACAAACCATTATCCTATCGGGGCACAAAAACAAACAGAATTCAAATACGCAAATAATATATTTTTTCGAACCATGACCAAAGAAGAATTAATGAAGAAGGCAATCGAACTTTCTAAAGAAAATGTAGCGAACGGAGGAGGACCTTTCGGAGCAGTGATTGCAACTAAAGAGGGAGAGATTATCGCAACGGGAGTGAACCGGGTTACTTCTTCGAACGACCCTACCGCCCACGCCGAAGTAAACGCCATACGTGCCGCAGCCGCACGTTTAGGAACATTCAACCTCGCCGGAAATGTGATTTACACTTCATGCGAGCCTTGCCCTATGTGCTTGGGAGCCATCTATTGGGCCAGATTGGATAAGATATACTACGGAAATACCAAAGAAGACGCCAAGCACATAGGGTTCGACGACTCCTTTATCTACGATGAGCTGGCGCTGGATGCCGCCGACAGAAAACTTCCATCGGAAAGCTTACTGAGCAACGAAGCGATTGCCGCTTTCCAAAAATGGACGGCTACAGAGAATAAAATAGAATATTAAATTCTATAAATTCCCTATTATTAACTAATTAATGTCTTAATTAAATGAAAACGAAAAAAATTTTAGTGTTCCTGGCATTAGGAACGTTGTTTGCGTGTCAGCAAAATGAGCAACAAGAAACAGCTAATGAAGCTTTGAAACTTTCCATCTCTATCGAAAACGACGAATTGGGCGCCCTCACCCGTTCATTCGGAATGAATTACGCTTTGGGCAAAAACGCTTTCTCCGCAGGAGAGGTTCTCTCTGTCGCAGCAGCCAACGAAGATTTCCAACCATACACTGTAGGAAAAGACAATTACTTGTGGAACGATATAAAAACAAAGAATCAGCAAGTGGCGCTTTCTGCCCACTACCCTGCTGTAGACTATAATCAACCCGGCGAGAGACGAATACTCGAGGGTGGACAGGAATACTTGTTCGGAACTACAGAAGTCAATCAGGGAAGCTCGAGCGCAGCCCTCAGAATGAAACGAATGACTGTTCCCGTCGTTCTGCTCTCGGAGAACGGCGGACCTTATGAAGGAGACGCCAAAGTGACTCTTCACCTGCAAAACGAAGGTATCCAAAACTTGAGAACCGGACTCATTCAACCTACCCCGAACGCTTTGCAGCAAGAAATTGAAATCAATAAAATCTCCGACGGTCCCACAACCAACCTTATTCCGCAAAGACTTGTCAGAGGCCAACGCATCGGAACCGTATCTTATGGTGGAATAGAAAAGAATATTTTTGTCGATCAAAATATATCTTTAAGTTCAGGCAACATGTTGAGCATCCGCCTGTCGGAATATACCTACGATATTATAGTGGATGGGAATGTGCCCTTGCGCAACGAACCGATACGCAGAAACTATAGATAAATAAAAAGACATTTATAATCAGAAATCCCCGGAAGAGCTGTAGATATTCAGCTTTCCGGGGATTTTCCTTACACACAAAAGTTTATATTGAATTGAAACTGCCGGATATTAGAAACGCATACCAAGCGTAAGAATCACCTTGTGGTTATCGTTCGCGATCGAAGTGCCGGGTAAATCTATATGTTCGAAAGCATAGAAACCTTCCTTGTAATGGGTATACAGATAAGCCATATCGGCATAGAAAGCCTTTCCGCGATATCCGAATCCCAATGTGTAATTATGGGTAGCGCCCGTATTCGAATATTCAGTATCCGTGCGTACAGAGTTGGTGGGAAGTCTTTTAAACGCATCTCCACCCGATTTCATGGAGGCAGTGACATGATTATATCCTAAGCGGAAAGCGAATTCAGGCGCAACTTTCCATTCCATGCCGGCACGAAACGTATGAACTCCCTTCATCATGCTGCGGATATCATTTGTTTGTACAAGTTTGTTGCCATCCGGGTCATTCAATCTGGCGGACGAGTAATCGGCATATTCGTATTCAACGCCCAAAGCCGCATTACCTCCTATGGTGTAGCCGGCGTTTACATTAAACTTCCAAGGCGTAATCAGATGGTATTCATACCTGCCATCCATCCCATTGCCATACTTGTCGACCACTTCTTTCACACCGTGTGTGTCCTTATTCAAGTTGTAGTCGATATAAGCATTATTATACTCTTTCAAAGAAAAGAAAGTAGGCGTATGTACCGAAGCCCCGAAGCGGAATGAAGAATATTCTATAGGGCGCCAGATAAAACCGAGCTTGAAATCAACTCCGTTTCCATCCACCCAATACTCGTTCCCAAGATCATAGCCGCCATGCTCCTTACCGTCGGCTGCCAGAAAATCTTCTTTGTAAAGGCTCGTGCGCCGGTAATCCACGCTATATGCTCCGATGGTGGCGCCCAGATAAAAACGGTCGTACAAATTAAACGCCACATTGAAATCGTACGAATGCAACCCTCCCCTTTCACGGGCGGTATACGCTTGGAAAACCCTATCGCCTGCTTGATAATAAGGATGATACTCTACCAAATGTTCTTTTCCTTCGTTGTCTTTTTCAAAATACGGATCAACCAAATAAGAATTATAACCTAATATACCAAGCCAAGGCAATTCGGAATTCAGATAGGCCCCCTTCGCTTCCAAAGATTTGGTGGTAAACGGGTCTTTTATTCCGGCCTCATTAAAAGTCAATATATCGGCAATAAATTTCGTTTGAGAATGCTCGAACTCTCCGTTCATCACCATATTCTTATCGAAAGACTTCATGCGATGGTAGTTGAAAGCAAAGTTCACATAGCGCAACGCGGTAGAGTTTCCCTGCTTCAGAGAGAACACAAATCCCGCATTGTCAAAAGAACCGTGAAACTTATCCACTTTGGCCCCGCCCGCATCCTTGGCTCCGATATTGGTAAACCCGAAAGACGTCATCACTTCATTACTGCGATAAATGCCTATACCTGCGGGGTTAGTGCCTATAGTAGAAATATCTCCTCCCAAGGCTCCCAAAGCTCCTCCCATGCCAACAAACCGTGCCGTTCCATTCAAATCGCGACCCATCCAGCGGTTGGCATCATAGATAGTAGTTTGCGCGCTTACCTGCGCGCACATGCTCAAAAACAGAGCGCCGACTACATATATTATACTTCTGTTTCTCATAACTCTTCTTGTTTTTATAATCTATCTTCTGGTACTTCTCAAACTGCCTCCGCTACTGCTGCCCGACGAACGCGAGGAGCTTCCGCTTGAATTGCCGCTGTACGAACTTCCACTGCTAGATGATGAAGATCGTGAGGAGCTTCCGCTCGAATAGCTGCTATTACCGGAACTCCTGTTATAAGAACCTTCGTTGTACGACGAAGAGCGGCGGGAGCTTTCCCGGCTACTTTCTCGTGAGTATGAGCTTGAACTGCTGCGAGAAGAAGAACTCGAGCTGCCGCGAGAGTAAGACGGTCCTCTATCTCTGCCGGTTGTTCCCACATTGCTTCTTGACGATCTGCTTTCCGTGCCGGCGGCCGGAGAGTAACCGCGAGTACTGCTCGGCCGGGTGTACGTAGAAGATCCCCGACGTGTGCTTTCCATTCCCGAACGGCTATAAGTACCCGTTCCTTCCGAACCGGAGACACGACTGCTTCCGCTGCGAGTGCCCACTACTCTTCCTGAGCTGCCATTGCGACGAGATGACTCCTGATATCTCGACGAGCGCACATCGCCGCTACGCCCGGAATAGTAAGACGAACGACCGTTGCTGTATCGCGAACGGCTGTTCGCGTTGTAGAGACTGCGGCCTCTGTAATAATTGCCGCCGTACCAACCGTAGTCATAGTAGTGATGATAGCTCCAATAGCTGTCATACCAACCTCCCCAATAGCCCGGATAATATCCCCACGAGTAGTAAGGATATCTCCATGAGTAGTAAGGATAGCCCCATCCGTAGTTCCATCCCCATCCCCATCCGTAATTCCAGTTCCAACTATAAGAACGGTAACGCCAGTCCCACCAAAGGGGATTGCTAAAAGTGGGGAATGCATAAGCGTACAATCCGTCGGTATATACATTCCAATCCCATGAATTGGATCCGTAAACCACCTCCCAATAAAGCGGGCTGCTGATACTTATGGCAAAACGCGGATTGCGGAAACGAATAATGCGCTCAGCGTACTCATAGTCGTCTCGCGTTCCGTCAAACCTGCCGGTCACCCATTCGCCTTCCAGCTCCCGACGCTTCTTTTCTCTAATATACAAAGTATCGTTCTCTACCGTGAAGTCGTTGTCACGCGATTCATAACGGCGATTATATTCATCTACATCCCGCGTATTCCCATTCCGGTCCCGAATCACGACCGTAGTACCCGGGGCTGTGTAGATGTTGGTTCTGACCTCTTTCTTCACCGGAGTTTCTTTCTTTTCTTTCTCCTTGGAAGGTACGAAGTAGAGGTCGTCATCAACGCTTTGCGCCATCAAGCCTATCGGAAGGCACAAGGCGAATAGCAAGGAATAAACAATCTTTTTCATAACATCTCGGTTTATAATTAATGCAAGTCTTTTTATTCACATTACAAAGATAACAAAGAGATTTACCACCTTCGGAAGATTTTCCCCAAAGGATAATAGGGGAATCCCTATTTCTAACTATATTTGCACATTATTATTCACGGAATTAAAAATACGATGAAATACTTTGAATTCATATTCCATACCGATCCGTGCACGGAAACCGTCAATGACGTATTGGCGGCAGTTTTAGGCGACGCAGGTTTCGAAAGCTTCATTGCGAACGACAACGGGTTGACCGCATATATCCAACAAACGCTATGCAACGAATCTGCCATCGAAGAGGCGATAAAAAATTTTCCTGTCCCAGACACCCGTATTTCATACACTTTTACCGAGGCGGAAGACAAAAATTGGAACGAAGAATGGGAAAAGAACTTTTTCCGTCCCATCGTCATCGGCGATCGTTGCGTGATTCACAGTACATTTCACGAAGATATCCCCAAAGCCGCATACGACATTGTGATCAATCCGCAAATGGCTTTCGGAACAGGACATCATGAAACGACAAGCCTCATCATCGGAGAATTGCTGGACAGCGAACTGAAAGGGAAATCGGTATTGGACATGGGTTGCGGCACGTCCATTCTTGCCATACTTGCCCGCATGCGTGGCGCGCAATGCTGTACGGCTATCGATATCGACGAATGGTGTGTAAGAAATTCGCTCGAGAATATAGAGTTGAATAAGATGGATCGGATTGACGTTTCACAGGGAGACGCTTCATCATTGACGGGTAAAGGTCCTTTCGATGTTATTATCGCCAACATCAACCGGAATATTCTTTTGAACGACATAAAGCATTACACCGCTTGCATGCGTTCAGGCTCCGAGCTATATATGAGCGGTTTTTATGTGGAAGATATTCCGCTTATCCGCAAAGAGGCGGAGAAACACGGACTTTCGTTCGTTCATCATAAAGAAAAGAACCGTTGGGCGGCAGTGAAATTTGTCATGCCTGCTATTTAAGAAGCAGAGTTTCCAGTTCTTCCCAAGTGCCGTTGAACACATTCAAGTCTACCTTTTTCTCGATTCCCGGCACGGTAGCCACATCGGTATGCTGCCAAAAGTGCCATTTACCCCGGTACTTTACCGAGTCCTGATAATAGTGGGCAATCCAATAAGGATATGTATTAAACACGGAATCGTTAAGATAACGTTCTTTAAATTTGTAAGAGGTATAAAGTATCGGTTTCACTCCGTAATGAGATTCCACACGGTCTAACCAACGCTTTATGCCTTGCTGCAATTCGCTTTTGTCTTTTCTACCGGCTACTTCGACATCGAGTACCGGAGGCAAATCTCCCGGTTCGAGACAGACGGTACGTATGAAAAAATCGGCTTGCTTGATAGCGTCGGTACCGGGAATATAAAAATGATACGCACCTCGTATCAACCCATAATTGCGGGCATTTACAAAATTGGCGACAAAAGTACTATCGCCATAGTCACCGCCTTCCGTAGCTTTCATAAAAACGAAATGCAAAGGAGCTGCCGTATTTTGATTCTGCAAAAACTCTGCCCAATCTATCTTCCCTTGGTAATGAGAAATATCCACTCCATGAACACTATAGCCGTAAGGCACGCAAACTCCATATACTTTCCGTCCGTAACAAGGCTTCCAACGATAGGCATAAGGACGAATAAAAAAATAGTAAAATACGACCGACAAACAAAAAACCATCAGCATAGCCAGCAAATTACGCTGCCATACAGGCATGGAACGATTCGATCTCTTTTTCTTCGAGGATCGACCGGACTTATAGTACCTCTTTCGCTTGTTGGCAGTACCGGCTCTTTTCTTCCGAACAACGGATATAGACGAAGAAGACAAGTGATTAACGGTTAATGGTTAAATTGGACATAGATAATGAAGCTAAATCGGGAAAATGACGAACGGCGAACAAGCCGACACGGAAATATCCCATGTGTTCATTGCTCACCGTTCGTATTCATGCTATGTTATTATTTAGCTTGCTCCAACTGCAAAGTTTTAGTAGGTTGGTCGCAAACTTCTGTCGGACCAAAATACTGTATCGGACCCGGATATACATAATCCGTTTCGGCAGCCCAGCGATCACGCTGTGCGGCAAAAGCCTTGAAAGGCGCTCCGTCCAGTCTTACCAAAGCTTTTTGGATAACCGGTTTCATTTCACCGTGGCGACGTTCCATGTTCATCATCATCGTAATAGGTACACCGCCGGCAAGCCATTCGGCAGCAGGAGCCGTTGTGTTGCGCACAGACGACATATAACCTGTTTTGCCGTCGGCAATCAGCATAGAAGCCGTATATCCCAAAGAGTAGCAGTAATCGGCGTCAAAATTAGATGGAGCTGCGCAACGTCCCTCATAACCGAAGAAGTGATGTTGAGCAGCAAACTTACCCACATATTTGCCTGCCTTCTTCCATGAATCCAACTTGGTAGCTACCATTTCCGACAAGAGTTTTTCCGTCTCGATAAGCGATACCTGAACGTTTCCGTGAGGGTCGCGATCCAATGTAAGCTGACGGGCCACTCCATCCGGCAGACTGGCATATATAGCCGAATTCTCGGGAGACAATTTGCTAATAATGTAATCACGTTGGTGCGAACGTTTGATGTGAGAGAATTCCTCTGAGTTTTTGGCCAGGAAATCATTCAATTCGGCTATTAAGCGTTTCATGGCCGGAATGAATTCTACCAAACCTTCCGGAATCAACACTGTACCGAAGTTGTTTCCTTGGGCGGCACGATCGGCTACGACTTGAGCAATGTAAGTCACCACATCGTCCAATGACATGTCTTTCTGTTCCACTTCTTCGGATATGATGCAAACGTTAGGCTGAACCTGTAGCGCGCATTCCAATGCGATGTGAGAAGCCGAACGCCCCATCAACTTGATGAAGTGCCAGTATTTACGGGCAGAGTTGCAGTCGCGTTGGATGTTGCCGATTACCTCAGAATACGTTTTACAAGCCGTATCGAAACCGAATGAAGTCTCAATCATATCATTCTTCAAGTCGCCGTCGATCGTTTTCGGGCAACCGATTACTTGTACGCCATATTTTTTAGCAGCGTAATATTCGGCCAATACGCAAGCATTCGTATTGGAATCATCTCCACCGATAATCACCAGCGCTTTGATACCCAATTGCTTGATTATTTCATATCCTTTCTCGAACTGCTCTACAGTTTCCAATTTTGTACGGCCCGAACCGATAATGTCAAAACCTCCCGTATTGCGGTATTCATCGATAATATCTGCTGTCAGTTCCATGTAATTATGGTCTACCAACCCGCCGGGACCAAGAATAAAGCCATATAGTTTATTATCTGCATTCAGTTTCTTGATACCGTCGAACAGACCGGAAATCACATTGTGTCCGCCCGGAGCCTGTCCGCCGGAAAGAATGACACCGACATTCATAGCAGCCGGTTTAGTAGACTCACCTGCTTCAAACGAGATCAACGGCATTCCGTAAGTGTTGGGGAATAAAGCCTTGATAGCTTCCTGATCGGCAACAGATTGAGTAGCGGCGCCTGCTACAGCCTTAACATTTCCTGAAGCCAAAGCTTTCGGAAGTTTGGGCTGATAAGCAGCCCTTGCGATTTGCAATGCACTTTTTGTCATTTTCTCTATTAATTTATTTAAAGGTGTTAGTAAGATTCTTGCCTAAATTGAAAAGCGTTGCAAATTTCGCATTTTTTCGTGAATTACGAAAGAGAAGCCTGATTTTATTTTGCTTCATGAAAATACATGGCCCTATTTTTAGGAAAAACGCATTTTTAAATTTCAAAAAAGATTGAAATACTTGGCCATTAACGATGAGATAGTTGAATAAAATCAATGTTTTTACGTTTCAATGAGACATAACATATACAAAAGAAATACTAAATTATATTTAGATGAATTTTGCCGAATAAACAAATTATCTCTTATTTTTGTATTTATTATTGTATCCGTAAATTTTATACTAATAATAACTCCGATGAAAAAACTTTTTTTTCCAATTGTCTTTCTTATCCTCTGCGTTTTGAGTGTTTTCCCCGCACATGCTCAAGGGCAACGAAAAAAAGTAGCTGTGGTTTTGAGCGGCGGAGGAGCCAAAGGTGTGGCGCATATCAAAGCTTTAAAAATAATCGAAGAAGCAGGCATTCCGATCGACTATATTGTAGGAACCAGCATGGGATCGATTGTCGGGGGACTTTATGCCATAGGTTACACTCCCGAACAACTGGACAGCATGGTGCGCAAACAGAATTGGACATTTTTGTTAAGCGACCGCGTAGAACGAAGCGCTATGTCGCTTACCGAACGCGAACGGTCGGAGCAATACGTGCTCTCGTTTCCCTTTATGAAGAAACCGAAAGATGCCGTATTGGGAGGTATTATTAAAGGGAAAAACCTGGACAATTTGTTTTCGGAACTCACCGTGGGATATCACGATTCTATCAGCTTCGACAAGCTGCCGATTCCTTTTGCATGCGTTGCAGCCAATGTGGTTAACGGCGAACAGGTTGTGTTTCGCGATGGAGTGCTTTCTACCGCTATGCGCGCCAGCATGGCGATTCCCGGAGTTTTCACGCCGGTAAGGAAAGACAGTATGGTACTTGTCGATGGCGGAATGGTAAACAACTATCCGGTAGACGTAGCCAAAGCTATGGGAGCCGACATCGTGATAGGAGTCGATGTGCAAAAAGACTTGAAACGGGTATCTGAACTCAACAGTGCTTCCGACATTTTGGGGCAGATTATCGATCTTGCCTGTCAAGCCAATCACGATAGACATGTAGATCTTACCGACGCATATATTCAAGTAGACGTGGAAGGATATTCATCCGCCAGCTTTACTCCCGAAGCTATCGACTCGTTGATGAAAAGAGGAGAAGAAGCTGCACGTGCCCAATGGCAGACGCTTATTGCATTGAAGAAAAAAATCGGCATATCCGACACCTATGTGCCCAACCCTCGCCCTCCCTACTCCTTGCTTTCCGATACTTGCACGCTTTATGTAAGCGACATTACATTTTCCGGTATAGAAGAGAGAGATGAAAAATGGTTGCTGAAAAAATATAAATTGAAAGAAAACAGCAGAATTAGCAACCGCCAAATAAAACAGGCTTTACTATTGTTGCGTGGAAGTAAATCGTACTCTAACGTCAGCTATACACTGACCGAAGAACCCGACGGTTATCATCTTGCGTTTTTACTGGAAGAAAAATACGAGAAGCGCATCAATTTGGGCATCCGGTTCGACTCGGAAGAAATAGCCTCCCTGCTCGTGAATGCTACGGCGGATTTCAAAACTCCCATCCCATCCCATCTTTCTCTCACCGGCAGATTGGGAAAACGCTATGCCGCACGCATAGATTATACCCTTGAACCGATGCAACAGCGCACTATAAACGTTTCATATATGTATCAATACAATGATATTAATATATACGACAAAGGAGACCGGGCCTACAATACGACCTATAATTATCATTTAGGAGAATTGGGGTTTTCCGATGTCTGGTACAAAAATTTGCGTTTCGGTCTCGGACTTCGTTTCGAGTATTACAACTACAAAGATTTCCTATTCAAAGAGCCGGCGTTAAACGAAGAGAACGTGAAATCGGAACACTTCTTAAGCTACTTTGCTCAAATATATTATAATACATTCGACAAAGGATATTTTCCCACAAGAGGAAGCGATTTCAAAGCCACTTACTCGGTATATACCGATAATATGGTGGAATACAACGACCATACTCCATTCTCCGCCTTAATGGCTTCATGGACCAGTGTCATTCCCGTCACAAGACGCTTCTCCGTCACACCTTCCATCTATGGGCGTGTACTTATCGGGAGAGAGATTCCCTATTGGGTGAAGAACGCTATCGGAGGGGAAGTTTTCGGATTTTACGTTCCCCAACAACTGCCTTTTACCGGAATTACAAATTTAGAAATAATAGACAACACCATCTTAATATCTTCTCTTAAGTTCCGTCAACGGATGGGAAACATTCATTATCTGACATTGAGCGGCAATTACGGGCTGGCAGACAAAAACTTTTTCGATATATTGAAAGGAACACAGTTATACGGTATAACAGCCGGTTACGGAATAGACAGCATGTTTGGTCCATTGGAAGTATCCTTGGGATATTCTAACCGGACTAAAAAAGGCAGTTTCTATATTAATTTGGGATACTATTTCTGATCATCTAAATCAAAAGAGATGGATACCGATTCAAATGGGGATAGAGCAAATTTCCACAAATCGGTATCCATCAAACATTTATAAGAGAAAAGAAGTTGAGTTCTAAAACGTTTTTAACTCAAACCCTCTATAACACCATCCACAATATCCATATGCAATGCTTGCGGATTTTTGGGCAAGCCCGGCATACGGACGATTTCTCCTGCAATGGCTACAATCATTTCGGCACCATTATTGATAACAAGGTCTTTAATATGGAACTCAAAATTCTCCACCACTCCATATAATTTCGGATCGGCAGAAAAAGAATACTGGGTTTTTGCTATACAAACCGGGAAATGGGCGATTCCCATCTTCTCAATTTGCTTGATACGGTTACGTGCCGCGACACTATATGTGACTACACTTGCGCCATAGATGCCAATCGCTATTTTTTCAATCTTCTGCTCTACGCTGTCTTCTTCCTTATAAGTAAACCGCAAAGGCTCCGAGGGACGATTCTCTATTGTATCCGCTACCAGATGTGCCAACTCTACAGCGCCTTCTCCGCCTTCGATAAAAGCATTATTCACGGCAAAGCCTACTTCCAGTCGCTCGCAATGTTGGCGCACCAACTCGATTTCCTCATCCGTATCACAAGCAAAACGATTATATGCCACCACAACCGACTGTCCGAACTGCCGGAGATTATGGACATGCTTGTCCAAGTTGCGCAATCCTTCTTTCAAACCTTCCATATCCGGCTCTTTCAAGCGATCGAGACTTACGCCTCCGTGCATTTTCAGTCCTTGCGCTGTAGCGACAATCACCGTCAGACACGGACAAATGCCACTCTTACGGCATTTGATGTTATAGAATTTCTCAGCTCCCAGATCTGCTCCGAATCCGGCCTCCGTAATCACATAATCGCCAAAAGTCATAGACATTTTGGTAGCAAGAATGGAGTTGCATCCATGAGCTATATTGGCAAACGGTCCGCCATGTACGAAAGCGGCAGTGCCTTCGGTTGTCTGCACCAGATTAGGATGAATGGCATCTTTCAGCAACACGGTTATGGCTCCCGCTACTCCCAAATCTTTCACCGTAAACGGTTTGTCGTCGAACGTGAAGCCGAGCAATATATTTTCAATCCGGCGACGCAGGTCGGGAATATCTTTTGCAAGACATAGAATAGCCATGATCTCCGAAGCGGAAGTAATATCAAACCCCGACTCTTGCGTAATTCCGTTCGATTTAGGACCAAGCCCCACAACGGTACTTCGCAAAGATCGGTCGTTTACATCCAACACACGCTTCCAGAGAATTTCCTTCAATGCAAATCCTTTCGCCTGATTATGATACAGATAATTGTCCAGCAATGCGGAAATCATATTATGGGCGGAAGTGATCGCATGAAAATCTCCCGTGAAATGCAGGTTTATTTTTTCCATCGGCAGCACTTGCGCGTAACCTCCTCCCGCAGCGCCGCCTTTCATTCCGAAACAAGGTCCCAAAGAAGGCTCGCGTAAAGCCACAATCGCTTTCTTCCCTATTTTGTTCAATCCCAACGAAAGACCGATAGACACTGTGGTCTTTCCGATTCCTGTCTTTGTCGCCGTGATGGCAGTCACCAATATCAGCTTGCTCTTTTTAATTTTCTCTTCATCAATGAGATGCTCCGGGATTTTAGCCACATAACGGCCGTAATTCTCTACTTCATAACGTGGAATGCCGATACTTTCGGCCACCTGCTTTATTTTCTTCAACTCGATGCTGCGAGCAATTTCAATATCCGACTTCATATTAATTATGTTTTTTGAATTTAACAATGAAGTGCAAAAATAGCAATTCCCCGCAAAGTTACAAGTAGAACCCGATTATTTAAATCGCGAGGTGTCCACCTCTTCTCTCTTTTTCTCCTTATATCCGCCGAACTTATATATTGCCGAGAGTCCCAGTTTGCGTGTGCGTTGCGAGTAGTGATTGGTTACATGCTGACGTTCGAAACGGATGCGGGGAGAAATCGTGCTCGTGTTGAATATATCGTCGCAACTGAAAGTCAACAATAGCTTCTCTTTGCATAAAGCATACCGCAAGGATGCGTTCAAGTAACCCGAGCAAGGAAGGTCGTATATGCCCTGTATCGCTCTATTCTGATAAAACCCGCTTAAGGTAAATTTTATATCGGGGCGTGCAGAAAGCGTAAAAGTGTTGTTCATAGTCAAAACAAAAGTATAGAGCTTGCGATCGAAAGAAGTATCCCAGAAATCACTATCTTTTTGACGAAAATACAAACCGATGGCGGTAAAACGGGAATTCAGCCATTTTTTTATTTTCACCGGAACAGCCACCACCATGCCTGCCTGCCGGCTAAAATCGAAGTTGACGAATTTATAGATTTCGGCCAAGCGTTCGGGCGATTGATAAAGCGTCTGCATGGCTTTATCTTTCGTATGACTGTAATAAAGAGAAAAAACATACTTATTTTTAAGAATATAGTTAAAACTCGCCTTATAAGTAGCTTCGGGTTTCAGCAGCGGATTACCCTGAATCTCCGAATACGAATCGAGATAGGATGTCGCCTCCTGAACGCTCCAATAGGCAGGATATTTCTTATCGCTGCTGACAGACAGTTGAAGCACCTGTCCGGGCGTTGGAATATAAGTCAGATTGGCGGTAGGATAGAAACTCCATTCATTCCATTGATCGGTATGATATTTTTCCATAGCCAGAGACATATTCGCCGTAATTTTCTTGCTGAAACTTTTACTCCAACCGGCATATATATTCAACGTCCGTTCGTGCCGGCGCGATTCCATCTGATTGCCCGGCAGAGGAGTAAGCGTTTCAGGATCATAATAATGCTGGTAGCTTCGGTCCAGGGTCGTTGTATAAACAGCCCCGTAATTCACTCTCCATCCTCTTTCCAACGAATGCTCCTGTCCGGCATACAACCTCCATAAACTAATACGCTGATTATCTTTACTTAAAAAATACAGGGTTTGCGTTCCCATTATACTGTGCAGCAATTGGGTTCCCGGCGAATTATAATAGGTAAACGCACCTCCTGCTTTCATTCCAAAAGGGACCTGATAATCCAATTGCACATTGTGAAGTTTGCTGTCGCTATCTTTGTTTGTAGAAGAATGATGCACTCCCGAGCTCCCGGCCCAACCTTTGGAATCCGTGAAGGAACCCGTATATATCAGACTAAGCTGATGATTTTTGGAGAAGGAATAATCCGATCCCCAGCGAATCCGGTGCGTATTGTAGCGGTTCGTAGATAAGTTCTTCAAGTCCATAGCATGCACGGAACCATCGGCAAGGGTATGTACCGCTTCTTTGTCCGTCTCCGTCCTCCCACGTCCGTAAGAATAAGAATAAAGAAGATCGGTGAACAATTTCTTCTTCGAGTAAAGAACACTCACCCTTTCTTCCAGCGATTCATAATGTTTTTGATAATAGAAAGAAGCCAATTCCCCCTGTAGCAGATCCTTCTGTTCCGTGTTCGATTTTAAAACAAGATTAATCATCGGACCGCGCACCTGATAGGAAGCCGGAGCAGCATACATCACTTCGGCCTTTTCTATTCTGCCTACAGGTATGGTCTTTAAAAAATGGTTCAGATATTCGCCTGATAAAGCCGTCACCTTGCCATTAATAATAACCGTCACCCCTTGTCCTGCCAAAGTCAGCATCCCGTTTTGTTCCACTATCCCGGGAAGATTTTTCATCGCGTCAAAAGCATTCTCCACCGGCAAACCGGCGACCAATTGAGGCAAATTGTATACCAGTTTCCCTTGGTCTGCCCTTACCAAAGGACGTTCACCGGTTATCATCACCTCAGGTAAAACCTTAAACAGACTGTCCGTATAAGCAAGATTCAAACTATCGGCCACCTGTTTCTCCTCTTGAGCCGATAAATTCGATTTAAATCCGTAAAGAAGCAAAAACAACAGAATAACTCGTTTCATAATGATATAAAAGTTTGGTTTTCACAAAATTCGGAAGAAAAAGTAAAACGTCGGGTTATCAATACCTTATCTACTGTTATTTAGTCTTATCAAAAAGCGGGGAAGAAAGAGTTTCTTCTTATTTTTGCAAGTATGAAACTGCCACTCAAACATATCGTTATTTTAGTCGTCGGTTCATTGACGATTATCTTAAGCTATCAGGCCTATTGGCTGATAGGTTTGTATCGCACCATGAAGTCCGAAATGATAAACAACATCAGAGGTGCCATGCGCACCAGCGACTTCAACGAGATTATCCTCAGAATAAAAGATATGCAAACGCAGAATCAAAAGCACGGCTCCATATCCGTTTCGACAGGATATGATGAAAAAGGAAAGAAAGTCAGTATGGTTGCGTATAATAATTCAGACAGTACACAAGCCAAAGTAATAGCCTATAGGCAAGAGAATATCTCCGACAGCGTAAAACCTGTGGCGGGGATTCAGACCAACAAGGGGCTGAGCCTTTTACTAAAAAAACACGACTCGCTGAAAGAGTTGTCCGACTACATTCAGCAAGGAATACATTCCGGAATCGATCTATATCATGAGGTAAACCTGCAACGGTATGACAGCTTACTCACCGATGCCCTGTCGGAGCACAACATCAACATTCCACACCGTACGTTATTGCTGCGCAACATACACACAGCAAAATCAGACAGTACACATACCGACACGCTGGGCATGGCAGGCAACAGCGACTATATTCCCACAAGCAAGGCAGTAAGATACGACTATTCGTATGACTTACGCAGGAACTACCGCTATCAACTCGTATTAGAACCCATCGGCCCTATCGTTTGGAGGCAGATGACCGGTATCCTTATCACTTCGCTCATTACTCTTCTTATCGTAGGCTTTGTATTTTGGTTTCTCATATACATGCTTCTCCGGCAGAAAACACTGGAAGAAATGAAAAGCGACTTTACCAACAATATAACACACGAGCTAAAAACACCTATTGCGGTGGCTTATGCCGCAAACGACGCTTTACTCAATTTCAACCAAGCCGAAGAAAAAAGTAAAAGAGACGCGTATCTGCGCATTTGCCAACAACAGTTGAAACGACTAAGCGGACTGGTGGAACAAATCCTCGCAGTGAGCATGGAGCGACGCAGAAATTTCAGCCTGCATTTGGAAACAATCGCATTGAAAGAACTTATTGAGCCGCTAATCGACTTGCACAAGCTGAAAGCGGATAAAGAAACAAATATAGCATTGGATATAACACCCGGTTCGCTTACTGTTACGGCAGACCGAAACCACCTCGAAAACATCATCAGCAATTTGATGGATAATGCGATAAAATATTCGAAAGAAACGGCAGAAGTGTCGATCAGATGCTATCGGCAGGATGATAAAACGACGATCAGCATTGCGGATAAAGGAATCGGAATTTCCGCCGATAAGCAGAAACACATTTTCGATAAGTTTTACCGTGTTCCGACGGGGAATGTGCACGATATAAAAGGATACGGATTAGGGCTTTACTATGTCAAAACAATGATAGACAAACATGGAGGCAACATCACGGTAAAGAGCGATCCCGGTAAAGGAACGACATTCATTATTGATCTATAAAACTCAGAAGAGCATGGGAAAACAATCGATTACGGTATTATTGGTGGAAGATGAGCCGACATTGGCCATGATCATCACAGACACACTGACAGAAAACGGTTTCATCATACACGCTGCTCCCGACGGAGAAAAGGGGTTGAGAGATTTCTTCCAACTTCGCCCCGATATTTTGGTAACCGATGTAATGATGCCGCGAATGGATGGTTTCGAGATGGTACGCCGCATCAGGCAAACTGACAAAAAGACGCCGGTGTTGTTTCTGACTGCTCGCTCGGCCATCAATGACGTAGTCAAAGGATTCGAGCTCGGAGCCAATGATTATCTGAAAAAGCCGTTCGGCATGCAAGAGCTGATTATCCGCATCAAAGCTTTGTTAGGAAAAGCTTTCGACTCCGCCGCCGAGCAAACTCCTTCCCGTTTCGAAATAGGAGATTACTTGTTCGACCCCACAGCGCAAATGCTGCAACACAGCGAAATGAAGCAGAAGCTGTCGTACAGAGAGTCGGAGATACTGCGAAAGCTATGCGAAAACCGCAATCAAGTGGTCAATGCGCAAGATGTATTGCTCGATCTCTGGGGCGACGACAGTTTCTTCAATTCCCGGAGCCTGCACGTCTTCATCACCAAGTTGCGCCACAAGCTCTGCAAAGACGACCGAATACGCATCGTAAACATACGGGGAATCGGCTACAAATTGCTTGTAAACGAAGCGGAATCGTTGTTATAAACAACTTGCGAATCATTACTTCAATATCGCACGCCAAACGATCGCTCATATTCAGCAAATCAGACTCCGGAAGTTTTTATTGCAAAGGAAGAGTCTCACTTTTCATTTTATTCCCTACCTTTGCAGAAAGTAAGAAATATTCTACATCAATGAAGAAAATTATAAAAGGCATCCGATTCACTCCGGCATGCTACCCTGACGAAATAGAAGAGAAAATCCAGAAATACAGGAAACAACACTACAAACTCCCACCCAGAAAAGTACTCCGCACACCGGAACAACTGGAAGGAATCCGCGAAAGCGCCAAGATAAACACCGCATTGCTCGACCATATATCCGACAATATACGCGAAGGGATGTCGACCGAAGAAGTGGATAAAATGGTGTACGAATTCACCGTCGGACATGGAGCCATCCCCGCCCCTCTCAATTACGAGGGATTCCCGAAAAGCGTATGTACAAGCATTAACAATGTGGTTTGCCACGGGATACCGAGCAAAAATGATATTCTGAGAAGCGGAGACATTGTCAACGTAGATGTTTCGACCATCTACAACGGATACTTCTCCGATGCTTCACGCATGTTCATGATTGGCGAAGTGAGCCAGGAAAAAAGAAAACTGGTACAGGTAACCAAAGAGTGTTTGGAAATAGGCATTGCCGCTGCCCGCCCTTGGGCGCGTCTGGGAGATGTGGGAGCAGCCATTCAGGAGCATGCCGAGAAAAACGGATTCAGTGTGGTACGCGATCTTTGCGGGCATGGCGTAGGAATCAAGTTTCACGAAGAGCCCGACGTGGAGCACTTCGGACGTCGCGGAACGGGAATGCTGATTCTGCCGGGAATGACTTTCACCATCGAGCCGATGATTAATATGGGAAGCTACGAAGTGTTTGTAGACGATGCCGACGGCTGGACGATTTATACCGACGACGGACTGCCTTCCGCGCAATGGGAGCACATGATTCTCATTACCGAAACGGGAAACGAAATTCTGACTTACTGATGGAGACCGTTTTACTCATTGCCATCAGTGTACTGCTGGTTGTATTGCTTATTCTCGTACTGACAAAGGGAAACAACCGGGCAGAGACGGAACAGTTGCAGGCCGATTTGCGGAAACAAATGCAAGAGAACCGCGAAGAGCTGAACCGCAGCATGCGCGAATTGCGCATGGAAATCACACAGGCATTCGACCGGAACATGCAGCAGATACAAGACGCGCTACATAAAAACATGATTACGAACGGCGAGCTACAACGACAGAAGTTCGAGACAATGACACGCCAGCAACAGCAATTGATGCAGTCCACCGAAAAAAGGCTGGACGACATGCGACTGATGGTAGAGGAAAAGCTCCAGAAAACATTGAACGAACGGATCGGGCAATCGTTCGAGATGGTGCGTTCGCAACTGGAAAATGTACAACGGGGGCTGGGAGAAATGAAATCACTGGCGCAAGACGTGGGCGGGCTGAAAAAAGTACTGAGCAACGTGAAGATGCGCGGAACGTTCGGTGAAGTTCAACTCGGTGCTTTGCTAGAGCAGATGATGAGCCCCGAACAGTACGACGCCAATGTAAAAACCAAAAGAAACGGAACCGAATTCGTCGAATTTGCCATCAAACTGCCCGGCAAAGATGACGCCGGCAGTACGGTCTATCTGCCCATCGACGCCAAATTTCCCAAAGACGTGTACGAGCAATATTACGACGCTTTCGAAGCGGGCGACGCAACGCTCGTCGAATCATCGGGCAAGCAGTTGGAAGCAACCATCAGAAGAATGGCCAGAGACATACACGACAAATACATCGATCCGCCTTTCACCACAGATTTCGCCATCCTGTTCCTACCCTTCGAAAGCATCTACGCGGAAATCATACGGCGCACCCATCTGGTAGAAACATTGCAGAAAGAGTATAAAATCGTGGTGACCGGACCGACCACTTTAGGAGCCATCCTCAACAGCTTGCAAATGGGATTCCGTACGCTCGCCATTCAGAAGCGGACGAGCGAAGTGTGGACGGTGCTGGGAGCCGTCAAAACCGAGTTCGGAAAGTTTGGCGGACTGCTGCAAAGGGTACAAAAGAATCTCCAGAGTGCCGGCGACCAATTGGAGGAAGTGATGGGCAAACGCACCCGCGCCATCGAACGGAAGCTCCGCCAAGTGGAAGAGCTCCCCCACGACGAAAGCCGCAATCTTCTTGCATTGGAGGAGGAAGAATGAGATATGTTCTGCCTCGAAATGTGCATACAGATTTCTGACATTGATAATTAAGAAGCGTTTTGCGTTTGGAAAGTAATTCCCATTTAAATGTAGGCATAGGTTCTTTGTATTTCAAAACAGGACCGGTCAGCATCTCATAAGTAATAATGTAGCTGGCAGAATCTAATACCATATATCAAAACGTTACAATCCTTGCCAATAAAACGATGCAGACAAACTACAATTGGCAAAAGGCAAAACAGCTCAAGTCGGTTTTATATAAAAGTTTTTTCATTTTACTCTAATTCTATGGGATTATATGGATATGATAATTTTGGCTCTATAACGAATCGTGTGGGTAGGCTCACAAAAATCCCTATCTTTGCATTATGGACAGCAAGGAAATCTTCACATCTGCATTGGGGCTGCAATCCCCTTGGAGCGTAATTCGTGCCGAATTTCAAATAAATGAAAGCGGCACAAAAGAACTGCACTTATGGCTTGCCTTTGAAAAGGGCTTTCTGTTTACAGCTCCGGATGGCAGCCAATCTACTGCTTACGATACTCTCGATAAGACATGGCGTCACCTCAATTTCTTTCAGCACCATTGCTATATTCATTGCA
>NZ_ATZH01000040.1 GCF_000428105.1 Bacteroides pyogenes DSM 20611 = JCM 6294 | reverse complement strand
AAAAAAAAGATGGATCAGCTACCGCGAGAAAGCCATCAAAGAGGTTGTTGCTTAGGAAAATATCACTAACTTTGCATTGACCGACAAAGAATATCCTACACAACCACAGGTCGAGGGGCAAGAAAGGAATCATACCCTGAGATACTCTTACTGGTTATTGTTTGATATTTTTTAAAGTCAACCTAAATAGCAAATAGCCAAAAACGAGCGTCAACTTGTAATAAAAATAAGTATTAACTGAGTCAACCCACTTTGAAAATAAGCCGTAAAGTGGTCAACTAAAAACATTAAACCACACAGCTTTCAGGCAATCGTCCTTTTGTTTGATTGGTTTCACCGGCAGGAACATTTTGTTTCATGCTGTTGAAACACTTTGTTTCATTAGCAAAAACACTTTGTTTCACCGGCAAGAACACTTTGTTTCATGCTTGTGAAACAAAACCTTCGTCGGAATCTCCTGATTATTCTTTATAAGTAATCTATCGCTTTATCGAGCTTTATTCCGTTGGAACCTTTGATCAGAATGGTATGTCCTTGCGGATGTTCCGTCTGCAGGCGGGAAATGACTTCTTGTATATCCGCAAACGTTTGGAACCGATGGCTTGCCGCTGCGAATTGCTCTCCCACAAGCCATACGGTTTCAAAACCGCATAGGCTGATGAAGTCGGCAATCTTTTGATGTTCCGCCGGGCTTTCCGTACCCAACTCGCGCATATCGCCCAGCAAAAGCATCTTATGAGGCGCCTTCATGTTCCTGAAATTCTCCAAAGCCGCTATCATGCTGGTAGGATTGGCGTTGTATGCGTCGATGACAAGCGTATTGCGCGCTGTCTTTTTCAGTTGCGACCGGTTGTTTTGTGGGGTGTATGCGGTTAATGCTCGGTCTATTTTCTCATCTTCCACCCCGAAGAATCGGCCGATGGCGATGGCTGCCATGGCATTGGTAAAGTTGTATTCGCCTATGAGTTGCGTCTGTACGCGATGTTTCCGGTTTGCTTCCCCTTCTTTGGTCTTTTTTTCGCCTGCTTCCCATTCAAACGTCAGGAACGGATCGTTTGCCGTAATCTTTCCGTTGACGTACAGTCCCTCTCCGGTTCCGTAGCGAATGCAGTTAAATGGGGCCGACGGTTGCGCTCCGTCTGTTTTGACTCCGTTTTTTGTTTGGGGCGAAGAACAGCCCGAACCGCCCGCCATCTTTTTCAGATAAGGATTGTTTTCGTGAATAAAGATGGTGGGATGATTTTTTTTGCGGAGGAAATCGTACAGTTCTCCTTTGGTTTTGATAACTCCTTCGAAAGAGCCGAAGCCTTCGAGGTGCGCTTTGCCTACGTTGGTGATGATGCCGTAATCGGGCTCGGCAATTTCGCAAAGATGCTTTATCTCTCCCGGATGGTTTGCCCCCATCTCCACCACAGCCAGTTGGTGTTCGGGGCGCAACCGCAAGAGGGTGAGAGGAACTCCGATGTGGTTGTTCAGATTGCCTTGCGTGTAGAGTACCTTGTAAGCCTGCGAAAGAACGGCGGCTATGAGCTCCTTGGTCGTTGTTTTTCCGTTGGTTCCCGTGATGCCGATAATCCGTGTTCCCAACTGCCGGCGGTGATAGTTGGCAAGTTGTTGCAAGGTCTGAAGGCAATTCTCTGTAAGAATGTATCGCTCGTCGCCTGCGGAGGCATATTCCGCCTCGTCTACCACAGCGTAAGCACATCCGTCCTGCAAGGCTTTTCCGGCAAAAGCGTTGCCGTCGAACGAGTCGCCTTTCAAGGCGATGAAGAGCGATCCTTCCGGACAGTTGCGGCTGTCGGTAGTCACCGTTTTACAATTGAGAAAGATTTGATAAAGCGCAGCAAGTTCCATAACCTGAATCTTTTTAAAAGTATGGCAAAGATAGGTGATTCTTTCGGAACAATATCCGTGTATGCGGCAAAAAACGTTACCTGTGTCGATGTCGGAGAGAAGAAAAGTGCTATGCATATACCAACGGAAGCGTCAACACCATTCTGCATCCGCCCGTGTACGATGAGTCTACTTGCAGGCTCCCTCCCAGCTTCTCGGCGATATTCCGGCAGATAGACAGTCCGAGCCCCGTACCTTGCGAGAACGGATTGACTTTATAGAACCGTTCGAAAACCTCTTCTTGCTCCTCTTCCGGAATGCCTATTCCGGTATCGGTAATATAAATCCGCAGTTTTTGGGCTTCCGGCAATTCTGCATAGCTGATATTGATATTGCCGCTCTTGGTGAATTTGGCGGCATTCCGTACCAATCCCGACAATAGTTGCGTTATGCGTTCCGGGTTGCTTAGAATAAACAGGTTGTCCTTCAGTGGTTGCAATGATACGGATACTTCCTTGTTCTTGCATGTTTTTGCGGTTTCTGCCGCTTGCAGGCATGCGGCGTTTATGTCTGTCCTGATGTCTGTCGGCAGCTTATCGTGCTGATCCAGTTCCGATAGGGCAAGCACATCGGTAATCAGTCGGAGCAGGACCTTGCTGTTTGTTTTTATGATTTCTGCGAACTCCGCCGTTTCCATGTCGTCTTTATAGCGGTCGCTCAACACTTCGGAGAATCCTACGATGGAGTTGAGCGGCGTGCGGATTTCGTGCGACATGCTTTTGATGAAGGTTGTTTTCATCCTGCTTTCCGCTTCGGCGCGATCTCTGGCTTTACGAACTTCTTCGCGCGAGACGATGAGTTCTTCGTTCTTGAGTTTCAATTCCCTTTCCGAAGACTTGAGCCTTCTGTTCAATCGATTTTCCCGATATAAGAAGAAAAAGACAATACCTAATAAGATTGACAATAAAGCGGCTATGCCCGTTTTAGTGCGTATCTCTTTCTTTTGTGCCTGAAGCATTAATTCTTTTTTCTCGGCATTCAGAAGCTCTACATTCAGCAGGGTCGCGAATTCGCTGCTTGCCAACTGCTCGTTGGCTGTTTTTAGAGAGTCTTCCGCTTCCATATATTTCTTGAAATAATCTACTGCCGTATCAAAATGTCCCATCCGGCTGTAAATCTCCCCTTTGGAACGATAGTGGTTGCCGCTCTGCACGTGTTCGCCCAGATTGCTCTCCTCCAGTCTCTGTTTTTCGGCAGCCTCCAGCGCTTTGGGAAATTGCCCCGTTTTTTGATAATAAATATACTCTGTATGATACAATCCTTTTTTAAGCGACTTTAGTCTTTGATCTTGCTCAAACATCTTCTTGCATTCTTTCAATACTTTTCCTGCTTTCTGCAACTCTCCGAACGCGCTGTAATAATTTACGTAAGCCAATTGCAACCACACTTTGTGAACTGCCGAATTCGAGTAGCCGCTTGCTTTGGTCAACGCTTCAAGCGCTCTCTCTTGTTGGTGTTGCTCCACATAGTAGTCTGCCAATTGAATGTAGGTATTGGTAATGTTATAATTCTCGAGCTTGTATTTCTCGGTCAGCTCTATCTCTTTCATCCGCCACTCGAATGCCATCGTTTTCATTTTCTTGATTGTATAAATTTGCGACATGACATTGTAGCAATACAGTAACCCGATTTTGCTGTCTTCCTTCTGTGCTTCTTTAAGCATCTTTTCGGCTTCGTATAGAGCAATGTTCGACCTGCCGGTCTTCAGGTAGTATAGAATCAGCCGGTTTCCCCATGCGAAATAGTAATATTTGGGTTGCCGGGTTCGCTTTGAAAAGAGTTTTACTTTATTGGTGTAATAAATCACGCTGTCTTCATCCGACGATTGGTAATAATGATAGTCCAGTTGGGTAGACAGGGCTACGGCCTGCATTCGCTTATCCTGTAATCTTTCGGCCATGTGAAACAACGTATCCGCCATGTTCATTACGGAGGGATGAGTCAAATGTTCCTGGCAATACTGATAATAAGCGTAGAGTTCCGGAGACACGTTGAATGTCTTGGCTTCCTTTTGTGCATTTACAGAAACCGCGCAAAAAATAAAAAGAAGAAAACATCCTAAAAGAAGACGGAACATGGGGCTTGGGGTGTTTATGGGTCGATATATTCTACAGTGTGCAAATATACGCTTATTTCTTGTATCTTTAGTGTGAATAATTGCTTTTTTTCTCTACATTTGCAACAGTCTAAATAGAAATAAAATCGATGATGAATTTTTTATCTCCTACTTATATTAATGTAAATGGCCGCTTGCTCGATTTGACGTCTCCACAAGTAATGGGTATTTTGAATGTAACTCCCGATTCTTTTTATTCCGGATGTCGGGCGGAGACGGAGGCCGATATCGCTGCCAGAACACGGCAAATTATGGAAGAAGGAGCTTCGATTATTGACATAGGCGCTTACTCGTCCCGTCCTAACGCCGAACATATATCTGCCGAAGAGGAGATGCGGAGGCTTCGTACAGGGCTGGAGATTGTGACTCGAGAATATCCCGAAGCGGTTGTTTCCGTGGATACTTTCCGATCGGAGGTTGCCGAGTGGTGTGTGAAAGAATATGGAGTGGCTATCATAAATGATATTTCGGGTGGAGAAATGGACGAACGTATGTTTGAAACTGTAGCCCGTTTGGGAGTGCCCTATGTCATGATGCACATGCTCGGAACTCCTCAAAACATGCAGAAAGAACCTCACTATGATAATCTCATCAAAGAAATCTTTATGTATTTTGCCCGTAAAATTCAGCAAATGCGTGATTGGGGAGCAAAAGACATTATTCTCGATCCGGGATTCGGATTTGGAAAGACACTGGAACACAATTATGAGCTAATGGCTCATCTCGAAGAATTCCGTGTCTTTGAGCTTCCGATACTGGTCGGCGTGTCGCGGAAATCGATGATTTATAAGTTACTGGGCGGAACTCCGCAAGATTCGTTGAACGGAACTACGGTGCTCGACACGATTGCGCTGATGAAAGGAGCTCACATCCTTCGGGTACACGATGTGCGGGAAGCTGTGGAGACGGCGAAGATTGTCGAGGCTATGAGAAAAAATACCAATCCTATGATTAAACTCTGAGCGTTATGTTTTTTGATTTTGGCATAAAAGATTTTATTGATATTCTGCTGGTAGCTTTTTTGCTGTACTATACATACAAGCTGATGAAGGTGTCCGGATCCATCAAAGTTTTTACGGGTATTCTCATGCTCATTCTTATTTGGCTGGTGGTCACTCAAATATTGGAGATGAAGTTGCTGGGTTCTATTTTCGATACTTTGATGAATGTGGGTGTTATTGCTTTAATTGTCCTGTTTCAGGATGAAATACGCCGTTTTCTGTTTACGTTAGGTTCTCATCAGCGTTTCAGCGCGTTGGGAAATTTCTTTAGCGGAGCGAAAAAAGACGCTTTGAAGCATAGTGACATTATGCCGGTAGTAATGGCCTGTTTAAGCATGGGCAAGCAAAAAGTCGGAGCGTTGATTGTGATTGAACATGCCATACCCTTGGATGAGGTGGTGCGGACCGGTGAAGAGATTGACGCGACATTGAACCAGCGTCTGATTGAGAATATATTTTTTAAAAACAGCCCTTTGCATGATGGGGCGATGGTTATCAGTAAAAAACGGATTAAAGCGGCGGGATGTATCTTGCCGGTATCGCACGACTTGGAAATTCCCAAAGATCTTGGCTTGCGGCATCGGGCGGCTATGGGTATTTCGCAACAGTCCGACTCGCACGCGATTATCGTTTCTGAAGAAACCGGAGCCATTTCCGTAGCTTATAAGGGGCAATTCTACCTCAGACTGAATGCGGAGGAACTTGAAAGTTTGCTGACAAAGGAAGAATGAAGGGATTGCAGAGTTGTGAGGCACGGGTTGCAGAGTGAATAACAAGGGAATGATTAATCGGTAAAACATGATTTAATAATAATTATTATGGATAGACGTATTTTTCTAAAGACCGGAGGAATGGCTTTGCTGGGTACACTGGCAACAGGTTCTGTGATGGGAATGAACTCTTCCGGCGCATTGGGCGGTAAAGGAGCCGACAAGAAAACTTCCATCGCTTTGGCGATGGAGCATTTCGGAGTGAGTGAAGCGGACTTGAAGAAAGTGCTTTCTGCCGCATTGGAGAAAGGAGGAGATTATGCGGACCTGTTTTTCGAACATACCATCAGCAATAACATCAGGCTGATGGATGGTGCGGTGAATAATAGTTATTCGAATATAGATTATGGAGTCGGTGTTCGTGTGCTTTCGGGCGATCAGAGCGGATATGCTTATGTGGAGAACAGTACGCTGGAAGAGATGTTGAAAGCGGCCCGTACGGCAGCGCGCATCGCTTCCGCCAATAAAGGGAATAAACCGCTGAACCTTACCGAGAAAGTTCTCAAGAAAAACTACTATACTGTATCATCGCCTTGGGAGGAAGTGAACCTGAAAGACAAAATGCCATACCTGCAAAGGTTGAATGAACGGATTTTTGCCATGGACAAACGGGTACGAAAGGTACAGGCCCGCCAAAGCGATACTACATCGCACATATTCTTCTGTAATTCGGAAGGGGTGATGTATTACGATTATCGTCCCATGGTGACGCTGGGAGCGGTATGTATCATGGAAGAGAACGGGAAGATGGAGAACGGATATGCCGCCCGCGCTTATCGCAAAGGTTACGATTTCTTGACGGACGACGTGGTGGAGGTTATTGCGCGCGAAGCGGTGGAGCAAACGGCGATTATGTTCAAAGCAGTTAAGCCTAAAGGCGGCGAGATGCCGGTGGTGATGGGTGCCGGAGGATCGGGTATCTTGCTTCACGAAGCCATCGGACATACTTTTGAAGCAGACTTTAACCGGAAGAATATTTCAATCTTTGCCGATCAGTTGAATAAAAAAGTATGCAACGAGCACATCAATGTAGTGGACGACGGGACGATTCCGTTCAATCGCGGGGCAGTGAATTTCGACGATGAGGGTGCTGAAGGACAAAAGACTTATCTGATAAAAGAGGGGGTGCTGACAAGCTATATACACGACCGCATCAGCGCCAAGCATTACGGAGTGGAGCCGACCGGAAACGGACGGCGGGAGTCTTTCCGCAATATGCCGATTCCCCGTATGCGGGCCACATACATGGAAGCGGGCAATGTAGATGAGGCGGATATCATAGCTTCGGTGAAGAAAGGGATATTTGTGAACAACTTTACCAATGGGGAGGTGCAGATTGGAGCGGGCGACTTTACGTTCTTCGTGAAGTCGGGCTATATGATTGAAGACGGGAAACTGACACAGCCTGTCAAAGATATAAATATCATAGGAAATGGTCCGAAAGCTTTGGCGGATATCACGATGGTAGGTACGAACGCGAAAGTGGATAATGGCACATGGACTTGCGGCAAGGACGGGCAATCGTGTCCTGTAACCTGCGGTATGCCGTCTGCTTTGGTCAGCAAACTGACTGTGGGCGGCGAAAGCTGAAACTTTAACTAACCATTAATCTCTTTTAAAAGACGAATCTATGATTACAGATAATAATAAGAAGTTGGCGCAGTGGGCGATGGACTACGCTTTAAGGAACGGATGTCAGGCGGCAAAGGTTCTTTTGTATTCTTCTTCAAACACATCGTTCGAACTGAGGGATGCCAAAATGGAAACTCTGCAACAGGCTACCGAAGGAGGACTCAATGTTTCTTTATATGTAGACGGCAGGTACGGAAGCATTTCTACAAACCGTCTGGACAGGAAAGAACTGGAAACGTTCATCAAGAACGGTATCGATTCGACACGCTATCTGGCGGAAGACAAGGCCCGCGTGTTGCCCGATCCGGAACGTTACTATAAAGGTGGAAAGCCCGATTTGCAATTGTCGGACAGTAAGTTCTCTTCCATCGATCCCGACGATAAGGTGGCGTTGGCAAAGGCGGTGGCGGAAGAAGCGATGGGGAAAGACGAACGTGTGATTTCCGTGTCTTCTTCTTACAACGACGGAGAGAATGCCGCATATCGTTTAATAAGCAATGGGTTTGAGGGAGAAACGAAAAATACGTGGTATTCTCTTTCTGCAAGCGTAACCATCAAAGGCGAAGGGGAAGCCCGCCCTTCCTCTTATTGGTATGAGTCTTCTTTATACATCGACGATCTGATAAAAAAAGGAATCGGGCAGAAGGCTTTGGAAAGAGTGTTGCGTAAGCTGGGACAAAAGAAAGTGCAATCGGGAAAATACACGATGGTGGTAGACCCGATGAACACCGGCCGGCTGTTGGGACCGTTGATGAGTGCTTTGAACGGAGGAGCGTTGCAGCAAAAGAATTCTTTTCTGCTCAACAAACTGCATGAGAAAGTGGGGAGCGACCGTCTGACATTGACGGACGACCCTCATTTGGTGAAGGCTTTCGGAGCACGTTATTTCGATAATGAGGGAATCGCTACGGAGCGTCGGGCCATTTTCGATAGAGGTGTGTTGAACACTTACTTCATAGATACTTATAACGCCGGGAAAATGGAAGTCGATCCGACAATCAGCTCGGCGTCTATTCTGGTGATGAACACCGGAAATAAGAATTTGGAAGGATTGGTTGCCGATATCGATAAGGGTATTCTGGTAACAGGCTTCAATGGCGGCAACTGCAACAGTTCTACCGGAGATTTCTCTTACGGTATCGAAGGTTTTCTGATAGAGGGCGGAAAACTGACACAGCCTGTTTCGGAGATGAATATTACGGGTAATATGATCACGTTGTGGAGTTCTCTTGTTGAAACAGGCAACGACCCGCGACTGAATTCTTCGTGGCGGATTCCCTCACTGGTATTCGAAGGCGTAGATTTCAGCGGATTGTAAAGGATAGTTGCCTGTCGATGCTCAGAAAGTTCTGTTCTTCGCAGGTTTCTATTTATCCGAATCCCGGTCGGTTTGCTTATTCAAGACTTTCAATCGGCCGGGATTTGTTTTGCACATGGCGCTGTGCGTAATTCGACTGTTAAATGGTTTGCGGTATGGACGCAAACAAAAAAACATTTAATTGCGAGTTTCTTTGTTAAGACGCGAACCGGTTTCTCGACGCTGAAAGGTAATAGATGCTTGTTGCCGGCAAAAGAGGCTGTTCCGCAAAAGCTTCGATACGCCCTTTCGTTTCTACCTGTCGCTTCGGAGGGTGATTTTGTCCGAAGTTGCCGGATGTGAAAGGTCAGTTCAGCATTAAACTCATGTAGGGCCTGAGCGGAAGCAGGATTCTTTTCGTCAGTTCGCTTATGTCCATGGAGAGATGGCGGCCGGGCAGACGCTCCGTGCTGAACATGCATTTCCCGTTGCACAGATAGTAATAGCCATTGTTTACAGACAACTGCTTGTCGGTGAGTTCCAATTGCATTTCTTCTTCCGGAAAAGCGGTGGCGTATAGATCCAATACTTTTTTCGGATTGATGATGCGTGCCATACCCAGTAAATGGGGTGGAGGCGTTTCTTCCGAAGGCAGTAGCCGGGTGATCCGTTCTTCGCCTATCTGCTTCTTTATATGGAGCAACAGGTTGTGTTCTATTTCTTGTGTGTCGGCAAATAATTCGTTGATAATCCATCCCTTTTCGCGCTTATACAAGATAGCCAGTCCTTTAATTGTTTCATCTTGCTTGGCGGTGAACAGTATCCCCCCGCTGATGGACAGATCGGTCATGATTACCCGGAAGTCTTCGGCGGTATGCTGAATGCAGCAAGCCCGTTCGGAAAGTTTCCGATTCAGATATTGATAAACCTCTTTCTGTGATTTGGTTACGATTTTCACTTTTATCTTTCCCAAGGGTGGAGTATCGGGAATCGATATTTCCTGAATGGAGTATCCGAACACGGAGGCGTATCCCATCTGTTTATAGTAGTCGAATAGCCACGGTTCGGCGGGAATCAATGTGCTGAAAAGCACTTCACCGTGAAACATCCGGGCAAACGCCTGAGAGAGAAGCTCACGCATCACGCCTTTCCCGCGAAAGTCCGGATGCGTGCAAGCGCCGGAAACATAAGAAGTCTGCACTGTGTTTCCACAGAAAGTCATCGGGTAGGGAAGCATTTGCAGGGCGGATATGATTTCTCCCCCGCTTTCGATGGCTATGTTGACATTACTTTTATAACGTAAGCGGAAGTACATGTCAATGAATGCTTTGCTGTCATTGAAACATATGCTCCACAGTGTTTTAACTTTCTCTTTCATGCTTCTTGTTGTTACCATCTTATTTCATTTATCGGATGATCTTTGAGACAAGCCATGTGTTTCTCCAGAATCGTTACCGGTTGGTACGAGAGTTTTGCTTTGCGCAGGCCTTCTATTCCTAAGTCTTCTTCTCGGTTGATGTAAACGTATTGTTCGGGGATGTGGTTGGCGAATTCATAGTTAATCATGGCGTATGCCCCGTCTATTCGGGTGTCTGCCTTTTCCACATGCACGCCGAATGTTTCGTGGTTGATGGGCATGCCGAAAGTGAATGCCACGATTTGTCCGTTGACGCGCAGGATACCGCCTGTGAGTCCGATTGCTTCGAAATTATGTAAGGCATACACCAGAGCGCGGCGTTCGTTTCCTGTTCCCTCGTGCTGGTCGCAATCGTTTGCCTTGCACCATTCGGCCTCCAGTTTCAAGCATTCCTCGATAAGATCGGGAGTTATCGGAATATATTCGTAGTCGGAATATGTATTGCGGAATCGGTTGATATGGTTCCGTTTCGGTTGGAATTTTTTTCCTTTCAGTGTGGAAAGGTCGCTTCTCAGATAGATGTAATCGGCGTAATCACGATCTTCTGTAAAAGTAAACCGGTCGGGCAATACTGTTTCAAGCTCTTTCCGCATATCGGAGCAGACACCCAACATGCAAAACGGCTGTCCTTCTTTTCCGGCATCTTCAATCAGTTTGTAAAGAATGGATTTCTGATCGCCGTTTCCTACGGGCATCATGTAAGCCAATTGGTCGTCGGCCCAGAATTTGAATACAAGAAAATCATCCACGACGGCAAACTGTGTATTATACAGAAATCGCCAGCTGCAAAGATTGGAGAATGAAAGGTCGCAGTTGCGTCGTCTGCTGTTTAAGGTGAATGATGTGATTATGTCTTTATCCGCTAATGTGATATCTTTGAATGGAATCATGAATTCTTTTTTTTAGTTTTACGCATTATATAACGGATAATTTGATGGTTTTGTTGTCACAATATTCCCAACAGCCGCAAAATGGTAGGAGTCAGCAGTGCTGTGAATATCCCGTTCAGCGTTAATCCTAAACTGGCGTATGCACCGTATTTTTTACTCACGTCCATTGCTGTGGATGTGCCCACCGCATGAGCGGCAGTTCCCATAGAGAGTCCTTGCGCTATCGGACTGCCTACACGCATTACCTTCATGGTTTTAAAACCGCAAACAGCTCCCAGCAAACCTACTGCTACGACGACTGCTGCTGTAAGTGAAGGGATACCGCCTATCGTTTGGGTGACTTCCATTGCGATAGGAGTGGTTACCGATTTGGGAGCCAATGAAAGAATTACTTCTTGAGAAGCTCCCATAAGTTTGGCTATCAGTACAACCGAAATGACTCCCACAATGCAGCCTGCCAATTGCGACAATAAAATAGGTACCAGTTGTTTTTTGATAGTTTCCAGCTGAAGATATAGAGGAACCCCCAAAGCTACAACTGCCGGGCGCAACCAAAATTCGATGAGATGTCCGCCTTCATTGTAAGTTTCGTAAGATATGCCCGTTATTTTGAGGAAAATAATCAGAATGGCGATGGTCAGCAGTATCGGGTTTAACAATACTTGCCCTGTTTTCTTTTGGAGCAGTTTGGCAAAAAAGAATATTCCAAAGGTGATTGCCAACAGAAAGAATTTATTTTCTAAGAAGCTCATTTGATTTTACGTGTTAATTGATGAACCCATCCGGTGACGGCTAAAACAAGGGCGGTGCTGATTATGGTGGCGATAACAATCGGCCAGAATTGTGCGGCGATGATGTCGAAATATAGCATCAGCGCCACTCCCGGAGGAATAAAGAAGAATCCTAAGTTAGCTACCAGAAAGTCGGACATTCCCTGTACCCAGTGAAGTTTAATCCAACCTAATTTTAGGAAAAAAGTGAGAAGCAGCATACCGATGATGCTGGACGGGAGCTTAACCCCCGTGAGATAAACGATTAATTCACCCAAAGCCAAACAGCCAAATAAAATGGCGCACTGACGTATCATACTAATAATCTGTTGATAGTTGAAAAACAGTGCAAAGATAGGAAAAATAGAAGCACAGTGTTAAATATTATAATATTTTAGATTTGGGAATTAAAATAGAAAGTTTTTGTAATGTGGATATTACAAAATTCAGTACTTTTGCAGTGCAAATAGTAAGCTGTCTCGATTTTTATAACATACATTAAATATATCTATGCTTAATTTAATCAACCAGATCGTTGAGCGGGCAAAAGCAAACCGCCAACGCATTGTTCTTCCGGAAGGAACGGAGGAGCGTACATTGAAAGCTGCCAATCAGATTTTGACAGACGAAGTTGCAGACCTTGTCTTGTTGGGTAATCCAGATGAGATTAATGAGTTGGCAGTAAAATGGGGATTAGGGAATATTTGTAAGGCTACAATTATCAATCCTGAGACTTCACCCAAACACGAGGAATACGCGCAACTTTTGTGCGAGCTTCGTAAGAAGAAGGGAATGACGATTGAAGAGGCTCGTAAGCTGACGAGCGATCCCTTGTTCTATGGTTGCTTGATGATTAAGAGCGGCGATGCCGACGGACAATTGGCAGGTGCTCGCAACACTACCGGAAACGTTCTTCGTCCGGCCTTGCAGATTATTAAAACTGCACCGGGTATCACTTGTGTCTCAGGTGCGATGTTGTTGCTTACACACGCTCCCGAATGTGGAAAGAACGGACTGTTGCTGATGGGCGACGTGGCTGTTACTCCGGTTCCGGACGCGAACCAGTTGGCACAGATTGCCGTTTGTACGGCTCAAACAGCAAAAGCGGTTGCAGGCATCGAGAGTCCGAAAGTAGCGATGCTGAGCTTCTCTACAAAAGGTTCCGCTACACATGAAGTGGTAGACAAGGTGATAGAAGCCACCAAGATTGCCAAAGAAATGGCGCCCACGCTCGATTTGGATGGTGAAATGCAAGCGGATGCCGCTCTCGTTCCCGAGATCGGAGCAAGCAAAGCTCCGGGATCGCATGTGGCGGGAGAAGCAAATGTGTTGGTAGTTCCGAGCCTCGAAGTTGGAAACATTTCTTATAAATTGGTGCAGCGTTTGGGACATGCCGATGCGGTAGGGCCTATCTTGCAGGGTATCGCCCGTCCGGTGAACGACCTCTCTCGCGGTTGTTCCATCGAAGATGTGTATCGGATGATTGCCATTACGGCCAATCAGGCCATCGCCGCAAAGAACACTCGTTGAGTTCTTCGCTTGTAACCATTTGTCATTAATTATTTAAAATTAGAAGCATGAAGATTTTAGTACTGAACTGTGGCAGTTCGTCTATTAAATATAAACTGTTCGATATGGACAGTAAAGAAGTTATCGCGCAAGGAGGAATCGAGAAAATAGGTTTGAAGGGTTCGTTCCTGAAGCTGACATTGCCCGACGGGAGCAAGAAAGTGTTGGAGAAAGACATTCCCGAGCATACCGTAGGTGTGGAATTTATCCTGAATACGTTGGCCTCTCCGGAATACGGCGCCATCAAATCATTGGATGAGATTGATGCGGTGGGACACCGTATGGTTCACGGAGGCGAGCGCTTCAGCGAATCGGTGCTGCTGAACAAAGAAGTGCTGGATGTTTTCATTGCCTGCAACGATCTGGCGCCTCTGCACAATCCCGCCAACCTAAAAGGTGTGAACGCGATTACCGCCATTCTTCCAAACGTGCCGCAGGTAGGTGTGTTCGATACGGCCTTCCATCAGACCATGCCCGACTATGCTTACTTATATGCCATTCCTTACGAACTTTATGAGAAGTACGGCGTGCGTCGCTATGGGTTCCACGGAACATCTCACCGTTACGTTTCGCAACGTGTGTGCGAGTTTCTGGGTGTAAAACCCGAAGGACAAAGAATCATCACTTGCCACATCGGCAACGGAGGTTCTATCGCTGCCATCAAAGACGGCAAATGTATGGATACCACGATGGGATTGACTCCGCTCGAGGGCTTGATGATGGGAACACGCAGCGGTGACATCGATGCCGGAGCGGTTACTTTCATCATGGAAAAGGAAGGCTTGAACACGACCGGAGTTTCCAATCTTTTGAATAAAAAGAGCGGTGTGTTGGGTATTTCCGGTATTTCGAGCGATATGCGCGAGATAGAATCTGCTGTGGCAGCCGGAAACAAACAAGCCATCTTGGCAGAAAAAATGTATTTCCATCGCATCAAGAAATACGTAGGCGCGTATGCCGCTGTTTTAGGCGGTGTCGACACCATTGTCTTTACCGGTGGCGTGGGTGAGAATCAGGCATCTTGCCGTGCGGCGGTGTGCGAGGGTCTCGAGTTCATGGGCGTTAAAATGGATAAGTCGAGAAACAGTGTGCGTGGCGTGGAAGCTGTAATTTCCGCCGACGACTCGAAAGTGAAAGTCGTGGTGATTCCTACCGACGAAGAGCTGGTGATTGCGTCCGATACCATGGCTATCGTGAGCAAATAACGAAAACAAAGAGTTTATAGCATTCCCCTTGTTTTTCGCTGCCCTGCGGCAGGATAGCGAAAAAGAAGGGGAATTATTTTTGTTGACGACATGTTTTGTCGTCTGCCCTTGCTATCTTTGTTTGCAGCAATTTCAAATCGATATCATATATGGGTAGAAAAATAGAAAGATTGCAACGCATGTTGGTTATCATCAACAAGTTGAAAGGGTACAAACTGTTTCCGGCGAGAATAAAATGAAAAAGACAGAAAAGGGCTAAGGGGCTTGTTTTACAATCATCAGTGCATTATATTTGTGAGACAGATAAGAGAATCCTTATGCTTCTGGCATGCAATTGCCGGGCTTTATGTAGCCGATATTTGACCGGCAAGGACTATGAAGCAAGTTGTTTATATATCTTTAGAGGAAGTAATATGGAAAATGGTATCACCCCCGAAGAGCTCCAGCAGCAGTTGGAAGAATTCTATCCGAACATCCGGGCCGATTTGACTATGGCATACAGCTATATTGATATATGCGGGGAATATGCCGAAGTGGATGGATATGCCGATTGGTTGATCTCTTGCGGATGTGGCGAGGCCGATTGCTCGTGATATGATTGCAGTATGAGTATTTCGGTGCTTTTTTACGCAAAAAGCAAGAAATACAATGAATCGATTTTTTTTGATTTTGAAGACCGGAAAATCCATGTCCCGGTCTTTTTTTGCATCTCTTTCATGCTTGTTTGAAAAGCCCGCCGCCTTTCATTTCAAACATCAGCGTGTTTGATTTCAAAGCCCGCCGTGTTTTTTTCAAAGCCCGCCGGCTTTTTTTTTTGTAGTTCGGCGTGTTCTTTTTCTTTGGCACGGCAATGCAGTTGCAAATGTAAATTAAACAGGCGGTTGGCGGAGTAAACAAAGCTTTTCAGAAGCACTCTGTAGGTCTCTTCCCTGCGGATTTTTGGGTGGTTAGGCCGGGATTATCTCCGGATGCTTGCCCTTTGGATGCTCTTCGGCGGATAGTTTTGACCGATTCTTTTTCCCGATTCCTTTTTTTTCTCTTAATTTGTGATTGAATTTAAAACAGTTATTTTTATGCGCTATTCAGTCATTGTGCCGGTTTACAACCGTCCGGATGAAGTGGATGAACTGCTTCGGAGCTTAACCCGGCAACATTTCACCGACTTCGAGGTTATCGTGGTGGAAGACGGCTCTACACTATCTTGCGAACAAGTGGTTGAAAGGTATCGGGAGATGTTGGCAGTGCGCTATTTCTTTAAGCCTAATTCCGGACCGGGGCAGACCCGCAATTACGGAGCGGAGCGGAGTAGCGGCGATTATCTGATTATTTTGGATTCCGATGTCATTCTGCCCGAAGGATTCTTCGAAGCGGTGGAGAGGGAACTGGCAAGTGAGGCGGCCGATGCTTTCGGCGGTCCCGACCGCGCCCACGAATCTTTTACCGACATCCAGAAAGCCATCAATTATTCGATGACGTCGTTTTTTACCACAGGCGGTATCCGCGGCGGGAAAAAGAAGATGGATAAATTCTATCCCCGCAGCTTTAATATGGGTATTCGTACTGAAGTCTACCGGGAGTTGGGAGGTTTTTCCCGGATGCGGTTCGGCGAAGACATCGATTTCAGCATCCGTATTTTCAAAGCGGGCTATGCCTGTCGTCTCTTTCCCGACGCATGGGTGTATCATAAGCGGCGGACGGATTTGAAAAAGTTCTTTAAGCAGGTGCACAATTCGGGCATTGCCCGCATCAACCTGTATAAGAAGTATCCCGAATCGCTCAAACTTGTACATCTTCTTCCGGCTTTGTTTACTTTGGGTACTGCGGTACTGTTGTTGGCATTTCCTTTTTGCGGCTACAGCGTCATGCCTCTTTTGCTTTACGCCCTACTGGTTTTTGCCGATGCCGCATGGCAGAATAAAAGTTTGCGTATAGGCTTTTACTCCATTGCCGCCGCTTTTATCCAGCTGATAGGCTATGGCACCGGTTTCTGGCGGGCATGGTGGCAGCGTTGTGTGCTTGGCAGGGAGGAATTCGAGGCTTTTCGTAAGAATTTCTATCAATGAGTAAGGTTCTCTGCTGAGTTGCGGGAAAACAGCATACAAAAAACTATGAACACAAATCTTGTTCCGTCTCTGCTTCGCTGAGGTCGGCCTACGGAGAGGCGGGAAAATGTAAATTGAAATGAAAGCAAAACACAAACTGTCTATCAATCAGTGGGCGATAGAAGACCGTCCGCGTGAGAAAATGATGGAAAAAGGAGCGCAAGCCTTGAGCGACGCCGAGTTGCTTGCCATTCTGATAGGTTCCGGAAATACCGATGAAAGCGCCGTAGGACTTATGCGGCGCATTCTGCTCAGTTGCGATAATAATCTCAACTCTTTGGCGAAATGGGAAGTGCGGGATTACTCTCGTTTCAAAGGCATGGGGCCTGCCAAAAGCATTACCGTGATGGCGGCTCTGGAGCTGGGCAAGAGGCGGAAGTTGCAGGAAGCGGAAGTGAGGCGTCAAATCGAATGTTCTAAAGACATATACGATCTTTTCCACCCGTTGATGTGCGATTTGGAGCAAGAAGAGTTTTGGGTGTTGCTTTTGAATCAGGCGGCAAAAGTGATAGATAAGGTAAGGATAAGCACCGGCGGCATCGACGGGACGTATGCCGACGTGCGGACTATTTTGCGTGAGGCATTGCTTCAACGGGCGACGCAGATGGCTGTCGTCCACAATCATCCTTCGGGCAATGTTTTGCCCAGTCAGCCCGACCGCACATTGACGGAACATATCCGTAAGGCGGCGGGCACAATGAACATTCATCTGATAGACCACGTTATTGTTTGTGAGGGGCGGTATTACAGTTTTGCCGATGAGGGGCTCCTCTAAACGAATTTATTCTTATCTTTGCTGTTCGAATTTAAATGTAGAAAGCTTTATGGAGAAGTTTCAGATAGAAGAAAAAATAGTGGCGATGTTGAAAACCGTATACGATCCGGAAATTCCGGTGGACGTATACGAACTCGGTCTGATCTATAAAATCGATGTGGCGGATAGCGGGGATGTTGTGATAGACATGACGCTGACCGCACCCAACTGTCCGGCTGCCGATTTTATCATGGAAGATGTCCGGCAGAAGGTAGACTCGGTGGAGGGAGTGAAATCCACGACCATCAATCTGGTGTTCGAACCGGAATGGGACAAAGACATGATGAGTGAAGAAGCGAAACTGGAACTGGGCTTTTTATAATCGCCGTTTGCGAGCCGTTAATCGTTACCGCCGAATGAAAAACGTTTATTTCCTTTCCGACGCGCATCTGGGTTCACGTGCCATTGAGCACGGGCGGACTCATGAAAGGCGTTTGGTGAATTTTCTCGATAGCATCAAGCATCAAGCTGCTGCCGTTTATTTGCTGGGAGACATGTTCGACTTCTGGTATGAATTCCGTTTGGTCGTGCCCAAAGGATATACCCGCTTCTTGGGAAAGCTCTCCGAGCTTACGGATATGGGGGTGGAAGTTCATTTTTTTATAGGCAACCACGATATCTGGTGCGGCGATTATCTGACGAAAGAGTGCGGGGTGATTGTTCATCGCGAACCGCTGACGGTGGAGATTTATGGAAAGGAATTCTATCTGGCGCATGGTGACGGATTGGGCGATCCCGATCATAAGTTCAAACTGCTGAGAAGACTTTTTCACAGTACGACCTTGCAGAAACTTTTCTCTGCATTGCATCCCCGCTGGAGTGTTGAGTTGGGATTGACGTGGGCGAAGCATAGCCGGCAAAAGCGGATGGATGGAAAGGAACCCGACTATATGGGAGAAGATAAAGAATATCTGGTGCTATACACCAAAGAATATTTGAAGAGTCATCCCACTATTAATTTTTTCCTCTACGGGCATCGGCATATCGAATTGGACTTGATGCTAAGCGCTACTGCCCGTGTGTTGATTTTAGGCGACTGGATTCGTTATTTTTCGTACGCAGTGTTCGACGGAGAGAATCTTTTTCTGGAGAATTTTGTCGAGGGCGAAACGAAAGTTTAGCCCGAAAGCGGCAAACCGCCTTTCAGCCTGTTTGAGAGAAATGCTGAAAGGCGGTTTGCTTTATATAAAACGATGTATTATGCCGACGGTTAATATTTTGCCGCTTTGGCGATACGTTTGGGAATCTCCGTGTTGTCGATCTTTTCTCCGAACAGTTGAGAGCCGGCTCCGATGGCGAATACCGGAACATATCCGGCGGAGTGTCCTCCGCTTACCCAGCCCACCATGGCTATTTCGTTCATCACTTTCTTGGCGCAGGCTGCCATAGGCTCGCTTTTTGAGTACAGGCTTTCGGCATATACCACCTTGTGTTTGATGAATGACTTTTCAAATTCGTCGCGCAGCATCTTCTCCTGTTCCCACGAAACGGGCAGTTCTTTCCAGAATCCCATCTTTTCTCCCAGAAACGCCTTCATATCCTCCCAAGTCACCTTGTTATCTTTCGTTTTTCTCAATTCGCTGATGTGACGAGACAGTTCATCGGCAGACTGCTTTTGATATTGCAGTGCTTTCAGGTTCAGCTCGTATCTGCCTGTTCCCAAGCCGATACCACCGGTTTCGTGGTCGGCGGTAACAACAATCAACGTTTCCTTCGGGTGTTTTTTATAGAATTCATAGGCCACTTTGATAGCGTCGTCCATATCCTGTATCTCTTTGAATGTGGTGGCGGCATCGTTCGAATGACAAGCCCAGTCGATCTTTCCGCCTTCCACCATGAGGAAGAAGCCTTTTTTGTTGTCCTTTGTCAGGAAGTCGATGGCGCTTTCCGTGATTTGAGCCAATGTCAGGTCGCCCGGTTTGCGGTCGATGGCATAAGGCAGGCACGAAGGTGAAGCGCCTTCTTCTTGAATAAGGATCATTTTCTCTGCTTTTGAGGCTTTGTTCTTATAATCGTTGTATCCGCGAGCTACGGTATATCCGGCTTCTTCGAAGATCGGGAAAATATCGGGGGCGTCTTTTTTCTCGAAAGTTTTGTTCGGTTTCAGGAAACCTCCTCCCGCATAAAAGTCGAAGCCGGCTTTCGGAAGGTCGAGCGCAATCTCATAATACATATTCCGGTCGGGCTGATGGGCATAGAACGCAGCGGGCGTGGCATGATCTACGCTGACCGAAGTGGTTACGCCCACTTTTTTCCCCGCCCTTTTGGCTTTTTCCGCCAATGTCTGAATCGGATTTTTGTCCTGATCTACCGAAATGGCGTGATTGTATGTCTTTTTTCCTGTCGCCAGCGCCGTTCCCGCCGCAGCAGAATCCGTCACTGAATTGGTTCCGGAAAAGGTTGTCGCTACGGTTGCCACCGGAAATTGCGTAAATAATAAAGGCTGCACGCCGATTGTTCCGTTTTGGAGTTCGGCGGCATACATTTCTGTGCCGTTCACTTGATTGACTCCCATTCCATCGCCGATGAAATAGAATACATATTTGGCCTGTCCGTTGGCTGCGACGGAAATAAGGACAAATAATAATGTGTAAATAATTCTTTTCATTTCTTATGATGTTAAGTTTATGATGGACAAAGATAATAAAAAACGGCGGAGATGCTTTTGCAAATCCACCGTTTCTTTGTGTCATTGGTATGACATTTTATGCTTTTACACGGCCTACGTAAGAACCGTCGCGAGTGTCTATCTCAATCGTTTCACCTTCGCTAATAAATAATGGAACACGTACGGTAGCGCCTGACTCTACTGTCGCGGGTTTCAGCGTATTGGTTGCCGTATCGCCTTTCAATCCCGGTTCGGTATAGGTGACTTTCATCTGAACCTTGATAGGCATGTCGGCATAAAGTACGGTTTCGGTAGAAGCGTCGGAAACAACTTCGAGCACCATGCCCTCGAGCAGAAAATCTACACCGTTGATAAGGTCGTGGGCAATGGGATGTTGGTCGAAAGTCTCCTGGTTCATGAAGATATAGTCTTCTCCTTCTTTGTATAAGAACTGGTAAGGACGACGTTCTACACGTACATCTTCCAGTTTTTCGCCGATGTTGAAACGGCGTTCGATGACGTATCCACTAACCACATCTTTCAGCTTGGTACGCATGAAAGTGTTCCCTTTTCCCGGTTTCACGTGTAAGAACTCAATGCAGAAATAGAGCTTTCCGTCCATACGGATACATGTTCCGTTTTTGATGTCTTGAGCATTAATCATACTTCTATAATTTTTTTATATTATTATTACTGATTTAATCTTGTTTCAAATCGGATGCAAAAGTAATCTAAATCAGTAGAAAACACAAAAACTTTGGAGTAAAAAATGAATTATCTCTTGGTTAATTTAAAAAAAGTGTCTATTTTTGCAGCCCGATTACGTGGAATAATAACATAAAACAAGATACAGTAATGAAAAGAACATTTCAACCCTCTAACAGAAAGAGAAAGAACAAACACGGTTTCCGTGAGAGAATGGCAACGGCCAACGGTCGCAGAGTATTAGCTGCTCGCCGTGCTAAAGGAAGAAAGAAACTGACCGTTTCCGATGAGTACAACGGACAGAAGAACTGATTCTCAGTCGATAAAGGAATAGGAAAAGGTAGAGGTAAAAACTCTGCCTTTTTTATTTTCTTGACACTTTTCGATATTTTCATCGGTCACTTTTCAAAAAATCAACTATTTTGTCGTATCTTTGGCGCAGATTAACAGCAGAACGTATGACAATCAAAGAATTCTTTTCTTTTAAAACCAATAAATATTTCTGGCTGAACATCATTGCTATGATTGCAGTGGTGTTGTTGATACTGTTCGTTGCCTTGAAGGGACTCGATGTGTATACCAGACACGGTGAAGCAGTAATTGTTCCTGATGTAAAAGAGATGACGATTCAAGAAGCGTCTGCAATGTTGCGTAATCATGGGCTGGAATATATGGTAGCCGATTCGAACTATGTGAAAGACAAGCCGGCGGGGGTTATTCTTGACCTTAATCCTGCAGCGGGGCACAAGGTGAAAGAAGGACGTATGATTTATTTGACTGTCAATACTAGGAATATTCCGCTACGCCCGGTGCCTGATGTAGCGGATAACAGCTCTTATCGCCAGGCGCAGGCAAAACTTCTTGCCGCCGGTTTTAAATTGGATAAAGTTCAATTAGTGAGCGGAGAAAGAGATTGGGTCTACGGTGTAAAATATCAGGGTCGGCAATTGGTTGCCGGCGAGAAGGTTCCTATGGGAGCTTTTCTGACGCTGATGGTAGGAAGCGGATCGGGTGAAGCAAAAGAGGACTCAATTGCCGCTGCGGTAGAAACGATGAAATCTTCTTCACCGGAGTCATCTTCTGCTGAGGATGACAGCTGGTTTTAACAGGAACAATTACAGAAACAGATTCGCATGATGGAGGAAAGTTTTCCGGAAGAACTGGATAATGAATTGGATGAGATAGAACCGGTCGGTGACGAAGCCCAACTTTACGAGCATTTCCGTGTAGTTGTAGACAAGGGGCAGAGCATGGTCAGGGTTGATAAATATCTGTTCGAACGCATTGTCAATGCTTCCCGCAACCGTATCCAGAAAGCAGCCGAAGACGGATTCGTGATGGCCAACGGCAAACCGGTGAAGAGCAGCTATAAAGTGAAGCCGCTCGATGTCATTACCGTAATGATGGATCGCCCTCGTTATGAAAACGAAATTATTCCCGAAGATATTCCTTTGGATATTGTATATGAAGACAGTTATGTGATGGTGGTTAACAAACCGGCCGGGCTGGTCGTTCATCTGGGGCATGGAAATTATCACGGCACGCTGGTTAACGCATTGGCCTGGCACATGAAAGATGTTCCCGATTACGACGCCAATGATCCGCATGTGGGGCTTGTGCACCGGATAGATAAAGATACGTCTGGCCTTTTGGTTATCGCCAAGACCCCCGATGCCAAAACTAATCTTGGAATTCAGTTTTATAATAAAACTACTCAACGTAAATATCGCGCTTTGGTATGGGGCAATGTGGAGCAGGACGAAGGAACCGTCACCGGTAATATTGCCCGCAACCCGAAAGACCGGATGCAGATGGCCGTCATGTCCGATCCTGAGCAAGGAAAGCATGCTGTTACTCATTACCGTGTATTGGAAAGATTCGGATATGTTACTTTGGTGGAATGTATGCTTGAAACCGGACGTACCCATCAAATCCGTGTCCATATGAAACACATCGGACATACTCTTTTCAATGACGAACGCTATGGCGGGCATGAAATTCTGAAAGGAACCCATTTTAGTAAATACAAACAGTTTGTGAACAATTGCTTCGACATTTGTCCCCGTCAGGCTTTGCATGCCATGACTCTGGGCTTTGTGCATCCGGTTACCGGAGAAAAAATGCATTTTACCTCCGAGCTTCCGGACGATATGGAACGACTTATTGAGAAGTGGAGAAGTTATATAAGTAATAGAGAATTAGGATGAAACGCACAATTGCTATCGTAGCAGGAGGAGACACCTCCGAATTTCATGTATCTCTGCGTAGTGCACAGGGAATATACTCCTTTATAGACAAGGAGAAATACAGACTGTATATTGTTGAAATGCAAGGTTTGCGTTGGGAAGTCCAATTACCGGACGGAACAAAGGCAGCAGTGGATCGTAATGACTTCAGCTTTATGCAGGGCGGGCAAAAAATTCGCTTTGATTTTGCTTACATCACTATTCATGGTACTCCGGGGGAAGACGGACGGTTGCAAGGATATTTCGATATGCTGAAAATACCCTATTCTTGTAGTGGGGTTTTAGCGGCGGCGATTACATACAATAAGTTTGCCTGTAATCAATATCTGAAAGCTTTTGGAATCCGTGTGGCCGAATCGTTATTGCTACGTTGCGGACAGTCAGTTTCTGACGAGGATGTGTTGCGGAACATAGGTTTACCTTGTTTTATTAAGCCTAGTCTTGGCGGTTCGAGCTTCGGAGTGACTAAAGTAAAAACGAAAGAACAGATACAGCCCGCCATTAACAAAGCTTTCGAAGAAGCGGATGAGGTGCTTGTCGAAGCGTTTATGGAAGGTACGGAGCTGACCTGCGGATGTTATAAAACGAAAGAAAAAAGCGTGGCTTTTCCTCCTACGGAAGTGGTTACACATAATGAATTCTTTGATTACGACGCTAAATACAACGGACAGGTCGATGAGATTACTCCCGCACGGATTTCTGAAGAATTGACGCACCGGATACAAAAATTGACGTCGGCTATTTATGATATATTGGGCTGTTCGGGCATTATCCGCGTGGATTATATTGTAACCGAAGGTGAAAAAATCAATTTACTGGAAGTGAATACTACTCCGGGAATGACCGCGACAAGCTTTATTCCACAACAAGTGCGTGCTGCCGGTTTAGATATAAAGAATATAATGACAGATATAATAGAGAATCAATTTTAGATTAGATATTGAGTATTAAGTAGAAAGTATTAACTTTGTCCTCAGAAGAGGCTGTGAGTCTTAATACAATACTTAATGCTTGACTCTTAATACTTATTTAATAATGGATAGAACAGAGTTTGATGAAATTCGTCCTTATCACGACGAGGAGCTTCCTCAAATTTTGGAGGAATTGATTGCTGATCCGGCTTTTCAAAAGGCTGCCTCTACTGCGGTGCCGAATGTGCCTTTTGAATTTCTGGCTGAGAAAATGCGTACTTGTAAGACTAAGTTGGATTTCCAGAAAACTTTCGGTTACGGTATTCTGTGGAAGATAGCAAGTGAGCATACAGCCGGACTCACATTGGATCATACGGCTTTGCCGGATGAGGGAAAGGCCTATACTTATATGTCGAATCATCGGGATATTATCCTCGATTCGGGTTTCCTTTCCGTTCTGTTGGTTCAGCAGGGAAAGGATACTGTTGAGATAGCCATTGGTGATAACTTGTTGATCTATCCCTGGATTAAGAAGTTGGTACGTATCAATAAGTCGTTTATTGTACAACGGGCACTCACCATGCGCCCGATGCTCGACTCTTCTGCTCGGATGTCCCGTTACATGCACTATACCATTACCGAGAAAAAACAATCGATTTGGATTGCACAGCGGGAAGGAAGGGCAAAAGATTCGAACGACCGTACGCAAGACAGTGTTTTGAAAATGTTGGTGATGGGAGGCGAAGGTGATGTTGTAGACCGTTTGATGGAAATGAATATTGCTCCTTTGTCTATTTCGTACGAATATGATCCTTGCGATTTTCTGAAAGCTCGGGAGTTTCAGCTGAAAAGAGATGTAGAAGAATATAAAAAGACCACTCAAGACGACTTGGTGAGTATGGAGACGGGACTTTTCGGATATAAAGGAAGAGTGCATTTTCATGTGGCTCCCTGTATCAATGATGAGTTGGCCTTGATGGATCGCTCGTTGCCTAAACCGGAGCTTTTTGCGAGTATTTCTGCTTGTATTGATAAGCGGATTCACGAGAATTACCGAATATATCCGGGGAATTATATAGCGTGCGATTCTTTGAACGGTAGCGATACATTTGCAGCGAAGTATACGTCTGATGAGAAAGCGCATTTTCTTTCATATATTGACAAGCAGCTCGAGAAAATCAAGCTGTCTGATAAAGATGATGATTTTTTACGCGAAAAATTGTTGCAGATGTATGCTAACCCCTTGATCAATTATTTGGCTGCCACTCGATGAGAAAAGTTTTTTTGCATATTGTTTGGTTTATGGTTCTGCTTTTCCTGTTTACTGCCTGCAAAGAGAAGAACGATTATCATTATCCTTCTGTTTCGTTGGGCTTTATAACTGTGAAGGGTGGAGAAGATGGACATTTGCAATTACTTATTCCAGATAACGGGGAGCTGATGTCGATTTTAAAAGATCGGACAAATACAAAGATTTCTCCTAATACATTTAAGCGTCTCCTTAGTAATTATGAAGCAACGTTGGTAGATGGAAAGAGCGCAGCTATCATTTACTCTTTGCAAGAACTGCTTACTCCTGAACCCAAACTGCCCAATGATCCGGCTTATGCTGAGGGAATAAAAACAGATCCGGTAACTATGGTCAGTATTTGGATGGGTAGAAATTATCTGAATATGATATTAAGCCTTAAAGTAAAAGGAGGTAAAAAACACGTGATAGGTATGGTAGAAGAAAGTATTGTGCATGAAGGAACCGAAAAGGTTGTGACGTTGTCTCTTTTTCACGATGCTGCAGAAGATGAACCATATTATGATCGGAGAGCTTATGTCTCAGTCCCTTTGCAAAAATACAAGCTCGATTGGCCGGGTCAGACTCTTAGAATCAAGTTCAAATATCATACTTATGGTGAAGATGGAAAGGTTATAGAGTCAGACCGATATTGCCGACCGGGGTTTGAATACATTCCGAATGTTACAGATAAATGATTTCTTGTTTTTATATTCAGAAATTAAGCGTGTTATAAATTATGTATAAAATGACTCAATGGGCTGTAGGATTAATTTTATTCCTTTCTTCGTTTTTTGCTTGCCAAATGCAGAACGGAGATTTTAAATCGCTGAATGTCGAAGACTTCGAATCTTATATTCAGAATGACGCGGTACAGCGATTGGATGTTCGTACGCCGGCAGAATATTCCGAAGGGCACATTCCCAAAGCCATTAATATTAATGTCTTGGACAATTCTTTTGCGTCGATGGTGGGGGTATTGCTTACACAAGAACGTCCGGTAGCAGTGTATTGCCGTAGTGGAAAGCGGAGTAGGCGGGCAGCCAAGATTTTACTATCCAAGGGGTTCCAAGTGATTGAACTTGCAAAAGGATTTAATTCTTGGAAATCGGCAGGAAAATCAGTAGAACGTTGTTCTCCTTAATCAGCAAACTTTCCGAAAAGGATATTTAAACATTCATAGATGTTTGTTACCAAAACAAAGCGGCTACTTCGGCTCCGATACTGAAATTGTGTAAAATGAATCGGTGTACTCCTGTCTTTGGTTCAATACTTTGCCCTTTATGAGGAGGGTAGTAAATATAGTCGCTTTTCCCGATACCTATATTATAGTTTACAAACAATTTTAGTCCGGCGTTTTTCCCTGTTATATGCATGAAGTGTGCCGTTAAATCTAAATTAGGTATGACATGAGACTCGCAATGTAGCAAAGGCTCTGCATGAACTTGATTTTTATAGCGTATGTTTACATGATAATTACGAGGATACCCTACTCCTGCCATTGCGCTTCCTCCTGCGTATAATCCCGGAAGTATTTTAGTCTTGTAATGGATTCCTCCGACGCTACTGATATAGCTGATGGTCCGTGCTTCGAAACTTTCTATTGTTTTTTCGATTTCCGGGTGAGTATCAAAAAAGCGTTTTGTATGGATTTGGGGAGAAGTCTGAGCAATGGTAAATTTACCACCAATACCCCAATGCGGAGTAAAAAACCAGGCGGTCGAAAGAGAGGATGTGGCACCACCCTGTCCGGCAATGTCGATGTGTTCGGGTAAATGTATTTTGTTTCGGCCGACAGTATATCCCATCTGGATACCCAATGAGGCGTATGTTTCGTCCTCAATATCGGGCTCCCACTTAAGTTGGGGGTGGATGAATCCTTTTCCTCGAAAGATGAGATCGGCCAGATAATATCCCAGTTGGGTAGATACGATGCCTATTCCGGCTCCTGTCAGTACATCCGAAAACCAATGCTTGTTGTTTAGTTGCCGACTGATTGCCGTGCCTGTGGCAAGCGAATAACCTAACACACTGTATAGAGAGCTCCTGGTTGTTCCGTATTCGTTGTGCAACATGGTGGCGAACATGAATGCGGTGGCGGTATGTCCTGAAGGGAAAGAGTTGTTACCGCTGTCATCGGGACGGGGCTTACGGAAACTATATTTTAGGATATTTACCGTAGCTGCCATGATTCCGGCACTGAACGCATCGGAAACAAGCAATCGCCCCCACGAACTTCTGCCTTCTATTCCGAAGGCTTTCAATCCCAGCATGACCACCCCCGGAGAGTATTGCAAATAATCATCGTAATGATAACGGAAGTGGGGGATGTATGAATTGCGTATAACACGGAAATCTTTGTCTTTGCCGTAGTTTAATGCTCCGATAAGAATTAAAGGGACGCCGGCATGGGTGATTCTATAGAGAGGACTTTGCAGTATTCGTTGATGTTTTTGGATGTGCACTGTCGAAAGACTGTCTTTGGAAAGATGCTGTGCGTGAATAGAGACCGAAATAAGTGTAAATATAATTAGAACTATTTTTTTCATGGGCACAAAAATACCCCTTTTTCTTATATTCATACAAAAGTGAGTACTTTTTTTAGAAAAAATTAGTTTCAAAAAAAGAACAATGGTGACAAGGCATTCAATTGTATATTAATTAATGACCGTATTATGCCTTGTCGCTATTGTTTTTGCTATATGAGAGTATGGAAGTCTGCCTGTTTGCGACAGAAATGAATTGGTTGGCTCATGGATTAGGAATGTTATGGAATCTGTTCCAACATTCTTTTCAATACAACAGTGGCTGATATTTCACGGTTCGCAGCTTCGGGAATAACGATGGACTGTGGACTTTCAATCACATCATCCGTTACGATCATGTTTCGGCGAACGGGTAGACAATGCATGAAAAAAGCATTGTTGGTTACATCCATTTGCCGCTTGCTGACGGTCCAATTACGGTCGGTACTCAACACCCGACCGTAATTGTCGCCGGTGTATGCTGCCCAGCTTTTGGCATATATGAAGTCCGCTCCCTCGAATGCTTTCATCTGGTCGTACTCCACTTTGGCATTGCCCACGAATTGCGGGTCGAGTTCATAGCCTTCGGGATGTGTGATCAGGAAATCGTAATCGGTAGCGTTCATCCATTCTGCAAACGAATTAGGAACAGCCTGCGGCAACGGACGCGGGTGGGGCGCCCAAGTCAATACTACTTTGGGGCGCGGAGTCTTTTTGTATTCTTCGATTGTGATTAAATCGGCGAAACTCTGCAATGGGTGGCGTGTGGCCGCTTCCATCGAGAATACCGGTTTGCCCGAGTATTGAATGAACTGGTTAAGAATTGTTTCCTGATAATCGAACTCTTTGCTTTCGAATCGGGCGAAAGAGCGTATGCCGATGATATCACAGTAACAACCCATGACGGGAATCGCTTCCAGCAAATGTTCAGGCTTGTCTCCATCCATAATCACGCCCCGTTCTGTTTCCAGCTTCCAAGCCCCTTGGTTGATGTCCAATACGATTACGTTCATTCCGAGGTTTGTTGCGGCTTTTTGGGTGCTGAGGCGTGTGCGCAAGCTTGAGTTGAAGAAAATCATCATCAACGTTTTGTTCCGTCCCAGTTCTACAAATTTAAAACGGTTTTTTTTAATTTCGAATGCCTCTGCAAGAGCAGATTTTAAGTCCCCAATATCCTGTACGCAAGTAAATTGTTTCATTTTCTTTTTTATTTAGTTGTTATTTCGTTTTTTCTTACTCATGTTGTCTTATACCCATCTCATGAAGTTCTTGTTTGTCCGTTTCCCTCGATGATCCATTTGTAAGATGTGATTTCTTCCAGTCCCATAGGACCTCGGGCGTGCAGCTTTTGCGTACTGATTCCTATCTCGGCTCCCAGCCCGAATTGCGCGCCATCGGTAAATGCAGTCGAAACATTGGTATATACACAAGCGGCATCTACTATCCGGCCAAAGAGCGCGGCTCGTTCTTTGTCTTCGGTAACGATGCATTCGCTATGTTTCGAACTGTTTTCGTAAATATGTCCCACAGCATCTTCGAAACTTTTTACGGTCTTTATGGCCATTTTGTAATCCAGAAACTCGATGCCGAAACTTTCTTTCGTGGCTTGTTGCAATAAATCCGCCGGATAATGTCCGTTTAAACTTTCGTATGCAGGTTCATCGGCATAAATGAGAACCTTTTTTTCTGCCAATTTCTGACAGAGAGCAGGTAGTTCGCTCAAACGTTTTTCGTGTATGATGACACAGTCTAATGCATTGCATACACTGACGCGTCGGGTTTTAGCATTGTGTATGATTGCTGCTCCTTTTTGCACATCTCCGAACTCATCGAAATAGGTGTGGCAAATGCCTGCTCCGGTTTCGATAACCGGTATTCTGGCATTCTCGCGCACAAAATTGATGAGGTTGCCGCTGCCTCTCGGTATAATGAGATCAACAAAGTGAGTGGCGGTCAGCAGAGCTGTGGTGGCTTCTTTGTTTGGCGGCAGCAATTCTACGATATGCGGGTTGATTTTGAATTTTCTCAATATGCTGTGTATGATGCTTACAAGAACATTGTTGGATTCCTGAGCGTCTTTTCCGCCTTTCAGTATGCAAGCGTTCCCGCTTTTCAAGCATAATGAGAATACATCGAGAGTGACATTGGGGCGCGCCTCGTAAATTACGCCGATAACTCCGAAGGGAACACTCTTTTTCGTTAGTTTCATCCCATTGGGGCGGACTGTTTCTCTCAGCACCTTTCCCAAAGGCGAGGGGAGAGTTGCTACGTTTTTTATATCGGCAGCCATCGCTTTCAGTCGTTCTTCCGTCAATTGAAGGCGGTCGTACTTCGGATCGTGCTCGTCCATCCGTGCCAGATCTTTTTCGTTTTCGGCAAGAATAAACGGGGCCTGTTCCATAATTGCATCTGCAACGGCGATTAAAATCCGGTTGATTGTTTCATCATTCAGCAGTGTTAATTCCCGGGCAGAAGCTTTAGCTGCAGGGAATATTCCTTTAAAACTGGTAATCATATTGCCTAATTATTTTGAAAAACAGAAACCTTCATTCGCAAAAATACGGAAATATGTTGAGAAAAGCCGGCTATTCGATATATAAATAGTCATAGTGTACTACAGCTTTTCCCCCATGTTTGCCGAGATTCTCTCGGACCTGGCGTGAATGGGTGCTTACTTTTCCTACCCCTATTGGATTTCCTTTGAAATCAATGATTCGTACAATATCATCTTTCTCAAACTCTCCTTCGATTCGGGTGATTCCGATGGGAAGAATACTGATGGCTTTCCCGGAGTTTAACACTTGCGTCGCGCATTCGTTGATATGTATTTCTCCTTTAGCAAACCCTTCACTATGCGCAATCCATTTTTTTACACTTGAAACCGGTCCTTTAGACGGAAGAAAACGAGTACATAATGTTTCGCCGGGGTTTTGGAACAAATCAATTAAAATATTGTCACGCTTTCCATTGGCTATTACTACGGGAATGCCTTCATCGGCTACTTTCCGGGCAATGTTTGTCTTTGTGAGCATGCCTCCGCGTCCGAAGCCGGATTTTGAAGTCTGGATGCAATCCGAAAAGTCTTCTCCCTGTTTGATTTGCCGAATGACAGAAGTGTTCGAAGCAGAAGGATCGCCATTGTAGATTCCGTCTATATTGCTGAGAATGATTAATTCGCCGACATCCATCATGGAGGCGATGAGTCCCGAAAGCTCGTCGTTGTCAGTAAACATAAGCTCGCTGACCGAAACTGTATCGTTTTCGTTGACAATCGGGATAATACCATTGGTCAGCATCACCGTCATACAGTTTTTTTGATTCAGATAGTGGCGGCGAGTACTGAAACTTTCTTTCGTCGTCAATACTTGTCCAACCGAAATACGATGTTCGCGGAAAAGTTCGTAATAGCGGTTGATTAGTTTGGCTTGTCCTACTGCCGAGAATAGTTGGCGCTGGTCTACACTGTCCAACTTCTTTTGCGGACATATTTCGCTACGTCCTGAAGCTACCGCTCCCGATGAGATAAGAATGACCTCGACTCCGGCCCGATATAGTTCGGCTATTTGGTCAACGAGCGATGACATGCGGGTGACGTCAAGCGTTCCGTCTTGGCGTGTCAGGACATTGCTTCCTACTTTAATTGCAATACGCGTAATTGGCTGTCTCATATTTCTTTTGCTTGAATTTACAAATCTACAAAAAAATATCTATTAATATGTTTGCTCTATCCAAATAACTTTTGTTTTGTATGTAATAGATGGAATGGATTGACAATATGTAACTATATCTTGCTTTGTTTCGTGTAATATGTTAGCTCTTTCTTTATTAAGTTTCGGTTATTTGTTTGGGTTCCTTACATTTGTTTTTTTTCTTTGAGGTAAGGCTAATCCTATTGAATAACATCTTTATTTTCTCTATTTCGAAATATAGCGAATGTTTTTTATGGTTTTATATTTCATTTACTTTCGAAAAGTTTGCTGATTAAAAATATTGTGTTATATTTGCAGCTGAACTGATTTGATGCATAAAACAATCACTATCAGGATAATCTGAGAACTTGAAATGATAAAATTTCTTATTTTTAAAGGTTTGGCTCTGATTTAACCGGCTTGTGGCTTTGAAAGCTGTGAGAACTGTAATACGGGAAAAGAAAAAATGAGTATTAACAATTTAATTCTATCAGGATATGGTAAGTAAAATGTATGAAGTGGATTTTCGAAAGGATGTTGTGATGAGTGCTTCTGATGTGAAGGAGGTTGACTCTGTTAATAAAATCGGTGAAGAGCCTGCCATTTATCTGGAAATTCTTGCTTTTTTAAGGGAGATTTTTAATTTAGTAGGTTTTTCTGAGATAATAAAAGGAACTAATAAGCGCTTTTAATACGTCTATATGTTTCTTTCTTTTCTTGATGTGTTGCAATAAATCTTTATTGTTGCTATAATTGTGCCTTTTTCCTATCTCTGTGATAAGAATTTCCAATACTGTGAAAGAACATTTGTTCGATACTTTTTTATATAAAATCTTTGTATCGCATGTGTTTCTCCATTTCTTTTATTTTTATCTTTCTATAATTTATATTGTAAACGCTCTTTTTCTAAAGAAAATAGTATAAGAAAAATAGTTTTTTATTGTTTGTATTTTAACTTTCTTTTTATTCGGAACTTGTGAATTATATTGGGTTTCCTTATAATAATCAAGAATGAAACTGTTTCATGTTGCAACTATTATCTTTCGCTTTGATTCATTTTTCTTTCGAAAAAACTTTTTTTTCTTGATTATTTTATTTTAATTTGCGGAACTAAAACTTGTTGACCGAGATGAAAAATAATGATTTAAGTATTTCTTCGCACTTGTTCGATGTGATTATCATTGGCGGTGGTTCTACCGGTGCAGGAACCGCACGCGATTGTTCTAAAAGAGGTCTTTCTACTCTTTTGATAGAACGTAGCGATATTGCTACGGGAGCTACCGGGCGTAATCACGGTCTGCTTCATAGTGGCGCGCGATATGCTGTTACTGATTCTGAATCGGCGGAGGAGTGCATTAAAGAAAACATGATTCTGAAGCGTATCGCTTCACATTGCATTGAAGAAAGCAATGGCCTTTTTATCAGTCTGCCTGAAGATGGGTTGGAATTTCAGAAAACATTTATCGAATCATGTCTGAAAGCGGGTATTTCTGCCCACGCAATTTCTCCTGAAGAAGCAATTCGTAAAGAGCCTTCTGTAAATCCTGAGTTGATTGGTGCTGTTGAGGTGCCTGATGGTACCGTGGATCCTTTTAGATTGACGGCTTCGAATATTATTGACGCTAAAAATCATGGCGCTACGGTACTTACTTATCACGAGGTTCTTGGACTTATTATTGAGCAGGGCCGTGTTGTTGGCATTGAAATACTCGATGTTCGCCATAACGAGCGTAAAAAAGTTTATGGTAAGGTGGTTGTCAATGCCGGGGGGATTTGGGGGCAGCGAATAGCCGAATACGCCGATCTAAAAGTTAATATGTTCCCATCGAAAGGTTCTCTTCTTATTTTTGGGCATCGGGTGAACAATATGGTTTTAAACCGCTGTCGTAAACCTGCTGATGCTGACATTCTTGTGCCGGGCGATACTATTTCTCTGATTGGTACTACCTCTCTTCGCATCCCTTATGATGAGATCGATAATGTAAGAGTCACTCCCGAAGAAGTAGACCTTCTGATGCGTGAAGGCGAAAAGTTGAGTCCTAGTCTTGCCACTACCCGTATTCTACGTGCTTATGCCGGAGTTCGTCCGCTCGTTGCAAGTGATAATGATCCTTCAGGGCGTAGCGTGAGCAGGGGAATTGTTCTTCTCGACCATGCGAAACGTGACGGTTTGGAAGGTTTCATAACAATCACCGGCGGTAAACTGATGACTTATCGCTTAATGGCGGAATGGGCTACCGATCTTGTCTGCGAGAAACTTGGAGTTTCCGCAGCTTGTACGACTGCTTCCGACCTTTTGCCCGGTTCGCGCTATAATTTGGAAGAAATCAACGAGAAAATGCATTCTGTTCCTCATACACTGCGTGAAGCGGCTCTTTACCGGCATGGTGAAATGGCTGAGCTTTTTGCAGGAAATAAGGCAGGCGATCATAGCCTGGTTTGTGAGTGTGAAGAGATTTCGGTGGGTGAAGTCAATTATGCTTTAAGAGAACTTGATGTTCATAACCTCATCGACTTACGGCGTCGAACGCGTGTGGGTATGGGTACTTGCCAGGGAGAGCTTTGCGCTTGTCGCGCTGCCGGTTTGATGCACCGTGAAGGAAAGATGTGTCCGGGAGCTGCTAAACGTTCTCTTTGCGAATTTTTGAATGAACGCTGGAAAGGAATTCTTCCCACCGCTTGGGGAGAGAGTCTGCGTGGAAGTGAATATGCGGCATGGGTTTATGAATGTGTGTGTGGGTTGAACGATTGTAAAAAAATACAGCAATGAAATTCGATACAGTAATTATTGGTGGCGGTCTGGCCGGTTTGGTGTGCGGTATTAAACTTTGCCGACGTGGTAAACGGTGCGCGATTATTTCTTCGGGTCAGAGCGCTTTACATTTTTCTTCAGGCTCTTTTGATCTTTTAAATTATCTTCCCGATGGAACACCTGTATCTCATCCGGTTGAATCGATGGATGATTTGATAGCTCAAAAGCCTTCGCATCCTTACTCAAAGTTAGGTAAAGAACGTTTTGAGTTATTGGCTCAGGAAGCGGAAAACTTTTTTTCCGAAATGGGTATCGATACGGTAGGAAGCTATAAGGAGAATCATTATCGCATCAGCGCTATGGGTGAATTGAAGCCTACGTGGAAAACATTGTCCCGTTTTGCAGTGACCTCTTCTGACGGGCGTTTGCCATGGCAGAAAGCAACCATATTCAATATGGTAGGTTTTTTAGATTTCTATCCGGAATTTATAGCTTCAGAACTTGCTAAGCGTGGGACTTCTGCTGATATTCATCTTTTTACCCTTCCTGCCATGGAAGCCATTCAGCAGAATCCAAGTGAATTCCGTTCTACGAATATTGCTAAAACCCTTGATAAGGAAGAACATAAAGAACAATTAATCCGTATTCTTAAAGAGGGTAGTAGTGAGTCTGATGTTATTATTTTCCCCGCTTTTGTGGGACTTTCCAACGATACTATCCTGAAAGATATGGAAGATGCGGTAGGTAAGCCTATTTTATTGCTTCCTACACTTCCTCCTTCTATCGCAGGAATCAAAACGCAACAATATCTGTGTCATTTCTTTCAGAAACAAGGTGGAACCTTTATGTTAGGAGACACGATACTCAGAGGCGATATGGAAGCTAATTCTTTGCGCCGTGTGTTTAGTAAGAATCATGGTGATATTTCATTTGTGGCCGATCATTTCGTTTTGGCTACCGGAAGTTACTTTAGTCAAGGTTTAATCGCTTCCCGCGATAGGGTATACGAACCGATTTTCCACCTTGATGTAGATTATTTGCACGACCGTCAGGAGTGGTATAATGATAATGTATTCGAGTCTCAGAACTATATGCAGTTCGGTATACGTACAAATCACCATTTTCAGGCACTCCGTTCAGGCCTTCCTATTGAAAATTTATATGTCATCGGTGCGGGGCTTGAAGGTTTCTCTCCATTAAAAGAGGGAAGTGGAGCCGGTGTTTCAATTTTGACAGCCTTGCACGTGGCTAATACCATTTAATATGAATCTGAATATGGAAAATTTACAAAACGAAAATATTAGTCTGAATAATTTTGAACAATGTATCAAATGTACTATCTGTACGGTTTATTGTCCGGTTGCTGCTGTCAATCCTCATTATCCCGGTCCTAAGCAGGCGGGGCCTGACGGTGAGCGCCTGCGTTTGAAGAAAAGCAACTTCTATGATGAAGCGCTGAAGTATTGTACTAACTGCAAAAGATGCGAGGTGGCCTGCCCTTCGAATGTAAGGATTGGCGATATCATTCAGTCTGCCCGTATCAAGTACGCTAAAAAGCGTCCCAAACTTCGCGACAGACTTTTGGCAAATACGGATATTATGGGAACTTTGGCTACTCCCTTCTCTCCTATACTTAATCCTGTTTTAAGCTTGTCGCCTACCAAATATGTCATGGACAAGGTTTTACAGATAGATCATCATCGTACTTTTCCCAAGTATGCTTTTGAAACTTTTGAAAGATGGTATAAGAAGCAAGAAGAAAAGCAGAAACAATATGATAAGCAAGTTTGCTATTTTCACGGATGTTATGTGAACTATAACAATCCTCAACTGGGTAAAGATACGATTCGTGTGTTCAATGCGTTGGGAATAGGGGTGCAACTTCTTGAAAAAGAGAAATGTTGTGGAGTGGCCTTGATTTCTAACGGCTTGATTAATCAGGCAAAGAAGCAGGCGAACGTAAATATGAAATCTATCCGAACGTCTGTTCTCGACAATAACATTCCCGTGGTGGGCACTTCATCAACTTGTATTTTTACTATTAGAGACGAATATCCTCATCTTCTGGGAGTTGAAAATGCAGATGTGAAGGATGAGATTGAATTAGTGACCAGATATTTATATAGGCTTTTTGAAGCAGGATCTTTGAACTTGAAATTTAAAAAAGAGAAGCTAAGGGTGGCTTACCATACTCCTTGTCATATGGATAAGCTTGGATGGGCATTCTACTCTATTGAATTATTGAAACTGATTCCTAATATTGAACTTGTTGTGTTAGACTCTAATTGTTGTGGAATTGCAGGTACCTATGGCTTTAAAAAGGAAAACTATGAAACTTCACAGAAAATAGGGAACCCGCTATTCAAGCAGATAGAGTCGTTGGACATCGATTATGTGGTTAGCGACTGCGAAACATGTAAATGGCAGATTGAAATGTCTACGAAAGCAAAGTGCGAGCATCCTATTTCGATCATTGCAAAAGCATTGGAGTGAAAGCGGAGTGGTATAGACAGATAGAAATGATTTCTTATTATATTATCAAATCCTTATTATTAACCAAAACACTAGTACAATGGAAAAGTACATTTTATCATTCGACGCGGGAACTACGAGTTCCAGAGCTATTGTTTTTAACCATGAAGGAAAAATTTGTTCGGTTGCTCAGAAAGAATTTACACAAATTTTCCCACACAGCGGGTGGGTAGAGCACAATCCAAACGAGATCTGGTCGTCATTGGCCGCTGTGGCAGCCGAAGCAATTACGCAGATCGGTATCAACGGCAACAATATTGCCGGTATAGGTATTACCAATCAGCGCGAAACGACCATTGTATGGGACCGCAGAACCGGTGAGCCTGTATATAACGCTATTGTTTGGCAGGATAGACGAACAGCGGAGTATTGCGACAAGCTGAAAGCGGATTCTTTGATTCCTTTCATTAAAGAAAAAACAGGCTTGATTATCGATGCTTATTTCAGCGCTACAAAGGTTAAATGGATCTTAGACAATGTAGAAGGAGCAAGAGAAAGAGCTGAACGCGGAGAATTGGCTTTTGGTACGGTGGATACATGGATCGTTTGGCAGCTTACCCGTGGTGAAAAGCATGTTACGGACGTATCTAACGCATCGCGTACGATGTTGTTCAATATTCATACGTTGGAATGGGACAACGAGTTGCTCGAGTTGTTCAATATCCCGAAGTCCATGCTGCCTGAAGTCGCTTCTTCCAGCGAAATCTATGGATATACCAAGACTACTATTTTCGCTTCTAAAGTGCCTATCTCAGGTATTGCCGGTGACCAACAAGCTGCTCTTTTCGGACAGATGTGCGTAGACGACGGTATGGTGAAGAATACTTATGGAACAGGTTGCTTTATTTTGATGAATACGGGCGAGCGTCCTATTATGTCGAAGCATAATCTTGTGACAACTGTTGCTTGGAAGATTGGAGAAAAAACATGCTATGCTCTGGAAGGAAGTATCTTTATGGGAGGTGCTATCGTACAGTGGTTACGCGACGGACTCCATCTTATCAGCTCTTCATCGGAAATAGAAAAACGGGCCAGTGAAGTTCCTGATTGCGGAGATGTTTATTTTGTTCCGGCTTTGACAGGTTTGGGAGCTCCTTATTGGGACCAGTATGCTCGCGGAGCAATCGTGGGTATTTCGAGAGGAACCACTGCCGCCCATATATTACGCGCAGCGTTGGAAGGCATTGCTTATCAAACGATGGATGTTATCAACGCGATGATTCTCGATGCCGGTATCGGTTTAAAAGAGTTGCGTGTAGATGGTGGAGCTGCTGTGAATAATTTGCTTATGCAATTCCAGTCGAATGTATTGGGAGGAAAAGTTATTCGTCCTCAAACTACTGAAACTACAGCGTTGGGTGCTGCATATCTTGCAGGGTTGGCCGTAGGATATTGGAACAGCATCGATGAACTGAAGAAACAGTGGTCTGTCGATACCATTTTCGAACCGGACGAAAAAATTGATATGCAGTTGGCTAAACGTAAATGGGCTGATGCTGTTTATCGTGCTCAAAACTGGATTAAATAATTATCTTTTATAATCTTGACAGAGTTGGCCGGCGGTCAATAATATCTGCAGTGAGACTGTCGGCTTTACGAACTTTGTTGAGGCGTTCTTAAAATCAATTTAAAAAACCAATTCTAATACTTTACATTATGCAATTAGATCTTCTTTTTGAATTTATAGGAACAGCAGTGCTTATCCTGTTAGGTGATGGCGTTGTAGCAAACGTCTTGTTAAAAGGAACCAAGGGACAAAATGCCGGATGGGTGGTAATAACTATTGCGTGGGGTCTCGCAGTGTTCGTAGGTGCTTATATTTCCGCTCCTTATTCCGGAGCGCACTTAAATCCTGCCGTAACCATCGGACTTGCCATGGCCGGGGTTTTTAAAGGTAACGTAATCGGTTATATCATTGCACAGCTTTTGGGCGGTTTTGTAGGAGCTTGTCTGGTTTATGTATTCTATAAGCCTCATTTCGATGTGGAAGAAAACAAAGACAATAAATTGGCCGTTTTCTGTACAGCTCCTGCTATAAGAACCTATTTCTATAATTTTATTTGCGAGCTTATTGGTACATTCATGTTGGTTTTCGGTATTCTGACCGTTGCCGGCGCTGCAATTGCAGGTCCGTATCCTGTGGCTCTTTTGATAGTCGTTATCGGTATGTCTTTAGGTGGAACAACCGGTTATGCAATCAATCCTGCTCGTGACTTGCCTCCTCGTATTGCGCATGCTATTTTGCCGGTTAAGAATAAGAGAGATAGCGACTGGGGTTATTCATGGATTCCCGTTATCGCTCCCATGGTAGGTGGCGCGTTAGCTGCATGGGTATATCTGGCTATTTTTTAATATCTTTTTTTTAGCTTAATTTATTTAGGAATTTAATTTTGAAGAACTATGAAATACTTAAAAATTGTAGTACTTTCGGTTATAGGAATGTTTTGTTCTTCTACTTTTGTGTCGGCACAACAATCTACATCTTATAATCCATTAGACTTTTCTTTCCAGATTAAAAACATGCACTTGTGGAGAGGTTATCAAATCACGACTTCGGCAATGGGTGCGGTAGATATTCATTTGACAGACAAGTCGCAGTGTTTTACTTTCGGTTTGTGGGGAGGAGGTAGCTTTAATAGTGATTTCAAGGAATTTGATTACTATGCTTCTTTCCAATACGGAGGTTTTGGCATTGCTGTTTGGGATATTTATAATTTTTCTCCCGGCGCAACTTATAACAACCGTCAGGTATTTAAATATAGCGCTCGAGAAACCGGACATTTTATTGATGTGGCTTTGTCGTATCAGTTTCAGCAAAAGTTTCCGCTTAAGATCACATGGGCAACTGTTGTTTTCGGACGCGATAGAGGGGTAATGAATGAGAAGAATTTGTATTCTACTTATGTTTCTCTTGACTATCCGGTGGTAAGAAACAAAATAGTTGATGTTGATTTAGGCATTGCAGGAGCGTTTGCATTAGATAAAGAAAGCGGAAGTGACGCAAACTTCTATGCGGATAATCCGGGCATTGTAAATGTCAATATGACTGTTTCCAAGAAACTGAAATTCGGAAATTATGTTCTTCCGGTTTCTGCGATGGCTATGTGGAACCCTGCTCGAAATGAGGCCAATATCCAAGTCGCTTTCAATCTGTTTTAGTACCGAAACTTTTTAGACACTTAGAGAGGCTGCCTTATTGTTAGAGAAGTGCAGCCTCTGTCTTCTTTTAAAATAGGTTGACTCCTAAACTCCCAAATTATGGAAAAGAATCAACCATTATGTCTGTCATCTTCCCTGGATCGGGTGAAAAATCATCATCGGATCTATGAGATGTATTATGTTGAGAAAAAATCACGCGCAGAGATTTTTCAGGAAACAGGTCTGTCGCGTTCTTCTTTCTATCGAATTCTTCGTACCTTTGAGTCGTGTAACCCCCAAATCGCTGAAGAGATGAAGAAGCAAGGCAAGGATGTGACTCCTGCAGATTATGAGAAGCTCAAGCAGGAAG
>NZ_ATZH01000039.1 GCF_000428105.1 Bacteroides pyogenes DSM 20611 = JCM 6294 | reverse complement strand
GCTGTTATGCTCAAAGCGATGACCTCAAGGTCGGAAAACTTGGGAACTACACCACAACGGGGTATATTTCCGAGCTCATTAACACGATTTCCGGCGAAATCCTTGCAGATTCCGAGAATTCTGACGAAATTTGCTATGAAGTTGCGCATATGCAGATAAATAGTATTCAACGGTTTAGCTACCATTAAATTACTAAAAATCAGTGATATGTGCAACTTTTTCATTTGTAAATATTTAGATTTTTAATTCAACCAACGGGTTATATATAGTCACCGACCATGAGTATAATTATATATCATGGCGGATAGCCTGATACAAAATCCGGAATAAACAGAGCCGAGAATCCGGCAGTATTTCCGGAGAGTTTTCTTGCTTCGAACACAAAATATCGGCAGCCGCCACAGGTGCGGGAAGAAAACAATATGAAAAACAGAATAATCTTCTTATCTTTATCGCCCGAAATAATGAACCTAATATTATAAAGAAACCATGAAGAAACAACTTTTCTCCTGTTGTCTGGCAGTGTTAGGACTGGCAACGACACAAGCACAAACATTCAACGAATGGAAAGATCCGGAAGTGAACGCCGTAAACCGGGCTGCCATGCACACCAACTACTTCGCTTACGCATCTGCCGAAGAAGCGCGAACAGGCATCAAAGAACAATCGGACAACTTTATGACGCTGAACGGAACGTGGAAGTTCAACTGGGTGAGAAATGCCGACGAACGTCCCACCGACTTCTTCCGCACCGGATTCGACGACCGCGGATGGGACAACATCAAAGTACCCGCCGTATGGGAACTCAACGGATACGGAGACCCCATTTACGTGAATGTGGGATACGCGTGGAGAAACCAGTATAAGAACAACCCGCCCTACGTTCCTACCGCCAACAACCACGTAGGTTCTTACCGCAAAGAGATTGAGCTACCTGCCGGATGGAGGGGCAAGGAGATATTCGCCCATTTCGGTTCGGTGACATCGAACATGTATCTCTGGGTGAACGGTCGCTATGTGGGATACAGTGAAGACAGTAAGCTGGAAGCCGAATTCAACCTCACCGGCTACCTGAAGCCGGGCAAAAACCTGATTGCCTTTCAAGTGTTCCGCTGGTGCGACGGTACTTACCTCGAAGACCAGGACTTTTTCCGTTACTCGGGTGTAGGACGCGACTGTTATCTGTACGCGCGTGAAAAGAAACATATACGCGACATCCGGGTGACTCCCGATCTGGACGAACAGTACGCAAACGGGACGCTGCACGTCGCTATTGATATGAACGGAAGCGGAGCAGTATCCCTCGACCTGCTGGACACCCAAGGGCAGCGTGTCGCTGCCGCCGAAGTGAGAGGCTCGGGAAAGCTGAGCACCGTTCTCTCCGTTCCGAATCCTGAGAAGTGGACAGCCGAAACGCCGAATCTATACAAACTCGTTGCCACGCTGAAAAGCGGAAACAACCCGCTCGAAGTGATTCCCGTAAACGTCGGTTTCCGCAAGATCGAACTGAAAGGTAGCCAAATACTGGTCAACGGACAGCCGGTACTCTTCAAAGGAGCCAACCGCCATGAGCTCGACCCTGACGGAGGATACGTGGTTTCGACCGAGCGGATGGTGCAGGATATACAGGTGATGAAGCAACTGAACATCAACGCCGTGCGCACTTGCCACTACCCTTGCGACAACCGCTGGTACGACCTGTGCGACCGCTACGGCATCTACGTGGTGGCGGAAGCGAACGTGGAATCGCACGGAATGGGATACGGAGACAAGACGCTGGCAAAGAACCCCATCTATGCCAAAGCGCATCTCGAACGGAACCAACGCAACGTGCAGCGCGGATACAACCATCCGTCCATCATCTTCTGGTCGCTGGGCAACGAGGCCGGTATGGGAGCGAACTTCGAGAAGTGCTACACGTGGGCAAAGAAAGAAGACCCCACGCGCGCCGTACAATACGAGATGGCACGGACAAGCGAGTTCACCGACATCTACTGTCCCATGTACAGAGACTATGAGACTTGCATCAACTATTGCGAAGGAGATATCGACAAACCGCTCATCCAGTGCGAATACGCGCATGCGATGGGAAACTCCGAAGGAGGATTCAAAGAATATTGGGACATCATACGCAAGTATCCGAAGTATCAGGGCGGATTCATCTGGGATTTCGTCGACCAATCGTGCCGGTGGAAGAATAAAGACGGTGTGGAGATATACGGTTACGGAGGCGACTTCAACAAGTACGACGCTTCGGACAACAACTTCTGCGACAACGGACTCATCAGTCCCGACCGCGTGCCGAATCCCCATGCCTATGAAGTAGCGTTCTTCTACCAGAACATCTGGACTACCGCCGCCGACTTGGAAAAAGGCGAGGTGAACGTTTACAACGAAAACTTCTTTCGTGACCTTTCTGCCTATTACATGGAATGGCAACTGCTAGCAGATGGCGAAGTGAAGCAGACAGGCACTGTGCCTGAGTTGTCGGCAGCGCCTCAGCAAACCGTACGACTCCGCCTGCCCTTCGATGCAAGCAAGCTGTGCCCCGGCAAGGAAATTCTGCTCAACGTAAGCTATAAACTGAAAAATGCCGAAGCGCTGCTTCCGGCAGGTAGCACGGTGGCTTACAACCAACTCACCGTACGCGGATACGAAGCGCCCGGATTGAGCGTCGATAACGAGACCGATACCAACATGCCCGCCGATGCACCCACTGTTTGGGACAATGATTACAACTACCTCATCGTTTCGGGCAATGACTTTACCGTAGAGTTCAACAAGAGAGACGGCTACCTCTGTCGGTACGATGTGAAAGGCGTCTCTTTCATGAAACCGGGGAGCGCTCTGACCCCGAACTTCTGGCGCGCTCCGACCGACAACGATTACGGTGCAGGACTTCAGCACAAATACGCCGTATGGAAACATCCGCACTTGAAGCTGACTTCACTGAAACACAACACCGAAAACGGGCAAACGGTGGTACGTGGCGAATACGATATGAGCGCTACCGGCGCGAAACTGTACCTGACGTACACCATTAATAATAAAGGTGCGATAAAGGTCACTCAACGAATGGAGGCGGACAAAAGCCGGAAAGTATCCGAAATGTTCCGCTTCGGGATGCAACTGCGCATGCCTATCGCTTTCAACCGGATAGAATACTACGGAAGAGGGCCCGGCGAGAACTACTCCGACCGCAATCACGGCGCTTTGCTGGGCAGATACAGCCAAACGGTGGAAGAACAGTTCTACCCGTACATACGCCCGCAGGAGACGGGAACCAAGACTGACATTCGCTGGTGGAGATTATCCGGTGCAAGCGGTACAGGACTGCAATTTACAGCCGACGCCCCCTTCTCGGCTTCGGCACTGAATTATACCATCGAGTCGCTCGACGACGGCAGCGAGAAAGACCAGCGCCATGCATCGGAAGTAGAGAAGGCGAACTTCACCAACTTTTGCATCGACAAAATACAGATGGGACTGGGTTGCGTCACCAGTTGGGGAGCCATCCCACTCAAACAGTACCGCCTGCCTTATCAGGACTATGAGTTCAGTTTCATCATGAAGCCTGTCGGCGGAGCTTTCTGACCGGTGCGAGACGGGTTTTAATTGTCGGACAGCCGGATACAAGAAGTCCCCTTATCAGTTGTTTCCATCCGTTGGAAAAGAATCTGATAAGGGGACTTTCATTATCCCGCTTCCCACCCTCGTTTCTTTACAGTCGGCACATGGTAATGCTATCATGCTCTGTACATAATGTGCGCTTATGAATGATGCTGAACATACGCTGTGCAATATATCTCGCTCACGTCCGATAAGCTGCTATCTTGAACACCCGGCGGCCGGAAGCCGACAGGCGAAAATTTTGTGCCGCCCCTGCAAAGTAACTACACCTTTTATAAGGTTACAGCAAAGCCCGAATTATATCAAATCGACACTCCAGTTCAATTTCTGAATAGCCAGATCGAGCTCTCTCAAATCGCGCGAACGAAGATCCAGTTGCATCCTGAGTTCGGGCACATCGATCATACGCACCATCTTTATCTCCTGACGGCTGTAACGATGGTCCTGTTCGGTGACATGCTCCAGCAATTCGCGCATCAGAGACACGCGCATGGTGAGCACATCCTTTCGCGCAATCAGTTGGGTCAGGCTTTCTCCTTCAAGAGAAGTCCGTATATTAGTAGCGTTGATACGATAGATGAGACCCTCCAGTTGGGCGAGGAGTTCATCCAGCTCTTTATAAAGTTCGTTTACGTCTTCGGCAGGCGAATCGCCTTCCTGAACTTTCGAACAGTCTTTCAATCGTCCTTTCAACTGGGCGACTCTTTTTTGCAAATCAGCGCGGAGGCTGAGGGCTTCTGCTAATTTCATACGATAATAAGGTTAAATGTTTTGTTCCGGCTCAAACTCTAACGTTCCGAAGAAATCGGGACGATGAAAATCCGGTTTTTCTATCTTTATAGGGTTCCAAGAAAGGAAATGAGGAGTTTGCAACTCATCTCCACATTTATAAAAATTCGCTTTTATCTCTTTTCCGTCCAAAGAGGTTATCTGATGTTTGAAGAATACCGCATAAGGAACTATCAGAGCAACCTCCCAGTCGGTGTCTGCCACCCGTTCTTCAAAGGGCTCATCTCCCAAGCTCGACCAGCGTTTCACCAAAGCCGTCACATCTTCGGGGGCATGTTCCCTTCCCTCGCGTGTGGCTCCGGCCCCAATCAGAATAGTGCCTATACAGTTGCACTCGATATTATAATATATTCCATCGCCGGCAGGAATCGCAAAGAACTCCACGCACGAATCCGTCCACACCGCTCCGTTATCCTGTCCATACCTGGCGCGGACACTGGCTTCTGTCACTTTAAAATGTAGTAGTACTGAATCTTTCGTATGAGCTATCCGGAAAGAGACTCTCGGTTTATAAGGATATTCCTCCCAGTTTACGCACTGAATCAGCTGAAAATCGATCTTTTCTTTATCCAGCAATTTGGAAAGATCACGGGGCTCTATATTAGCCGCACTTATTTTCTTTACTTTCATGATACTTATGTTTGTTCTCTGCAAAAGTAGTGACTTTCTCTTAATATGCCTATTCAAAATCAAAATTAAATAATATATTTGCAAATAGTAACGCAGAAAACAGACTATTCCAGTGAGAAAAACAACCTTTTTATTCTTGTTCATCCTAGGCTTTGCCCTATTCCGGGCTCAGGGGCAGAATATCACTTTCAACCACCTGACCACAGACGACGGACTGTCTCAGTTTTCCGTCAACAGCATATATATCGACGGGCAAGGCATCATCTGGATCGGAACGCGTGAAGGGCTAAACCGCTACAACGGAAACGACATACTGAGTTTCAAACTCAACAAGAACGATCCGAACAGTCTGTTCAGCAATACGGTGCTGCGCATCACCGGTGATAAAAAAGGCAAAATCTACCTGCTTTGCACCGATGGCGTAGCCGGATTCGATCTTGAAACACAGAAATTCGAAACGCTGATTCAAGGAAATGTAGACGCTATCTACTATAAAGAAAAGCTCTATATCGGCAAAAAGAACGAAATCTACATCTTTAATGAGGGAACCAAGAACTTCGACCTCTACTACCGGCTCGCGGGAAAAAACATTGCGCTTTCGTGCTTCCATCTCGATCCCCAGAAAAACCTATGGATAGGGACTTCGGGCGAGGGGGTGTACAGATTGGACAAGGATAGGAACCTGACTCATCCGATACCCAAAGGAAACATCACAAGTATCTATGAAGACTCATCCGAAGAACTTTGGATAGGCAGCTGGGAAGAAGGGCTTTACCGCGTAAAGCAAGACGGCGGCATCCGAAACCTGAAGCACGATTCCCGGAATCCGAACAGCCTGAGTTCAGACTTTGTGAGAAGTTGCTGCGAAGACAATTCCGGGAATATCTGGATTGGAACGTTCAACGGGTTGAACCGCTACGAAAAAGCGACCGGGAACTTCCGCCTCTACACCACGAACGAGAACAGACCGGGGAGTCTGACTCACTCTTCCGTATGGTGTATCGTAAAAGACGGACAAGGGACGTTGTGGTTGGGAACTTACTTCGGAGGGGTGAACTACTTCAACCCGGAATATGAGATTTACACCCGATATAAGGTAGGACAGACAGAGAAAGAAGGATTAAGTAGCCCCATCATCGGTCGGATGATTGAAGACAAAGCGGGGAACTTGTGGATATGTACCGAAGGCGGTGGCGTTAACGTATACGACCGTAAGAAAGGAACATATCGCTGGTATCGGCACGAAGAAGGAAAGAACAGCTTGTCGCACAACAATGTGAAAGCCATTTATTACGACGAAAAAAACGAAATTATGTGGATAGGCACTCACTTGGGAGGGCTCAACAAGCTGGATATTCGCACAAGCAGATTCACAATTTACCGGATGAAAGCGGGAGACCCCTCTTCGATTCCTTCGGATATCGTACGCGATATCGTTCCCTACCGGGATAAGCTGATTGTGGCAACTCAAGCGGGAGCCTGCCTCTTCGATCCCGTCACGGGCAAAGCCCGGCTTCTTTTTCAAGAAACAAAGGAGGGACGGGAGATAAAAATGGTGGCAAGCCTTTGCCTTGACAGAGAAGGAACGCTGTGGGTAGCCGCTACCGGGAAAGGGGTATATACCTACCGCTTCGATACAGGCAAGCTGACGAATTATGCCCACATTCCCTCCTCGCCAAACAGTCTTAGCAACAACAATGTGAACAGCATTACGCAGGACAGCGAGGGGAATCTATGGTTCTCCACATCCGGAAGCGGACTGGACCGTTACCGGAAAGAGACGGACGATTTCGAGAATTTCGATGTGCAAAGCAACGGTTTGTCGAGCGACTGTATCTACGATGTCTGCGAGTCGTCGGTGGACAAAGGGCATCTGCTGCTTATTACCAATCAGGGATTCTCACAATTCGACTTTCGGAAGAAGACTTTCCAGAATTACGGAATCGAGAACGGCTTCCCGCTAACAGCAGTCAACGAAAACGCGCTTTACGTAACCCGCGATAGCGCGGTATTTTTGGGAGGTGTTCAAGGCATGATTTCTTTCTCAGAGAAAAGTCTGCAATTCACACCCAAATCATACCGTATTATGTTCTCCCGTCTATTCGTAAACGGAAAAGAAGTGCTCCCGGCGGATAAGGGAAGCATCTTGCAAAAGTCCATCGGATATACACATGAAATTAGGCTTAAAGCCAACCAATCTATGTTCAGCATCGAGTACGCGACCTCCAACTTCATCGCTGCCAACCGAGATGAGATTATTTATCGACTCGAAGGTTTCTCCGACGAATGGACACCCGCCTACCGCAACATCATTACTTACACGAATTTGAATCCGGGACGATATACACTGATTGTGAAATCGCGGAGAAACGACATCAACCAAGCCAAACTATCCATACGAATATTACCGCCTTGGTACAAAAGCTGGTGGGCATACCTTATTTACATAGTGATTACAGGTAGTTTGCTGTTGTATCTCATCCGCAGTTACAAATCGCGCATCAAACTCCGCGAATCATTGAAATATGAACAGAAACACACTGCGGACATCGAAGCGTTGAACCAATCGAAGCTTCGCTTCTTCACAAACATTTCGCACGAATTCCGCACTCCTCTCACACTCATTGTGGCGCAGGTGGAAACATTGCTTCAAGTCTCCACTTTCACACCCACCATTTATAATAAGATACTCGGTATCTATAAAAGCAGTATCCAACTAAGGGAGTTGATTACCGAACTGCTCGACTTCCGAAAGCAGGAGCAGGGGCACATGAAGATAAAGGTAAGCCCGCACAACCTGGCGGACTTCCTCTACGAGAACTATTTGCTCTTCCTCGAATACGCAAGCAGCAAGCAACTCAATTTCGAATTCAGCAAATCGGACGACGATATAGAAATCTGGTACGACCAGAAACAAATGCAAAAAGTCGTCAATAACCTGCTTTCGAACGCAATGAAGCATACTCAAGCCGGAGACACGATTGCGATAGACGTATCCAAAGAGAACGGATATGCCATCGTTGTCATCAGAGATACGGGTTCGGGCATCGACGCGAATGAGATAGACAAGATATTCGACCGTTTCTATCAGACGGAACGTCTCGACTCTTTAAACACGGGTGCCGGAACGGGTATCGGACTATCGCTGACCAAAGGAATCGTTGAACTTCATCACGGCGATATTCGTGTGGAAAGCGAACCGGGGAAAGGCAGTAGCTTTATCATCCGCATGAAGGCGGGAAACAATCATTTCACTGCGGAGCAGATAGCGCAAGAGCCTGCCGGAATCTGCCAGCCTGAACAGCCCGCTTCACTCACAGAGACATTGCCGGAGATAGAATGGGGTGGCAACGGCGGAGAAGACAAACGCATTCCGGACGCCACGATGCTGATTGTGGAGGACAATGAATCGATCAAGCAGATGCTTGAAAATATATTCGGCAACTTCTATGGGGTCATCACGGCTTCCGATGGTGAAGAGGCGTGGGAAAAGGTACAAAAAGAGATGCCTACCATTGTGCTGAGCGATGTAGTGATGCCCCGCATGTCGGGCACAGAACTATGCAAGCTGATCAAGACGAACTTCAACACCTGCCACATTCCGGTAGTGTTGCTCACGGCACGCTCCGCTGTGGAACATACCATCGAAGGGCTACGGATAGGAGCCGATGATTACATCACGAAACCGTTCAACACCAACCTGCTTATCTCCCGCTGCAACAATCTTGTAAACTCCCGCCGGCTATTACAGGAGAAGTTCAGCAAGCAGCCGCAGGCTTTTGCGCAGATGCTTGCGACCAATCCGATGGATAAGGAAATGCTTGACCGGGCGATGGAGATTATCGAACGAAATATGGACAACACGGATTTCAACATCAACATCTTCGCTCGCGAAATGGGGATGGCACGCACGAATCTGTTCACCAAACTAAAAGCGGTGACAGGGCAGACACCTAATGAGTTTATTCTGGGCATCCGACTTAAGAGAGGGGCATTAATGTTGAGAAACAACCCCGAGCTGAACATTACTGAAATTTCAGACCGCATCGGATTCTCTTCTTCCCGTTATTTCAGCAAATGCTTCAAGGATATATACCATGTCAGTCCGTTGGCATACCGAAAAGGAGAAGAGAAAGAAGAAGAACCGGAAGAGGAATAATCGCCGATTGAAGTCAGATGGCGAAAAGAGCTTTCCTCCTAAGAGGGTTTTCGCATTTAAGCAAACGAGTTTCTAAATAAACGCGAGAATTTCTTAGGGAGAGGCTTCCAAAAATCTGTTCAGAGAGGTCCCGGTCATGCCGCGATTCCTTTAAAAAAGAGCTCCGAACAAAGGATATGAGAATAAAGTCGCACGTGTAGAACATCCATATCCCCCTATTTAGAACACCAAAATCGTGCGCATAGAGGAATCAGAAATGGAACCGGATTTTCAGACTGACTGCCGGAGGAAACCTCAAAGCCGCCATTTTTGAATTTCGGACTGACTTGCCTCCGCCAAAGCAGGTTTGTACAATTTTGCACAATACATGTACATTTCATTCGGTCTTTTTGCGTCAGTCAGTTTATCTTTGCAATCAGACAAACCCTTTTAAAAGATGAGTGTCATGAAAAACATTTCACAACTACTTCCTCTGCTTTCCGGTGTTGCTTTGCTGACAGGCTGCAACCACGCCGGCAAAAAAGATAACGGGCAAAACGCACAGAAGCCCAATATCATCTACATCTTCTCCGACGACCTTGGTATCGGCGATCTCAGTTGCTACGGAGCTACTAAAGTCAATACGCCTAACATAGACCGGCTTGCCGGACAAGGCGTCCAATTCACCAACGCATACGCGACCTCCGCCACAAGTACCCCCTCACGCTTCGGACTGCTCACAGGCATGTATCCGTGGCGACAGGAAAATACGGGAATCGCTCCCGGCAACTCGGAACTGATCATCGACACCGCCTGCGTCACCATGGCAGACATGCTGAAAGAAGCCGGATACGCCACGGGAGTTGTGGGCAAATGGCATTTGGGACTCGGACCGAAAGGAGGAACCGACTTCAACAAACAAATCAGTCCGAACGCACAAAGCATCGGGTTCGATTACGAATTCGTCATACCTGCCACAGTAGACCGCGTGCCTTGTGTATTTGTAGAGAACGGAAGAGTCGTGGGACTTGATCCGAACGATCCTATTACAGTAAATTATAAGCAGAAAGTCGGAGACTGGCCTACGGGCGAAGAGAACCCGGAACTTGTTACGCTGAAACCCAGTCAGGGACATAACAACACGATTATCAACGGCATCCCCCGCATCGGATGGATGACGGGAGGCAAATCGGCGCTTTGGAAAGACGAAGACATAGCCGATGTGATTACAAACAAAGCAAAAGACTTTATCGCCGCTCATAAGGACGAACCGTTCTTTCTCTATATGGGCACGCAAGACGTGCACGTTCCGCGTGTCCCCCATCCCCGCTTTGCCGGAAAAAGCGGTTTAGGAACCCGAGGGGACGTCATTCTGCAACTCGATTGGACTATCGGAGAAATCATGCACACACTGGACAGCCTCCAACTCGCAGACAACACAATATTTATTTTCACTAGCGACAACGGTCCCGTCATTGACGACGGCTATCAAGACCGCGCGCTCGAATTACTGAACGGACACACGCCTATGGGCATCTATCGCGGAGGAAAGTACAGTGTATACGAAGCCGGCACACGCATCCCGTTCATCCTCCGGTGGCCTGCCAAAGTGAAACCAAACAAGCAGCAGGCTCTCTTCTCACAGATAGACGTTTACGCCTCTTTAGCCGCTTTGCTGAAACAACCCTTGAAAAATGGAGCCGCCCCCGACAGCCAAGAACATTTGGCTACGCTACTGGGTAAAGAAGACACGAGCCGCGATTACATCATCCAGCAGAATCTGAATAATACGTTAGCCATTATAAAAGGACAGTGGAAATACATCGAGCCGAGCGAAGGACCCGCACTCGAGTTTTGGACAAAAACAGAATTGGGCAACGATAAACAACCGCAACTTTACGATTTGTCAGCTGATCCGTCGGAGAAAACAAACGTGGCACGCAAGTATCCGGAAATAGCGAAAGAGCTGGCGGAACTTCTGGAGAAAGTAAAAAAGGAATAAAGCTTGAATAATCCGAAGTTCCTGTCGACGCAAAAGCAGATCGATAAAAAGACGGACCGAAAAGGGCGTTAGTTGAGAAGACAACCAGGCAAACTAGGAAATCGGTCGGTGCAAAAGCAGACCTGCGCTTATCAAGTTGACAAATATACCGTAAATAAAACAGCAAGTGTACTAACCAATTCAAAATCAAACTGACTATTTGACGGAAGAAAAGGAGAACAGGTAGACAAATAGAGCGGGAAACAGAGAAAAGCGGCAATAGGCCATGCTCCTCTCTGATAAATTTCCTTGTACAATTTTGTATCAATCATGAATAATTCTATCCATCAAGAAAAAGCGGATTGGATTATCTTTGCAACGATAAAGTTATAAAATCACTTAATTTTTACTATATGAAAAGACGTTTATCCACCCAAATGGGGAAAAGGATGCTCTCCTTTGCCGGATTAGTTCTGCTCTCTGTATCATTTGTATTCGCGCAAGTTGCCGTCAGAGGTACAGTGAAAGACGAAACGGGAGAAGGAATTCCCGGGGCCAGTGTTCAAGTAAAAGGAACCTCTCAAGGAACCATAACCGATATAGACGGCAAATTCTCTCTGGCTGCGCCTAATAAAAATTCGGTATTGGTTGTTTCTTTCATCGGCTACACTACTGTCGAGCAAAAAGTAGACGCTCAGAAACCCATGCTCATCGTTTTGAAAGAAGATACGAAGACATTGGATGAAGTAGTTATCGTAGGTTATCAGGAAGTGCGCAAGAGAGATTTGACCGGCTCTGTGGCGAAAGCCAACATGGCGGAACTGCTAAGTACACCCACTTCTTCTTTCAGCGAAACGCTGGGCGGACGCATCGCCGGGGTGAACGTCAGCTCGAACGAAGGTATGCCGGGCGGACAGATGAATATTGTAATCCGCGGTAACAACTCGCTGACACAAGACAACTCGCCTTTGTACGTCATCGACGGATTCCCTGTGGAAGATCCTGTAGTGGCTGCCGCCATCAACCCGAACGACATCGAGTCGATGGATATTCTGAAAGATGCTGCCGCATCGTCCATCTACGGAGCGCGCGGAGCGAACGGTGTGGTAGTGATTACCACCAAAAAAGGAACTATCGGACAACCGAAGATATCGTATGACGGCAGCTTCGGTATACAACACATCACAAAGACTATCCCGTTGATGAATGCCTACGAGTTCGTGAAATTGCAACAGGAAATTAACCCTGCTGTCGTATCCTCTACGTATCTGCAACTGTACGAGGGAAAACAATGGACGCTCGACGACTACCGCAACATTCCTCAATACAACTGGCAAGACGAGGTGTTCCGTTCGGCATGGATGACCAGCCACAACGTGGGACTGACAGGAGGTTCGGAAGGTATCCGTTACAACGCTTCGCTGTCGTACTATGACCAAGACGGTATCGTGCTCAACTCCAATTACAAACGTATGCAGGGACGCATGAATACCACCATCAACAAGAAAAAGCTGAGAGCCAATCTGGGTGTGAACTACTCACGCACCATCAGCTCCGGTTCTTCTCCGTCGCAAAACTCATACAGCGGCATGAACAACCTGTTCTACAACGTATGGGGCTACCGTCCGGTAACGGCTCCAGACACTCCGCTGGAGTATCTGAAAAATAACCTTGTCGACGAGTCGATCAACACCACCACCGACTATCGTTTCAATCCTTACATGGACTTGCTCAATGCTTACCGCAAGAACTACACCAATTATATACAGTTCAACGGATATGCCGAGTATGAGTTTATCAAAGGACTGAAATTGAAAATCTCGGGAACTTTCACAAGCGACTCACGCAACACAGACGTGTTCAACAATTCGAAGAGCCGCTACGGAAACCCGACTTCGAACGACAAAATTAATGCGGAAGAAGTAAATTCCCGCCGCCTGACATGGCTGAATGAAAATATGCTGACCTATCAGACCAACCTCAAGAAGAAACACTTTTTTACGCTTACCACCGGTGTGTCTCTTCAGAACTCCGATTACGAATACTACTCCTTCAAGATGGTGAAAATCCCCAGCGGCGTAGAGTCGTTAGGAATGGCCGGTATGAGCTCCGGTACGCCGGGCGGCAGCTCTTCATTCAAATCGTCATGGGCGATGCTGTCGTTCCCCACACAGTTCCGCTACAACTATCAATCGAAGTATTACGCTTCTGCCTCTTTCCGTGCAGACGGTTCGTCAAAATTCCGCGGCAACAACCGCTTCGGTTACTTCCCTTCCACTTCGTTCGCATGGAACTTCATGGAGGAAGACTTCATGAAACCGCTGAAGCCGGCACTCACGAGCGGCAAACTTCGTCTAAGCTGGGGATTGACGGGTAACAACCGCGTAGGCGAATACGATACGTTCGCTCTGTACGATCTGTTGAAGGAGAAAGCAGGCGACTATATCTCGATCAACAGTACTCCGAGCGGTGTGTATCCGTTCGAGAACAATACCGGCAATGTAGGCGTAGTGCCCATCTCACTCAGAAACAGAGACCTGAAGTGGGAAACGACCGAACAATGGAACGTGGGACTCGACCTTAGCTTCCTACAAGAACGTATCGGCGTGACTATGGACTGGTATCGCAAAACAACCCGCGACTTGCTACTGAATGCCATACTTCCTTTCTCTTCAGGCTACACAAGCTCCATGAAGAATATCGGAAAGGTACGCAACCAAGGATTCGAGTTCACGCTGAACACTACCAATATCAAGAAAAGGGACTTCAGCTGGACAACCAACTTCAACATCGCTTTCAACAAGAATAAAGTATTGGCGCTATCGGAGAATCAAACTTCGATGCTGAGTTTCGGCAAGTTCGACCAAGACTACAATTCGCAATACAACTACATCGCCAAAATCAACCATCCGATGGGTATGATGTACGGATTTATCTACGAAGGCACTTACAAATACGAAGACTTCAACAAAGAAGGCGACAACTACGTATTGAAGCGCAACGTTCCCCGCTATACGGCGGAAAACAACACGAAGCCCGGCATGCCGAAATACGCCGACCTGAACAAAGACGGAGTAATCGATGACAATGACCGCACGATGATTGGCAACGGACTACCGAAACACACGGGTGGCTTCACAAACTCATTCAACTACAAAGGATTCGACCTGAACGTATTTATGCAGTGGTCGTACGGCAACGACATTCTGAATGCCAACCGCCTGATATTCGAAAGTTCCAACAACCTGAAACGCGACTTGAACCAGTTTGCAAGCTATGCCGACCGCTGGACACCGGAGAACCCGAACAGCAACATTCCGCGCGCTACAAACTCAAGTTCAAACCGGGTATTCTCAAGCCGTGTCATCGAAGACGGCTCATTCCTGCGCCTGAAGACGGTGACGCTGGGATATTCGCTTCCCGGCAAACTCACCAAGAAATGGCATCTGGACAAAGCACGCATCTACGTGGCTGCCCAGAACTTATGGACCATCACCGGCTATTCAGGCTACGATCCTGAAGTTTCTATCCGCGAAGGAGCTTTGACTCCCGGATTGGACTACTCTGCTTATCCTCGCGCTTACTCTGTCAGCCTTGGTGTAAACATCGGTTTTTAATCATTCATCAAACGAAAATCCATTATGAAACTTATCAAGATATTCATTGTATTGTTTACTCTCGGACTGGGCGTTTCTTCCTGCGACTTCCTCGACAAAGATCCGTATCAGATTACTCCGAAGAACTTCTTTAAGAACAAGGACGACGCTTACTCTTTCCTCACGGGAGTATACGCCACGCTGCAACAAGCTCCTTTCTATGGGAACTCCTACCTTTTCCTCGTCGGAGGAGACGACCTCGGACACTACGGAGGTTTCGGACGCCCGCCCTATAAAACGGGATTGATTTGCAACAATGCCAACAGCAGTGACCCGGACGTTACTGCCCTCTGGTTCAACCTCTATGCAGGCATCAACCGTGCCAATCTGTTTCTGGCGAATATCGATGCCGTGCCTGACATGAAGGATGAAGAGCGCCTCCAATATAAATCGGAAGCCCGCTTCCTTCGCGCTTTCTATTACTTCACGCTGGTGCAGTGCTGGGGCGATGTTCCCTTCAAGACTGTTTATACCGAAGAGGCAAAGAATCTGTCGATACCGCGGACTGACAAACAGGAGATTTATGACTTCATCCTCACCGAAATGGCAGGATGCGCCAACAACCTGAGTTCGGCGGCAGAGTTAGGATACAAGCCCGGACGCATCTCCAAATCGGCTGCATGGGGAATGATGGCAAGAGTATATCTGTTCAGAGCCGGCGAGCACTACCGCGACAAGGTAGCCGCCAATCCGGAGGTACAGAAAGAATACTTCAAGCAAGCAAGCCATTACGCGCAGTTGGTGATGAAAGAAGGGCACTCGCTCGCCCCTTATTATTGGAGCTATTTCATCGACATCTGCTCCGACCAGTACAATACAACGGCTAACGAAAGCATCTGGGAAGTAGAGTTTGCGGGCAACCGCTCCAACGACATCCGTTCGGAAGGACGTATCGGGAACACCATCGGCATAAACTGTTGGGACTACTCTTCACAGACCAACGTGCTGGGGAAAGAAGACCCCGGATTCGGATACGGATTTATCTACGCTACTCCCAAACTGCTCGAGCTCTACGAAGCCAACGGAGACATCAACCGTTGCAACTGGAGCATCGCGCCGTTCACCTATACACGTTCCTCCAACAGCGGTACGGTAGACGGACGCTACTTTGAGTTCGGCAAGTTGGCGGAAGTAAAGAAACAATACTTCGACGAATCTTACAGCTACGGACCGGCAGACGATAAGCAGAAAAAAGGCGACCGCGAAAAGACCAAGCAGGCTTCGGACAACAACCGGAACAGGGTATGCGCGAAGTATCGCCGCGAATACGAAAACACCAAAAGCACCACGCTTGTCAAGAAGAGCAAGAACGATACATCCATCAACTTCCCGCTTCTGCGCTACTCGGATGTGCTGCTGATGATTGCCGAAGCCGAGAATGAGCTGAACGGCGGACCGAACGCTTTGGCTTACGACTGCATCAATAAAGTAAGAGAACGTGCCCGTCGTAACAAGAATGGCATGGAAGCTACTCCCGCCGACTTATCAGGCCTCGACCAGGAAGGCTTCCGGAATGCATTGAAAGACGAACGTGCCATGGAGCTCTGTTTTGAGTACACCCGCCGATTCGACCTCATCCGCTGGGGAGAGTACATCGAAAAAATGAACGAACTTGCACCCGTTGCGCAAGCCGGAGGATCTTGGACGCAAGGAGCATCGAACGTATACACATACTTCCAAATTTCACAGGCTTACAACTACTTCCCTATTCCGGCAAGCGAAATAGCGGTGAACAAACAGATTAACCGTAACAACCCGGGATGGTAAACCCCCAAAGAGAATACTTTAAAAAAGAAGCAAAAGATGAAACGATATAAATTAGCAATCTTAGCAGGTGTCATGGGAGCCTTTGTCGCTTCCTGCGACAAAGAGCTGAAACAAGATACCGAACTGCGCGTAAGCGTAGCGGCGGAAGAGAACGTCGGTTTCGACGGAAAGACCGTGACCGTAAAAAAGGGTACGCCCGTTACGTTCAATTTCAGTGGTGACCCCGACTTCATCACTTTCTTCAGTGGAGAAACCGGATATGAATACGCCCACAAAGACCGTACGGAAATGACCGAGGCCGATGTATTGAGGTGCAACCTTACATTCAGCGTATGGGCGCAGTATGGAGAAGCGAAGGATATCTTATCCATGTATATTTCCGACTCTTTCCCCGGTATTGCCAAGAATAACTTCGAGGCTGATTCGGTACTGGTGGAGAGCTTTGCCTGGTCGGAACTGGTTCCGAAAGCCGAATTGCCCCAGCAAGCGGTAGGCAGTGAGAAAGACGCTACCGAATACGACATCGATTTAAAACCCTACCTCGGAAAGAACATTACTCTGGCTATTTGTTACAAAGGGGTTTCGAATGCGAAGCCGCAATCGAAGTTCTACTTTCTGAAAATGCAAATCGACAAAGCTTTCAACAACGGACAGGCCGAAACAAAGCCGGCAAACAGCTTCGGTTTCACGCCCATCAACATGGACAACAAGAAAAATTTCAAAGATCAGCAGAAAGCCGTGTATAAACCTCAACCGGACAACAAAGAGTATGGATACGTAACCAACAACATATCGGGTATCTGGAATTTGGCTACGCTTAACAACTTCTATATACATTCGTCCGCTAAGGATGCAGACTTGAAGTACAGCTGGCTGGTATCCGACCCCATCTCCATCGACAATCTTTGTAATCCGGACATGGGTGTAGGCATCAAGAACATCACCCAGTCGGTGCCGAGCTATACATATACCTATAAAGAAGCAGGTACATATACCGCTACGTTTGTAGCCAACAATGCGAACTACCTCCACCACGGCGGAGAAGTGATTCGAGAACTGACGATTCATGTAACTGAATAAAAGATATATTTTACCCCCAAGCAGATTAAAGAATCTAAAAAAATCGACTTTAATCAAATTATCGCAAGAGAGGAACCGTGAGGCTCCTCTCTTTATTTTTGTACAAAAGTCCTAGCTTTCCCAACTTCGTATTTCTTATCAGTCCCAAATTTTATCTTAGAGTTTTTTTATCTATGATGCAAAGATGAAGTCGAAATGAAGTGGACTCCAAAACAATATTAATTTTAAAATGTTAAACCGGCACCCTAACAAACAATATCCTATTCCCTGTGGCTTATCTTCAATAAGGCAAAGGCACTATCGGTCTGCGACCATAGTTTAGTTTTAAACCTTTTTGATATGCTTCAGGACCATACAAGTCTTTTATATCCATCTCACCCAGGTTCACAAGAATGCCTCGTGCCATGAGTCCGGCATCTTCGTTCTCAAGACGTGGCAGAGTTTCCGCTGCTTCTTTCAGTTCAGCTAGGAACGGAAGAATATAACTTCTCATTTCAGGATCCAAAGATAGACATTCCAGTGATGAGTATCCTATCTTTCTATGCTTTTCTTGCGCTGGGGTAATGAGGCGAGCAATACCCTCCTGTATTTTACCCAAATATGCCGCCGCATAGGCGGCTTCAGAAGCGATGTAGGGATTATCATCTTGAAGGAGTTCCAATAGGCCTTGAGGACAAGAAGTAATTTGCTTTTCTCTGGCAAGCTTGGCATAACCCACTACTCCCCAAAATCTCATTTCGGGTAGTGGACTGCCAATTGCTCTTTCTAACATGCACAAGGAAGCGGGAGTTGCAGTTCCTGCTGTTTCAACAAGGCTATAAAGTTCATTCAAGGGGTATTTTTCCTTACGTACCTTATTATAGAGTATATGTCCGGTACGTGAAGTGGGAAGGAAGAATCCCAGATCACCAGTAGTACGTATATGCTCAGATAGTGCTTGGCGCATTTTGGACAATATTTCTGCATATTGGAAAGTACCGGATAAGTCGTTCAGTTCACCCGGATCTTTTTCAAGGTCAAACAGCATCTCTGCCGGATGGGGTTCGAAAGTCTGCTGCCAGTCAGGATTGGTATTGTGTCCTCCCAATACCAGTTTATCCCATGCTTTGTTGGACGGCATTCCCCATTGATAATAATTACGCAAGGCGAACTGACGGTAGGGGATATAACTGCGGATATACTTAAAGCGCCCATCAGTGACGGCGCGTACCGGCATGAAATGATGTAATTGGTTAGCTGCCAAGGCAAATTGTAGTTCACGTTTTTCTTTATTTGCAAACTTGCCGTAAAGAGCTTTACCTTGCATCTGTTTGGATGGTTTTACGCCTGCAAGACTGAGTACGGTAGGAGCCAAATCTGTAAAATTAACTAACCCATAATCTTTGCCCGTACCATTGTTTACCAAGTGTCGCCATTTGGGTGGGAAGTAAACTATCAAAGGCACTCTTAGGCCACTTTCGTACAAATATCCTTTGCCACGGGGTACACAACCGCCATGGTCACTAAAGAAAAATATAATTGTATTTTCATCCAATCCTTTCTCTTTCAAGTCTTTCAGAAAGAAGCCCAACCAGGTGTCCACGTCTTGTACTGCCTCCAAATGGCCGGCGTAATCGGAGCGTACTTCCGGCAAGTCGGGGATGTAGGAGGGCAATGAAACTAATGCCGGGTATATGCCTTCTTGCGTATAATCTCTACGTCCGTCGGTGTGGAAAGTACGGATACGCCCCATGTGTGAGGTTACTGTATTAAATACAGCGAAGAAAGGCTGTCCTTTTCTTCGTTTTGAGCTATTGTACGAGGCTTTATTGTTGCATTCGTCCCAACATATTTTATTATCGGTGGTGGAGTTGTAGTGTGTCTTGCTATTGTTAGTACAATAATATCCGACCTCGCGTAATTTTTGAGGAAAGAAAATATCAGCTGGTGTATCATAGGGTACGGGATGTATATCCATTCCGTAGGTGCTCGAATAGCAGCCGGTGATAAGTGAAGAACGGGCTGCCGAACTTTGAGGAGCTACAGACCATGCGTTCATAAACTGTATGCCGCAAGAAGCAAGACTGTCTGCATTGGGAGTATGTACCCCTTTGTTGCCGTAGCAGCCGAATTCGTATGCACTGGTATCTTCAAAAGTGAGCCAAAGAATATTTGGTCTTTCATTTTTTCTGTCCGTTGCCTCTGCCTGCACGGAATACAATCCGTAAAAGGAAGTACACATTAATAAAGGTAATTGTCTCATAAAACACTAAAATTAAGGATATCTGTTTACTAAATTAATTCTTTGCAACTAACAAAGGCTTTCTTTTGTTTAAAAGTTTACTAATATTATTTCTGCAGGTGAGTTTTCTACAGAATTAGCGCCAATTAATCAATATTGGCTCAAACACCTATCTATAATAATGTGGGATAAAAACACCCATCTTGTTGCATATATATATTCACGACGCTGGACATATATGGCTACCGTGGTGAGTATATATGGCTACCGCGGTGAGTATATATGGCTACCACGGTGAGTATATATGCACACGGAAACAGCAAAACATACCTGCCGAATCGAAAATATAAATCCCTGAATAATAACAGAATAAAAAAGTCAGAGAAAAAGGATACGGGAAAGGGCAGATACACTTTTGCTCACGGAGACCGCTCCGGCTACCGGTGTATGAAGAGAACGGAAAAGCCGTAACCGGAAGCGGAGAGAAGCTATGAACATCTCATGGGAGGAAACGATTTTTATTTACAAAACGTCTATCGCCCTTAAACAGTTCTTTCACTTTCTCATCGGGGTCGTTGTCGTTGTATTGCTCCTGAACATCTTTCAGCAGCGATATAAGTTCCGCCTGTTTGTCCGCATATTCCGGTTTTCCGAATACATTATTCAGTTCGCCGGGGTCGTTCTTCAAGTCATACATTTCCCATTCGTCTACGTCATTGTAGAAATGAATCAGCTTAAACTCCGCCGTTCGGATTCCGTAATGCCGCTTTACCGAATGTTCTGCCGGGTACTCGTAATAGTGATAATAAGCCGCTTTTCTCCAGCCGTCGGGTATTTTGCCTTCATTGGTCAGAACAGGTTTCAGAGATTCTCCCTGAATGTCTTCCGGTATATCCGCTCCTGCAAAATCCAACAGCGTAGGAGCAAAGTCGACATTCATGGCAATGGCCTTCGAAACACTACCGGCTTTTATGGTCTTCGGATAACGGATAACCAGAGGCATACGTTGCGATTCTTCATACATAAAGCGTTTATCGAACCACCCGTGCTCACCCAGAAAGAAACCTTGATCTGATGTATAAATGACAATCGTATTATCCAGTTCACCGGTTTTCTCCAGATAATCCAGCAAACGCCCTATATTCTCGTCCACAGCGACTGTCGTAGCCAGATAGTCACGCATATATTGCTGGTATTTCCAGCTTACCAGTTCCTTTCCTTTCAACTTGCCGCTACGGTATTCGGCGATTCGCTGCGCATAAGCGGAGTCCCATCTATCCTGCACATGAGCGGGCATACGCTTATAAACCTGAAACAGACGGTTGGTGGTATCTTTCAGCATATCTTCACGGGTCAGCAGTTTCAAATCCCAATCGTCGGTCAGCGTATGTTCAACAGACATATCCTGTTGCTTGGCCGCAGACCCTCTGTTTTCGTACGTATCGAAAAGCGTGGCAGGTTCGGGAAAGGTTGTATTATTGAACATCCCCAAATGACGGGGTGCGGGCATCCAGTTGCGATGAGGAGCTTTTTGATGATACATCATACAGAACGGTCTACTCCTGTCTCTGTGTTCCAGATACTCAATAGCCTTGTCTGTAATAATATCTGTGACATAACCCTGCTCCACAATCTGCCGTCCATTCTCATTGAAGTCGGGATTATAATAATCTCCCTGTTCATGCTGTCCGGTCAGGATACACCAATAATCAAATCCCTGAGGCTCTGTAATTAAATGCCACTTCCCGACAATGGAAGTCTGATAGCCTGCCTTTTGCAGCAACTTGGGAAAAGTCTGTTGGTTGCCGTCAAAAACGCTGGCATTGTCGGTGAACCCGTTGACATGGCTGAACTTACCGGTCAATATACAAGCCCTTGACGGCCCGGAGAGGGCATTGACCGCATAGCAATGATCCAAGCGGATTCCTTCGTTGGCAATTCTATCCATATTCGGTGTTTGAATAAGGCGTCCTCCGTAGCAGGACATGGCTTGCGTAGTATGATCATCCGTCATCATAAAAATGATGTTCGGACGCTTCGTCTCCTCTTTCGGTTTGCTCGAAGCACAAGCACCCACACCGACGGCTGAAAGAGGCAAAATGAGTAATGATAGGTGGTTCATTGCATGTAGCTTTAATCTGTTATCCATCTATGAAGTTTTTTTCAAAAGCACGATGGAGAGAGTATAAATCCGGCGCTACGATTTCTCCATCAATGCTATATTTCGTTGTTTTATTCGTACCCCGGATTATTCCGGTTGTTCAATGCCGGATTAGATTGCAACTCTCCTAAAGGAATCGGGAAAAGCTCGTGCTGCCCTTTGATAAACTTATCGCCGGCCACATATTTTCCTTTGAGCGATTGATCTAAATTCTTCTGGAAAAGCTTTAATGTACTATCCAAAATCCCCCAGCGCAGCAGGTCATACTTACGTTGCCCCTCGAAAGCCAACTCAAAGCCTCGCTCCCAATAAAGAGCCGTACGGAATTTACCGGCAGCATCTTCATCGTTAATATACGGCAAGTCATACACATGAGGAGCTTTCAGCAATGCGGCGTAGTTGGCATCTGTGACAGGAGTCGCTTTTGCGCGGACACGCACCGTATTCAGCAAATTCCAAGCCTCCGGAGTATTACCGGTTTCATTATACGCTTCGGCAGCCATCAATACGACGTCAGCATAACGCAGCGGGCAGTAGTTCACCCCCGTATTATTGGGGTCAACAAATCCTCCGGGCATCCACTCTCTGCGCCACTTGCCCGGATACCAATCGGTAGGTTTTGCATTCTCAACTTTCTTATGGGTTGCATTCTTCGCATCCCATTTATACTGGTAGGTACATACCATTACGTCTCTTCGCTCATCACCGGCTTCGAAGAAATTCTTCCATGCGGGTACCACACGGAAAAAAGCATTGGCACGCCCCCATGTATTCGGGGCAGCATTCTTCCCCGGCGCCTCCACTTTCGGACCGTTATAGGTTCCCCAAGTGCCGGCATTATCCTTGTATCCCATTCCGGTCGGGTTAAAAGCAATCTCCCATAAGCTTTCTTTCGAATTCAAAATACCGGCTGAATAATCCATAAACAATTGTTTGAAACCGCCTTCATAAAAGTCATGGTAACCTTTACTGCGGAAAGCGCTCCATTCGGCAATTACAGCATTGAAATATTCGTTTCTCTTAACCTCGTCAGGACGAGTCAGGGCGCCGTCCTGTTGCAAGCTGTAACCGGCACGCTGCAAGTAAACACGCATCAGTAGTGCATGGGCGGCTCCTTGTGAAGGAACTTCGGGTGAAAGCGAAGCGCTTCCTTTCTGCAGGTTTTCTTTGGCGAAAGTCAAATCGGCAATGATCTGATTATAGATTTCCTCACGGCTTACACGCCCATTAAAAGCGCTCTCGTACCCGGAAGTATAGGTCGTTTTAAACGGTACGTCGCCCCAATACTTAATTAAGTCGAATGCCAAGAAAGCGCGCAGGAAACGAGCTTGCGCCACCAGTTCCTTTAAATAGGCGTCTCCCTCAAAGCCCGGCATCTTCTCGATTCCTTCAATAGCAAAATTGGCACGGTCGATGCCCAGATACTTGTATTCCCAAAGATCCGCAATCCACGTATTGGTCGGTTTCACCATATAATGAGCGATGTCGCGTCGGGTATTGTCCGTACCTGTTCCCTGTATATAATAGGTATCGTCCGAAGCGGGCATGGCCATCTCAAACTGTCCATAATGCTTGTCTATAGATAAACAATCGTAAATACCTATCACGGACATTTTAGCCTGATCTGCTGTTTTAAAGAAAGTATCCTTTTCATAGTAAGAAGTAGGTTTTTCCGTCAGTTCGCAAGCGTTAAATCCTACTATCCACAATGCGCCAAGCGCAATCATTTTATATTTTTTCATTGTATTCTCTTTTTAAGGTTCATTAGAATGCTAAATTAACACCAAACACAAACGAGCGACTCTTTGGATAAGCGCCAAAGTCAACGCCCGGAGTCAAACTATATCCCATTGTGGAAACTTCAGGGTCGAATCCGGAATACTTAGTCCATGTCAGTAAGTTAGCTCCCGTAGCATAAATGCGCAGTTTGCTTAAACCAGATTTACCGATCATTCTCTTGGGGAAAGTATAGCCTAAAGTAACATTGCTCAACTTCAGGAAAGAGCCGTCTTCCACAGCCCATGAATGAATATAAGTATCACCCACTTCGTTATCATAAATAGCGGCAACGGTCTTTCCTTTGTTAACAGCGGCCATCTCTTGCGGATCTGTAATCAATTCGCCGGATTTATTGACCAGCTCCCAGCGATTCTTAGACTCGGCCACAGCCAAAACATTCTTGTTCTTTAAAGCTGTTTTGGTATTGGTCAGCTTGGTCGCATTGAAAACGTCATTACCAAAGCTATAAGTCAGGAAGATGCTTAAATCGAAGTCTTTGTAAGTAAAGGTATTGTTGATACCGCCATAGACTTTCGGATAAGCGTTACCGATGACAGTTTTGTCTGCTTCGGTAATCTTATTATCTTCACTGCCGTCTATGTTCTTAAACTTCCACATTCCCGGTTTTACATTGCCTTTATCACCGGCATGCGCAACACCCTCTTTAAGATGATAAGTTTTGGTTGCCGCATCATAATCAAAGTCGGATACCTGATATAAGCCCTCTGTCACATACCCGTACATTTGCCCTAGCGGCCGGTGTACACCGATGATGTGAGTATTCTGATTGTATCCGAAATTAGCTTCCCACAACTGTACCTCTTCACCCGTCAGCCTCTTTACAGAGTTCTTGTTGTGAGACAAAGTTACCGTTGTATTCCAAGTAAATCCTTTTGTGACAATATTGGCCGAATTGACAGTCAGGTCAATACCCTTGTTTTCCGTTTCACCGGCATTGATCACCATTTTGTTATATCCGGATGAAGTGGGTAATTTCGCATTCAGAAGTAAGTTGCTACTACGGTTTATGTAGAATTCCGGAGAAACTGTCAGGCGTTGGTTGAAGAATCCGAAGTCAAAACCAAAATTAAAGGTCTTATTGGCTTCCCATTTCAAATCGGGATTAGGGATTTGTTTGGATACATAACCCGATTGGGTGGAGTCTCCATTGGGATAAGTAACCGAATTCAAGACCGCCAGGCTAAGATAATTGCCAATACGGTTGTTACCTGCCATACCATAACCCAAACGAACTTTCAAGTCAGAGAACACGTTCAGTCTTTTCATAAATTCTTCTTCTCCCAGACGCCAAGCGGCAGAGAATGCCGGAAAGTAACCCCATTTATTATTCTTGCCGAATTTAGAAGAGCCGTCGGCACGAACCGAGGCAGTAAGCAAGTATCTATCTTTGAAACTATAGTTGAAACGGGCAAAGAAAGAAAGCAGTTTATCATCGTAGTTTTCGCCAGATGCAACTTCGGTAGGCAATCCCAATGAAAGATCTGCCAAGCCTATGTCGTCGTTCGGGAAGTTGGCAGCCGCTGCTTTAAAATGGCGGTTCCAACGGTTCACATACTCCTGACCTACCATAACAGTCACATCGTGTCCTTTCCCGGAACATTTATAGTTCAAGACATTCGATGTTTGGAAACTTCCGTTCTCCAGATTTTGAATACTGCCATTAATGCTGGAACGCTTGGCTATTATTGACTTATCTCCGTAAAAAATACCGTTACGACGTGTTTGATAGCGCATACCTGTCGTATTACGGAATGAAAAACCTTTAAGCAGTTTCAATGTAAAGCCTCCGTTAGCCTGGAACGTACGATATTCACGATCATTTGTCTCCTCTGCCGCAGAAAGCAAGGGATTTTGCATTACATTCCCCGCATCGTCCAAAAAAATAGGATCTTCATCCTCCAATAACATATCATCCGTTCCATTGATTCCTATTGTAGGACGATACTGTAAAATATGCTGCATCTTATTGAAGCGGTCGCCTCCTTCGGAAGTACCCATACCGTAAATCTTCATCTGGTCGTAGCTGATACGGGCATTAACGCTTAAACGATTGTTCAATTTATGATTCATATTGAACGAAATATTATGCTTTTTGCTCCCGCTATATACCATGGCGCCTTCTTCATCGTAATAAGAATATCCCAGATTATAGTTCAGTTTATCCGTACCTCCGGAAACCCCTACGCGGTAGTTCTGTGTCAATGCCGTACGCCCCAAAGTCTCTTTCTGCCAATCCAAACCTTTACGATCAGCATAATTCGCTTCAATCTCACTATATTTCCCGTAAAGATTCTCAAAAGCCTTTGTTGCTTTATCCCAGTCTTCGGGGGTAGCAGCGCTGTAAACGCGACGCTCATAATCCAGCATGGCAAATTCGGAAGTAGAAAGTACGTCCAGCTTCTTCGCTATCTTCTTAAAACCTACGTAGCTGTCGAATGTTACCGTAGATTTACCGCCTTTGCCTCCGCTCTTTGTAGTAATTACCACAACTCCATTGGCCCCCCGCGCGCCATAAATGGCTGTAGCGGAAGCATCTTTCAAGATGTCGATGGTTTCAATTTCCGCCGGATCGAGAGTTGACATGCCATCTTCACTGGGAAAACCGTCGATGATGTACAACGGCTCATTGCTTTGAGTAATAGAAATACCTCCGCGAACACGGATAGAGATAGAGGCTCCCGGGCTGCCTTCAGTCTGCATAACCTGCACCCCTGCCATACGTCCGGCCAATGCTTGGGTTATATCGGCTGTAGGGACTTTGGAAAGTTCTTTGCTATTCACGGAAGCTACCGAACCGGTCAAGTCTTTTCGCTTCACTGTGGCATAGCCGATGGCAACGACCTCATCCAGCATCACAGCATCAGCCTTCAATGTCACGTTAATAACACTACGCATGTTGACTTTCACCTCTTGCGAAGTCATTCCCACATACGAAAACACCAGCACATCTTTCGATGCGTCATTCACCTTCAAGGTATAGTTACCGTTAATGTCGGTAACTGTTCCGATACCGACAGCACCTTTAACAGTAACACTGCTTCCAATCACTTCATATCCTTCGCTATCGACCACCTTACCTGTAACTGTCAAGCTTTGCGCATACACCGACATGTTGACAAAAGCGAGGATAAACATTAAAAATAATTCTTTTAATTTATACATAATAATAAATTTAGGGTTAGCTTTATATTTTGGGTAAAACCAATATTCTACAAATACCAAGAATTGCGGAATCAAGTCTTGCAGATAGTTAAAACAAGGATTTTATCTTAATTTAGTCCTCACTGAATAAATATATTATTAGGATATAATTATAATGCTGTTTCGGTCATTTCATTTTCTCCGGGAAGGATAATGTATAAAATAATAGCGCTATTGAAAAGACTATATTTTTCATGAATAGATTTCAACACTCAAAGGTAGCTTTCTACCGCTGATCTTCCATTCATTTTTATACAACATTCTGTCACATACGTTCATGCATCCTACAATTTTGTTGATTTGATATTAATTTTGTTGAAAAGGCATTCTTCGAAACTTTTTAAGACATTTTAGAACGTAAAAAGCTTTCTGTCATGCATAAAAGCCTTACTTTAGCAAAGTAGTAAACAAATGTCCTTTTATTATATTTTATGAACCGCTATGGTCGTTGAAGTACAACGGTGGCCTTCCGGATTATATCCCACACCTGAGAAACCAACATCTCGACCCACTGATCCCTTAACACAGCTCCGCTACGACCTCAAGCAGAATCGGAGACGAAAAATATAGAATAATGCAACAACCCCTATCCATACAGTTCGCCCCTTTGCAGGGATATACCGAGACCGTTTACCGAAATGCTCACGAAGCCGTTTTCGGAGGCGCAGACATCTACTACACTCCTTTCGTGAGGGTAGAGAAAGAAACGTTTCGTCCCAAAGACGTACGGGACATCAGCCCCGAAAAGAATCGCGTATCCCGTCTCATCCCCCAACTCATCGCCCCGACACCGGAGAAGGCGGAGGCTGTTTTAGGTCTTTTCATCGAGAAAGGTTACCGCGAAGCCGATCTGAATCTGGGTTGTCCGTTCCCGTTACTTGCCAAACGGCATAACGGTTCGGGCATCCTGCCTTATCCGGACGAAGTAAGAGAGCTGCTTCGTATCATCCGCCGCCACCCGGAAATCAACTTCTCGGTCAAGATGCGCCTGGGATGGGAAGACCCGAAAGAATGCCTCGCATTGGCCGACCTGCTGAATGAGGTTCCGCTACGACAAATCACGATGCACGCGCGAATAGGAATGCAACAATACAAAGGGAAGCCGGACATGGAGGGATTCCGCACTTTCTACGAAGTTTGCCGTCACCCGCTGGTTTACAACGGAGATATCACCGGCACTGCTGACATCAGGCATCTTTCCACGCTTTTCCCGCATCTGGCAGGCGTCATGATAGGACGCGGGCTTCTCGCACGCCCGGCATTAGCGCTGGAATATAAAGAGAACCGGACGCTCGGAGAAGATGAATACTGGGAAAGGATGAAAGTGCTGCACACAGCGGTTTTCGAAGGATATGCCTCGCAGTTGGAAGGCGGAGACGCTCAATTGTTGAACAAGATGAAGACTTTCTGGGAATATCCGTCGGCAGGAATAGACCGGAAGGTAGCCAAAAGCATCCGCAAGAGTACCAGCCTCAGCAAATATGAACAGGCTGTTTCGACTTTCTTCAACCAGCCGCTGCACCGATAAAAGGAATTGAAGAAACAAATAGAAGCGAACAACCCTGCTTCTAATCCGGGTTTCTGCATCGGTAGAAAGAAACGGAGAAATAGGTGAGAATGAAAAAACTCCCTCTTACTCCGAATCATACCACCGATAGAAAGAAGTCCGGGAAGCAGAAGAAAACAGGCATGCTACTCCTTTTTCGAGTCGATACACCGATAAAAAGAAGACGGGAAGCAAGGGGAAGATTCATAACCAAACCCATTGCCGCAATCGTTATTTTATGTACTTTTGCGGGCATTATGAAGAAAATGATGTTGACATTTGCGGCAGTTTTATTCACTGAAGCAGAAGATAACCACATAAGGAGCATAAGAAGTTTGTTGACACTTGCGGCAGTTTTATTCGTTGCAGCAGGAAGTCTGGCGCAAAAGAAGGACTTCAGCTACAAGTTTTACGGTCAGGTGCGCACGGACCTTTACTACAACAGCCGCGCAAATCAAGAGACGGTAGACGGATTGTTCTACATGTATCCGAAAGACAAGAACCCCGACCCGGCAGGAAAAGACCTGAACGCCACACCCAACAGCAACTTTTACACGTTATACTCACGGCTCGGAGTGAACATCACAGGACCGAAGCTGGGCAACGCCGCCACTTCCGCCAAGGTGGAGGCCGACTTTCGGGGCACGGGAAGCAGCTTCTCGGTGGTTCGTCTTCGCCACGCTTATTTCCAGATGGACCGTGGAAAAAGCTCCTTATTGGCGGGGCAAACGTGGCATCCGCTGTTCGGCGATGTGTCTCCGCAGATACTGAATCTTTCGGTAGGAGCGCCTTTCCAGCCCTTCAGCCGAGCTCCGCAACTGCGATACCGATATACGGGAAAGCACATCCGGCTGACCGGAGCTGCCGTATGGCAGTCGCAATACCTTTCGCAGGGGATTGATGAAAACAACCCGATGAAAAGCAAAAAGAGCCAGGAATATATAAAGAAGAGCATGGTTCCGGAGCTTTTTACGGGAATAGATTATCATTCGAAACATTTTCTGGCAGGACTCGGTGTAGAGTTTCTCTCGATGAAACCGCGTACACAAGCCACAGGAGCCGACGGGAAAACCTACCGGGTGAGCGAGCGTATCAACAGTCTGTCTTATGAGGCACACGCCAAATATACCGCGAACGACTGGTTCATCGCCGCGAAAAGCGTATTGGGGTCAAACCTTACACAGACCTCCGGACTGGGCGGTTTCGGTATCCGTTCGGTCGATTCAGCAACCGGAGCGCAAAAGTATACCCCGATACGTTTCTCAAGTTCGTGGCTGAACGTTGTATACGGCAAAAGGTGGAAACCGGGGATATTCGCGGGGTATGCCAGGAATCTCGGCACGCCCGAAGCACTGCAAGAAGGCACTCCGCTGTACGGAACGGGCACGGATCTGAAAGATCTTGCTTCACTCGGCACGGAGCTTACCTATAATACTCCCCATTGGAAGTTCGGCGTGGAATACCTGTACAGCATTGCAAACTACGGGAAAGACATCGACCGGAAAGACGGGAAGATGCTCGATACGCATTCGGTGAGAAACCATCGCTTGGTGGCGGCAGCCATGTTCATGTTCTGACAGAGATGCGGCAGTATGCCCCATATCCAATAAGGCTTGTACCGCATTCTTTCCAAAACCGTTTAAAAGCCGCCCTCTCCTTATAAAGGCACGGCACAAGCCTTGCTCCGCCCCTTATTTCGTGAGCCGGACTTCGAAGCTGCGACCTTCCCGGCAAAGGAAGCGAAGTTGCGTCTGCCGTTTATCGGCGGAAACAATCCGGCAATACGGAGTCTCTTCCACTTTCCAGTGCCCTCTCAGTGTAACGGTCACCGCAATCTCCCCGCTTTCATTATTGATCCACGGACGCGAGTAGATACTGCGTTCGATACGCTTTCCGCCGGCATCGAATGCTTCGTCGCTCGCCCCGCGATAGAGCGCAAGGTCGGGCTGAGCCACCGTCAGCAACCACTGCTTCGCCGATTCTTGGCGGGTCATCACCAAGCAGGATGTATCCGCACGTTGAAGCAACGCACCGGGCAAATCCGCCTGAGGAGTGTCGAACAAGACGTACGAAGTGACCCGATCGCCACCGAACTGCACGATATGCGCCCCGCGATCCTTACGCAACACTTTGTAAGGTATACGCTTCTGCAAAGCAGACATCCTTTGCGCATCCGCCTGAGGGAATACGGCATATTCGTATCCCGCAGCCTTCGGCGCTTTCCCATGGTCGATGACCAGCGACACCCAGTCGCCTTTCGTCTCCGCGCCCGTATTCTGCATACGCGACAGTTGGGGGAAGTTTTTCTCGAAACGGGCAGCTACGGGCACATAGTATCCCGTCCCCAAATGGTCGGTCCACAGTTTCCGGTTTCCCGCAGGAGCATCTTTCCAGAACTCCCGTCCCTGCTTGTCGGTCACAGCCAGTTGGAATACGGTAGTCTCCGTAGGATACTCCAGATTCGCGTTTTCGATGTCCGACCCGAGACAGACAATCATTCCGTCGAGGAAATGGAACGATTTGCGCGCACGGTGCGTACCGTTGTATTTATCATGCTCGTGCAGTATCATCCCGAAGTTTCCATCGGCTCCCTGCTGCGAAAGCCCGCCCGCAAACGCCTCATCCGAATAGAGCATCTCCTCGATGCCCGAGTATCTGTCTACGTTCAGCACGTTTGCTTTCAGCAGTTCCCAAGGCAGATGAATGGAGGTTGTGCCCGGTATCCGGTTCCAGTCGAAGCCGGGTTGCACCCAGCCGCTCGTTGCGGGAGTCACCGTCTGTCCCGGCGCAGCCGTCAGAACCTGAAGGCTCCCGTGTGCCAGATAACGTCCGTAGAGGTTGGCTCCCAAGTAGTGCTCTGCCGCCCAGAGGTAGCGGGAATGCCCGCGAACCACAGCAGCCCAGTTGCTCCGCCGCTGCACCGACACGCAGCCGTAGCCGAGCGCAAGATTTCCCTCCGGGTCATTCTCCGCGCGGAATCCCTGAGCCGTGAGCCGCCGGGCTATCTCCCTTTCGCGGACATCGGATACTTTGGGCATGTATTCGGGTTCCTGTCCTGCCGCAGGGACATCGGCAACCAGGCGAAGATAAGCCGAAGCCATCTCTCCGTCGACGGCTGACTTTCCGTCGGGCGTGCCTGCCATCGCCATCATGGCATAGTGCATGGGAACGAGTTTGCCCTTTCCGTCGGGATGACGCCCCGACATAGAGAGCGGAAAGTGAAGTGTATTGCAATAAAAACGCATCGCGGACAAGACGTTCTTGACCGTGCGGTGCGCCAGTTCGGAAACGGCAAAGCCGGTTCCGTGAAGCAGATAAATCATATTCGTAGCCCCGTCGAGCCCGCCTACGGCATAAGCCGGGTAATGGTTGCGGTGATGGAAAGCCGCTCCGTCGGTCTTGAACGAACCTGCCAAACCCGCAGCCGGACGGCAACCGTAGTCTATCCACCGCGAGAACGACCGCAGATATTGCAGCTTCTCCGGCGTGTCTTCCATCATCAGGATGCCGGCAATGCGCCCGGTGGTCTGCGTGTTGAACGAGTCCATATCGATTCCGTTACATTCGGGTTTGGGATAGACTTCATTGGTGATGGCATACCACCGAAGCGTACGTTCGGCTTCGTGCAGCTTGCCCGCCTGTCGCAGCACGTCTTTCATCAGGAAGTAAGCCGGATAAAGCCCGCGCACGCTGTAGCCGTAGTGATGGATGTTTCCCCAGCAACTGCCGTATGCCACTCCCTGATCGGTGATGTGATCGTACATGGCGAGAAACTTGCTCTTCATCTCTTCCCTCACCTCCGGATTCCCGCCGCTGTTGTTGTAAGCCACGGCAATACGCTTCATCAGGTCGAAGTAAGCACGCATCTCCACCCCTTTTTTGGTCAGCATATCCTTGTCCCAACCCGGTATCAACCGCTCGTAGGCTTCCGAAGCCCGCACCATGAAGATGGGCATGCCGCTCACCATGCCGTTGCGATAGGTAATGCCGTAAGCATCGTAACGCTTGCGGATGGCGGCTACCTCTTTCGGGATGACGGCGGAGGGCGTATAAATCATGTCGCGGAAGCGCGCTTCAAGCAGTTGCATCTCCTCTTTCTCGCGATTGGTGACAGGCGTCAGCCCAATGTCGGGCTTCAGCAGCGAATGCTTGTAAACCACCAGCCAGTGGTTCGTTGTTCCCGCATTGACGAAAGGAACCTGCAAGTCGGCGGTTTGCTGGCGGGCATCCACCTTCGTGGCCGTAATGAGATGATCGATGAACAGCTCTCCTTTCACAGCCGGAGCAACGATGCGAAGACGGTTCATCCCCTCTTCGGGCACGCCCTCCATGTCGCGCTCGTAGCATACCCAAGCGGCACGCCAACCTTTGAAGTTGATGCCGAAAGGAAAGGAAGCGCACACACGCCCGTCTTTCAGAAACTCGAAGCGCACGGTGGCATCCTTCGGTTGTTCGTTGTATATCCACACGATGAAAGCGGAAAGATAGAGGTCTTTCCCCGTAGGGTCTTTCTTCTCGAACTTCAGATCTTTCTCCAACTCAAGCACTCCGCCCGGCTCGAAGCTCCACGCGAGCGACTGCCTGCCGTCTTTGTAATGCGCCTGCGAAAGCGATAACCGGGAATCGGCAGCCGTGAAACAGGAAGGAACCGAAGAGTCTTCGAAAGAGAACATCCGTTCGTGAGTGACCAATTGCGCGCCGGCAAATGCCGGGCAGAGAAAGAGGCACAGAGCGAGCGCGCCGCGCCGGAAAAGAGAGACTTGTTTCATCATGGAATATCCGTTTTTTATTTCGTACCTACAAAGATACCCCTCTTCCTTACGGAGAAGGGGTATAAATTGTACAGAAAACCGTCTCTTATGGTTCAGAGCGGCAGACACTCCGGTTATTTCCACCGCAAAATCACGGCTATCTCCTCATGCCGTACGGAAGCCGGCGCCCTGAATGCTTCGGTTCGAAACCTTCGCCGGCGCTTTGTTAAAAGGCGAATCACTGTTTCGAAAGGAACGAATTATTTTCTACCAAAATGCAAATCGTTGTTTATCAAAAGGCAAATCACTGTTAGCGGAGTCTACTCACAGAATCGTAACAGAAGCAACTTTGCGTCAGCAGGAATCGGCAAGTTGCACAGTCAAGCACGGAGACGGATTGCTTACCACTGCAATAAAAACAGCAAGTATCTCGCAGCAATGAGCTATGCGGACTAAACGCGGATTGTTCACAGGGCACAACGTCGGCAGCAACCGCCTGCAACAACAGGCATGCCACCCAAGCAGAAAGTACCGGCGGACGCAAAGCAAGCTGGTATCACCCTGCAAGCCATAAGCTACAAAAACGAAACATAGATTGCTTACGGATGCAACTCTTTGAAAGCCTCGTTTTCCTCCTTCACCTCGCGAACGGTTGCCTCCAGCTCCTCCACAGGCAGGTCGTGCCCATACCAGGCGGTATAGCAGTCTACCACATACCACTTCCCGTCCGCCATCAGTTCGAACTCTACCCGCAAATCGTTCTCGGATTCTTCGTATCCCGCCTCGAACACTTTCCGCTTCGGCTCATTCACAATAAACTTCGAGACGTATACGCCGCCCTCTTCCTGCTCCACACGCTCCTCTTTCAGCGTTTCGGCATCCAACAGCGGCCATTTTTCTTTCGTAAACGGAAATTTCTTCTCCGTTTCTCCATCGTCCAAAAGCAGTATAATGGGAGTTCTCAACGGAAACTTCACACGTGTGTATTGGAAAGCCGCGCTTGCGGTAAACTTGTTCAGAAACGTGCGGAAGTCTTCGCCCGCCTGCGCAACCGCTTCACTGTTGGGCCGCGATTTCGAGCTGTTGCCGCAGGAGATGAACGATATGCCCGTCAGCAACACGGCTGCCAACAGACCGAATATAAACCTTTTTGCTGTCATAACCGGATATGTATTAAGGGTTTAATTTATACTGCAAATATAATCAGAAGTTGGATATACCGATAGAAGAAACCGTTTTTTTATTTTGCAGAAAGGGAAAAGGGAGGGGCAAAGGCAGCGAACAGAATCCGTCCACGCCACAGGAACGAAGGCCGGAAGCTGCCCGGTGCAAAGGATAAGGAGCTAAACCAGAGTTCTGCCGGATACCGGCTCCGGGATGGATTTCAGCATTATGCCGCATAATTGACATGTAAGCAGAATTTTCATCCGGCATAAACAAAGGCTCTGTCCGGCGGAAACAGAGGCTCTGCTCCAAACAAACGGAGCCTCTGTTCGGTGCAAACAGAAGCTCTGCTCCAAACAAATGCCAAATCCATCGGAAGCGAACAGAAAAACTGTATGATAAAAACAGGGCCTCAGGACGATGTAAACAAAGGCTCTGCTCCTCTTGAGCAAAATTACCGGTCTTTCAGGGCACAACAGGTTAACGATCAACGTCGCATATATTCGTACCCGAAACGGCAGTACAAACACTTCCGTTGCTCGCAGTAAGCGGTGCGGAGTTGCACCAGCGCCTGACTGTCCGCCGCCGATGTAACCGCCAGTCCGGCAGCACTCCACGAACGGACAATGTGGTTGTCTTCCGCCTTCAGTTCATCGAGAAAACGCAAAGCCCGGTCGCACATACGCTCGTCAGCCTTGTGCAACCCGTAGGCATACAAGAAAGGAACCACCGTATTAATAATGAGCAAATCAACGGACTTTGCGCCTAAAGTTTTCTCGCGGCGAGGCGACGGTTTGTGAAACAGGTAATGCTCCGTCCAGTAATCAGACGTGCGAGCGGCAAGCATTCCTCTCACCGTTTCGAGTGTTTCGCCCTCCATCAGGCGGGAGAACAGCGTGCTGCCCGACCGGTAGAGCCATGCCAACTGCGCCAGACGGATGTGCGGAAAGTTACCGGGACGAAGGCGGAGAAGCCGCCAGTCGGACGCTTGCATCTGTGCGTCAAAGCCGAATTTATGACGGAGATAACGGTACTCTTTCTGCAAGCGGAAGTAATATTCATCAGCAGGCAAATCCGCCGGAACGGTTTCTAAAGTCGAGGTTGCCTGCGAATGAAGAGGAAGCCCGTCGGCTTTCGCTTCGGCACGCAAGGCATCGGCAGTGCCGGAAGCGGTAAGATGCGCCGTCTGTACCTGCGGCGTAGCCGCCCGACTCGAAGCGTCCCCATGCGGAGCTGTTTCGTCGAGCAATCCCGCCTGCCCGAAAAAGAAAGCTTCGATCTGAAACAAATCATCGCGATGTTTGTCGACCGCGCGGAACGGAAGCGTTCCCGCCCAACGTTCGAACGCGTCTCCGTTCAGTCCGAAACCGAAGTTACGGGCAAGGGTAACGAAGAAAGCGTCTTCCCAATTCCGGTCGCATCGCTCCAGCCGTTTTCCTATTTGCAGGGCTTTCTGTTGCAGCCTTTCCGTTTGCAACGAAGTCAGCCACGAGTGTACGGCAACCTTCGGCAGCGCTCCGATCACTTCCGTACAACAAGGGTATCGGTCGGCATTGCGCAACTCTTCGTAATGCGTCCGCACGGCATCCGGGCAGTTTAGTTGCAACTGCGGAAGTGGTTCGCCGCCCGGTCGCACGATATCGGTATCTACTTTGCCCGCCACGTGCAGAATCACGGAATCGTAAGCCCGGTCGCGGTCGTGCCCGTGGCGGAACCAGTCGGACGAAAGCGAATGCACTTCGACATTCCCCACCCAGAGCGTTCCGTCTATCTTGAGCTTCGCATTGAAAAAGTCAGGCCCTGCATTCGAGTTGCGTAAACCGGGATCGATCACTTCTACCGGCAATCCACCGGTGGTTTGCAACGGCTGCAAAGGGAATAATTTGTGTTTCCATACGTATTGGAGAAGGTGTTCCATGTTAAGAAGACGTTAATGTGCGCGGCAAATGTAATAAAAATCTTATCTTTGCGACTATTATTTTGAATATAAGTCAACAAACGATGAAAATAGCATTGATAGGTTACGGAAAGATGGGCAAGGAGATCGAACGGATCGCCGTCGGTCGCGGACATGAGATAGTCTGCGTCATCGACGTCGATAATCAGGAAGCTTTCGAGTCCGATGCCTTTAGAAACGCCGACGTGGCAATCGAGTTCACAAACCCTAAGGTGGCTTACCATAATTATATAAAAGCTTTCAAAGCCAGCGTGAAGGTGGTATCCGGAAGCACCGGATGGATGGCGGAACACGGCGAAGAAGTCAGGCGGCTTTGCTCGGCGGAAGGCAAAACCTTGTTCTGGTCGTCCAACTTCAGTCTCGGGGTAGCCGTATTCTCTGCGGTGAACAAGTATCTGGCGTGCATCATGAACCGCTTTCCCGCCTACGACGTGAGTATGACCGAGACGCACCACGTCCATAAGTTCGACGCTCCGAGCGGCACTGCCATCACACTGGCGGAGGGAATCCTCGAGAACATCGACCGTAAAGACCGCTGGGTGAAGGAAGAAGCCTCCGCCGACGACGAGCTTCCCATTCACTCCATCCGCGAGGGTGAGGTGTTCGGCATACACTCCATACGCTATGAGTCGGATGTAGACAGCATCACCATCACCCACGATGCCAAAAACCGGGGCGGCTTCGCCCTCGGGGCCGTAATGGCAGCCGAATACACGGCAACCCACGAAGGGCTGCTGGGCATGAGCGACCTATTCCCTTTCCTGAAGAACATTTAAAAAAAACAACAAAGCCATGATACAAGCTACACGCAAGCAATGGATCAAATTCGCCATCGTCACCGCCATCTACCTCGCTTTCCTTATTTGGGTGCGCAGTTGGTGGGGACTGATTGTGGTTCCTTTCATTTTCGATATTTACATCACGAAGAAAATCCCCTGGTCGTTCTGGCGCAAGTCGAAGAACGCGGCGGTACGCACGGTGATGAGTTGGGTAGACGCCATCGTATTCGCTCTGGTGGCCGTCTACTTCGTCAACATCTATATTTTCCAGAATTACCAGATTCCTTCTTCATCGCTGGAGAAATCGCTGCTCGTAGGCGACTTCCTCTATGTGAGCAAAATGAGCTACGGGCCGCGCGTGCCTAATACGCCCCTGTCGATGCCTCTGGCTCAGCACACGCTACCCATAGTAAACACCAAATCGTACATCGAATGGCCGCAATGGAAGTACAAACGCGTGGCGGGGTTCGGCAGGGTGAAGCTGAACGATATCGTGGTGTTCAACTTCCCTGCAGGCGATACCGTAGCCTTGAACAATCAGCAGGAAGATATTTACGCCATCGCTTATCAGGCGGGACGAAGCATCTATCCGAAGGAGGTGGAGATGGACAGCCTTACACGCAACCGGCAACGGGATGTCTACAACCTGTACTATGCCGCCGGACGTAAATACATCGATTCGAATCCGCGAACTTTCGGGAAGGTGGTTTACCGCCCCGTAGACCGTAGGGAAAACTATGTGAAACGTTGCGTGGGGCTTCCGGGCGACACGTTGGAGATTGTAGACGGACAGGTGATGATTAACGGCAAGGCGACCGTGAATCCGGAAAACTTGCAATTCAACTACTTCGTACAGACCACAGGCCCCTACATTCCCGAAAACATGTTCCGCGACTTGGGCATCAGCAACGACGACCGGATATTGATACAGAACGGCGGATGGGACGGTGAACTGATAGCGATGGGACTCGACAGCCGCGACTCGTCGGGAAGGCTGAATCCCGTCTACCGGCTTCCGCTGACGAAGAAGATGTACGACACGCTGGCAGGCAACAAGAAGCTGGTCGGCAAAATTGTAAAGGAGACGGATAGCTACGACCGGAAGGTGTATCCGCTCAACCTGCACAACCGGTGGGAACGGAACAACTACGGCCCCATCTGGATTCCTTCGAAGGGAGCCACCATTACGCTGACGGATGACAACCTCCCTATGTACGAGCGTTGCATCACGGCATACGAAGGCAACAAGTTGGAAGTGAAAGCCGACGGTTTCTACATCAACGGCGAGAAAACCGATTCGTATACATTCCGAATGGATTACTACTGGATGATGGGAGACAACCGCGACAACTCGCTCGACTCGCGCTACTGGGGATTCGTGCCCGAAGATCATGTGGTGGGAAAGCCCATCGTCGTATGGCTTTCGCTGGATAAAGACCGCGGCTGGTTCGACGGCAGAATCCGATGGAAACGGCTATTCAAATGGGTACATTAAAGAATAAGGAGCAAACGGGTTCCGTTTTCGGGAATAAGCTTGCGGAATAAGACAAGAGAACAGATAGAAACAGATGTCGGCAGAAAACAAAGGTTCGAAAAGAAAAACATGGATAAGGCTGGGGGTAAAGCTTCTGGCCATTATCGCCATGGTGTTTCTCATACGAAGCTTTGCCTTCACATCGTGCCTTATTCCGTATTCGGGAATGGAGAACTCCCTCTTTCAAGGGGAGCGTATTCTGGTAAACAAGTGGAGCTACGGACTGCGCGTACCTTTCATGTCGCTATTCTCCTACCACCGATGGCTGGAACGTCCGGTGGGTAAGCAGGAGATTGTGGTGTTCAACAATCCGGTAGCCGGCACTAAATTGGCAATCGACCGACGTGCCGTGTACATCAGCCGCTGCATCGGAACTCCCGGAGACACCCTGCTTATAGACTCTTGTTTCTCTGTGGTTTCACCCGAAGCGGAAGTCAATCCGGACAAGAAACAGCTGTATGCCTATCCGGCTTCCAAAGAAAAAGATATCGAGTTGCTGCTCCGTTCGCTCTCCATCACCAACGAAGGTGTGATGGGCAGAAACGACAGTACGCACGTACGCAGCTTCAGCCGATACGAGTTTTACCTGTTGGAACAGGCGACGAAACCCAATCGGTGGATATCTCGGTTGCAGGAAGGAGATACCGGAGCGCCGAAGCCGCTCATCATTCCGGGTAAAGGAAAGGTGCTTCGCGTCTATCCTTGGAACATCACGCTGCTGCGCAACACGCTCGTGCTGCACGAAGGCAGGCAGGCTGAAATAAAGAACGACACACTGTATATAGACGGAAAACCCACGCAGCATTGTTATTTTACGAAAGACTATTACTGGATGGCGTCCAACGCCAGCTTCAACCTCTCCGACTCCAGACTGTTCGGCTTTGTTCCGCACGATCATCTGATCGGAAAAGCCTCGCTTATTTGGTTCTCGAAAGAGCAAAAGAGCGGAGCATTCAGCGGATACCGTTGGAACCGCTTCCTTAGGAAGGTCAGATGAAGCAGCCTTAAACGGCCGATGAATATAGAATAACAATACAGATTCTATCATTTAGAAGCAATAGTGATAATAACCAGTCAATCACCTCCCAGCATTAACTTTATGAAAACAGCCTATTTGTCTTCCGCTTATCTTGCCCCCGTAGAGTACTACACGAAGTTCTTGATATACGACCGGATCTATGTGGAGCAACACGATCACTACACCAAGCAGACGTACCGCAACCGGTGTACCATTGCCGCACCGGACGGCGAACTGGCGCTCTCCATACCCACCGTCAAACCGGCTCAGGCGAAATGCCCGATGAAAGACATCCGTATTTCCGACCACGGCAATTGGCGGCATTTGCACTGGAACGCTATCGAATCGGCTTACAACAGCACGCCTTTCTTTGAATATTACAAGGACGACTTCCGCCCTTTCTATGAGAAGCGATATGAATTTCTCGCCGATTTCAACGAAGAAATATGCCGCTTGGTCTGCGAACTGATTGACCTTCACCCCCGCATCGAGCGGACACCGGAATACAAGACGGAGTTTACAGCCGGAGAAGCGGACTTCAGGGAGGCGATCCATCCGAAGAAAGACTTCCGGACAACAGATTCCGAATTCATCCCCCACCCCTATTACCAGGTATTCGAACCGAAGCTGGGATTCCTTCCCAACCTCAGCATCATCGATCTGCTCTTCAACATGGGCCCCGAAAGTTTACTGGTGCTTCAGCAGAGCATCAGATAAAACACAGCGGGAAGATATGTTCGGCACGGTGGGTATATATGGTCATCACGGTGGGTATATATAGTCAGCTATGGTGAGTATATATGGCCAGCATGGTGGATATATATGCTCAGCATGGTAGGCATATATACCCACCGCAGTGCACATATATGATTTATAAGGCAGGCATATACCTGTAACGACAAAGCATGTTTTATTCCGCCGTCAGAGAAATTATGCCGGACAAAAACTGCATAATAAAAAATAGAAGAGGGTGAATTCTAAGTCCTCTCCAAACAATATCTATAAAATCTTACCCAGGTTTACGAATATTAACGTATCCTTGGGTAAGTTCTTATATAGACATAACTACTCTTCAGAAGTGTATAGCTACTTCCTAAACCTAAGAATTTTTCGAAGTTAAGCCCCTTTTATTATGCTACCAATGTTACAAATGGAGTCTGCCTTCGTATCACAGCAAAAGACCTTGCTATGATTTTGGCTCTTACCGCATTGATTACAGATGCTTTATGTTTT
>NZ_ATZH01000038.1 GCF_000428105.1 Bacteroides pyogenes DSM 20611 = JCM 6294 | reverse complement strand
AGGGCTATTTGGCATTTTGGTGCGATGTTGCCATTGATGCCAAGTTAGAACCGTTTCGCAAATTTGTAAACACCATCAAAGCACATTGGTCTGGTATAGTCTCTTATTTTGAGAATAGAGGCGTTACCAATGGTGTGCTAGAAGGTATTAACTCTAAAATTCAACTGGCCAAAAGAAGAGCTAGGGGATACAGCAACGTAGACAACTTCATAAGAATGATCTACTACATGTCGGGTAAACTTGACATGGCCTACCCACACGATTCGTTATAGGGCCAAAAAAAGTATATGAAAATGGCAAGGCTTCTGCAAGAAAATAATATCTTTACCATCGGAATCGCATATCCTGCCGTTCATATTAAAGAAGCCAATTACGAATAAGCGTATTAACCTCTCATCATAGAGAATATTTGGATAAACTTACAGAGAAGTTTATCATTGGCATGGAAAAGTCTTTATGATCTTTAATTGAAATCTAAAAATGAAAAAAGAGAGAAGAAAAAGAAGGACAAAACAAGAGATAGAAAATGTCATTGATAAGGCGGCTGTTCAACTTGTGAAAAGAGCTGGATTTTCTAACTTAACAGTTCGGAATATTGCCGAAGAAGCCCAAATGGAAGCGATTGTATTCTACAACCGCTATAGTAACGTAGAAGAGTTTATTGATGAGTTTGTAAAAAAGTATGATTATTGGTTTACTGAGGTAACAAAAACCGTTTTACCTGTTAGTGATAGAGAAGAATATCTCCATATTCTGAAAAATCTTTTTGTTTCGCTGAAAGAAAATACGGAAATGCAACAGTTGCTTCGTTGGGAGCTTTTTGAAGATAATGAAACAACGCGTCGTACGGCAAGACTCAGAGAGTTGCACACCATTCCACTCGTAGAGAAATATCAACGGATTTTCAAAGATGCACCTTTTGAAATAGAAGTTGTCTCCGCACTTCTTATCGGAGGTATTTACTATCTTGTTATGCACGCAGACCGTACTCCTTTTGCAGGCTTAGATGTAAACTCGGAAATAGGCCATAAGCAAATTTGTAATGCTCTTGAATTTATGGGAAACTACTTTTTTGACAATGTATCTGGTTTTGATATAAAAACGTTGGATATTGCAAAAAAGATGAAAGAAAAAGGTATTGAAATAAGCTTGATAGAAGAATGTACGAAACTCCCTTTAACTATTTTGCGAAAACTTTAAATTATCGTAAGCGTCTGATAAAATACACCTTGTAGATTCATAAGATACTTTCCGGAATTCTTTTGTTAGCTACTGCATGGACAGAGTGAACAAGATGACGGGAATAGGACATGGTTTGTCCGCATTGGCGCCGCGTATCAATTTGCACATTGTCATTCTCCGGTACCGAACAGAGAAAGAGTCAAGAATCCGGTGTACTTCTTTTTCTATATTTTGTTTTTTTTAATATTATATTTATCTTTGTTCCATTCAAAAATCGAAACAATGATAAACGCCATATTCTCCACTCTCCCTTTCGGAGTGTGCCTCTTTTGGTCACTGCTTTTTCTCAAAGAATATCGAACTGCAGATCCGGCCAAAAGATTATTGACCGGCTTCATGCTGGTGTGTACCGTGCTTTATTTCTCTCATGCGGTTTATTTCAACAAGAATAGTCACCTGTTCTCAATCATTGAGAGTATCTATGCATTTTGCATGTTGGCAGTCTATCCGCTATACTATTTATACATTTGTAAATTGACGGAAGACACTCCTCTCCGCATCCGTCACTATTGGGTATTGCTTCCCGCCCTTATTGTGAGTCTGACTGCCGCACTGCTTTATATCATCATGGGAGACGAACGAATTTCTTTTGTAGAAAGCCGCTTTTACGGGAATACCTCATTATCCGCTACTTTCTCATCTGCTGCTAAAGCACAATGTTACAGACTACTCTTTATGAAATTCCTCTTTGCCCTCCAATTGATTTTGGTATGCTATTTTGGTTTTAAAAAACTCACACATTTCAATCACCGGGTCAAAAACTTCTATGCCAACACTGAGGGAAAGACATTGGCTCCCATACGTTCGCTGCTAACCGTATTCTTAATCTTCGCTCTCTTGTCGTCCATAGCCAACTACATTGGACGCGATTTTTTCATTCAAAAGTCATGGATGGTTATCATTCCTTCGGTGATTTTCACTTCCATGATTTTTTCTGTGGCATACATCGGGTTCAGGCAGAAGTTTACTGCAATAGACTTCTGCCGGGACGAACAAATGAGGAAATCTAAAATTATGCCGGCTGCTCCAAATGCCATAGATATAATAGATGTACATGATGACAGCCTTGTGGTCAATGACACCGAAATTCCGGATTCTTTTCTTCTTGGAGAGACGATTTGTGAAATTGTAGAAAGCCAACAGCTGTTCCGTAAAAAAGGGCTGCTCATTACAGATGTTGCCAAGCTCACAGGAAGCAATCGTACATATGTTTCCAATTACCTCAACAAAGAGCTGAACACTTCTTTTTCCGACTTTATTAACACCTACAGAGTGGAATATGCCAAATCATTGCTTACCTCGAAAGACCCAATATATTCAACATTCGAAATCTTTGAAATGTCCGGATTTACAAACGAAGTGTCTTTTTACCGGATCTTTAAAAAACATACGGGACTCACCCCTAAGCAATGGAATAAACAGCACGGAAACTAATTTATCAGTGTTCAATATGGACTTTAATGAAATCAATCTGCTAATTTAAGCTGATTCTCCAAAGTTTGTTTTATATATCTGTTGATAGCCCTACGGTTTCTTTCTATGATTTGTCAGTCGATTTGTATGTTTTGTTAGTCTTTTTAAGATTAAGTTTTTCTTTCTTTTGTAAAAACCGGGAACACTGTCATTTTTCACTCTTCCGACGGGTTGCCCATTTTTGTGGTTAATAGATTGAAAGATTGTCAGTGCTTAATGTAATTCCGCCAAAGGACATGAGAAATATAAACACAAGAGTGGAGGAGCTCCGGAGGCTGTATCTTGGACGATCTACCTTGGACGACCCGATATTTCACCGCCGATGGACTAAGCCGGGCAACTGCCAAACCGGATTGGTTGGAGGTTGTGATAATGCAAAGGTAAAGTCAAAATGCCGGCACAACCTCGGGGTTTTGTATGGGCCGACGCGGATAATCAGGGCCGTATTCTTCTTTATAAAGTATATCCGGGATACTGTTTCAAAAGTATGTCTGAATTAGGAGAATAAAAAAGAGTTTTACATGTTGTATAGCAATTCCCTATAAATCTTTGCATCCTCTTCCATAAAGCAGCAGAGAATAACATTGCCTTTGTAAGTCCCGTTTTTGATATGACTAAAGATGGTATCTAAAGCAATTTTGGCCGCGGCTTCGCGTGGATAGCGGTAAATACCGGTACTGATACAGGGAAAGGCGATGCTCTGTAGGTTGTTATCTTCTGCCAGCTGCAACGCTGTGTGATAGCATGAAGCGAGCAGTTCAGCCTCGTTATAATTACCGCCATGCCATATAGGACCAACGGTATGGATTATTTTCTTGCATGGCAGTTTGTAGGCATCAGTCATTTTGCTATCGCCTGTGTTGCAACCTCCTAATGTACGGCATTCTTCCAGAAGTTCTTTACCGGCAGCTCGATGGATAGCGCCGTCCACTCCGCCGCCGCCAAGTAAAGATGTGTTGGCAGCATTCACAATGGCATCTACCTTCAATTGGGTGATGTCGCCTATTACTATTTGTACTGAGTTTCCTGTATGCTTCATAAAAGAAAGGAGAGCGGTGCGTACGGGACTCGAACCCGTGACCCCATGCGTGACAGGCATGTATTCTAACCAACTGAACTAACGCACCCAAAAATAATGAAGCTTTCTAAATGTTTTAGATTCTCATTTAGAGCGGTGCGTACGGGACTCGAACCCGTGACCCCATGCGTGACAGGCATGTATTCTAACCAACTGAACTAACGCACCAAAAAGTTTTTGTTTAGTAATCTCTCTCGATTGCGGGTGCAAAGGTAGCTATTTCTTGCAAATTTGCAAACGTTTTTAAAGAAAGTTTTTTAGAAAGAAAATAAGAGAAAAGTTTATTATCTCATTTTGAGTATATTGTTATGAAAAAAGTTTTTGGCTTTGATGGGTATCGGATTAGGATATCTGTGAATGTTTTCTTCCGAATCGTAAGATTTACTCGGGTTTATTTCAACTTTATGATTCGGAGATGTCTTGTTTAGCAATAATTTGTTATTTTTGCGACAGAATAGGTCGGAGTGTGTGATATCTAATGATAAAATAATGATATTTAGCTCATGAAAGTAGCTATATTGAAATATAACGCCGGAAATGTACGGTCGGTTGATTGCGCGTTAAAGAGGTTGGGAGTGGAAACTCTGATTACAGCGGACGAGGCATTGCTCCGGTCTGCTGATAAAGTGATTTTCCCGGGTGTGGGAGAGGCCGGAACAACTATGGAATATCTGCGGACATCGGGCTTGGACAAGTTGATAAAGTCTTTGCGCCAACCGGTTTTAGGAATTTGCCTGGGTATGCAATTGATGTGCAGGTATTCAGAGGAAGGAGAGACCGATTGTCTTGATATTTTCGGTGCCGATGTCAGGCGTTTCATTCCGCAGAAGCATGAAGACAAGGTGCCGCATATGGGATGGAATACCATCCGGAATGTCAACTGTCGATTGTTCGACAAATTCGGATACGAAGAGTATGTTTATTTCGTGCATAGTTTTTATGTACCGGTTTGTGAATTTACCGTTGCCGAGACCGGCTACATCCATCCGTTCAGCGCAGCGTTGCATAAGGACAATTTCTATGCTGTCCAGTTTCATCCCGAAAAAAGCGGTGAAGTGGGCGAACGGATTTTGAAGAACTTTCTGGCTTTGTAATTGCGATCCGGTTTCTGATTTTTTCAAAAATAGATTTTGCAGAAAAGAAGGAACGGTTTATTGAATCAAAACAGTATAAACGATAGATGTATAGATGATAGAAATTATTCCGGCTATTGATGTGATCGAGGGGAAGTGCGTGCGCCTTTCTCAGGGAGATTATGATACTAAAAAAGTATATAATGAAGATCCGTTGGAGGTTGCCAAGGAGTTTGAGGCAAATGGTATCCGCAGGCTGCATTTGGTCGATTTGGATGGGGCGGCTTCTCGTCATATCGTAAATTACCGGGTGTTGGAACGAATCGCCACGCATACATCGTTGGTCATTGATTTTGGCGGCGGGATAAAGAGCGATGAAGATTTAAGAATTGCTTTTGAGTGTGGCGCTCAGATGGTTACCGGAGGAAGTATAGCGGTGAAAGACCCTCAGTGTTTTTCTCATTGGCTGGTTGTCTATGGAAGTGAAAGGATTATCCTCGGAGCCGATGTGAAGGGACGCCAAATTGCAGTGAACGGATGGAAAGACAAAAGCGAACGTGAACTTTTGCCGTTTCTCGGAGATTATGTAGATGAGGGAATCCGTAAAGTGATCTGTACCGATATAGATTGCGACGGTATGCTCGAAGGACCTTCCGTCGATCTGTATAAGGAAGTGTTGGAACGATTCCCGGAACTTTATCTGATAGCCAGCGGGGGAGTGGGCAGAGTGGATGACATCATTGCTTTGAATGAGATGAAGGTGTCCGGGGTTGTTTTCGGAAAGGCGCTATACGAGGGTCGCATTTCTTTGAAAGACTTACGTGTTTTCTTATAAGTTGTTCCGGATGTCCCGGATTATTTTTATGAAATATAAAATGTAAATAAAACCGTGTTAGCAAAAAGAATCATACCTTGCTTGGATATTAAGGATGGGCAAACCGTAAAAGGAACGAATTTCGTGAATTTGCGGCATGCGGGCGATCCTGTGGAATTGGCGCGCACTTACAGCGAACAGGGCGCCGACGAACTTGTCTTTTTGGATATCACTGCCACACATGAAGGGCGTAAAACCTTTACGGACTTGGTTAGGCGGATTTCTGCCAATATAAATATACCGTTTACTGTGGGAGGAGGAATTAATGAGCTTGGCGATGTAGACCGACTTCTGAATGCCGGGGCGGATAAAATATCCATAAACTCTTCCGCTATTCGCAATCCGAACTTGATCGACCAAATAGCCAAACATTTCGGTTCGCAGGTTTGTGTGTTGGCTGTCGATGCCAAACAAACCGATTCGGGTTGGAAATGTTTTTTGAACGGGGGACGGATAGAGACGGATAAGGAATTGTGCGAATGGACGAAAGAGGCGCAGGGTCGGGGAGCAGGAGAGGTGCTGTTCACAAGTATGGACCATGACGGGGTAAAGAACGGATATGCCAACAATGTGCTTGCTGCTTTAGCCGGGCAACTGTCTATACCGGTGATTGCTTCGGGTGGAGCCGGAACCAAAGAGCATTTTCGTGACGCGTTTGTAATTGGAAAAGCGGATGCGGCATTGGCTGCCAGCGTTTTTCACTTCGGAGAAATAAAAATTCCCGAATTAAAATCTTATCTTTGCGCACAGAATATTCCGATAAGAACAAAATGGCCGAACGGTGATCCATCGTCGGTAATTTATAAATAGTAAATATAGCATGCTGGATTTCGATAAAATGAATGGACTCATCCCGGCTATCATACAAGATAGTGAGACAAGAAAAGTTCTGATGCTGGGGTTCATGAACAGGGAGGCTTACGACCGGACTATGGAATCCGGGAAGGTAACTTTTTATAGCCGTTCTAAAAAGCGTTTGTGGACAAAAGGGGAAGAAAGCGGCAATTTCCTTCGGGTGGTTTCAGTGAAAGCCGATTGTGACGATGACACGCTTTTGATTGAGGTAAACCCGGCGGGTCCTGTTTGCCATACGGGTACGGATACTTGTTGGGGGGAGAAAAACGAGGAACCTCTCATGTTTTTAAAACTGCTGCAAGACTTTATCGATAAACGCCGTGAAGAAATGCCTGAGGGCTCTTATACCACCAGCCTGTTTCGCGAGGGAATAAATAAAATCGCGCAAAAGGTAGGAGAGGAGGCTGTGGAAACAGTGATTGAGGCCACGAACGGAACCGATGAACGCTTGATTTATGAGGGAGCCGACTTGATTTATCATTTGATTGTATTACTTGCTTCAAAGGGGTATCGCATTGAAGACCTTGCCCGGGAGTTGAGCGACAGGCATAGTGACACATGGAAGAGACATTGATTCGATATAAAGATGTAGAGATTCATCAGCAGGAACTTTGTGTGCTGAAGGAGGTCAATCTGGAGTTGCATAAAGGAGAGTTTGTTTATCTGATAGGGAAAGTAGGATCGGGAAAAACAAGTCTGCTGAAAACTTTGTACGGCGAACTGGATGTGCTGAGCGGCGAAGCGGAAGTGCTGGGGTATGATATGTGCTCTATTAAGCGGAAACATATTCCGCAGTTAAGAAAAAGATTGGGTATTGTATTTCAGGATTTCCAGTTATTGACAGACCGTACGGTGTATGATAACCTTGAGTTTGTGCTTCGGGCCACCGGCTGGAAAAACAAGCAGGAGATGAAAGACCGAATTGATGAAGTGCTGCAATTGGTGGGAATGTCGAATAAAGGGTATAAACTTCCGAACGAGCTTTCGGGAGGCGAGCAGCAACGAATTGTGATAGCACGGGCCGTGCTCAATTCGCCGGAGATCATCCTTGCCGATGAGCCGACGGGGAATCTGGACGCAGAGACCGGAAGGGCTATTGTCGGCATACTTCATAACATTTGTGAGACGGGATCTTCTGTCATTATCACTACGCATAATCTCCAGTTGCTCAAAGAATACCCCGGCAGGGTATATTGTTGTAAGGAACATTATATAACCGATGTGACCGACGAATATATTCCGGAGTTGAAAACCATAGAGATAGATTTAAATATAGATAATTAAAACAGTAACGAAAATGAAAGTTTTAAAGTTTGGAGGAACTTCCGTAGGTTCTGCTCAACGCATGAAGGAAGTAGCCAAATTGATTACCGATGGTGAAAGAAAAATAGTGGTTCTGTCTGCCATGTCGGGAACTACAAATACATTGGTGGAAATTTCGGACTATCTGTATAAGAAGAATCCGGAGGGTGCCAACGAGATTATCAATAAGCTGGAAGCTAAATACAAGCAGCATGTTGATGAGCTTTACGCCACTCGGGAGTATAAACAGAAAGGGATGGATACCGTCAAGGCCCATTTCGATTATATACGCTCTTATACCAAAGACCTCTTTACTTTATTTGAAGAGAAAGTGGTGCTGGCACAGGGTGAGTTGATTTCTACGGCGATGATGAACTTTTATTTGCAGGAGTGTGGAGTAAACTCTGTGTTGTTGCCGGCTTTGGAATATATGCGTACCGATAAGAATGCGGAGCCCGATCCTGTCTATATTAAGGAAAAACTGAACATGCAGCTGGAGCTTTATCCGGATGCGGAAATTTATATTACTCAGGGATTTATTTGCCGCAACGCATATGGTGAGATCGATAATCTTCAGCGGGGAGGGAGCGACTATACGGCTTCTCTGATAGGCGCGGCGGTAGGTGCGTCCGAAATTCAGATTTGGACGGATATCGACGGCATGCACAATAACGATCCGAGGATTGTGGATAAAACGGCACCGGTTCGTCAGTTGCATTTCGAAGAAGCGGCAGAGTTGGCTTATTTCGGCGCGAAGATTTTGCATCCTACTTGCGTGCAGCCTGCCAAATATGCTAATATTCCCGTGCGTCTGTTGAATACGATGGCGCCGGAAGCTCCGGGGACATTGATATCCAACGATACGGAAAAAGGCAAGATAAAGGCGGTGGCCGCCAAGGAAAACATTACGGCGATCAAAATAAAATCGAGTCGGATGTTGCTGGCTCATGGTTTCTTGCGCAAGGTCTTCGAGATATTCGAAAGCTACCAGACTTCCATCGATATGATTTGTACGTCGGAGGTAGGGGTTTCCGTGACTGTAGACAATACGAAGCATTTGAATGAGATACTCGACGACCTGAAGAAATATGGGACGGTGACTGTGGATGAGGACATGTGCATTGTTTGCGTGGTGGGCGATCTGGAATGGGAAAATGTCGGTTTTGAAGCCCGGGCGTTGGATGCGATGAGAGATATTCCGGTGCGGATGATTTCGTTCGGTGGCAGCAATTACAATATTTCGTTTCTTGTTCGTGAATGTGACAAGAAAAAGGCGCTGCAATCGTTGAGTGATATGCTCTTTAACGATAAGTCTTTGTAGGATAGGGATTTTTGAGTGTGATTTGCCATACCTTTATTAATATGAATCAAATAAATATCAGGCAATGAAAGGAGTGTTTCCTCTTGATAAGTTTCGTTCTTTACCGACTCCTTTTTATTATTACGATACGGACGTGTTGCGCAATACGTTGGCTGCCATTCACCGGGAGACAATCAAATATCCGAATTATGCAGTGCATTATGCCATGAAAGCGAACGTCAATCCCAAACTGCTTTCTGTGATTCGTGAAAGCGGATTGGGTGCCGATTGCGTGAGCGGCGGAGAAATCCGTGCCGCCATCCGTGCCGGATTTTCTGCCGATAAGATTGTGTTTGCCGGTGTAGGCAAGGCCGATTGGGAAATCAATCTCGCGCTGGAGCACGGCATTTTCTGCTTCAATGTAGAGTCTGTTCCCGAACTGGAAGTGATCAACGAATTGGCTGCCGCACAGAATAAAGTGGCGAAAGTGGCTTTTCGTATCAATCCGGACGTGGGAGCGCATACCCATGCTAATATTACAACGGGGCTGGCCGAGAATAAATTCGGAATAAGTATGGAAGATATGGACCGGGTTGTCGACACGGCTTTGGAGATGAAGAACGTGAAGTTTATCGGGCTTCATTTCCATATCGGTTCTCAGATTATGGATATGGGCGATTTTATTGCTTTATGCAACAGAGTAAATGAGCTGCAAGACAAGTTGGAGGCACGTTGTATTCTGGTAGAGCATATCAATGTCGGCGGCGGTTTGGGCATTGATTATGCACATCCTAACCGCCAGGCCGTTCCCAACTTCAAAGATTACTTCGCGACTTATGCGGGGCAGTTGAAGCTCCGTCCTTATCAAACGTTGCACTTCGAGCTCGGGCGATCTGTTGTCGGTCAGTGCGGTTCATTGATATCGAAGGTGTTGTATGTCAAGCAGGGAACGAAGAAAAAGTTCGCTATCTTGGACGCGGGTATGACGGAGTTGATTCGCCCTGCTTTGTATCAGGCGTATCATAAGATAGAGAATCTTACCTCCGACGATGTTGTGCAAGCGTATGATGTAGTGGGACCTGTTTGCGAAACTTCCGATGTGTTTGGCAAGGCGATAGACCTGAATAAGGTAAGGCGGGGTGACCTGATCGCCATTCGCTCTGCCGGAGCTTACGGAGAAGCGATGGTTTCCGGTTACAATTGCCGGAAATTGCCCCAAAGCTATACTTCTGCCGAACTGATATGAAGATGTGAATGTAGTTTAAAAAAAAGGATGAGATGAAACAAATCTTTTTGGAACCTTGTTACTTTTGTAATTAGTTCAAATAAAGGAATTGTTGATAATTTTAAAATAAAAACGATTATGATTTCAGAAAAGTTACAAAATGCAATGAATGAACAGATCACGATGGAAATGTGGTCTGCAAACCTGTATCTGTCAATGTCTTTCTATTTTGATAAAGAAGGCTATAGCGGTTTCGCTCATTGGATGAGAAAACAATATTTTGAAGAAGTACAGCATGCTTGCTCCATGGCCGATTTTCTTATCAAGCGTGGAGGTACTGCCAAATTGGACAAGATAGACGTGGTGCCTACCGGTTGGGGCACTCCCTTGGAAGTGTTTGAGCACGTGTACAAACACGAATGCCACATCTCTGAATTGGTAGACAAGTTGGTAGATGTTGCCGCAGCTGAGAAAGATAAGGCTGCCCAGGATTTCTTGTGGGGATTCGTTCGGGAGCAGGTGGAAGAAGAAGCTACTGTACAAGGTATTGTCGACAAAATTAAGAAAGCGGGCGATGCCGGTATCTTCTTTGTCGACTCACAGCTGGCGCAACGTTGATGACGCGTTAAGTACGAATGATTTATATAGGGCTGTCCGGAAGAAATTCCGGGCAGCTTTTTTTATTTACGCTTTTTGGTTTGCCCTTTTTCCATTGTTCCCAAATAGATTTCCAAAGAGCGGGTAGATATCTGTATTTCGTGAAAAGATACTCCTAAGGAGGCTATCAGCAGGATCAGCGCGATTCCGAACACGTAAGCCGAAAGGATTTGTAGTCCTATGTAGATGAGAAACATGCTGACAACACAGAGGAAAAGACTTGCTATTCCCAGTCCTTGCATGGTGCGTGTCAGGTTCAGGCGTTTCCGCAGGTTCTCGATCTGCGCCACCGTAATGTCTGCGGGATCTTCCATGTAGCGGTCGCGTAATTGCCGAACCAACTGCGCATAAGATAGAAACCGGTTGGTATATGCCAGCAGGATCAGCGAAACTGCCGAAAAAAGAAGTGCGGGGGTAGTGAGGGTAAGTTCTTCCATTGAGTTCGTTTTTTTGAGGTTTGGATATGAGTTTCGGCGGATACATTAAATAATGAGTATACGGCGAAGGCGGGAGACACCCGTGTTTGCCGTATGCTCATGTTGCCGGAGCTTCGCGTTATAGCACTCCGAGATCTTTGCCTACCTTGATAAATGCGGCTATGCACTTATCCAAATGTTCTTTTTCGTGTCCGGCGGAAATCTGCACTCGGATTCGAGCCTGTTCTTTCGGAACCACCGGATAATAGAATCCGGTCACATAAATTCCCTCTTCCTGCATCCGCGCCGCAAAAACCTGAGACAGTTTGGCATCATACAGCATGACGGCGCAAATAGCGCTTTGAGTCGGTTTGATGTCGAATCCTGCGGCTGTCATCTTATCGCGGAAATAAGCCACATTCTCTACCAGCTTGTCGTGCAGGTCGTTGTTTTCCTTCAGCATCTTGAAAACTTCGATGCTCGCGCCTATGATGCCCGGTGCCAGTGAGTTGGAGAAGAGGTACGGACGGCTGCGTTGGCGCAGCAGGTCGATGATTTCTTTGCGTCCGGTGGTGAAACCGCCCAATGCGCCGCCGAAAGCCTTGCCCAGCGTTCCGGTGTAAATGTCCACGCGTCCGTGAGTCTTGAACAATTCGCTTACTCCGTGTCCGGTAGCGCCCACCACGCCTGCCGAGTGCGATTCGTCCACCATTACCAGCGCGTCGTATTTTTCTGCAAGGTCGCAGATTCGATCCATAGGAGCTACGTTACCGTCCATTGAGAACACCCCGTCGGTGACGATGATGCGGAAACGTTGCGCTTGCGCTTCTTTCAGGCATCTTTCCAGATCCTGCATGTCGGCGTTCGCATAGCGGTAACGCTTCGCTTTGCAAAGCCGTACGCCATCGATGATGGAAGCGTGGTTCAAAGAGTCCGAGATGATAGCGTCCTCTTCGCCGAACAGGGGTTCGAATACTCCTCCGTTCGCATCGAAGCAGGCGGCATATAGAATGGTATCTTCTGTCCGGAAGTATTCGGAGATGGCGGCTTCCAACTCTTTATGTATGTCTTGCGTGCCGCAGATGAAACGGACGGACGACATCCCGTATCCGCGGCGGTCCATCATCTCTTGCGAGGCTTTGATCAGGCGGGGATGGTTGGATAAACCTAAATAGTTGTTGGCGCAAAAGTTAAGCACTTCTTTCCCTTTTACAGTGATTGTTGCTTGTTGTGAACTTTCAATGAGCCGTTCTTCTTTATAAAGCCCGGCTTCCTTTATTTCAGCCAATGTCTGGCTGAGATGTTTCTGCATTCTACCGTACATAGTGTTTGAGTTATTAAGTTATATGCAAAGGACACTATTTTTATTGGAATAAACAATATCTTTTTGATTTAAATCTGAAAAAAAAGTATTTACTTTGTGCACTATTTTAGCTTAATATCTTTAGTACAAAGAAAGAATGGAACACATTTTGATTATTGGAGCTACCGGACAGATTGGATCGGAGCTGACGATGGAACTACGTCACCGCTATGGGAACACGAATGTTGTGGCCGGTTATATACCCGGAGCAGAGCCTAAGGGCGAATTGAAAGATTCGGGGCCGTCGGCGGTCGTTGATGTCACAAACGGAGAAATGATATCGAAGGTGGTAAAAGAATACCGCATCGATACTGTCTACAATCTGGCCGCTTTGCTTTCGGTAGTTGCCGAATCGAAGCCGAAGCTTGCCTGGAAAATAGGAATCGACGGTTTGTGGAATGTCTTGGAAGTAGCGCGCGAACAGAATTGCGCTGTCTTTACACCGAGCTCCATCGGCTCTTTCGGCGCAAGCACTCCGCATACCAAAACTCCTCAGGATACCGTTCAACGGCCGAGGACGATGTATGGTGTCACTAAAGTGACTACAGAGTTGCTGAGCGATTACTATTTCAATAAATACGGAGTAGATACCCGGGCGGTGCGTTTCCCCGGCGTTATTTCCAATGTGACTCCTCCGGGAGGCGGAACGACCGATTATGCAGTCGACATATATTACTCTGCGGTGAAAGGGGAAAGATTTGTGTGTCCTATTCAAAAAGGCACCTTAATGGATATGATGTACATGCCCGATGCGTTGAACGCGGCGATTATGCTGATGGAGGCCGATCCGTCGAAACTGATACACCGCAATGCTTTCAATATCGCCTCCATGAGTTTTGATCCGGAAGCCATCTATCAGGCTATCAAAAAGCATGTGCCCGATTTTGAGATGATCTATGATGTGGATCCGCTGAAACAACGCATTGCCGATAGCTGGCCCGATAGCCTGGACGATACTTGCGCCCGTGAAGAATGGGGGTGGAAGCCGGCTTACGATTTGGAAAGTATGACGGTGGATATGCTCGAAAAGTTAAGTGCCAAATTAAAACAATGAAAAAAATAATTGCAGGGGTTGCAATGTTGGGCTTTCTTGTTGCCTGCGGGAACAAAAAAGCAAACGTCGACCCCTTTGCATCTATTACCCGTGAGGTGGACTCTATCCGGCATAAGGCCGATACCGTCCGCCAACAGAAATTGCCTGAAGAACCGAAGCCGACGGAGGCGGACGAGTCTTTCGACGATTTTATTTACAATTTTGCTTCCGATGACGAGTTGCAGCGTAAGCGGATAAAGTTTCCTTTGTCTTATTACAAGGGCGACGAGAAGATTAAGATAGAGGAACGGTATTGGAAGCACGACAGTTTGTTTGCCGGACAAAGTTACTATACGCTCTTGTTCGACAGAGAAGAAGACATGGATTTGGTGGGAGATACGTCCCTCACTTCCGTGCAGGTGGAATGGATTTTTATGGCAACGAAGATGGTGAAGAAGTATTATTTCGAACGTATCAAGGGAGCGTGGATACTCGAAGCCGTCAATATGCGTCCTGCTGAGCGGGGCGAAGGCGAGGGTTTCGTGGAGTTTTTCGTCCGTTTTGCCTCCGACAGCCTTTTCCAGAGCCAGCGTGTACAAAAGCCGTTGGCTTTTGTCACTACCGATCCGGACGATGATTTCTCCATTTTGGAAACCACGCTCGATTTGAACCAATGGTTTGCTTTCAAACCCGAATTGCCTACCGAACGCCTTTCTAACATAAGTTACGGGCAACGGAATGACGACCGGTCGCCCATCAAAATCCTTGCATTGAAAGGTATCGGAAACGGATTCTCCAACATCCTTTATTTCCGCCGGAAAAACGGAGGGTGGGAACTCTATAAGTTCGAAGATACCAGCATTTAGTGCTTGGAAAGAAAATTGCGGGAAGCTGCGCAGGTGTAATCCCGGCAACATGGCTTCCTTATAATCTTGTATAATCATTTTATAATCTGTATATGTATTCTCTATTACCTCACAATACTTTCGGCATCGATGCGAATGCCGCCCGTTTTCTGGAGTACGCTTCGGTGGAAGAGCTGAAGAAACACATCTCCGGAGGGAGTGTTACAAACCCTTTTCTGCATATAGGCGCCGGCAGCAATCTGCTTTTTACCAAAGACTATGACGGGGTGGTTCTCCATTCGCGCATCGAAGGCATCGAGGTGACCGGAGAGACGGAAAAGCATGTGGAGGTGAGAGTGGGGGCCGGAGTCGTTTGGGATGATTTCGTAGCCTACTGCGTGGCGAAAGGCTGGTACGGGACCGAGAATCTTTCGCTCATTCCCGGAGAGGTGGGGGCAAGCGCGGTGCAGAATATCGGAGCCTACGGCGTGGAGGTAAAAGACCTCATCACATCTGTGGAAACAGTCGATATCAATGGGAAAGAGCGCGTTTACCCGGTAGAGGAATGCGGCTATGCCTATCGCGACAGCATATTCAAACGCCCCGAAAACAAACCCGTATTTATCACATACGTCCACTTCCGGCTCGGCAAAGAGGAACGCTATATGCTCGATTACGGAAGCATCCGGCAGGAGTTGGCGAAATACCCGACAGTTTCTTTGCCTGTCGTCCGTCAGGTGATTATAGATATACGGCAGAGCAAACTGCCCGACCCGAAAGTGAGGGGAAATGCCGGAAGTTTCTTTATGAATCCGGTCGTAGGGCGTGAGAAACTGGAAAGCTTGCAGAAGGAATATCCGCAGATGCCTTACTACGACCTGGAAGACGGAAGGGTGAAGATTCCGGCGGGTTGGATGATCGATTGCTGCGGCTGGAAAGGAAAAGCGTTGGGACCGGTGGCTGTGCACGATAAACAGGCGCTGGTGCTGGTCAACCTCGGCGGGGCAAGCGGGAGCGATGTCGTGGCACTTTCGGATGCCATACGGGTTTCCGTCTTCGAAAAGTTCGGAATCGAAATTCATCCGGAGGTAAACTTTATTTGACGAGGAATGAAAATCAGGATATTGGGAAGCGGAACATCGACAGGCGTACCCCAGATCGGCTGTACTTGCGCTGTCTGTACTTCGAACGACCCCAGGGACAGGCGGTTGCGTACTTCCGCTCTTGTGGAGACGGAAGATGCCCGCATCCTCATCGATTGCGGCCCCGACTTCCGGGCACAAGCGTTTGGCATGCCTTTCGAAAAGATAGACGCCGTGCTTATCACCCACGAGCATTACGACCATGTAGGCGGATTGGACGATTTGCGCCCTTTCTGTCGCTTCGGCCCGATTCCCGTTTTTGCGGAGGATAGTGTTGCGCGGGCCCTTTCCCTGCGTATGCCCTATTGTTTCATCGATCATCATTATCCCGGAGTGCCCGATATTTTTCTGAAAAAGATAAAGCCCGGACAGCCTTTCCTTGTCTGTGGAACGGAGATTTTGCCTTTACGAGCGATGCACGGGCGTTTGCCTATCTTGGGGTATCGCATAGGCAAAATGGCGTATATCACAGACATGCTGACGCTTCCTGCAGACTCTTACCGACTGTTGGAAGGGGTGGATCTTCTGATAATGAATGCTTTGCGCATCACGCCTCATCCCACTCATCAGCATTTGCAGGCGGCATTGGATGTCGTGACGCGTATCGGCCCCCGGAAAACTTATTTTATACACATGAGCCATGATATGGGATTGCATGCCGAAGTAATGAAAATGCTCCCCGAAAATGTATGCTTGGCATCCGACGGTTTGGAAATATCTCTCTGATCTCCAATCTTTTTTTGCAAAAGTTTTGTTTTCTTTGTAGAAATTATTATTTTTGTCCGACAGTCGGTAAAGATAATCAAGAGCGTTATGAAACTTCGTACAATAGTGAAAATAGCAATCACTTCTTCTGTGGTACTTTTGTGCGCAGGTTTCGCCCTATACTCTTTTTTCAGGCTTTCTGCCGCCGAAAGCAATAAGGATTTCAATCTTTTTTCTCTGGTTCCCCCTTCTGCCTCCGTGGTATTGATGACGGACGACGCCGCCGAGCTTGTCGAAGAAGTAGACGGGCTGGCGTGCAGCAAGAACGGGCAATACCTTCGTGTGTCCAAACTCTTTTCTTATCTTAAGAAGTATCTTTATGAGCTTGCCGAGGATACCCCGCACGGATTGAGCCGCCAGATGAACCAAGTCATCATCAGTTTCCACGAACCGGACAATGATCGCAATCAGGTGCTTTACTGTACGCTGGGCAAAGGAGACTCGGAACTGATCGGCACATTTATACAGAAATACGTATCTTCGTCCTACTCTCCCAAAACTTTTCGTTATCAAGGCGAAGATATTGTGATTTATCCGATGCTCGACGGCGATTTTCTGGCTTGTTACCTGAAATCCGACTTTTTGGCCATCAGTTATCAAAAGAAGTTGGTTGAAGAGGTGATCGACGCCTATAAAGCGGGACGTTCGCTGGCTGCCGACCCCGAATTCAGGAAAGTATGCACGCCTAAAAAGAGCACTTCGACGGCCACGCTCTATGCCCGCTTGAACGGAGTGATCGGGTGGACGGAGTTCGACATGAAGCTGAGGGAAGAATTTATCTACCTTTCGGGAACCACTCCGCAGCCCGACTCTTGCTTTACCTTTATCCACATGCTCAACAGGCAGGAGCCTGTCAAGGGATTTCCCGGAAAGAAAATACCTTCCACCGCTTTCTATTTCGTCAAACAGGGAGTCAGTGACTGGACTTCTTTGTCCGCCCAAAACGGAAAGATGAAAGAATTGCTGGCCGATTTGCGCGAAGACAGCCGGATCCGGCACGGGCAACTTTTGTCGCACCTGACGGCCGAGGACGGGCAGGAGCTTTTTACATGTCTTTTCCAGAGAACGGATACTTTGAAAGGATGCGCTATGGTGTCGAGCCTCTCCATGCCCGATGCAGCCGATGCGGACAGCTTCCTGAGGTCGTTTATGGAGAAGCCCTCCCGTATCCGCTACTTCTATCATCAGGGGAGGTACTATCCGGTCTACCGCTTGTCGTGTACGGAGTTTCTGGGCCAACTGACCCATTTTGCCGACAGGGTATCGGAGGTCTACGCCACATTTCATGCCGGTTGCCTGTTGCTGGCGCCCGATGAAGAGAGCCTTTCGGAGTATGTCCGTATGCTCGAACAGGGCGAAGTCCTGGATGAATCGTCGGCTTATCGGGCGGGAATGGACGGTCTGTCGGATTCGTACCAACTCATCGTAATGGCCGATTTGACCGAAATATTCCGCCGGTTCGACAAGGGGATTCATCTTGTGCCCGATTTCTTCTTCCGCAATGCCGACTTCTTCCGCAACTTCCTGCTTTTCGGACAGATCAGCTGTTCCGACGGGATGGTGTATCCGAATATTGTTTTGAAGTATCAGGCGGAGTAGGGCACAGCCGTTCGGCGCAGTGCCGCAAACGTTTGGAGAGAGCCTGTTTCGTTCGGGTGAGATTTCCGTTTCGTCTCGATTAGAGGCTCTGTTTCTTTTCGACAGAGCTTCTGTTTCGCCCCGATAGAACCTCTGTTTGGCATCGATGGAGCCTCTGTTTTTGTAAACGGCAGGCGGAAGCGAAGCGTTTATACGCATCCGCCGGGCGATTGCCGTGCAGATAGGCGGCAACCGTCCGGCGGACAAAAACACTTTCTTTCGGCAGGCTTTTCTTCGTGTTTACCCGACCTGCCGCGCAAACATCAGAAAGGAAGATCGTCTTTCTCGTCGCCCGGAGTGAATTCCGGAACGGAGGTAGGGGGCGGAGGAGGAACCGGAGCGCCCGGAGCCATGCTTGCGCCTGCGCTTACACGCTCTACTTTCCATGCGCGTATGCTGTTGAACCAACGGTCGTTCCATTGGCGGGCGTCGATATCGAAAGATACGGTCAGCTCTTCGCCCATTTGGATATTGAATTGTTCGATTTTATCGGCGCCGAATACGTCGAAGCACATTTTACGCGGATATTGGTCGTGATTCTCGATAACGTATTCTTGTGATTTCCATTCGTTGCCGCTTGTCTTTGATACTCCGCCTCTCGGGGGCAGGATAGCGATAATTTTTCCAGTAAATTCCATTGCAATAAATTTAATATTCTGCGGCGAAGTTACGATTTTTTGGGAATATCCTTGATATTATGGCGGTTTTTTCTCCGTTTTGTTGTGATGCCCGAATCTTTTTTCGTAACTTTGTGCAATTGAACATTTAAAACTTAAATATCGGGAAATATATGAAATTTATCGTTTCAAGTACTGCGCTTTCCAGCCATTTACAGGCTGTCAGTCGTGTGATAAACACCAAAAATACGCTGCCTATTCTTGATTGCTTCCTCTTCGAGTTGGAAGACGGAACGTTGTCTGTAACAGTCTCCGATAGTGAAACGACGATGGTGACCACGGTGGAGGTGACCGATAGCGATACCGGCGGACGGTTCGCCGTAGCGGCGAAAACGTTGCTCGATGCTTTGAAAGAGATTCCGGAGCAACCGCTGGCTTTCGATATCAATCCGGATACATACGAGATTACCGTACAGTATCAGAACGGTAAGTACAGCCTGATGGGGCAGAACGCCGACGAGTTTCCGCAAGCGGCTTCTCTGGGAGAGAACGCCGTGCGCGTGGAGATGGAAGCGGAGGTGCTGATGAACGGCATCAACTGTTCGGTGTTCGCTACCGCCGACGATGAACTACGGCCGGTGATGAACGGTATTTATTTCGATATTACGACCGAAGATATTACGATGGTGGCATCGGACGGACACAAGCTTGTCCGGTACAAGACGCTGGCTGCCAAAGGGAACGAACGTGCGGCGTTTATTCTTCCGAAGAAACCTGCCACACTGCTCAAAAACCTGCTTCCGAAAGAGCAGGGAACGGTGGTTGTGGAGTTCGACGAGCGGAACGCCGTGTTCATGCTCGAAAGATACCGGATGGTCTGCCGCCTCATCGAAGGGCGTTATCCGAACTACAACTCCGTGATTCCGCAGAACAACCCGCATAAGGCGACCATCGACCGCCTCCAACTGCTCGGAGCGTTGCGCCGTGTATCCATATTCTCCTCACAAGCCAGCAGCCTCATTAAGCTGCGCCTGCAGGAGAACCGGATGGTGATTTCGGCGCAGGACATCGATTTCTCTACTTCGGCTGAGGAAACGCAGGTTTGCCAGTATGACGGAACTCCGATGAGCATCGGTTTCAAATCGACCTTCCTCATCGATATCCTGAACAACATTTCGGCGGAGGAGGTCGTGATCGAACTTGCCGATCCTTCGCGCGCCGGAGTTATCATTCCTGTGGAACAGGAAGAGAACGAAGACTTGCTGATGCTGTTGATGCCGATGATGTTGAATGACTAAGTGTATTATACAATATTTTTCATAAACTGACGCAGAGTTCCACCAAGAAGGAATGGCGCCGGAGTTCCGGCGCAAAGGCGATTGCCTGCTGTTCGGCAGATCCGGTCATCAGCCCTTTCCTCTTTAGCGGAACTCTGCGTTGCTCTGATAAGAGCATAAAATCAAATACCCGAATATGAAGCTAAATCTGAAGAACCCGATCATTTTTTTCGATCTGGAAACCACCGGAACCAACATTAATACAGATCGTATCGTTGAAATCTGTTATCTCAAGGTATATCCCAACGGCAACGAAGAATCGAAAACGATGCGCATCAACCCCGAAATGCCTATTCCGGAGTCAGCCTCCGCCGTACACGGCATTTATGATGCCGATGTGGCCGACTGCCCCACTTTTAAAGCCGTAGCGAAGAACATTGCCCGGGATATAGAGGGGTGCGACCTCGCGGGATTCAACTCCAACCGCTTCGACATTCCCGTACTGGCGGAGGAGTTCTTGCGCGCGGGAGTGGACATCGACATGTCGAAGCGTAAATTCATCGACGTGCAGGTCATTTTCCACAAGATGGAGCAACGCACGCTTTCCGCCGCTTATAAGTTTTACTGCAACAAGAGTCTGGAGGACGCTCATACGGCGGAAGCCGACACACGGGCGACCTATGAGGTGCTGAAAGCACAGCTCGACCGCTACCCCGAACTTCAGAACGATATGGCGTTTCTGGCGGAGTACTCCAACTTTACGCGGAATGTGGATTTTGCCGGACGGATGGTTTACGACGACAACGGGGTGGAGGTATTCAACTTCGGAAAGTACAAGGGAATGCCCGTAGCCGAGGTGTTGAAGAAAGATCCCGGATATTACGGGTGGATACTGGGGAGCGACTTTACGCTCCACACGAAGGCGATGCTTACGAAGATACGTTTGCGTGAAATGAGCAATCTGATTACGAAATGAACCGGAGAACGTAAAACTGCGAACTGAAAATGCTTAAAGGAAAAAAGATCATTCTCGGAATTTCCGGGAGTATTGCCGCTTATAAAGCCTGTTACCTTATTCGCGGGCTCATCAGGGAGGGCGCGGAGGTACAGGGCGTTATTACTCCGGCAGGAAAAGAATTTATAACGCCCATTACTCTTTCGGCGTTGACGAGCAAACCGGTGATCAGCGAGTTTTTCGCTCAGCGCGACGGGACTTGGAACAGTCACGTCGATCTGGGTTTATGGGCGGACGCAATGGTGATTGCGCCTGCCACGGCAGCCACCATCGGCAAGATGGCGAACGGAATTGCCGACAATATGCTGATTACGACTTATCTCTCAGCCAAAGCGCCCGTGTTCGTGGCGCCGGCTATGGATCTCGACATGTACGCGCATCCTTCCACACAAAAGAATCTCGATACACTGCGTTCTTATGGCAACCGTATCATCGAACCGGGTACGGGCGAACTGGCCAGCCACTTGGTGGGAAAGGGGCGGATGGAGGAACCCGAAAACATCATTCGTGTTCTGGATGAATTTTTCTCCGCCACGCCCGAATTGCAAGGCAAGAAGGTGATGATTACGGCAGGTCCGACCTGCGAAAAGATAGACCCTGTCCGCTTTATCGGCAATTACTCTTCCGGTAAGATGGGTTTTGCCCTCGCCGAAGAGTGTGCCCGTCGCGGAGCCGACGTAACGTTGATTGCGGGCCCCGTGCAGATGCAGGCGCGTCATTCGCGCATTCGCCGGATCGATGTGGAGTCGGCGGCCGAAATGTACGAAGCCGCTTCGGAGCATTTCCGGGAGTCGGACGCGGCTATTCTCTGTGCGGCAGTGGCGGATTTCCGTCCCGTTGAGGCAGCGGGTAAGAAGATAAAACGGGAAAAGGAGGGAGAGCTGACGCTTCATCTTCAGCCGACAAAGGATATCGCCGCCTGTCTGGGACGGGAGAAAAAGGAAAACCAACTGCTGGTGGGCTTTGCCCTTGAGACCGATGACGAACAGCGGAACGCCGAAGGAAAGCTCGAGCGCAAGAACCTCGACTTCATCGTGCTCAATTCGCTCAACGATGCGGGCGCGGGCTTCAGGCACGATACCAACCGCATCAGCATCATCGACAGGGAGGGGCGGACGGATTATCCTTTGAAGAGCAAAAAAGAAGTGGCGCGGGATATTATAGACCGTTTGGTAAAGTCGTTCTAACGGTGCAGAGTGTATGTTACGTTCATTATACATCCAAAATTATGCGTTGATAGAAAAGCTGGATATCGGTTTCGATTCCGGTTTTTCGGTTGTTACGGGCGAAACGGGAGCGGGAAAATCCATCATGCTGGGAGCCATCGGCTTACTGCTCGGCCAGCGTGCCGATGTGAAAGCCATCCGTCTGGGTGCGTCGAAGTGTGTCATCGAGGCGCGTTTCGACATTTCCGCCTACGGGATGCGTCCTTTCTTCGAAGAAAACGAACTGGAGTACGACGGGGAGTGTATTTTGCGCCGCGAAGTTCAGGCTTCCGGCAAGAGCAGGGCGTTCATCAACGATACGCCGGCTTCACTGGCACAGATGAAGGAGTTGGGCGAACTCTTGATCGATGTGCATTCACAGCATCAGAACCTGTTGCTCAATCAGGAGGGTTTCCAGTTGAATGTGCTCGATATATTGGCGCGCAATGACGCCGTGTTGGAGAAGTACCGTTCGCTGTACGGAGAATGGAAACGGACGGAGCGCGAATTGGCGGAACTGCATGCGCTTGCCGGACAGAACCGGGCGGACGAGGATTATATCCGTTTCCAATTGGAGCAGCTCGATGAAGCCCGTTTGACGGAAGGGGAGCAGGAATTATTGGAACAGGAGGTGGAATTGCTGAGCCATGCCGAAGAAATCAAGGCGGGGCTTTACGGCATTGAACAGATGTTCGCTTCGGATGAGGGAGGGATGCTTTCTCTGTTGAAGGAAAACCTGAACACACTGCATGGTTTGCGGAAGGTGTATCAGCCCGCCGAAGAATTGCACGGGCGTATGGAAAGCGCTTACATCGAACTGAAAGACCTTTCGCAGGAAATATCGTCACGGGCGGAGAATGTGGAGTTCGACCCCGAACGGCTCGCAGAGGCGAACGAACGTTTGAACCTGATTTATTCGTTGCAGCAGAAGCACCGGGTGCAAACGCTGGAGGAGTTGATGGCGCTGGCGGACGAATACCGTAAGAGGTTGTCGGACATCACTTCGTATGACGACCGCATTGCGGAGCTTACCGCGCTTCGCGACTCGCAGTACGGACAAGTGAAGGCGCAGGCGGCGTTGCTGACTCGCTCGCGCACGGAAGCTGCCCGTGAGGCGGAGAGGCAGTTGGCTGCTCGGCTCGTTCCGTTGGGTATGCCCAACGTACGTTTCCAAGTGGAGATGGGACTCAGGAAAGAGCCCGGCATGCAGGGGGAGGATACGGTGGCGTTTTTGTTTTCTGCCAACAAGAACGGTTTGTTGCAGAATATCTCTTCCGTGGCTTCGGGGGGCGAGATAGCTCGTGTGATGCTTTCCGTCAAGGCGATGATTGCGGGAGCCGTGAAGCTTCCAACGATCATATTCGATGAAATAGATACCGGAGTCTCCGGCGAGATAGCCGACCGCATGGCGGATATTATGCAGGAGATGGGCGACAGCAACCGTCAGGTGATCAGCATTACGCATTTGCCGCAGATAGCGGCGCGGGGTTCGGCGCACTACAAAGTATATAAGAAAGACAGCGATACGGAAACAAACAGCCACATCCGCAGGCTGACCGATGAAGAAAGGGTAGAGGAAATCGCGCACATGCTGAGCGGGGCGACGTTGACGGACGCCGCGCTCGATAACGCGAGAGCATTGTTGAAACTCGGTTAGGGATTGAAAGTCCTCAAAAGCGATATGTTTTTTCGCAGATTCCGGGTTCGTATGCAGAGGGGAGGAGGCCGGCTTCTTCTTTTTTGATGAGAGCGGGAAGTCTTTCGAAGGAGCTGATGCAGAATGTTGTCAGGCAGGTATTTGCAGTGTGTTGAGACTGACTCTCCTTTTTGATGAAAGCGGGAGGCCCTTTGTGTAAATCCGGTGTAAGATGTTGCCGGCGATGTATTTGCAGTGAGGTGATAATGGTCTTCCTTTCAACCTGCTGAAAGCCAGGATCTTGTTTCGGTAGCCGGAAAATCCGCCTGCCGCAAGAACAACACTTTGAGAGGCTGCGGACAAATGGTCCGGTAAGAGTGAAATAATAAAAAATTAAGGATATAGATATATGGAATATAAAAGAAACAACAAAAGTAACTCGTCTGCCGGATCCTCGAAAGAGGTGAAAGGGGAGCTTCGCAGCCATGAGGAACCGCAGATGATATTCGGCGTACGTGCCGTGATAGAAGCGGTTCAGGCGGGAAAAGAGATAGACAAGATTCTGGTAAAGAAGGATATACAAAGCGATTTGTCGAAAGAACTGTTTGCCGCTCTGAAGGGAACGCTGATTCCCGTTCAGCGCGTACCGGTGGAGCGGATCAACCGTATCACCCGGAAAAATCATCAGGGAGTGGTCGCTTTCATCTCTTCCGTGACGTATCAGAAGACGGAAGACCTCGTGCCGTTCTTGTTTGAAGAGGGAAAGAACCCTTTCTTCGTGATGCTCGACGGTGTGACCGATGTGCGCAATTTCGGAGCTATTGCCCGCACTTGCGAGTGCGCGGCTGTGGATGCCGTGATTATTCCCGCGCGCGGAAGTGTGACGGTAAATGCCGATGCCGTGAAGACTTCGGCCGGGGCGTTGCATACGCTTCCCGTGTGCCGTGAACAGAGCCTACGCACTACCTTGCAATACCTCAAGGATAGTGGTTTCCGCATTGTGGTTGCCACCGAAAAAGGCGACTACGACTACTCGAAAGCTGATTACAAAGGTCCGCTGTGCATCATCATGGGAGCAGAGGATACAGGAGTTTCGTACGATAATCTGGCCTTGTGCGATGAATGGGTGAAGATTCCGGTGCTGGGGAGTATCGAATCGCTGAACGTATCGGTAGCTGCCGGTATATTGATTTATGAAGCTGTGAAACAAAGAATGGAATGATTATGATAAAGTTGAGAAAGTTATTGGTGTTGCCTCTTGTGCTTCTCTTCTTGGCGGAGGGGAGCCACGCGCAAACTCCCAAATGGGTGGAAAAGGCGAAACAAGCGGTTTTTTCGGTAGTGACTTACGATAAAGAGGGTAAAATCCTGAATACCGGCAACGGTTTTTTCGTATCGGAAGAGGGGTTGGCTTTGTCCGACTACACACTTTTCAAAGGTGCGGAGCGTGCCGTTATCATCTCTGCCGAAGGAAAGCAGATGCCCGTCGGCCGGATTCTGGGGGCGGATGACATGTACGATGTCGTTAAATTCCGCGTCGATATTGTCGGCAAGAAAGTGCCGGCGTTGAAACCGGCAGAGGATATGCCCGCTGAGGGGGCGGCTGTATGGTTGCTTCCTTATTCTACGCAGAAAAGCATTGCCTGTGTTTCGGGTAAGGTGAAAGAGGTGAGCAAAGTCGGCGGGGAATATCATTACTATACGCTGGATCTGCCTTTGAAAGAGAAAATGGTGAGCTGTCCGGTGGTCGATGCCGCCGGTCGCGTGTTCGGCATTGCCCAAAAATCATCGGGAGCGGATACTGCTACCGTGTCTTATGCCGTAGGGACAGACTTTGCGATGGCGCAGAAAACCAACGCTCTGTCATTGGCAGACGCTACGCTGAGAAGCATCGGCATCCGCAAGGGACTGCCCGACACGGAGGATCAGGCGTTGGTGTATCTGTTTATGGCGTCTACGCAACTTTCTGCTCCGGAGTATGAGGCGGTGCTTGATGATTTTGTGCTTCAGTATCCCAACAGCGCGGACGGCTATATGCGTCGAGCGAATTACTATGCGGGAAACGCGCAGAACGATCCCTCGCTGCTCGATAAAGCTTCGGCGGATATGGAACGGGCGTTGAAGACTGCCGGAAAGAAAGATGATGTGTATTACGGCATCGCCAAGCTACAGTATGGCTACCGGTTGGGCAAGCCTGAGGAAACGTATAAAGACTGGACATACGACACGGCGCTGGCGAATGTGCGTGAAGCGCGGGCTATCAACGATCTGCCCGTTTACGTTCAGTTGGAAGGGGATATCCTGTTTGCAAAACAGGATTATGCGGGGGCATTGGCCTGCTACGAGAGGGTGAATGCCGGCAATCTTGCTTCGCCCGCCACTTTCTTTAGCGCTGCTAAAACGAAAGAGTTGTTGAAAGCCGATCCGAAAGAGGTAATAGCATTGATGGACAGTTGCATTGCTCGTTGCCCGCAGCCGGTCACCGCCGATGAGGCTCCTTATCTGCTCGAACGGGCGGCGATGTACATGAACGCCGAACGGGGAAGGGACGCGCTGGCTGATTACGACGCATACCATAAGGCGGTGAACGGCACTGTGAACGACCTTTTTTATTATTACCGCCATCAGGCAGCCATGAAAGCCCGTCAGTACCAACGAGCGTTGGACGATATAGCGAAGGCGGTGGAATTGAATCCCAAAGAATTGGCTTATCAGGTAGATCAGGCGGTGATCAATCTGCGGGTAGGTCGCTATGAAGAAGCCATAGAGATGCTCAACCGTGTGCTGAAAGCGGAACCCCAGTATGCCGAAGCTTACCGTCTGATAGGGGTTTGCCTTGTGCAGCTGAAGCGCATGGATGAGGCTTGCGCCAACTTTAAGAAAGCCAAAGAACTGGGCGATACGAATACGGATGATCTGATTGGTAAATACTGCAAATAACGGATTACGGGCAAGCCCCGAGCTGTTATTGCGGCTATAAGTCGTTATCGATAAATATTTCAATAACGGATTTGGGTAAAACGGTCTCTTCGTGCGGCATGAAAGCTTAGTCGCTTAATGCCGCGCGAAGAGATTGATTTGTGAAGGAACCGATTGGTCGGTATGATGAAGATCCGACTTATTTAGCAACGGATACAAACTTCTTCATTCCTTCCGTAAAGTGAGTTTTTAACTCCCCATTTTCGTCGCTATAAATAAAACAGGCTTCGATTGCCGGATGAGTTTGACAGAAAACCATGGCTTTTTCTAATCCCATAACCATGAAAGCTGTGGCAAGCGCGTCTGCCGTCATGCAGTCTTTGGCAACTACGGTTGAAGATAGAAGGCTGTGCTGTACCGGATTGCCGGTCAGCGGGTCGATAGTATGGGCGTATTTTTTCTTGTCTTTGTAATAATAATTACGATAGTTGCCCGATGTAGCCATGCCGAGGTCGGTTAGCTCCAGAATTGTTTGAATCTCTTGTTTTGCTGATAAAGAGTCGTCTATCGGTTTGTTGATACCTACTCTCCATAATCCGTTCTTGGGGTTCTTGCCTTTCACCACGACTTCCCCGCCAATATCTACAATGAAATTTTTTATGCCTTTCCTGTTGAGGAAATCTGCTATTACATCTACTGCATATCCTTTGGCTATAGCACTGCAATCGAGCATCACCCGGGGATCTTGTTTGATGATTTTTCCTTCTCTCTGCTCAACTTTCCGGAAGCCGGTGATTTGTAGTAAACTATCTATCGTGCATGAATCCGGAAAATTCCCTTTTTTGAATCCGAATCCCCATGCATTGACCAAGGGTGCTACCGTGATATCGAAAGCCCCTTCGGTTTCGCGCGAGATTTCAAGAGAACGGTTGAAGCAATTCAAGAAAAGGCTGTCTGCTACAACGTCCTCGTTACGGTTGATTCGGCTGATGATTGAGCTGTCGTTAAAAGTCGAGAGCGATTGGTCGAACCGTTTCAATTCAGCTTCAATCTCGGGTTTGAGATCGTTTCGGTCTTGGTAGGTAATATTGTATACAGTGCCGAATATAAGCCCGGTGATGCTTTTGTAATCTGCTTCACGGTTTTTTCTAACTAATATCCATATGCTTGCCAAAATCAGGAAAGCCAACCAGAGAAAACTTTTCTTACTTTTCATACCTGTTGTTTTTATTATTTAGAAGATATTCTTTTTATTGTAAATATAGGTGTTCGATTAATATTTTAATTCCGATAAAGATAAGAATAATCCCGCCCCATAGTTCTGCTTTTATTTTTCGGGCATATCCGTTTCGGCATAGAATGCCGAAAGATGCTCCGATAAGAGACATAATGAATGAAACTAAACCGATAATAAGGGTAGGAGGGACGATTGCCTTGTAATCTCGAATCCCCAAAAAGGCAAATGAAATACCGACTGCCAAAGCATCTATACTGGTTGCTACAGCCATGGTAAATATCAGTTTTAAACTTGTAGGGTCGAATTCATATCGGCATTCTTCGTTTTTGAAAGATTCGTAAATCATTCTTCCTCCCAGAAATGCGAGGATAATAAATGCGATCCAATGATCTATGCTTTCTATCAAGTGGCTGAATGTTCGGGCGCACATCCAGCCGATGAAAGGCATGACGGCTTGAAACAGCCCGAATGAAAAAGCCGTAACCAACATCGGTTTCCATCGGATACGTTTCAACAGAATTCCGTTTGCAATAGATACAGCGAAACAATCCATCGCCAAGCCTATTGCAAGCAGCCATATTTCCAATCCTCTCATTGTTGTTTAAAAAGGCAGTTTATAGATAAGAGAATATGTTATTCCCATATTGTTCGATTTGTATTTGCCATAACCGGGTATGTACCATGGGTTGCCGTTTTCTTCGAAAGAAACCGTCGTTTTGTATTTCATCCGGAGAGTCCACCCCATGTGAAAGTTCCTGTATATGCGAACGTTTACTCCCAATACGAATTCCAACCATTGCATAGATCCCTTCATTCCCTGATAGTCGAAAGGAGCGCTTCCGCCCCAGATCTCATCTTCAAGTGCGGGATTCGGAAGTTCGTCTCCCCAAATCGGATCATCGACGGGCATGCTTGATACATCGTATTTAAAAGAACTGAAAGCATAACGGAATCCTGCGTAAAGAAAGCTGCTTTTGTCTGCTTTCTTCGCCATTGTGTTGTAGTCTATACCTATGCGGAAGAAAGGCGATGGTTTATTTTTGTAATGTATTCCCGTTTCGTTCCATGTGTCTGTGGCTCCCATACCAAACTCAAAAGCAGGGATAAACTTGTTTTTAAGATTGATGTTTACGCTGATTTCGGAGCTGATAAAGTCGCTCCCTAAAAGTTTTGCGCCCATGCCATACAAGTCGACACCCATATATATACCGTTATATAACGGAATGGTATCGACTGCTGCAACTTCTTTTTTCTTATTCTTTTGGTCTCTTTTAGGCGTCGGGTTCTGGTAACGTTGTTGTCCGGTCGCCGGAAGGCCTATCCATAAGATGATCAGAAAACTAATTAGTCTCGGCACGATCGCGGTACTTATAGAAAATCTGCAAATTCTGTATCTCATTGGTGTTAGCTTCTTTGTTTTTTATTTCCACTGACTCCATTTTCTCCGGTTGGTCGGCTTGTTTTCCATTTGTTATTTGGGCAGTAAGAATGCTTTGTTTCATCATATAGCCGCATTCCATCGACTGAAAGTAGGGAGTGTTTTGTTGGGTGATATACAATGTATCTGTATAGAGAGAGGGTTGTGCAGGATCGTAATGAAAAACAAATACCGTAGTGTTACCGGTATATCGTAAAGGAAGCTGTAATTTGTGTACATTCTTTTCTTGGTTGATAATCACTTCATCGGTTCCCAAAGCGGTAACAGTGAGTTGTTCGAGTGTGTCCTTCAGAACCTTTTGTGTCTCAGGGTCGATGGTGTATAGTGCACAGTACATCATCGGGCGTCCGGTCAGTGAACAGTCATTCTCGTCCGAGCACGATCCGTTGATAATCATAATGCCCGGGAAGATGAGCAAACACAGCAATAGATAAGTTAGGTTTTTCATCATAATTACAGTGTACCAATTATTAAGTTATAATCCATAATCCACAATCTTCTTGTCGCCACGAATAATTTTTAAATTATCTTTTCTATTTGATATTTGTTCCGTTCCGGAGAGTTACGTGAAATTAACTCGCCTAAGAATCCGGCAAGAAACAGTTGAGTTCCAATAATCATGGCCGTAAGTGACAGATAGAAATAAGGAGAATCGGTTACCAATCGGTAAGAAAGTCCGTTATACATGGCATATAGTTTACTGGCTCCTACAACGATGACCGAGATCACACCGATAATAAACATCAGTGAGCCTAATAAACCGAAAAAGTGCATCGGCTTGATTCCGAATCTCGAGAGAAACCAAAGAGAAAGCAAATCGAGATATCCGTTTACAAAGCGGTTTAGCCCGAATTTAGTCGTTCCGTATTTTCGTGCCTGATGATGTACTACTTTTTCACCAATCTTCTTGAATCCGGCATTCTTTGCCAAATAGGGAATGTAACGATGCATCTCGCCATATACTTCGATGTTTTTCACCACTTCCTTTCGATAAGCTTTCAAACCGCAGTTAAAGTCGTGCAAATTTTTTATACCCGATACTTTGCGTGCTGTAGCATTGAAAAGTTTGGTAGGCAGCGTTTTCGACAACGGATCATATCTCTTTTGCTTCCATCCCGAAACCAAATCGAAACCATCTTCAACAATCATGCGATATAGCTCGGGTATTTCGTCCGGACTGTCTTGCAAGTCGGCATCCATTGTGATTACGACATCGCCTTTCGCTTCCTTAAATCCACAGAACAAAGCAGGTGATTTGCCATAGTTACGGCGAAACTTGATTCCTTTTACGTGATCAGAATTTGCTTTAAGTTTTTCTATCACGTTCCACGAATGGTCTGTGCTTCCATCATTTACAAAGATTACTTCGAATGAGAAGCCGTTGGCATTCATTACTCGTTCTATCCAAGCATATAGTTCGGGAAGCGATTCTTCTTCATTGAATAATGGGATTACAACTGATATATCCATTGGGCTAATTACTGTTTATTCGTTTATTTCTAGAAAACGTGAGTTGCAAGGGAATTAATTATGTGGCAATTTGCTGTTACCCGGTTGCTTTTTTTTCATCACCATCAATCCGGTAGGAATGGCCAATATACTCCCCCAAAACAGATTGCCCGATAAAAGTTGCATGGTGATATTGATGGGGGTGAGCAAACTTACTGTATTGATTGTTTCCTCTACTATTTCTTTATGTTCTGCCAAAGCGGGTGTTTTTATCACCAACTCTTCCCATAGCTGAGCATAGGAATTGATAATAAATCCATGGTCAATGAATTGCAAGTAAACGTAATGTGCTACTGCGACAAGCAATGAAGCAAACATGTACATGAATAAGCTGAAGAGAAGGGCATGGGTGAAAGTGATTACTCCTCCGCATATTTTATCCCGATATGTTTTGGCATAATGGTAGCCGATGAATGGGACAGCCAGAGTAAGCACTATGAATAAAAGAGAGAGGAAAGGAATATGGAATCCTAAGGGGAATAAGGTGAATTTCAGTATCCAATACACTCCCATATAGGTGCCGAAATGCATGGCATATTTTTGTAAATGGCTTCTGTTCTCTGTCATCTTTAATTATTTGAATAGGGCACAAAGATACAAATAATATCGGTTGATGAGAAAAATATGCTTATTAAAGTTGACAGACAGATATTAAAGGGCATTGAGAGAGTTTTATTTTCTTTAATCGGTTGAAAAGTAATTGATTAGTTTATAAAAGATGAAAAAATGAACGAAAGGTATTGCAATTTAAAGAAAAATGTCTACCTTTGCAACCGCAAAACGGGTAAGTCCTATACGGCCAGCTCCCTTCGAATCCTCCAGGGCTTGATCGCAGCAAAGGTAGTTGGTTGTAGCGGCGCGATATAGTCAGCTTACCCACCCGCCTCTTTAGCTCAGTTGGCCAGAGCACGTGATTTGTAATCTCGGGGTCGTTGGTTCGAATCCGACAAGAGGCTCAAAAAAGGCATTCCGAATGTATCGGGATGCTTTTTTCGTATTATTCCGTTATTTTCTTCTCTCTTCTTTTTTATGTAAACTGTTTTTTTATGTGCACCGCCTGTATAATGTTATGAAAACACCTAAGGCTGCCAGTATTATAAGTAATGTAATCCCGAATGCCCAATAGTTAACCACTCTCGACTTGGCTGTAAGCATATAATCGCCTGCCAAAAGGCGGAAAGCGTTTACTCGCCAGACGGCCGTATCTTTGTCTATAATCCCGGCATTGGAGGAAATAAGCTTGCCGGGCATGATTAGCTCGAATCGTATATTGTGATAGAAGACATTGATGAAACCGATTCTTTTTTCATACGTTGTCTCTATTTCTTCTTGTTTGACCTTATAAAGTCGGGAGAAATAGTCTGTTTGGCAGGTTTGATCGAGAAAACCACATATTGCTTCAGGTGCTGTTTTTTCCAACTGATCTACTCCTTCCAGATGCTTTTTGTAAACAACTTCTTTCAGCTTTTCCCATTGATGCGTATATGTGGTATCGTTTTGGGCGAGCGCGAAGTGACGAATGACTTCACTACTGATTTCATAAAGGTTTCGGATATACCATGCCATGAACTTCGATTCGATATGGCTCAAATGCTCGTTTGCTTCCATGCCGTTTAAACTGGTATAGAATGTATTGTCTCCTCGAAGCCATAAAGTTTGTTCCGCTTTGTTCAAATAGTTGTCGAGAGGAACCGGACCTTTGTCGGGAAGTTCTTTGTAGGTAGCCGTATATGTATAATAGGTATAAAACCATTTGAATCTTTTTTTTAGTTGTTCTTGCGGAACTGCCAATGGATACGCATATTCTTTGTCCTTAGATACGGAAAAGCATTGTCCGTTTACTGCGGAGATTTTTCTATATGCTTTTATATTCAATTTCTCTTGTGCTCCCCAAAAATCGAATACAATGCCGGAATCCAAACCTTCTACTTGCCAATTGGCTCCTGTTTGAAACAGAAATGGATTGTGGACCCCTTCTTTTGTTTGGCGAACCGAATCGGTATGTGTGTACACCTCTCTATACATGCTTCCGTCGCCCGCTATTCGTGAAACCATCCGGTAGTGAGTGTCGCACGAAACCATAAGGCATAACAATGTAGCTGTGATAAGAATATTCGTTTTCATCTGTCCTCCTGTTTTAAACGGTTTTCTTTTAAAAAGATTTTTTTCTGTGTTTCGCGCAGTTTGTGCTGCTGTGCATATCGCTCCCACAGGTAAGAGTTTTTTTCCACAAGTTTCATCTTTTGCCAATTGGTCGGTAAAGAAATGCCCGGATTGCTTCTCCTGTAGTTTTGTATGCTTTGTTTCTCTATATCGAGCGAAAGCGGAGGGAAGCAAACGCCATGGACAAACAGCAATATCAATAGTGTTGCGGCTATGCCCGCTATCCAACTTGCGGTAAGAAAAAGCTTCCGCTTCTTGCATTTCTCATCTGTGCGGGAAATAGCGTCGGAAATACTTTTTATCAGCTCCTCCGGATTCTTTACCACAGGCTGTCTGTTTCTGATTTCGGACAGCCAGATTTCATATTGTTCTTTTTTCTCTTTCATATGTCCATAGATAGTTGATTCATTTTTTCGCGTATATTTTTCCGAGCCAGATATAAATTGCTTTTTATCTTTTCGGCAGATAATCCGGTGATGGCTTCTACTTCCTGCACTTCGAGTTCTTCGACGTCGCGCAGAATGAAAATTTGTCTTTGTCGGGGAGGCAACTCGCCGGTGTATCGCAAAATGAGCTCTTTCAATTGTCGGTTGTGGAGGTTTTCCTCGATGTCATCGCCCGATGGAATGTTTGTAACGGAGGCAAAAGAATGTTCCGGTTCTATGGGAAAACGATGGTATGAACGTAAGCGGTCGTAGCAGGTGTTGGAAGCTATTTTATAGATCCAAGTGGAAAATCGGTATGCTCTGTCGTATGTTTTCAAAGCGAGCCATACTTTTATGAAAGTCTCTTGTACGGCGTCTCTGGCTTCTTCTTCGTTGCAAAGTAACCGGAAAGCAAACCCAAATACCAATGCTTGGTATTCGGCAACCAAACAAGCGAATGCTTTTTTGTCTCCTTTCCTCCCACGGTCTATCAGCTCTTGTATTTTTTCCTGATTCATCGTTTTTTGTTCTTCTCTATTATATGATACGCGGTAAAATGCGACAAGTCGATTGCAGAACGCTCAAATATACGAAATATATAAAAAAACTGCCTCCGTCTTTTTTGACAGGAGGCAGTCTGAAGAATATAATCGATAGATTTATCTTCTTCTAATGTGAGGAGAAGCGGATTTACTTGATTCTCTTATATCCGTACACAGCTAAATCGCCGAGCTCTTCTTCGATGCGGAGCAATTGATTGTACTTCGCCATACGGTCTGAACGGCTCAGCGAACCGGTCTTGATTTGTCCGCTGTTGGTTGCTACGGCGATATCCGCAATCGTAGCGTCTTCGGTTTCGCCGGAACGGTGCGAAGTAACGGACGTATAGCCGTGGCGGTGAGCCATGTCGATGGCATCCAGCGTTTCTGTCAGCGAACCAATCTGGTTTACTTTGATGAGGATAGAGTTGGCACAACCTTTTTCAATACCCTTTGCCAGGAAGTCCACATTGGTTACGAACAGGTCATCGCCCACCAGCTGACAACGGTCACCGATGCGCTCTGTCAGTTTCTTCCATCCGTCCCAGTCATTTTCGCTCATGCCGTCTTCGATGGAGTCGATGGGATACTTGTTGATCAGTTCTTCAAGGAAGTCGATTTGCTCCTCTGCCGTACGTTTCTTGCCTTTGGCGCCTTCAAACTTGCTGTAGTCGTAGATGCCGTCTTTGTAGAATTCCGAAGAAGCGCAGTCCATACCGATCATGATGTCTTTGCCCGGTTCGTATCCGGCTGCCTTGATAGCGGCGAGAATAGAGTTCAGGGCATCTTCTGTTCCTTCCAGTTCGGGAGCGAAGCCACCTTCATCACCTACGGCCGTACTCAGTCCGCGGTCCTTCAACACTTTCTTCAAGGCATGGAAAACTTCGGCGCCCATTCTCAGCCCTTCTTTGAAAGAAGAAGCGCCTACAGGGCGAATCATAAACTCCTGAAAGGCAATAGGAGCGTCGCTGTGCGAACCTCCGTTGATGATATTCATCATCGGAACAGGCATTACGTATGTGTTTGTTCCGCCGATGTAACGGTAAAGAGGAATGTCCAGATAGTTGGCGGCGGCTTTGGCTACTGCCAAAGATACACCGAGAATGGCGTTGGCTCCCAAGTTCGATTTCGTCGGCGTGCCGTCCAAAGCCAGCATGGCATGGTCGATGGCGCGTTGGTTGAGTGACGACATGCCCGCCAGTTTCGGAGCAATCAGTTTATTCACGTTTTCAACCGCTTTTTGTACGCCTTTTCCGCAATAACGGCCTTTGTCGCCGTCGCGGAGTTCTAGCGCTTCATGTTCACCTGTGGAAGCACCTGACGGGACAGACGCGCGTCCCATCACACCGCATTCCAACATTACATCCACTTCTACTGTGGGATTGCCTCTCGAATCGAGAATCTCCCGGGCTACAATCTTTTCTATTTTCATCGTTTCTATTGTTTTTAATAAAACTTCTTGCAAAAGTACGGGCTAAACAGCGAGGTGCAAATCACTATAAATAGGTATTGTCTTCGTTCGCTTTCATTATATATGGTTAGTCGCGCTATATAAATAACGGTAAAAGAGAGTTTTTGTTTTCGTTGCATTAGTAAAATCAAGACGTTCCCTTAAACAATTCATTCGTCTTTCGTCTGTGTTTTATTCGTCTGCCGAATGAGAGACGAATAAAACACAGACGAAAGACGAATGGGACACAATCGGCAGACGAATAACTTTTACTATAAAAAGAGTAAGCTGTTGCAGTGCGAAGAGTAATGTATCATCCTTAACGGCAGTATTTCCCATTTACACAAAAGATTTTATAGTGCCAATTTGAAGAAGAACATTGTTAGTTTTTTCTTTTTAGAAACAACTGTTTGATTGTTAATCCAATAATTATGAAACCTAAAACTATTGTGATCACAATGAAAAAAGTACCATGAAACGTTGTTATAATCCCCAAAAAACTCCAGTATAGGAATAATTTCATAATTCTATGCCAAACATTGTCTTTCATAAGAGTTACTTACTTGTTCCAGAAATAGGCACTATTAACAGATACAGAAATCATCATATATAGTTTTTCTTTTTCTGTATCCGTTAAATTTTCCAACCTCTCTATCCTCTTAATATAACTATTTGCAATAAAAATTACTTCATTTATATTGCTAGGATAAGTATTATATATTTCTGTATATAAATCATATATAATTTTTTCGTTTTCAGTTAATAATGTATTAGTATCTTCAAAAAGAGTACTACTTTCAAATGTATTATTAACATAAGAGGTCGAGACTTCATTCATAACATTGTCACATAATTGAGAAAAGTGCTCATTTTTTAATACTGCACTTTCCATTTTCTGATAATCATTAGAAACTACATTTGTAGTAGTTTGAAGGCTTTCGTGTACCAAAAGACTTTCATTGTCCAGTTGTATTGCCGGATTGGTCGTTGTTGAGCATCTCGTAATGATAGCTGGAGTTTCATTTGTATATTCTAAGATTGAATTATGTAAGCCGCCCATAATATTAATATATTTGAATTTTTCAGGAAAGTCCAATTTAATATAAGTAATTTTTTCTTCTTTTATTTGAGCATATGCATTCATAAGTATGCTAGAAGAAAAGTTTGATATAGAGGCTTTATTGGCAACAGCATCAAAAGCAGCAAAAGAAGCACCTGCTCCGCATATAATTCCTCCTACAGCACAGGCAACAACCCCACCTGTACCTCCAGTCGCTATCCCTATTAATCCTGCAATTTCTTTCGTTGCCGAAATACCTGCACCTGCACCCGCAATGTCAGCCCCGGTAACAATTAACGCTTTTTTAAATGAATCCCAGAAACCTCTAGTTGAGACATAATCAGTTGAAGAATGGGGTGCGTTGAGAAGAGAATCATTGAAAGTTTGAAACATTTGAGCAGTGCTATTCACTTCAAGTTGAACATTATCCAAAATTGAATGCTTAGAGTTATCACAAGCACAACAAACTGTAATTAAGAGCAATAATAACATTTTCTTTTTCATGATGCATAAATTTGAATTAAACAATATAGAAATAAAAGATTTAGTCCTTTATTGATTTAAGTTTCGCAAGTTCAACCTGCTAGTTTTAATTTGCAAATATCGTAGATATGGTTCATCTCATCCGATCTGTTAATCATAACATCATAGATATCCTCATCGACCAAACCGAAGAGGTTTGCCATTGCTATGATCAGTTTTTTGAGAGCTCCTCATATTCTTTTTACTATTGATTAATATTCAAACTTTAATGATACTCGATGCAACAAGAAAATATCATCTACATTGCTACACTTCTTAATCATAGATCTCGAAAATAGGATTTTTTCTAGAAATTTGCAAGAAAACGAACATAGATATTTGGTTTTTCTTTAATTTTGATGGTAATTTCTTTGCCTTTTTTCTTTATGTGAAAAAACTGAACGGAAAATCTGAAACTTCGCAGGTTACTTTTTTTACAGGACAAATTCTTTTTTATACTTTTGTACCATCTTTTTAAAAATATCGTTTTACGAGGATATTGAAAATATAAACAAGAGAAACAAATAACATGGGAGGTTTTTTCGGAACAGTCTCGAAAAAAAACTGCGTGACTGATTTATTCTACGGTACAGATTATAATTCGCATCTGGGAACCAAGCGGGGAGGACTTGCAACGTATAGTGAGGAACAGGGATTTATCCGTTCCATTCATAACCTGGAAAGTGCATATTTTCGCTCTAAGTTTGAAGGTGAACTTGTCGACTTCAAGGGAAATGCCGGTATTGGTATCATCAGTGACACAGATGCACAGCCTATCGTTATCAACTCTCATCTGGGACGCTTCGCTATTGTTACCGTAGCTAAAATAGCCAATCTTGCCGAACTGGAAGAGGAACTGCTGAAGAAGAATATGCACTTTGCGGAGCTGAGTATGGGAAATACCAATCCTACGGAGTTGGTAGCTTTGCTCATCATTCAGGGGAAAACTTTTGTCGAAGGCATCGAGAATGTTTTCAAATACATCAAAGGTTCATGCTCCATGCTTTTGTTGACTGAAGACGGCAGTGTGATCGCAGCCCGTGATCGCTTGGGGCGCACACCTGTAGTGATTGGAAAGAAAGAAGGAGCGTATGCTGTTTCCAGTGAGTCGACCTGTTTCCCGAATCTCGGCTATGAAATAGAAACGTTTTTGGGACCGGGAGAGATTATCCGTCTTTACTCCGATCGTGTGGAACAGCTCCGAAAACCCGGCGAAGAAATGCAGATCTGTTCTTTTCTTTGGGTGTATTACGGCTTTCCTACTTCATGCTATGAAGGAATTAATGTGGAAGAAGTACGTTTCAACAGCGGCGTGAAGATGGGACGAAAAGATGAATCGGAGGTGGACTGCGCTTGCGGCATCCCCGATTCGGGAGTCGGTATGGCGTTGGGGTATGCCGAAGGGAAAGGTATTCCGTATCATCGGGCCATTTCGAAATATACGCCTACGTGGCCTCGCAGCTTTACACCGGGCACTCAGGAACTCCGCTCGCTTGTGGCTAAAATGAAACTCATACCGAATCGTTCCATGTTGCAGGGCAAACGTTTGCTGTTTTGCGACGACTCCATCGTTCGGGGTACACAGTTGCGCGACAATGTAAAAGTGTTGTATGATTATGGAGCAAAAGAAATTCACATGCGTATCGCTTGTCCGCCTTTGATCTACACTTGTCCGTTCTTAGGATTTACGGCTTCCAAGAATGCCTTGGAACTGATTACTCGCCGGATAATCAAAGAGTTGGAAGGGGACGAAAATAAGAATCTTGAAAAATACGCAACGACCGATTCACCCGAATATAAAAAAATGGTAGGGATTATTGCCGAACGTTTCGGTCTCACTACTTTGAAATTCAATACGCTGGAAACTTTGATAGAAGCAATCGGGTTGCCTAAATGCAAAGTATGCACACACTGTTTCGATGCCAGCAGCCATTTTTAACGAACAGTCTCATTATAAAAAAGAGCTGTGAATTGCTTGTCAGTTCACAGCTCTTTTACTAACTTTACGGCATTGTAAACATATAAAACGCTTAATTTTAATAGAGATCACATGAACTTAGTAGATAGATTTTTGAAGTACGTAAGCTTCGATACGCAGTCTGACGAGTCGACTGGCGTTACCCCCAGTACTCCCAAGCAAATGGTGTTTGCGGAATATCTGAAAGCCGAATTAGAGGCTTTAGGTTTAGAAGAAATAACGTTGGATGAACACGGTTATCTGTTTGCCACTCTGCCGTCGAACGTTGAGAAAGAAGTGCCGGTCATCGGATTTATTTCCCACATGGACACCAGCCCCGACATGACGGGCAAGGATGTTTCTCCGCGTATCGTCGAAAATTATGACGGGACAGACATTGCTCTTTCCGCAGAAGGAAACATTGTTCTTTCTCCTGCGCAGTTCCCCGAATTGCTTGCCCATAAGGGAGAAGATTTGATTGTGACCGATGGCAAAACTTTGTTGGGAGCTGATGATAAAGCGGGAATTGCCGAAATCATATCGGCTATGGAGTTCTTGAAAGAGCATCCTGAAATTAAACATGGGAAAATACGTGTCGGCTTTAATCCCGATGAAGAAATCGGTTTGGGTGCGCATAAGTTCGATGTGGAAAAGTTCGGTTGCGAATGGGCGTATACGATGGACGGCGGCGAAGTTGGAGAGCTGGAGTTTGAAAACTTCAATGCGGCCTCTGCTAAAATAGTTTTTCAAGGACGTAACGTACATCCCGGTTATGCCAAAAACAAGATGATCAACTCCATCCGGATCGCTCAACGTTTCATCGAAATGGTGCCTGCACAAGAAGCTCCCGAACATACCTCCGGCTACGAGGGGTTTTATCATCTCATCGGTGTTCAGGGCGAAGTGGAACAAAGTACGGTAAGTTATATTATCCGCGACCACGACCGTGATAAGTTCGAACATCGCAAGAAAGAAATGGAGCGATTCGTTGCCCGGATCAATGCCGAGTACGGAGAAACAACGGCTACTCTGGAGATGCGTGACCAATATTATAACATGCGCGAGAAGATCGAGCCGGTGATGCACATCATCGATGTCGCTTTCGCGGCGATGGAGGCGGTTGGTGTGAAGCCGAACGTGAAACCCATTCGGGGAGGTACGGACGGAGCCCAACTTTCTTTCAAAGGTTTGCCTTGTCCGAATATTTTTGCGGGGGGGCTGAACTTTCACGGGCGCTACGAATTCATTCCCGTGCAAAGCATGGAAAAAGCAATGGCAGTGATTGTGAAAATAGCCGAACTGGTAGCAGCCCGCTGATAGCGAACAATGTAGGACGGGATGCTTTCCGGCGTTTCGGGGCAGCGTTCCGTTTGTTTGCCGGTAATAAAGATCCCTGATAACAATGAGATAAACTTAAAAATCAAAAATCAAAAAACTTAAATCATGAAAACCACTCCGTTTACAGAGAAACACATTGCGCTCGGCGCGAAAATGCATGAATTTGCAGGTTACAACATGCCTATCGAATATTCCGGTATCATCGACGAACATTTGACGGTTTGTCAGGACGTAGGCGTGTTCGATGTGTCGCATATGGGAGAGTTCTGGGTGAAAGGACCGAATGCATTGGCTTTCCTGCAGAAGATTACATCGAACGATGTTTTCGCTCTTGCGCCCGGCAAGGTGCAATATACATGTTTCCCCAATGATAAAGGCGGAATCGTAGACGATTTGCTGGTGTATCAGTACGAGCCGGAGAAGTATCTGCTGGTGGTAAATGCCGCCAATATCCGAAAAGATTGGGATTGGTGTGTTGCTCATAATACGGAAGGCGCGGAGCTGGAAAACGCTTCGGATCGCATGGCGCAACTTGCCGTGCAGGGGCCAAAAGCCATTCTGGCTTTGCAGAAACTGACAGACATTGACTTGGCATCCATACCTTATTACACGTTCAAGGTACTCGAATTTGCCGGAGAGAAGAATGTCATCGTTTCCAATACCGGATATACGGGCGCCGGAGGATTTGAACTATACTTCTATCCCGATGCCGCCGATAAAATATGGGATGCTGTTTTTGAAGCCGGTGAAGAGTATGGTATAAAACCCGTAGGCTTGGGTTGCCGCGATACATTGCGTCTCGAAATGGGATTTTGCTTGTACGGCAACGATCTGGATGACACAACTTCGCCGATAGAAGCCGGGTTGGGTTGGATCACTAAGTTTGTGGAAGGTAAGAATTTCATCAATCGCCCGATGCTCGAGAAGCAAAAAGCGGAAGGAGTTTTGCGTAAGCTTGTCGGATTCGAAATGATCGACCGCGGAATCCCCCGCAAAGATTATGATTTGGTAAATGCGGAAGGAGAAAAAATCGGAGTTGTAACCTCCGGAACCATGTCTCCGACTCGAAAAATAGGAATCGGACTGGGATATGTGAAACCTGAATACAGTAAATCTGGAACCGAAATCTATATAGATTTGCGCGGACGGAAATTGAAAGCAATGGTTGTGAAGCCTCCTTTTAGAAAATAAAACCTGCATGTCTCATTTGCCTACACTTATAGCCGACCTTGCGCTGATTTTGATTTGTGCGGGTGTCATGACACTGCTGTTTAAGAAGTTGAAACAACCCTTGGTGCTGGGGTATGTGGTCGCCGGTTTTCTGGCAAGTCCCCATATGCCTTTTACCCCTTCGGTAATGGATACTGCAAATATCAAGATATGGGCGGATATCGGTGTTATATTTTTGTTGTTCGCACTCGGTCTGGAGTTTAGTTTTAAGAAGATAGTGAAAGTAGGCGGCTCTGCTGTCATAGCCGCCTGCACGATTATCTTTTGCATGATACTGTTGGGTATCGGTGTGGGAATGAGCTTTGGTTGGCATCGCATGGATTGTCTTTTTCTGGGCGGCATGATCGCGATGTCTTCCACTACTATCATATACAAGGCCTTTGATGATTTGGGATTAAGAAAGAAGCAATTTACAGGCCTGGTCTTGAGCATTTTGATTTTAGAAGATATTCTGGCTATTGTCTTAATGGTAATGCTTTCTACGATGGCAGCCAGTCATAACTTCGAGGGTTCCGAAATGCTGGGGAGCATCGCAAAACTCGTTTTCTTTCTCATTTTATGGTTCGTGGTGGGCATTTATCTCATTCCTTTGCTTTTAAGGCGTGCCAGAAAGCTGATGAGCGAAGAGACTCTGCTGATTACCTCATTGGCGCTTTGCTTCGGTATGGTGGTACTGGCCTCACATACCGGATTCTCTGCGGCATTCGGGGCGTTCATCATGGGATCTATTTTGGCCGAGACGATTGAAGCGGAGTCTATCGAACGATTGGTGAAGCCCGTGAAAGACCTTTTCGGCGCTATTTTCTTTGTTTCTGTGGGAATGATGGTAGATCCGGAAATGATCATAAGATATGCGTTGCCTATTTTTGTGATAACTGTTGCCGTGATTCTGGGACAAGCCGTATTCGGGACACTGGGAGTAATCTTGTCGGGGAAACCTCTGAAGACGGCAATGCAGTGCGGTTTCAGTTTGACACAGATCGGGGAGTTTGCTTTTATTATCGCTTCTCTCGGGGTTTCTTTGCGGGTAACGAGTGATTTTCTGTACCCTGTAGTAGTTGCAGTTTCTGTCATTACCACATTTCTTACTCCATACATGATTCGTATAGCCGATCCGGTCTCTACTTTCGTTGACAATCATTTGCCGGTATCGTGGCAAAGAGTGTTGAGACGCTACTCTTCAGGGTCACAAACCGTACTCAATCATGAAAGTTTGTGGAAAAATCTGCTCTTGGCTATGACACGCATTACAGTGGTTTATTCTATTGTCAGCATTTCGGTTATCACACTCTCTTTTCGTTTTGTTGTTCCTTTATTTAAAAATAGTTTGCCTCATTTCTGGGCTTCGTTATTGGGGGCTGTTTTTATTATTCTCTGTATTTCGCCTTTTCTGCGTGCCATTATGGTAAAGAAAAACCACTCGGTTGAATTTACGACTTTGTGGCATGATAATCGTGCCAACCGCGCGCCTCTGATTGCTACCATTGTTATTCGGGTAGTAATAGCCGCTTTGTTTGTCGCTTTTGTTATAGCGGGCCTGTTTAAGGCTTCTGTCGGGCTGATGATTGGAGTTGCGGTGTTGACTGTTTTGCTTATGGTATGGTCGCGCCGGCTGAAGAAGCAGTCTATTTTGATTGAACGCCGTTTCTTTCAAAACCTGCGTTCAAGAGAAGTACGCGCTGAATATCTGGGAGAAAAAAAACCGGCTTATGCGGGACGTTTGTTGTCGCACGATTTGCACCTGGCAGATATGGAAATACCGGGAGAGTCGCCTTGGGCAGGGCGAACTCTGGCTGATTTGAACTTCGGTAAGAGATACGGAATTCATATCGTTTCAATCCTTCGTGGAAAAAGAAGGATAAATATTCCGGGAGGTTCGGTTCGTCTTTTTCCTTTCGATAAAATTCAGGTCATAGGTACCGACGAATTGCTCAATGTATTTAGCTCGGCGATGTCTAGCGGGGCGGCTATCGATACTGATGTGTACGAAAAAAGCGAAATGGTGTTGAAGCAGCTTTTGATTGACGAAAACTCCATTTTCTTGGGAAAAACTGTTCGAAATTCGGGAATACGCGATAAGTTCCGTTGTTTGGTTGCCGGTGTCGAACGCGAAGACGGAGTACTTATGAGTCCCGACGTAAATGCTCCCTTTGAGCAAGGTGATGTGGTTTGGGTAGTGGGTGAAAAAGAAGATATATATGAGTTATTCTTGCACCAATAAGGAAAAATCCGTTAGAATTTATACAGAATAAAAATAAGGCTATTGATTTTCCGTATATTAACGTGAGTTCGACGAATTTAGAATAGTGCAAGTTGTGTATCCAGTGTCCTCTGTACATTGATGCACGGCTTCTTTGGGAACAAGCAATATGCAGCAATAGCACCGAGCAGATTGACGATGAAATTATCAAAGCATCTGTGTCTGGAATGCTCTATCTGTGCAATATTCTTCAGCTCATCATTCACGGTTTCTATAATAGCCCTCTTTCTGAGCAAGAGCTTATCGGAGACGCTCATCAAAGCCC
>NZ_ATZH01000037.1 GCF_000428105.1 Bacteroides pyogenes DSM 20611 = JCM 6294 | reverse complement strand
GCACATTCGCAGTCGTCGAAGGTTACCATCAAAAAGAGCAACGTTTCTTTGCTGGAAGTCCTGAACGAGATTGAAAATCAGACCAACTATTTGTTTATTTACTCCAACGACGTGGATGTCACACGTCCGGTATCCCTCAACGCAGACCGGAAAAGCGTAACCAGCGTGCTTTCCGCTCTTTTCAAGAAAGATGACGTACACTATGTGTTGGAAGGTACCCATATTGTGCTTACCAAGCGCAAAGTAGCCGACGACAGCCGCAGCATACAGGAAACGGCTCAGGCAGAACCGGTGAAAGGTGTAGTGCTCGACCGCAACGGCGAACCGATTATAGGCGCTTCGGTGGCAGTGAAAGGCGGTACAGTAGGCACCATTACCGATTTGGATGGTAAATTCTCGTTGGATGCGCCGCGCAATTCTGTGCTGATCGTCTCCTTCATTGGATATAAGACACAGGAGGTAACTGCTGTTAGCGGTCGACAATTGAATATCACGCTCGAGGAAGATACCAAAACGCTGGACGAAGTTGTGGTTGTGGGATATGGTACACAACGTAAGGAGAGTCTCACAGGTGCTATGCAAAGCATCAAAAGCGATAAACTTCAGAATGTGACCAGTCCGTCGGTTGAGAACCTTTTAAACAGCAAGGCTCCCGGTGTATATGTTGCTCCGGGTTCGGGACAGCCCGGTTCCAGCGGAGCCGTTGTGATTCGTGGTAAAACGACATTGAATGGTATTACTGATCCGTTATGGGTGATAGATGGGGTGATTGTAGGAAACAGTGCCGGCCAGTTGAACCCTGCGGATATCGAGAGCATGACTATTTTGAAAGACGCAGCTTCTACAGCTATATATGGTTCGCAAGGAGCTAACGGAGTCATCGTTGTTACTACAAAGAATCCGCGCGCGGAGAAAATGACAATTAATGCATCGGCAAAAATGGGATTTAGCAGGCTGGACAATGGAAACTTGAAGATGATGAATGGAGCAGAGCTATACGATTATTATGCTTCTTATCAAAATGCAAATGAAATCTCGTTTTCCCGCTGGAATCCGGATTTGAGAAACAGCAACTTTGATTGGTGGAACTTGGCGACTCAAAGTGGATATATTCAGGATTACAATGTTTCTATGCAAGGCGGAGGAGAAAAGCTGCGCTCTTATCTTTCGTTAGGATATTATGATGAGGATGGTGCAGTGAAAGGATATAACTATTCACGTTACAATTTCCGTTTCAAGACGACCTATAAACCTCTTGAACGAATTACGGTTAAGCCTTCAATCAATGGCGCTCGTCGTGACATTGATGATCGGCAGTATTCGGTGACGGCCATGTATTCCATGTTGCCTTGGGATAGCCCTTATGATGAAAAAGGAAACCTTGTTCCTCATCGTTATAGCGGTTGGGTAAATAGCCAGCAGACAAACTATTTGTATGATTTGCAATGGAATCATTCGGAATCTAGGCAATATGAGTTTTCCGGTAACTTGGATTTTGATGTAAAAATTACAGATTGGCTTACTTTTTCTTCGGTCAATAATTACAGATATACGAATCTTTCGACTCATGGCTACTCAGATCCCCGTTCGAGCAACGCTCAAAATGTAGGCGGACGTATTACAGAGTGGAGGCAAGACTGGACACGGAGGTATACCAACCAGATACTCCGTTTCAATAAAGTTTTTGAGAAGCATTCTGTCAACGGATTACTGGCTTATGAGTTTAACGATTATCTCCAAAATTTCGTAGATGTATATGGTACAGGCTTCGTTCCCGGATTTGAGGTACTGCAGGTGACTGCTAAGCCTGAACGTGCCAAAGGATATACAACCGAATGGGCTGTGCAATCTTATTTGTTTAATGCCAATTATGCTTACGACAACAGATACTTGGCTCAGTTCTCTTTCCGTCGTGACGGCGCTTCTAACTTTGGAGACGATGTGAAATATGGAAATTTCTTTTCCATAAGTGCCGGTTGGAATATCCATCGGGAGCGTTGGTTTAAAGCCGATTGGGTTGACAATCTGAAATTACGTTTGTCATATGGAACAGTGGGGAATCGTCCTTATGATTTATATCCTCAATATGATTTATATGCTGTGGGAGCAAGCTATAACGGTGTCCCGGGTGCGTTAATCTCGCAGATCGGTAATCCCGGACTTACTTGGGAGAAAACTTTTACTACCGGTGTTGGGGTGGATGCTTCTTTCTTTGCTGACCGTCTGCGGCTTGCTCTTGATTTTTATATCAAAAAAACTGATAATATCCTTTATAAGGTTCCTATCACCGGATTGACAGGGGTGACCAGTGTTTGGAGGAATATTGGAAAAATGGAAAATAAAGGTATCGAACTGGCTATTGGAGGAGATATCATCCGTAATAAAGACTGGGTGTGGAGTATGGATGTCAATATGGGATACAACAAAAATAAGCTCAAAGACTTGTACAGACAGCTGAATACTGCGGGAGAATATGTGGTACAACCGGTCATAATCAACGACGGCACCTCTATTGCCGGTACGGCGCAGAGAGTCTTGGAAGTTGGTGAGCCGGTAGATACTTACTATCTGGTGGAATGGGCGGGAGTCAATCCCGACAATGGTGCGCCCATGTGGTATAAGAACGATGGAAGCGGTGAGAAAACTTCCAAATATGCAGAAGCCAAGCAGACTAAATGCGGCACTTCTTCACCTGATTTGTTTGGCGGATTCTCAACTTCGCTGACATGGAAGAATTTTGATCTGAATGCGGTTTTCGGCTACTCTATCGGGGGACAGATATATAACTACTCCCGTCAGGAATACGATGCGGATGGTACTTATAGTGACCGGAATCAGATGAAGTTGAAAAAAGGATGGAGTCGTTGGCAGAAAGAGGGTGATGTGGCAACACATCCGGTGGCTAAATATAATAATCAGGATAAAGGAAACTCTCCTTCTTCACGCTATTTGGAAAGCAATGACTTTTTGAAAATGCGCTCTCTTACGTTGGGATATAACTTTAAACTGCAGCAATACGGTATCCAGAACCTCCGTTTTTTCTTTACAGGTGAAAACTTGTTTACCATTTCGGGGTATTCGGGTGTAGATCCGGAATTGGCAGCCGGGTATGATGCGGAAGGTAAATTAAGTGTTATGGGTACTGCACTTCCTTCTGTTTATCCTTCTACGCGTAAGTATATGTTTGGATTAAATCTAACTTTCTAATTGGCAAGAGAATATGAAAAAGATAATAATGATATTATTGGCGGCAATAACTTTGGCTGCCTGCGATATTGAGCGTTTGCCGAGTAATAGCATGTCGGCAAGTAAAATAACAGGCGATCCTTCAACATCTTTAGGTGCACTGATGAATGGAATGTATGCGCAGTTGAAAACTTGGTCTGATCCTATGCATCGTTGCGGTGAATATGCCGGCGACAATATGATGATTCGCGGTTCTTCTACAGATGCGTTTTATGAATTTATTTCGTTCTCTCGTACGGCAAAGAATTATCGCTTGCAGAATTTTTGGGACTACGGCTACAAGGCAATTGCCCAGGCGTCTAACATTATATCTATGATAAAAGAGGGACAAGGTGCCGAGATAGACAACAATCTTGGAGAATGTTATTATGTGCGCGGTATGCTGTACTTTTACCTCGCCCGCGCTTACGGTCGTCCTTATTATCAGGCTCCGGATAAAAACTTGGGTGTACCCATTGTTAACGGAACTCCGGAAAATGTATTGGGTGATATGTTGCTGCCCGATAGAGCAACAGTGGAAAAGACTTATGCTCAAGCTATCGAGGATTTGAAAAAGGCGGAAAGCCTGATGACAATTGATAAAGGAGTAGCTTATGCGTCGAAAGAGGCTGCATGGGCAATGCTGTCGCGTATTTATCTTTATATGAGTGGTACTTATGAGTCGCCGAATCGAGAGTATGCGGCGTTGGCTGCAGATTATGCAACGAAAGTGATAAAGTCGAATAAATACACATTGCTGCCACGGGCGGATTTTATGAAATACAATCAAATGAAGCCGGAGAATAACAAAGAGTCTATTTTCGTAGTGAAACGTGTAGCATCCGAATTTTCGGGCTACGACCATTACTATGGCGTTGGAGGTATGTATGCCAATATCGGTGGCATGGGATGGGGTGAGATGTATGCTAGTGCGAAATATATAGACCTGCTTAATGAAACCGGACGTAATGACTGGCGTCCCGACAGCTATAAAATTGTTGATGCAAGGGCGGCATTTATCGAACCTACCTACTATAAGTCGGAAAATGGGAAGATGAGAAAAGTAATCAGGTTTATCAAGCCTACTCTTCCGGCGAAAGTGAACATTACGTTGAATGACAATATTGGATATAACTATGTACAAGCCGATTTCAGTGAAGAAGGTGGTAAGTTTTATGCTATAGAAAAAGCGGTAACTCAATATGAAAGAAGTTTGGATGATCCTGATAAACTGGTGGCTAAAAAAGGAGCTGACGGCAAGACGGAAGTAAAAGATGTCAAGTATGAACTTGATTTAGTATCCGAAGAAGATGGTTATTTCAAGGTGAAAAAATACAATGCCGGTAACAATGTAACCCCTATACTTATCGATCTGGTAGGAACGCAAGATTATTTTATAATTTTGAATCGTGCATATCCTCAGTTTTATATTACCAAATGTTCTCGTGAAGGAGAAGACTCTCATTTACATTCACCGGTCATTAGCCGTTTGGGAGAAATATTTTTGAACAGAGCCGAGGCGTATGCCAAAATGGGTGAGTATGGGAAAGCGTTGATTGATTTGAATACGATTCGGGGACGTTCTATCGAAGGAGGAGAATATCCTGATCTTTCTGCTGATAAAGCTGGAGAGTTGATTGATAAGGAGCGTCAGTTGGAATTGGCGTTTCAGGCAGAGCGTAGCTATGATGTCTTCCGTAATGGAAAATCTTTGCAGCGTCGTTATCCGGGACCTCAAAAACAGTTTGAAGATGTACCTGCTACCGATTTTCGTGTAGTGTATTATATACCACAGGATGCCATTAATTCTTATCCGGGCACGCTGACTCAGAATCCTACGGACAACAGTAACGTAATCTTGCACTAGACTAACCTCTTATAGATTTTAAAATTTAATAGAGCCATGACAAAACTCTTTCTGAATATTGTCATGGTTCTTTTTTTTGCATAAAAGCAAGTTTGAATGAAGGCTTTTAAACTGGGAGTTTCTTCATTTGGTAGGATTTTATATGTATAACGGATTCTCAAGTGGAGTATTTTTAATTACTATGGCCGGAAATTTGTGCAGAATCTATGTTTGTTTGGATTGTTGAGGTTTCCGATAAATATTACTGAAGAAAACGAGATAGGCTATTTTTTGTGAAAGAGGTGAAAATTAATAAATATTTATCTAAAGCAGTGTCTATGGTATATTTAACATTTGAGCTGTTACAGAATATACATTTTTTTATTCATAAGCTTTCAAATGCTGCAAAGGTAATAAATAAAGGACATTCGAGAGGTTCTCAGCCTACCAAATGTTTATTACGCTTTTTTACCTATAATACATCATTAAATATATAAAAAGTAGTACCTTTGCATATTATATAATGAGTTAATATGGCAAAGAATACAATGGGGACTAAGTTGCCCCGAAAGTTGGAGCAGAAGATGTCTGTTGTGGGAGAGCAGATTAAATTGGCTCGCTTGCGCAGGAATCTGAGTGTGGCTCAGGTGGCTGAACGTGCCACCTGTTCTCCGTTGACTGTGTCCCGAATAGAAAAAGGCGCACCGACAGTAGCAATCGGAATCTATTTGCGTGTGCTGTATGCTTTACAGCTTGATGATGATATTCTGTGGCTGGCCAAAGAAGATAAATTGGGAAAAGCCTTGCAGGATTTGAGTCTGAAGACTAGGGAACGTGCCTCAAAAAAGGAGTAAACTATGAAAACGTTATATGTCTATGCAGATTTTGATTGGCTCAAGAAAACAGAACTCGTTGGCGAGTTAGGCTATGAATCTCTTCGTGGCTCGGACAGCTATTGTTTTACTTTCAGCGATGAATGGCTGAAGAAACACGGAAATTTGTTCCTGAGTGATGACCTCAATAATTATCCGGGACAGCAATACACGCAACCGGAGAAAGATATATTCGGATGTTTCTCGGATGTGTTGCCGGATCGTTGGGGGCGAACGCTGTTGTTGCGACGTGAGCAGATTGCTGCGATGGAAGAGAAACGACCGGTACGAAGACTGTCTTCCTTTGACTTTTTGACCGGTATCGATGACTTTTCCCGAATGGGTGCTTTCCGTTTCAAGGAGTCAAAAGACGGAGGATTTATAAATGTAAGTGAGTCGTTGAAAATCCCGCCTCTGACGGATATAAGGGAGCTGATTGCTGCCAGTGCGGAAATTGAGAAAAGCGAAGAGGGGAATGTTCTTCCTGATAGGAAATGGGTTGCCCAACTCGTACAACCGGGTTCTTCATTGGGGGGCGCAAGGCCTAAAGCCAGTGTGATAGATACGGACAAAACGCTTTATATAGCCAAGTTCCCTTCTCGCAAAGATGATTACGATGCAGGACTTTGGGAACACTTTAGCCACCTCCTTGCTGTGAAAACCGGTATAAATGCTGCGAAAACCAAAGTGCCGGCTACTGGCGAGAAATATCACACTTTGCTTTCTCAACGCTTCGACAGAACCCAAGAGGGGAAACGGATTCACTTTGCTTCTGCCATGACCTTATTGGGACTCAATGACGGAGACAACGCAACAACAGGGCATGGTTATCTGGATATAGTTGATTTTATAATCCGGAACTGTACGAATGTAGAAAGGAATCTGCAGGAACTCTATCGTCGTGTGGCTTTCAACATTTGCATTGGCAATAGCGATGACCATTTCCGCAATCATGGTTTTCTTTTGACCGCAAAAGGCTGGACGCTTTCTCCTGCATACGATATGAATCCTACTCTGAATGAGTATCAGAGTCTGCTTGTCTCATCAACCTCCAATAAGGCAGAACTGAGTATTTTGCTTGATACTTGCGAAGATTATATGCTTAATCGCAAAGTAGCGGAAAAGATTATTTCCGAGGTGATTGAAGTTGTAAAAGGATGGCGAGAAATGGCAACACGATTGAGTATTTCCAAGAGAGAGATGGAAATGTTTGTTGGAGTGTTGGATGCAAGGTGGAAAGATTGCGTTTGATTTACAAAATAGAATATTGTTGGTAAATTATTGCTGTCCATGCTTTTTTGAGTCTCGAAAAAGAGTTCATTAATGTTTCTAATTTCATATTTATAACGGATGAAATTACTACTCATGAGCATGGTAAAGAAATTACTAAACCATGTAATTCCCAATTGGAGACGTTTTCACCCTATATAGCAGATTTGCTTATCCCGAACTCGCGTATCTATGACGTTTTTGGGAGATTTGCCAGTTATCTCATCAACTTTTTATTATTGAACTCCGGAAGTTTGAAAATTGTGTAAAAACTTGATAAATATTTATGTGATGTGGCATTTATAATGCATCTTTGTACGCACAACCTTCATGTACATAGAGCGATAGCTTGAAGAGAGAGTTCGCAAACATATTTTATACTTTAGAAAAACGACAATGAAATGATGAAGAGAATCTTTTCGCTACTACCTGCACTTATTATGCTATGCCCTCTCCGGGCCGGTGAGCATACGAGAAATTATTCCATCTGGTTCGACAAGCCGAATACTTTGGAAGGACGAGCTGTCTGGTACGGCGGGCGTCCCGACATGTGGAAGGGGGAGAATAAACCTGAGTCCGCCGGAGACACTGCGCGGAATCCTGATGCGGCTTGGGAATCGAGGTCGCTGCCAATCGGTAACGGCAGCTTGGGAGCAAACGTTTTGGGTTCGGTGGAGGCCGAACGAATTACTTTCAATGAGAAAACTCTGTGGCGAGGGGGACCTAACACGTCTAAAGGAGCGGCTTATTACTGGAATGTGAATAAGCAGTCGGCTCATATACTGGATGAAATCCGCCGGGCGTTTGTTGACGGAGACGGGGAGAAGGCGGCGCGGCTGACACGGGAGAACTTCAATAGCGAGGTACCGTACGAGGCGTCGCGCGAGAATCCTTTCCGCTTCGGAAACTTTACTACGATGGGGGAGTTCTACATTGAAACGGGACTGAGCGCTGTGGGGATGAGTGGCTATCGGCGCAGCCTTTCGCTGGATTCGGCGGTGGCTGTGGTGCGGTTTAAGAAAGACGATGTGGCATACAAGCGCGACTTTTTCATTTCTTATCCCGCCAATGTGATGGCGGTGCGTTTTGCCGCCGACCGTCCGGGTAAGCAGAGCCTTACGTTCAGCTATGCGCCCAATCCGGTGTCGGAGGGAGAGATGAAACCCGACGGGAACAGCGGACTGGTATATTCCGCCGCGTTGGATAATAACGGGATGAAGTATGTGGTGCGCATCCGTGCGGTGGTGAAAGGCGGAACGTTGAGCAATGCCGGTGGAAAGATAAGGGTGGAGGGAGCCGATGAAGCCGTGTTTTATATCACGGCGGATACGGACTATAAGATGAATTTCGATCCTGACTTCAATGACCCGAAGACGTATGTAGGCGTGAATCCTGCCGAAACCACCCGTCAGTGGGCGGATGATGCGGCAGCAAAAGGATATGCGGCCTTGCTTGCCGAGCATTACGCGGATTATTCATCCTTGTTCCGGCGGGTGAAGTTGAACCTGAATCCCGGCATGCAAGTTGCCGATGTGCCTACCGACCAGCGTTTGCGGAATTACCGCAAAGGACAGCCGGATTATTATCTGGAAGAGCTTTACTATCAGTTCGGACGCTATCTGCTCATTGCAAGTTCGCGGCCGGGCAATATGCCTGCCAATCTGCAGGGGATATGGCATAACAATGTGGACGGTCCCTGGCGTGTGGACTATCATAATAATATCAATGTGCAGATGAACTATTGGCCTGCCTGTTCCGCCAACCTGGACGAGTGCATGCTTCCGCTCATCGACTTCATCCGTACACTGGTGAAGCCGGGAGAGAAAACGGCCCGCGCTTACTTCGGAGCGAGGGGGTGGACGGCTTCTATCTCGGGCAACATCTTCGGGTTTACCGCTCCGCTGGAGAGTCAGGATATGTCGTGGAACTTCAATCCGATGGCGGGGCCGTGGCTCGCAACGCATGTCTGGGAATATTACGACTATACGCGCGACAAGAAGTTCCTGAAGGAAATTGGTTATGAACTGATTAAAAGCAGCGCCCGGTTTGCGGTCGACTACTTGTGGCATAAGCCCGACGGCACATATACTGCGGCTCCTTCCACATCGCCGGAGCATGGTCCGGTGGATCAGGGGGCTACATTCGTGCATGCCGTGGTTCGTGAAATTCTGCTGGATGCCATCGAAGCCGGTAAGGTGCTGAATGTAGACCGCAAAGAGCGGAAGGAGTGGGAAAATGTGCTTGCCCGGCTGGCTCCTTATCGGATAGGGCGTTACGGGCAATTGATGGAGTGGTCGGCAGACATTGACGACCCGAACGACCATCACCGGCATGTGAATCATCTGTTCGGTCTGCATCCGGGGCGTACCATCTCTCCCGTCACCACTCCCGAATGGGCGAAAGCTTCTAAGGTGGTGCTCAGGCATCGGGGCGACGGAGCTACCGGATGGAGCATGGGATGGAAGCTGAACCAGTGGGCACGCCTGCATGACGGGAATCATGCCTACACACTCTTCGGCAACCTGCTGAAAAACGGTACGCTGGATAATCTTTGGGACACACACCCGCCTTTCCAGATCGACGGGAACTTCGGAGGTACGGCGGGCATCACCGAGATGTTGTTGCAAAGCCACATGGGATTCATTCAGTTGCTTCCGGCTTTGCCCGATGCGTGGAAGGAAGGCTCGGTGAACGGTATTCGCGCGAAAGGAAACTTTGAAGTGTCTATGAAGTGGAGAAACGGGAAGTTGACAGAGGCTGTCGTTCTTTCCAATGCCGGAGAGCAGTGTACACTGAAGTACGCCGGGCAGACGCTTTCTTTCAAAACGGTGAAGGGGGCGAGCTATCGGATTTTGTGTGATGATTCCGGAAAATGGTTCAAGGAATTGATAAATTAATAGATTAAGAAGTTTTTGTCTATGAATAAACCAATCGTTCTTTTCGTGATGTTGCTTTTCGCGCTTGGGGTTGCGGCGCAAGAGCATTTGTCCGCTTTGCTCCCTTTCCCCAATCATGTGGAACAACGGCAAGGGGTGTTCCGCTTGTCGAATAAGGAAACAATTGGTGTCGGTTCCGGCGATTTGCGATTTGCCGCCGCAGAGTTGCAACAGGTCTTTAAACAGCGGTTCGGCTTTGCGCCTGCTGTGGCGGATAACGGAAGAATCCGCCTGATGCTCAATCCCCGGATGGAGGGAGAGGAACAGTATCGCCTGACAGTCGATGCCAAAGGAATAAGCATTGAAGGTAGAACGGCTGCGGGAGTGTATTACGGAGTGATGACGCTCGATCAGCTCTTGTTGGGCGATGTGGCGAATACGAAGCAGGGGCGGATACAAGCAGTGCGTATAGATGATGCGCCGGCTTATCCGTTTCGGGCGTTGATGCTCGATCCGGCACGTCATTTTCTGCCTGTGGAGGCAGTGAAGGGGTATATCGACTGCATGGCGCGTTACAAATTCAATACGTTGCAACTGCATCTTTCCGATGATCAGGGGTGGCGCATCGAAATCAAGAGCCATCCGAAACTGACGGAGGTCGGTGCGTTCCGCAATCCGAAAGCGCCGGCAATCAGTCCCGACAATGGTTACTACACGCAGGAGCAGATCAGGGAACTGGTGGAATATGCAGCCCTGCGCAACGTAGAGATTATTCCCGAGATAGATGTGCCGGGGCATACGGCAGCTATTCTTACGGCGTACCCCGATCTGCGCTGCGATTTTCTGAAAGATTCTGCTTTCGTATTCGGGAAAACGGATAATGTGATGCTGTCGGTTGCCAACCCGAAGGTGTACGAGGTGCTCGACGATATTATCCGTGAAGTGGGCGATGTCTTTCCGTCGAAGAAGATCCATCTGGGAGGAGATGAGTCGGCTATAGGGCGAAACTGGGCGAAGAGTCCCGAGAATCTGGAACTGATGCGCAGTCATGGCTACACATCCCCCGACCAGCTGATGAATGTCTTTTTCGGCAAGGTGCTGGCTTCTGCCAAGAAATACGGGCTCCACGCCATGCTGTGGTGCGAGCTGGACAATATACGCCTGCCTGCCGATAAGTACCTTTTCGACTATCCGCAAGATGTGACGCTCGTTACGTGGCGCTACGGACTTACACCCAAATGCATCGAGTTGACACGCGAATCGGGCAATACGCTGATTCTGGCGCCGGGTGAGTACACGTACTTCGATTATCCGCAGTATGCGAACGACCTGCCTGAGTTCAACAACTGGGGAATGCCGCTCACCACGCTTCGGAAAACGTATGAGTTCGACCCTACTTATAAGCTTGAGCCGGGACAGCGAAAGCATATAGCGGGTGTGATGGGAACACTTTGGGGAGAGGCCATCAAAGACATAAACCGTGCCAACTATATGACTTATCCGCGCGGGCTGGCATTGTCCGAAGCGGGTTGGACGCGGATGTCTCTCCGCAGTTGGGATTCGTTCAGGGAGAGGCTCTATCCGAATCTGTTGGAACTGATGAAGCGGGGAGTGTCGTTTCGGGTTCCTTTTGAGATTGCAGGTGAAGGACGCTGAAAGGTCGGCTCGGCGGAAAAGAGTTTTATTGCGTGCCGGCTTCCAAATTGCCGGGAGTCTGACAAACATCCGGGACTCTGACATGAATACGTTCATGGCTCGATGCGAAAGTATTCAGAGCCTTTTGCACGGAAGTCAGACATCCTTTCCCAAGGAGATATATGTTATTGACGGGATAGGTGTTCGGCATCGACAGGTTGAGGGCTTGGGTATCGGCGCGAAGGTTATGAATGGCATATATTTATGAAATATCTGTAAAACGATTGATTGTATGATGAAAACTTTCTATTCAATTCTCTTTTTTCTTTTTGGTATGGTTTTCTGCTGTGGCATGGAGGCCAAAGAACGTGTGTATGAAGCGGCTCGTTACGGGCTGAAAGCCGACAGCAAGCGAAATGCCGCTCCTATGGTCCGCAAGCTGTTGGACAAGATAAAGGCGGAGTATCAGCCGGGCGACAGTGTCGTGCTGCGTTTTTCTCCCGGCCGCTATCATTTCCATGAAGAGGGAGCGACGGTGCGCGAATATTACATCTCCAACCACGACCAGACGAATCCGAAGAAAGTCGGTCTGGCGATTGAAGGCTTGCAGCACTTCACGCTCGACGGACAAGGGGCGGAGTTCGTTTTTCACGGGCGGATGCTGCCGCTCTCGTTGCTTCATTCCGAAAACTGTACGCTTCGGGATTTCAGCATCGACTTCGCCAATCCGCATATCAGCCAGGTGAAAATCGTGAAGAACGAACGGGAGAAGGGGATTACCTTCGAAGCGGCTCCCTGGGTGAAATACCGCATATCGAAAGAGAAAGGGTTTGAAAGTTATGGAGAGGGATGGACGGGGCGTCCGCAAACGGGCATTGCTTTCGAAGGGCAGACCAAGCGGCTGGTGTACCTTACCAGCGACCTCTCTATCGATACGCGCGAAGCCGAAGAACTTTCTGCCGGAATGGTTTATGCGCCGAAATGGAAAGACGGACGTCTCGTACCGGGCACTGTGGTAGCCATGCGTACCTATTTCCGTCCTGCGCCGGGTATCTTCTTGTCGCACAACAAAAACACTTCCATTCAGCGTGTCAAGGTGCATTATGCCGAAGGCATGGGATTGCTGGCGCAGCTGTGCGAGAACATTTCATTAGACGGCTTCGGGGTGTGTCTGCGAAGTGAAGAAGATCCGCGCTACTTTACCACGCAGGCGGATGCCACGCACTTCTCCGCCTGCAAAGGCAGGATTATCTCCGTGAACGGCTTGTACGAGGGAATGATGGACGATGCCATTAATGTGCACGGCACGTACTTGAAGGTGGTGAAGAGAATAGACGACCATACGCTCGTCGGACGTTATATGCACGGACAGTCGTGGGGCTTTGAATGGGGGCGAGTGGGAGACCGGATACAGTTCGTACGTTCGGCAACGATGGATTTAACTGGCGGAGAGAACGAGGTGGCTGCCATCGAACCGCACGGAACGGACCAAACGGAAGGCGCGCGTGAATTTCTCATCCGCTTCAAACAGCCGGTGGATGAGCGCATCAGCGAACGCGAAGGTTTTGGCATAGAGAATCTTACCTGGACGCCCGAAGTGGTCTTCGCGGGCAATATCGTTCGCAACAACCGGGCGAGAGGAACCCTGTTCAGCACTCCGCAGCAAGTGGTTGTGGAGAACAACCTGTTCGACCACACTTCGGGTACGGCCATCTTGCTTTGTGGCGACTGCAATGGCTGGTACGAAACAGGAGCCTGCCGGAATGTGCTGATACGAAAGAATCGTTTTGTCAATGCGCTGACCAACATGTTTCAGTTTACCAATGCCGTTATCTCCATTTATCCGGAGATTCCGAACTTGGAAGGTCAACAAGGCTTTTTCCACGGGGGAAAGGATGCGGGTATCATCATCGAAGACAACGAGTTCGAGACATTTGATGCTCCCATCCTCTACGCCAAATCGGTAGACGGGCTGGTGTTCCGCCGCAATACGGTTCGCACCAATGTCGACTACAAGCCATTTCATTGGAACCGTAGCCGTTTCCTCTTCGAACGGGTGAACCGGGTGCAGATATCTGAAGAGTAGCGTGGGGAAACATCCGCAGGATCTCCAAGATCTTCGTGAACCGGGTGCAGATATCTGAAGAATAAGGAAACGAAAAAAGAATCCCCCGTCGGCATTACGCCGACGGGGGATTCTGCTTATTAATCAAATCAAGCTTTCGCTTAGTCTTTCAGCTTCGCAATGATAAAGTCGCGGTTCAGGCGGGCGATGTTGCTGATAGATACGTTCTTCGGACATTCGGCTTCGCAAGCGCGGGTGTTGGTACAGTTGCCGAATCCGAGCTCGTCCATCTTCGAAAGCATGGCTTTCGCACGGCGCAATGCTTCGGGCTTGCCTTGCGGAAGCAAGTTCAGCTGGCTTACCTTTGCCGAAACGAACAACATGGCCGAACCGTTCTTACAAGCAGCCACGCAAGCTCCGCAACCGATGCATGAAGCAGCATCCATCGCTTCGTCTGCTATCGGTTTGGGTATCAGAATAGCGTTTGCGTCCTGCGGAGAACCGGTACGTACGCTTACATAACCTCCTGCCTGCATGATTTTGTCGAATGCGGTGCGGTCTACCATCAAGTCTTTGATGACCGGGAAACCGGCCGAACGCCAAGGTTCTACCGTAATGGTATCGCCATCATTGAAACGGCGCATGTAGATCTGGCAGGTAGTAGCTCCTGTTGCCGGACCGTGAGGATGTCCGTTGATATAAAGCGAGCACATTCCGCAGATTCCTTCGCGGCAGTCGTGGTCGAATACAATCGGCTCTTTCCCTTCGCTGATCAACTGTTCGTTGAGAATATCCAGCATTTCGAGGAATGAAGTATCGCCGGGAATATCTTTCATTTGGTAGGTCTCAAAAGCGCCCTTGGCTTTCGGCCCTGCTTGGCGCCACACCTTTAGTGTAAATGATATATTTTTATCCATTTTCTTCTAATTCTTTTTAATGTTTAACTTCACCGATTAGCTCTTGTAGTTACGAGTTTGAACCTTGATGGCTTCGTAAACGAGCGGCTCTTTGTGCAGCACCGGTTCTTTCTCGTCGTCGCCTTGGTATTCCCAGCATGCTACGTAGAAGAAGTTTTCATCGTCACGTTTTGCTTCACCTTCTTCTGTTTGGTATTCTTCGCGGAAGTGACCGCCGCAACTTTCGTTACGGTTCAGCGCATCGTAAGCCACAAGCTCACCCATTATGATAAAGTCGTACAGACGGATGGCTTTGTCGAGCTCAACGTTCATACCTTCTTTCGAACCGGGGATGAACAGGTTCTTTTCAAACTCTTTGCGGGCTTCTTTCAGTTTGGCCAAGCCTTCTTTCAGGCCTTCCGCAGTACGTCCCATACCCATGTATTCCCACATGATATGTCCCACTTTCTTGTGGATCGTGTCTACCGATTCTTTTCCCTGAATGCTCATGAAGCGGTCTATCTTGTCTTGGATAGCTTTTTCGGCTTCAGCAAATTCGGGCAAGTCGGTAGAGAAGCGCGGAACGGTAATCTGGTCTGCCAGATAGTTCTGGATGGTGTAAGGCAATACGAAATAACCGTCTGCCAGACCTTGCATCAATGCGGAAGCGCCGAGGCGGTTGGCTCCGTGATCGGAGAAGTTGCATTCGCCGATGGCAAACAGACCTTTGACGGTAGTCTGCAATTCGTAGTCTACCCAGATACCTCCCATGGTGTAGTGGATAGCCGGATAGATCATCATCGGGTTGTAATATTTCATTCCGTTGACTTCTTTGGCAAGTTCACCCGGATTTACGTCGGTGATCTCTTCGTACATATCGAAGAGGTTGCCGTAGCGTTGAAGCACGATATCGATACCCAATCGGTTAATAGCTTCCGAGAAGTCGAGGAACACAGCCAGACCGGTGTTGTTCACGCCGAATCCTTTGTCGCAACGCTCTTTGGCGGCACGGCTGGCCACGTCGCGCGGAACGAGGTTACCGAATGCCGGATAGCGGCGCTCCAAGTAATAATCGCGGTCTTCTTCGGGGATGTCGCTTCCCTTGATTTCGCCTTTCTGAAGTTTCACGGCGTCTTCTTTCTTTTTCGGAACCCAAATGCGTCCGTCGTTACGCAAAGATTCGGACATCAGTGTCAGTTTCGATTGCTTGTCGCCGTGTACCGGGATACAAGTCGGGTGAATCTGAACGTACGCCGGGTTGGCAAACAGAGCGCCTTTGCGGTAGCAAGAGATGGCGGCCGTACAGTTGCAGCTTATGGCGTTGGTAGAAAGGAAATAAGCGTTTCCGTATCCACCGGTAGCGATTACTACGGCATGGGCGGCGAAACGTTCCAGTTTACCGGTGATTAAGTTTTTGGCGATGATGCCGCGTGCGCGACCGTCTATGATTACCACATCCTGCATTTCGTAGCGGGTGTACAGTTTCACCGTACCTGCGTTTACCTGACGGCTCAGAGCCGAATAAGCGCCCAGTAACAATTGCTGCCCGGTTTGTCCTTTGGCATAGAATGTACGGGAAACCTGAGCGCCTCCGAACGAGCGGTTGTCGAGCGTACCGCCGTATTCGCGCGCGAAGGGAACTCCTTGAGCCACACATTGGTCGATGATGGCGTTGGATACTTCTGCCAAGCGGTATACGTTGGCTTCACGGGCGCGGTAGTCACCACCTTTTACAGTATCGTAGAAGAGACGGTAAATAGAGTCGCCGTCGTTCTGGTAATTCTTTGCAGCATTGATACCGCCCTGCGCGGCAATAGAGTGTGCCCGGCGGGGTGAATCCTGAATACAGAAGTTGAACACTCTGAAACCCATTTCACCGAGTGAAGCGGCGGCAGAAGCGCCTGCCAGGCCCGTACCCACCACGATGATGTCCAAACGGCGTTTATTAGCGGGATTCACCAATTTCTGGTGAGCTTTATAGTTAGTCCATTTCTCAGCCACGGGGCCTTCCGGAATCTTTGAATCTATCTTAATCATAATCTTTTTGTTTTTTTAGTTGACAAGGTTTTCGAGTTTTGATTTAAATTAGCACGCAGCTCCACAGCAAAGTGATTTCAGGAAAAACACCACTACTACCAGCGCAAACCCGAGCACAACGATTGTAGAATAGATGTTGGAGATACATTTCCAACGTTCGATCCATACCTTGTTGTTCCAGCCCAATGATTGCATGGCGCTCCAGAAACCGTGAGTGAGGTGGAACCACAATGCAAGCAGCCAAATGACATAAAGCGTTACGAAAACAGGGTTGGAGAAAGTTTGCCGGATGTGATAGACACCGTCGGCGGCATAAGCCAACGCTAATGTATCGACGTGCATGCCCATGTTGTGCATCAATTCCGGCAACTGCATTTTCGACCAGAAGTTAATCAGGTGTAGAACCAGACCGAGAATAACGATGATACCCAACACCAGCATGTTCTGAGAAGCCCATTCTACATTCTTAGGCTTGTCTACTACTGCATAGCGTTCGTTACCGCGCGCTTTGCGGTTTTGCATTGTCAGCCAGAATGCGTAGATGATGTGAATCACGAACAGGACCGCCAGAATTACCGAAGCCGCCAGCGCGTACCAATTTGCTCCCAGGAACTCACAAACCATATTGTATCCCTCGGCCGAGATGATAGCAACAAGGTTCATCGCCATGTGAAACGTCAGAAATAGGACAAGGGCGATACCGGTAACGCTCATCACCACTTTCCTTCCTACAGATGAATTACTTAACCACATAAATGATTGAATTTAGATTATTTAATTGTTAGAACTAATGTTTCATTATTTTACACCTCTTATATCCTGCAAAAATAGGAGAAATAGATTGATTGTCCAAAGAATTAAAGAAATTATTCCGTAATAAATGTACAATCCGCCGCCGCATGAGAAAATTTACTGCTTCCGTATGGTAAAACAGGGCTTTGATAATACCCGCGGAGCGGTCATGAATGTTCATCTTGATGCCTGCCAAGCATGGTTGTGGTGGGTTGTCTGTTTTTTAAGATTCGGGGTGAATCCGGAGGGAGAAACAAGGGAAGGGGGAGGTTATTTTTCTTTTTTCGGAATTTTGCCTCCACCGGTTACTTTCTTTCGAAGAGCTCTGGGGGTATCGCCGAACGAGTCTTTGCAGAAATGGGCAAAGTGCGATAGAGAATCGAATCCGTATCGGTTGCTGATTTCGGTAATCCTCATCTTGGTGTGTTGCAAATCTTCAAGGATTCCTTCCCGTTTCTTTTCAAGTATCCACTCGTATACGGGAACTCCGTATAGATTTTTAAACAAACGCCGGAAGGTAGTGGTGTTGTAACCTCCTAAATGTGCGAACTCTTCCACATTCTTCACCTTACTGTAATTTTGCATGACAAAGTAGTGAAAGCTTTCCGTATAAGTGCTGATTGGGTAGAAAAAGGATATCAATTCATAGAGCGGATAATAGTTGAAGATCAAGAAGGTAAGTTCCTGCGCTTTAAGTTCTATGTATTTTCCGCAAGGGGGTTGCTCGTTCAGAAACATTGCCAAGTCTTTGATCAGATATTCAATTCGCGGATTCATCGTCATCGGGGTGTAAGTCAACGGGGCTTCTGCCTGATTCATTATCTCGTGATACCGTTCTTGGCACCCGGATGGCAGTTCGTTAAACCGGAAAGTAATATATTCTACGTCTGTGAGTGCCAATAACTCTATTTTCGATCCGATAGCCTGAAGGATGAATTGATTTTTATGTAAGACGGTTCCGGGATATTCTTCGCTGTTGATGAGTAATTCGCCTTTGATGATAAAGAACATGCAATTTTGCGCGCATTTGTCTTTCGGACAATGCTTCCCTTGCGGTAGATTGCTGTGTATAAAGGTACTCTCATCTACTTTAGGGCAATGCGAACAATCTATATGTGGTTTGCAAAAAAGTTCTCCCATCATGGAATTTATTTCTGAGTATTTGGACAACAAAGATAGTTCTTTTTTAAAAAAAAGCCAACCTCAAGATTTGGAGGGGAACATTCGATTGCCGTGAAACAAGATTCCATATTGGCTTTCAAAAAGAATTTCTCTCGCATCGAAACTCTTAGAAAAGTTTTTTATTTCAGTATATTATCATATTCGTTCGAGTTGAGCAGCTCTATTGCTTTCTCCACACTCCGGTTGGCGGTATTCATGATTTGGAAATACTCGTTCATATCCCATATATCGCGTGCTATCAACGCTTTGAGATGCGTTTTGATTAGTGGTAGAGAGGTCTCGTATTGTTTTTCATCAAATTTAACGTCGGCCTTTTCTGCCATCTCTTTCAATGTGTTCATCATGAGAGAATCAACCGTGAATTGCTCATTGAATGTTTTGAATTTTTTATATTTGCTTGCCAGTGTGTTGCGGTGATTGTCTATAAAGGTCATTGCATATTTGGTGAGTACCCCTTTGGCTATCAGATTCCTGTGATAATCGGTGTAGAGGGTGGTATCTATGGGGACGAAGTAATCGGGCATAATGCCTCCTCCACCATATACGGTGCGTTTCAGCCTCTTCGTTTGCACTTTGAGCGAGTCGGGGAAATGGATACTGTCCGCATGGGTTAACTCGCCCCGGTTGAATCTCTCGATCAAATCCCGATTGTATTTCCTGATGTTTTCTTCGATATTGGCGGAACTTCTGTCTTGTTTGGAGTTCGTAGCGTTTTCGTAAGGCTTTTGGATACACCGCCCGGCAGGCGTATAGTAACGTGCCACGGTGAGGCGGATCATCGAACCGTCGGGCAAGTCGATGGGGCGTTGCACCAAGCCTTTCCCGAAGGTGCGTCGACCTACGATAACTCCCCTGTCCCAGTCTTGGATGGCTCCGCTCACTATTTCGCTGGCGGAAGCCGTGTACTCGTCTACCAGTACCACAAGCCTTCCGTTGCGGAACCCGCCGTTTCCTTTGGCAAAGAATTCATTCCGCTTGTCTCTTCTTCCTTCCGTATATACGATGAGTTCTTTCTGTTGCAAAAACTCGTTGGCAAGGTTGATGGCTGCATCCAGATATCCGCCTCCGTTGCCCTGAAAATCAAGAATCATGTCTTTCATCCCCTTTTTCTGAAGGCCCTTCATCGCTTCTTTGAACTCGTTTACCGTAGTCGCTCCGAAGCGATTGATGCGAATGTAGCCCGTGCCCCGTTGAATCATGTAGGCGGCATCGATACTGAGAATGGGTATTTTGTCTCTTTTCACGGTGAAAGCAAGAGGTTCTGCTACTCCGCGGCGGACGACGGTGAGATCGACCTTGGATCCTTTGGGGCCGCGAAGCCTTCTCATGATGTCTTCCGTGCTCATCTTCACTCCGGCTATGACCGAATCGTTTACAGCAATGATACGGTCTCCGGCAAGAATGCCGACTTTCTCGGAAGGTCCGTTGCTGACAGGCTGTACAACGAACAAAGTATCTTCGATCATTTGGAATTGTATGCCGATGCCTTCGAAGTTGCCTTTCAGCGGTTCATTCATCTTCTTTACTTCCGCTGCGTCGGAATAAGTGGAATGCGGGTCGAGCTGCTCCAGCATTTTGATGATGGCGGCTTCGACCAATTTGTTTTCATCTACTTTGTCGACGTAGAAATTGGCAATGGCGAATTCCGCCATTTGCAATTTGCGCATGGCAGATGCTTTTTGATTCTGTGCCTGAATGCTTATCGCATATAAGCAAATAAATAATACGTATATTGTTTTTTTCATATTGTTTACTCCGCGACCGTTCATTCGGTTCTGTTTGCTAATCGTTGATATTCATTCCTTTGGGAATGAATTGACTGATATCTTTGTTGTACCCCAGCAATTCCCTTACAGTAGTAGAGCTGATGCAAGTCAGCTCCGGTTCGGTAAAGAGCAGAATGGTTTCTATTCCCGCCAGTTTGCGATTGATGTCGGCTATGGTTTCCTCATACTCGAAGTCTTTTACAGTCCGTATTCCCCTTACGATGAACTGAGCGTTCACCTGCTGCGCGAAATCAATGGTCAGGCAGTCGTATGACATGACTTGTACACGCGGATTGTCTTTATAGAGTTCCCGGATCATCTTTTCTCTTTTTTCGATCGGGAAATAAGTGTCTTTGTTTTCGTTGATACCGATTCCGATCACAATCTCGTCCATAAAGGTGAGCGCGCGTTCCACTACCGAAAAGTGTCCGATGGTGAAAGGGTCGAAAGTACCCGGAAATATTGCTTTTTTCATGATGCCAGATCTTCTTCTATTACCAGATTGTCTATAATAAAGTTTTGCCTTTCCATTGTATTCTTTCCCATGTAGAATTCGAGCAGCTCTTTCACGGCATCGGTCTTTCTCAAGGTCACTTGCTCCAACCGCATGTCTTTGCCTATGAAGTTCTTAAACTCGTCCGGTGAAATCTCTCCCAATCCTTTGAATCGGGTAATCTCGGGGTTAGGGCTAAGTTCTTCGATGGCGTTGATCCGCTCTTCTTCACTATAACAATAGATTGTTTTTTTCTTATTGCGCACACGGAACAAGGGCGTTTGCAGGATATACACATGTCCCTTTTTTATCAGTTCGGGGAAGAATTGCAGAAAGAACGTGATCAACAGCAGGCGGATGTGCATGCCGTCCACATCGGCATCGGTGGCTACGATCACCTTGTTGTAGCGCAGCCCGTCGAGTCCGTCTTCAATGTTGAGGGCAGCCTGAAGGAGGTTGAACTCTTCGTTCTCATATACAATCTTTTTCGTCAGTCCGAAAGAGTTTAGCGGCTTGCCGCGGAGGCTGAATACAGCCTGCGTGTTCACATCGCGGCTTTTGGTGATGGAGCCGCTTGCCGAGTCTCCCTCGGTGATGAAGATACACGATTCCTCCTCCAGCCCTTTTGCCTTCGGATCGTTCAGGTGAATGCGGCAATCGCGCAGTTTGCGGTTGTGCAGATTGGCTTTCTTGGCACGTTCGCGGGCGAGTTTGGTGACTCCCGCAATGGCTTTGCGTTCTTTCTCCGATTCCTGTATCTTTTGCTGTATGATTTCGGCTATGTCGGTATTCTTATGTAAGAAGTTGTCTACCTCCTGCTTGATAAAGTCGCCTACGTATTTGTTGACCGTTACACCTCCGGGAGTCATGTTTGTAGATCCCAGTTTGGTTTTTGTCTGGCTCTCGAATATCGGTTCTTCCACATTGATGGCTATGGCGGCAACCAATCCGTTACGGATGTCGGTGTAGTCCATGTTTTTGTTGAAGAACTCCTTGATGGTGCGTGCGATATGCTCTTTGAAAGCGCTTTGGTGAGTACCTCCCTGCGTAGTATGCTGTCCGTTGACAAACGAGTAATACTCTTCGCCGTATTGTCCCGTATGGGTGAAAGCTATTTCGATGTCCTCGCCTTTCAGGTGGACGATAGGGTAGAGCCCCGTAGCCGTCATGTTGTCGTTCAGCAGATCTTCCAGCCCGTTGCGCGACAGGATGCGGTGTCCGTTGTATAAGATAGAGAGTCCCGTGTTGAGATACGTGTAATTGCGTAACATCGTTTCAATATATTCGGGCTTGAAACAATAGTTGACGAACAAGGTAGGATCCGGTTCGAAAAAGATGTATGTTCCGTTTTCTTCTTCCGTATCCTGCATCTTGTCGTTTTGCAGCTCGCCTTTCGAGAAGGTGGCGATACGCACTTTCCCGTCGCGGAAACTGCGAACTTCGAAGCGGGAACTCAACGCGTTGACTGCTTTCACGCCCACTCCGTTCAGTCCGACGCTTTTCTTGAAGGCTTTGCTGTCGTACTTTCCTCCCGTATTCAAAACGCTGACCGCTTCAATCAGCTTTCCTTGCGGGATTCCCCGTCCGTAGTCGCGTACGCTTACACGGAGATTCTCTTCGACGGATATTTCGATTCTTTTGCCCGACTGCATCTTGAACTCATCGATGCTGTTGTCAACAACCTCTTTCAAGAGCACGTAGATTCCGTCCTCGGCATGCGCTCCGTCGCCCAAACGGCCGATATACATGCCGGGACGTGTGCGCACGTGTTCCATATCGCTCAGATGGCGGATGTTTTCGTCGGTATAATCTACTGTGTTGTTGTTTGTAAGCATCAATTCGTTCTCTTCCATAGTCTTTTTCTTGTTTTTAAAGTTTCCTGTTAACCTATTTCTTTGACAAAAGCCCGGCGGCGTTTATGTTGTTGGGTTTCGAAGTAATCCCATTGCGCCTGTACCTTCCCGTTCTGCTCCAGTTCGGGGTTGCTTTCCGCAAAGATAAAGCCTAATTTCTTATAAACCGGAATTAAATCGGAAAATAACAGCGCGTTAACACCTTTGTTCTGATACTCCGGCTTTACTGCCACGAGCAACAGATCGAGCATTTTGGCGCGGCGTTTCATAAACAAAGCTTTCAGCAGATAGAACCATCCGAGGGGCAACAACCGGCCGTGTGACTTTTGAAGCGCTTCGGACAGAGAAGGCATGGATATGCCTACGCCAATCAATTTGTCGTCGGCATCGGTGATAAGTGTCACCATCCGCAGGTCGACGATGGGAAGATACATCCGCACGTATTGTTTGATCTGTCTTTGCGTGAGAGGCGAATACCCGTAGAGAGGGCTGTACGCTTCGTTCATCAGTTCGAAGATAGCCTGGCCGTAGTCTTTGGCTATCTTTCGGGATGAAGTATATTTTTTTACCTTCAGGTTGTACTTCTTCTGAATGAGTTCGGAGATACGTTGGTGTTTTTCGGGAATCGATTCCGGAATAAATATCTTGAACTCCACCCAGTCGGCGTCTTTGCCGAATCCCAGCCTTTCCATGTGTTCGGGGTAATACGGATGGTTGTAGATGGTGGCCATGGTGCTGAGCTGGTCGAATCCTTCGATGAGCATCCCTTCGGCATCGAAATCGGTAAATCCGAGCGGACCGACAATGTGTGTCATGCCCCGTTCTTTTCCCCACTCCTCCACCGTCTTGATGAGTGCGGAAGATATTTCGAGGTCGTCGAGGAAATCGATCCATCCGAAGCGGACGTTCTTGCATCCCCATTTTTCATTGGCATGGCGATTGATGATAGCGGCTACGCGTCCTACTATCTCTCCGTTTCTGTAGGCGAGAAAGTAATCGGCCTCACAAAACTCGAACGCCGCGTTTTTCTTTTTATTGAAGGTATTCAGCATGTCGTCGTAAAGGTCGGGCACAGAGTAAGGATTATCCTTGTATAAGAAGTAATTGAAACGGATAAATTTTTTAAGTTCCCTTTTCGTGGAGACTTTTTTGATTGTAATAGCCATATTTTGTATTTATGATTGAATAGACAAAGATAGTCGATAATCTTTAAACTGCCATATCGGGATACCAAAAAACAAAGCAAATATGCCTTATCGCAGAATGAGGAATAACGTGTAGCCCACGTAACACAAAGCCATGATGCTGCCTTCTATCCGTGTTATGGTTCGCTTGGCAAAAAAAAGTCCGAAGAACCAGAGTAAGACGCACGAGCCTATAAGAACGAACAAATCGAGATTGGAAATTCCGTTGAGATGTAAAGGCGTGATGGTGGCACTGCAACCCAATACTAAAAAAATATTGAACAGATTGCTTCCGATCACATTGCCTATGGCTATTTCGGGATTCTTCTTCAATGCGGCCACGATGGAGGTGGCTAACTCCGGAAGCGAAGTACCTCCGGCTACGAGGGTGAGTCCGATGACCGATTCGCTTACTCCCAGTCCGCGAGCGATGCCTATGGCTCCGTTTACGAAGATTTGACCTCCGTAAATAAGCGCCGCCAGTCCTCCGACGGTGTAAAGCACCGATTTCCACCAAGGAAAAGCCCGTATCTCTTCTTCGTCTTCTGTCGGGTGTCCTTTCAGCTTGTCTTCTTCCGCCGGTTTGGAGAATGCGATGGCGAATGTATACCCCATGAAGATGGCGAAGAAACATAGCAGCAGCAGTCCGTCGCCCCTGTCGAGCTGATTCTTGGCGCTCTGATTCAGCAAGATGTCATTGGCGCAAATCAGCAAGACAATAGAGGAAAGGATGCAAAGCGGAATTTCTTTGCGCAGCGTGTTGCGTGTAATAGCGATGGGGGCTACCAATGCGGTGCATCCCACTATCATGAGCGTATTGAACAGGTTACTCCCCACCACGTTTCCGAGAGAGAGGTCCGCGCTTCCTTTAAGAGCCGAGGTTACACTGACCGCCAATTCCGGAGCCGAAGTGCCGAATGCGACAACCGTCAGCCCGATGACAATGGACGGAATATGAAAACGTTTGGCGATGGAAGCGGCGCCGTCTGTGAGTCCGTTGGCCCCCACAAGTATCAGGAGCAGTCCTCCGATAAGAAGCAATATGTTCATACGATTCTTTTTCTTTTTGCCTGCAAAGATAAGCATAAAGGTTTATCCGACAAACGCATAGCCTGGTTTTTAAGTAGAATTGACGGTCGAGTGTTTGATTCGTTTATCTACGAAAGCGTTGCGGTAAAAAATACGGTTGTTTGGGTAGTGTATATCAAAAACATTCTGTATGTTTGCTCCGTTTAGTACAATTGGTACGGAAAAATGAAAAATAAATCCTCGCAAAGCTTCTCCGTTCCGGTTTGAAGCGCGGATGATGTTTAATGAAAAAGATTCTTCGGCGTTGCCAAGCATTTGCGGGGACGGATAATACAGATACGATTATGAGAATTGCCACTATGAAGCGTGCAGCCATGCTATTCGTCGTGTTGCTGCTGAATGTACATGTATACGCACAATTGGACAAGGCGGTGAAGAAAATCCTGTCGGGAGATACCATTGGCAAAGAGGTATCCGCATCAAACCGTGATTCGGACTCAGTCCGTTTAAGCAATTTGCAGAAGGAGCTGGAAGAAGCCCGCCTGAACGAAGCCAATATGCGCATGGAAATGGAGGAGATGAGGCTTCAAATGCTCTCTTCCGATTCCGTAAAGTTGGCGCAACAGAGGCAGCGCATCGATTCGCTCCGGCAGTTTACCAAGGGGGTTCCTGTGGTGGTAGAGGGAGATACGCTGTTTTTTCTTTATGCCAACCGTGGGGGATATACGCCTCAGAAGCGTGCGAAGGAGACTGCCGCTGTTATTGAGAAAGTGGGGAAACGGTTCAACCTGCGTCCTGACTCGGTTTCTATTGAATATTCGGATGCCGTTTCCGACTTGATGTACGGAAACGAAGTATTGCTTTCGCTCACCGACCAGGATGCGTTGTGGGCGGGTATACCGCGCGATTCGCTGATAAAAGAGAGAAAAAAGCTGGTTGTGGACAAGCTGACGCAGATGAAAGCCGAACACAGTATCTGGCGGATGGCGAAACGGATTCTTTACTTCCTTCTCGTTATTGTCGGACAGTTTTTCCTGTTCCGCCTCACAAACTGGTTGTTCCACAAACTGAAAGTCCGTATCTTACGCCTGAGAGACACTGCCCTCAAGCCTTTTTCCATTCAGGGGTATGAGCTGCTGAACACACAGCGGCAAGTCAATCTGCTGATTTTTCTGGCGGGCATAGGGCGTTACATCGTGATGGGCTTGCAGTTGCTCATCACCGTTCCTCTGATATTCATCATCTTCCCGCAGACGGAAGGCCTGGCTTATCAGTTGCTCGGCTATATCTGGAACCCTATCCGGACGATATTGGTGAGCGTTGTGGAATACATTCCCAAGCTGTTTACCATCATCGTTATCTGGTATGCCGTGAAATATCTGGTGCGGCTGATTCTTTATCTGGCCCGTGAGGTAGAAGTGGGGCGCCTTAAGATAAACGGATTCTACCCCGATTGGGCAATGCCCACTTTCCATATCATCCGCTTCCTGCTCTACGCGTTCATGATTGCCATGATCTATCCCTACCTGCCGGGCTCCAACTCCGGCGTCTTTCAGGGCATTTCGGTATTCGTCGGATTGATCGTATCGCTCGGTTCGAGTACGGTGATAGGCAATATCATCGCCGGACTGGTGATTACTTACATGCGCCCGTTCAAGCTGGGCGACCGCATCAAGTTGAACGATACTACCGGCGATATCATAGAAAAAACTCCGCTGGTGACACGCATCCGCACACCGAAGAATGAAGTGGTGACAGTACCCAACTCGTTTGTGATGTCTTCGCATACGGTGAATTACAGTTCTTCGGCGCGCGAATACGGCTTGATTATCCATACGGAAGTGACGATAGGGTACGATGTTCCGTGGCGTCAGGTGCATCAGATGCTCATCGAGGCGGCCCTCAATACGCCCGGAGTGGTGGACGATCCGCGCCCGTTCGTGCTCGAAACTTCGCTGAGCGACTGGTATCCGGTCTATCAACTGAATGCTTACATCCGCGAGGCGGAGAAGATGGGACAGATTTATTCGGACTTGCACCAGAACATTCAAGACCGGTTCAACCGGGAGGGTGTGGAAATCATGTCTCCTCATTACATGGCGATGCGCGACGGTAATGAGTCGACCGTTCCGAAAGACGACTTGTCGAAACGTATTTAGTCTTTCATTCTCCGGAAATCGTTCTCTTTTCCCGTTCATGAAGGGCGTGCGCCCTTGGTGAAAACTTCGGCGGTGTGGCCCCTCTCCATCTGTCTCCGGAAGTGCATATTTGCCTCCCGCGTTATTCATATATAGTCATGGGTGGTGACTATATATACTCATGGGGGATGACTATATATACTCACCGTGCTGACTATATATGCCCACCACCCATGACTATATATGTTCACCGGAGGAGGAAAATATATATGCCGATCGGACTGCTGTGAGCCCGGCCGACAATGCAGGAAAGAGGGGTAATTGACTCCCGAAGATGATGGGGTGGCAGAGACTCAGTTTCCCTTATTTGCGGCATCGTATCAATACCTTTTGCTCGTTGCCGAGCGTGGTGGCAAACAGGTAATCTTCACCTCCTTCGGACAGCTTGAGCCGTTTGCGCAGTTCGGCCACCGACGCCGGAAAGTTGCGTACGGTGATGTTCGCTTTCCGCAAGTCTCCCAAGCAGCTCTTAATCTCCTTTTTGTTCAGGCTGCATTGCCCTGTGATGCGGAACGATCTTCCGGGGAAACCGCTCACTGCACTGTCCGATGTATAGAGGTGGCTGTTGGGGTGGAGCTTTTTCACCGGAAATGCCGAAGTAAGCAGGCGGAAAGCGCCTGCCTTGAGTATCGAGGCATTGGGTTCGAAAAGATAGCTGCCTGTCTGCCCGGCATAAGAGATGCCGCATTGTTGTTCCTGCTCGCGCGTGAACGAAAACCGCTGTTCGCCGTTCGGTGTCAGATTCACGCAGTGGATGGACACTTCAGGAGAAGCGTCGCGTCTCAGTATTACCAACAGCTCTTTGCATTCGTTGTTTACGGCGAGTATGTGGACTTCGTGCGTATGCCTCAACTCTTTCAGCGCTTGAGACAAGTCGAGCATCGGCGAGAGTTTGATCATGACGCATCCGGCCTTTTCGAGCAATAAATCTTCCAGCTCCTCCACATCGGGCTCGCAATCTTTGATGGCGACTATTTTGCCGCCATACTCGTTGCGCCGGGCGGGGTCGATAAAGATACAGTCCGCGCGCGCCATCCGCTTCAGAAACTCCGTACCGTCATCGTTCTTCACGCTTATGTGCGGCAGTCCGAGAAGCGGGAAATTATGCGCGGCTATTTCGCAGAGCTCTTCCTGCCGCTCTACATAAGTCGCCTGCCGGAAGTTTCTCGAAAGGAAAGCACAGTCGATACCGAAACCTCCCGTCAGATCGACAAAGCTTTCTCCCTTTGCCAGTTCCGACTTATACCGCGCGGTGAGTTCCGACGAACATTGCTCCATCGAGAGGTGGTGCGGATAGCGTATGCCTTCGACGTTGCTCCACGAGGGAACTTTCTCTTTTGCGATACGTATTCCCGCTATCTGCGTGATGGCTGCGGGCATGTCTACTGCGGGATATTTGCCTGCCTGCAAAGCGAGGGAGCGAACATCGTCGTTCTGATGTTCGCGGATGAAAAGTCGGGTTTCCGGCGATAATTCTTTCATAAGCCTTGATTGTGATGTAAAGTAATAAGCAGGAATGCACCCGATTCTCTCAAGGAATCACCGGATAGTTCCGGCGAGCTTCGTCACGGCTGCGAAAGTTGAAGTGCCACCATTCGCTCGGTAGCGGTCGGAAACCGCCGGCTTTCATGGCTTGGCGCAACAGCAAACGGTTTTGCCGTTCTTCCTCGCTTATCTTTCCCCGGCGAACCAGTACGTCTTCCTGCATAATGTGCGACTCCATGCCCAGATGGTCTACCTTCGTACCCATCGGCAGCGGATTCCCCAGCGAGTCGAGAATGCCGATGTCCACCGCCAGTCCGTAATTATGCAGTCCTCCTCCACGCGCAGGATTGGATACGTAGCGGTATCGGGAGGTTCCTTTCACGGCATCCCACATCTGCTGCTGCACGGACAGAGGGCGAGCGGCATCGTAGACGATGAACCGGTATGACGGATGCCTTTGCTTCAGCGCCCGGTGTGCCCGTAGCAGAGCTTCGAGAGCTTCCGGGTGCAGGTAGGCTTCTTTCAGATCTTCATACAGTGTTTTTCCGGTGAAATTATCCGGAGTGGCATACATCAGCCGCACTATGATGGAGGTATCGGCTTCGGCTATGTTCTTCAACCCCAGAGAATCCATGTACAGCGCCATCCTGCTTTTCGGATGTGCGGCTCGACCGTTTTCGTTCTCTTCCTCTGCTTCAATCGCCGTTTCGGACCGGATTTCTTTCGCTATGCGCTCTTCCTCTTCCTGTCTCCGTTCTTTATTGCCATGCAGCGTGCAGGCAGATAAAAGTACGGATAAAAACAAAGCGGCGGTCGGTTTGCTTTTTATGATGTTCATTCAAATGATAATATTCTTAATTATAAGAGTCGATCCGGCAAAAGTCTGCATTGAATGATGCCCGTTCAAATACGGTGTATACTCCTTTCATTGGTTGCTTGCAGATTCGAGTAACGCAGGTTTAATCCGTTTCGTTCGGATAACGTGCTGTTTCCCTTCATGTTCCGGATAGTCGTACGAGTCGATTTCGAAATACGTGTCGAAACGCCCCTTGGTAAGCCGGTCGTTGTTTTCAAAAGTTCCGCTGACTATTTTCTTCTTCAGATCGAAGCGGGTAATATGCGCCGTTCCGTCTTTCAATGCCTCTTTGATAAACATAAAGTCGGTAAGAGGACACTCTTTCCCTTCTTCGGGCGAAAGAATCTTAAAGTCGATGGTGTTTCCATCTCCATCTATATAAACAGACGCCTCCATCTCCTCTTTCTTTTCTTTATAAATGAATTTAATGGAGCGTTCGGGCTCTTTGACAGGGAAGAACCAATCTGTGGAATATCTTCCTCCGGAATAGATCCATCCGTCTATAAGGCATCCGAAAGTATTGGCTCCGGTGTTGGTAGCGGGAGGCATGACGGTCGGATCTACCCTGCTGTCTTCTCCGTCGCAGCCGGCGAAGAAGATACATGCGCATAGTGTCGTAAAGATGAGTGTGATGTACTTTTTCATATAATCCGAGTTTTGTTCATGATTAAAAACAATAGGCGATTCCTGCCGATAAGTTTAAACGCGAAACGCTGACTTTCCTGTCTCCGCCTGTACTTACCTTGATCGATTGGTTGTGGTAGCGCACGCGGTATGAGGGAAGTCCGCCCGCAATGTATTGCAGCTCCGTAACTATTTTCCATTGAGGACCCAGCGTGAAAAGCCCTCCTAAACAGCCATGTACAGCAACGGCTCTTCCCGTTACGGTGCGCGGCTTTCCGAACACAGCGCTGTTGTTTCTGAAGAATACCTCTCCACCTCCCAGTCCGATGCGGATGTCCAGCCTGTCGGAACAAGGAATATATCCGCTGACTTGGATAGCCGCATAATGTTGCGAAAGCTTGTCGCTTCCTTCCGGATGGCTGTCTTGCTTGGCGTATGCGGAGTAAACGGCACCTACGGAAAGCTCTTTAATGCAGCGGTAGTGGTATTGCGCTCCCCAGTTGGGAGCTTTCGTTAAACGATTCTCGTAGCTGTGCACGTTTTGCGTCAGGCAATTCATCTTTCCCAACGTAAAGCCGTATCCGCCGTTTACGGAAAGCTCATGTCGGAGCTCTTTCTTTTGCGCAAAAAGCGGAGAGAGGTTAATTGTTGCCAACAGCAATAATGAGATTGCTTTTGCTAATGTGCGGTTCATAGGTTATAACATATTAAAAAAGTTATTATTCATTGTTTGGCTGTTTAAACAGAGTTTATCATTCGCTTTTCTATCGCGGCTGCCTATAAAAGCCGGCTTTATCACACCTTTGCCTATACCATAATATATATACTATTGATTCTGATCGGATATTTGCTTATGCCTTTATGGATGTTGTTCCACAACCGGTCTGATCTCTTTCCCGTCGATATCCACCGGATACAAAGCCTCTTCCTTGTCCAGACGCGCTATCATGCGAGCAAGCATTTGCAGGGTTCTCTCTTTGTGAGAGGCGGATAATTCATGCCGTTCTTCGGGGTCGTCCGCCAGATTGTAAAGCACACAGTCCGGACGTTCGGGATGTTCCGGATTGTAATAATAAATCAACTTCCAGTCGCCTTCGCGGTATACGGTGAAATAGCTTCCGCGGTGGCTGTGAGGGAAGTGCATCAGGAAGACATTTTCCCGTGTAGCGTCTTGTTTACCCGTCAGCAAAGGTCGCAGATCTTTTCCGTCCACGATATGGGATTGAGGGATAGCCGCTCCAGCCACAGAGGCAAGTGTGGGATATATATCCATGATGGTTCCCATTTGTTTCTGTATTTTCCCTTGAGCGATAGGCATCTGTTTCTGGTATTTGTTTTTGCCATTCGCTTTCGCCCAACTGATGATGAAGGGTACTCGCATACCGCCTTCAAACTCCGCTCCTTTTTTGCCGCGCAACGGAGCAGAGGAAGAGTAGCCTCTGGCTGGTCCTAAAGGAGCGTCTCCGCCGTTATCGCCTAAAAATACTACCAACGTGTTTTCTGCAATCCCTTTCTGTTCCAGATAATCCAGAATCTCTCCCAAAGAGTAATCCATTCCTTCTATCAGTGTGGCAAAGGCTTTGGCGGCATCGCTTTTCTCAGGGTCGGTATAGTGCCCGATGAAACGCTTGTCGGTTTCAAAAGGAGTATGTACGGCATAATGAGCCAGATTTAGGAAGAAAGGTTTCTTCTCAGCCAACGCTTTGTCCATCTCCGCTTTGGCTTCTATGGTCAGCGCTTCGGTCAGGAAAGTGTCGGTACGGTGATATTTCTCCAGACCGGGAACCGCATTGGCACGTCCTCCTTTGATGTGTCCGTATCCGTACTCACCGTAGTAGCTTCCCGGATGTCCGATGGATGAGCCTGCCACATTGACGTCGAACCCCAGATTCTCAGGATTCTCTCCTTCGCTTCCGGTGCAGCCGAAGTGGGCTTTGCCGACGTGGATGGTTTTATAGCCCTGTGATCGGAGCAAGCGAGGTAAAGTCAGCTCATCTTTCGTCAATCCTTTCCAGTTCCACGCATGGGGACCGAACTGGTCGCGGTTGTTCGATGTCGGTTTTATCCAGTTGGTAGTACGATGCCTTGTGGCATTCTGCCCGGTCATCAGCGAAGCCCGTGAAGGTGAACTTACACTTTGTGCATAAAACGTGGAGAAACGGATTCCCGTCTCTGCCAACCGTTCCATATTCGGAGTGCGGTACCAGTCGTTAAGCGGCTGACGCACCGGATTTCCCTGTCCGTCTATAATGAAAGGGACGGACGTATCCATCAGCCCCATGTCGTCTACCAGAAATACGATGATATTGGGTTTCTCTTGTGCCCATACAGAGCATGCGGGTGTCAGCAACAAGGTACCGATCAGTAACGGGTTCGATTTCTTCATCTTGTTTTAGCGGATTAATTTCTATGTAAACACCGTTTAAATATCCGGCCTGCGCGTATATATCATGCACCGCATAGTAACCGGTGACGGATAAAAAAACGGTGCGTAAGTTCTAAGCAGGCTTTTAATGGCAAAGGTATTGAATAATATCGCTTCGTCAATGTTTCCGAACGGTTTTTTTGCTTTCCTGCTGCTCCGGTGAAGTTTTCATTTCGCCCACATTCAAGGATTTCGCAACGGATTTGTTATGTTCTACAGATTTGTCTATTACCGCGAAATGCTTGTAGAAACAGGCTGTCAGGGCAATTGACTATATTTTACAGATTTGCTTATGCGTTTTCACATCAATCGCTTTCGTTTTTTTACAGTTAAAGTGTTCATTACTACACTGTTTTCTATGTATTGCATGCCACTTTGCTGTCAACGTAATTTCGATAACTCTTCTGCCACATGCTCGATGGTGCTGTCAGCAATTACGGTTTGCTGTCGAGGTAAATTCGATATTTCTTCCGGAAATGAGGTGTGCTTCTGATGTTTTATGGGGCGAAAGAGTTATCTTTGGGAGTTCTAACAAGCGGGAACATTAAAAACAGAATGTGGACCGAGCGGGTTGCCCGGATACAGTCCGCAGAACGCTACCCGCTGAGTGATAGCGAAGTGACGGATAACCGGATGTTTGGCAATCAATGTTTGTGAATACGGACAAGCGAGAACGCCACTGGCGGGATTCGGTTCTTCAGCATGTACCCGTTGCTAAGAGCTTTTTGACATTGAAACCTAAAATTATAATGATATGAACAAAATTACAGCATTCTTTTTCTCTTGTGTGCTTGCTTCCGCTCCCCTGATGGCTCAGGAAGGAGTGACGCAGTGTGGCACGCCGACTGGGCAACCGCCTTTTCCGCTTCAGTCTTACCATGAATTGCCCGACCCCAAGTCGGCTTCCATGCAGGAGTGGGCGGTAGTGAAATCGCCCCAAGTACGATGGGGAAGTACGGATGTGCGCTATGCCAAGCATGCGGTTCCCGTATTGCCGTCGCAACAAAGCATCACGCTGGAAGGATGGCGGGGCGAGAAGCTGAACGCGCAGGCGGTAGTGTGTACGCCGACCGATTTGAATGAGCTGACGTATGCTTTCTCTGACTTCAAATCCTCTTCGGGCGAAGTGCTTCCGGCTTCGGCGTTCAGCGGAGGTTTCGTCCGCTACGTGATGACCGACGAACTGAATAAAGACGGACGCGGAGCTTGCGGTGCGCGTCCCGACCATACGTTGTACGACTCGCTTTTGGTGGCGGATGCCATCGACCATCTCGCAGTTTCGATGCCCGTGAAGGCAAAAAGCGTGCAGCCCGTATGGATCAATTGCCGCATCCCCGCCTCGCTCTCACCGGGAACCTACAAAGGAACGGTGGAAGTGAAAGACGGAGGTTGCTTGTTAGGAAGTCTCACTATGTATGTCAAAGTGTCTTCACGCACGCTTCCCGAACCGTCGGCATGGAAGTATCATCTCGACTTGTGGCAGAATCCGTTCGCTGTGCCCCGCTACCATCAGCTCCCGCTATGGAGCCGCGAACATATGGAGGCCATGCGCCCGTTAATGAAGATGCTGGCAGATGCCGGTCAGAAAGTGATTACGGCTTCCATCATGCACCACCCCTGGAATGCACAAACGGAAGATGCCTTCGAGTCGATGGTAACGTGGACGAAGAGAATAGACGGGACTTGGGCGTTCGATTTCGCCGTGTTCGATCTTTGGGTGGAGATGATGATGAGCGTGGGGATAGATAAACAAATCAATTGTTATTCGATGGTTCCGTGGAAGCTTTCATTCCAATACTTCGACCAGGCCACCAACCGTTTGCAGGTGGTGAACACGGCTCCCGGCAAACCGGATTATGAAGAGATGTGGCTGGCTATGCTGCGAGCTTTTTCCAAGCATTTGCGTGAAAAAGGATGGTTTGACATCTGCACCATTGCGATGGACGAGCGGCCGATGGACGTGATGCTCAAGACGCTTGAAGTAATCCGCAAGGCCGATCCCGATTTCAAGGTCTCTTTGGCAGGCAACTTCCACAATGAGTTGGAAGCGGATATTTATGACTATTGCATCCCGATGAGCGCGTCTTATCCTGAAGATGTGCTGAAACGTCGCACTGAAAAAAAATGGCCTACCACTTACTATACTTCTTGTGCGGAGGCTTTTCCCAATACGTTCACATTTTCAGATCCTTCCGAAGCGGTATGGATGAGTTTCTATTCGGCCAAATTCCATCTGGACGGATACCTGCGTTGGGCGTACAACAGTTGGGTGAAAGAGCCTTTGCTCGATTCACGATTCAGAACGTGGGCTGCCGGAGACACTTATCTGGTTTATCCGGGCTCCCGTTCGTCCATTCGCTTCGAGCGGTTGGTCGAAGGCATTCAGGCACACGAAAAGATAACCCTTTTGCGCGAAGAGTTTGCCGAAAAGAATAATAAAGCGGGCATGAAGCGGTTGGAACGTATCCTTTCGGCTTTCCGGTTAGAAGACTTTCCACAAGTTCCGGCAGCCGTTACCGTTAGGAAGGCGAATCGACTGTTGAACGCGCTGTAAGAGGTTCTGCTCTATGGGGATAGCTTCCGTTGCTCGCTTTCGGGCGATCGCAACGGAAGCGGAATCTCTGAACAACAAAAAGTGTCCTGATGTTAAGATTGCCGTTCAATCATCCTCCATCCTCTCTATAAATATAAATAATGTCTTTACCTGGCTACATTCTGGAAGGAACTTCGATTCCCAGCAGACCCATTCCGAGGCGGACCACTTTGGCTACATTGGCAGACAAGGTGATACGGAATATTCTCACAGCTTCGTTTTCTTCGCGCAGAATGCTGAAGTCGTGGTAGAACTGGTTGTATTCCTTCACCAAATCGTATGTATAGTTGGCTATGACAGACGGACTGTAATCCTCGCCCGCTTGCTTCACTACTGCGGCAAAGTCCGCCACCATCTGAATAAGCCCTTCTTCTTTTTCCGTCAGCTCGATACCGGCGGGAATCGTTTCGGGGATGGTTATTCCCATTTCGGCCGCTTTGCGCAGGACGGACTGTATGCGAGCGTAGGTGTATTGAATGAACGGTCCCGTGTTGCCGTTGAAGTCGATGGATTCTTTCGGATTGAAAGTCATGTTCTTGCGGGCGTCTACCTTCAGGATGAAGTATTTCAAAGCCCCCAACCCTACGATGCGCGCAATGTCGTCGGCTTCTGCCTGAGTCAGCCCGTCCAGTTTACCCAGCTCTTGCGATGTCTCTTTCGCGGTTTCTATCATTTCTTCCATCAGGTCGTCGGCATCGACTACGGTTCCTTCACGCGATTTCATTTTTCCCTCGGGAAGCTCCACCATGCCGTAAGAGAAGTGCACGAGACTCTTTCCCCATTCGAAGCCCAGCTTATCAAGCAGGATGGAAAGTACCTGAAAGTGGTAATTCTGCTCATTGCCCACAACGTAAATCATCTTGTCGATAGGATAGTCGGCAAAGCGAAGTTTCGCCGTCCCGATGTCCTGAGTCATATAGACCGAAGTTCCGTCACCGCGGAGCAGCAACTTATGGTCCAGACCTTCGGCAGTAAGGTCGGCCCATACGGATCCGTCTTCTTTTTTAAAGAAGAACCCCTTCTCCAGTCCTTCCATTACTTTCTCTTTCCCTTCGAGATAGGTTTCCGATTCGTAGTATATCTTGTCGAAGCTCACTCCCATCTTGCGGTACGTTTCATCGAATCCGGCATATACCCAGTTGTTCATCATGGTCCACAAGTCACGTACTTCCGAGTCTCCGGCTTCCCATTTTACCAACATTTCGCGAGCCTCCTGCATCAATGGCGATGCGGTCTCTGCCTCTTCTTTGGTCATTCCTTTCTCTATGAGTCCGGCTACTTCCTCCTTGTAATGTTTGTCGAAAGCTACATAATAGTCGCCCACCAGATGGTCGCCTTTCTTTCCCGAGCTTTCCGGCGTTTCTCCATTTCCGTATTTCTTCCACGCCAACATCGATTTACAGATATGAATACCGCGGTCGTTTACAATATTGGTTTTCACCACGCGGTTGCCATTTGCGGCAACAATGTTCGCCAGAGCGTTTCCCAGCAGGTTATTGCGCACGTGTCCGAGGTGAAGAGGCTTGTTCGTATTGGGTGAAGAGTATTCGATCATAACCAGCGGAGACCTCTCGTCGGCTTTTGTCAATCCATATTCTCCGTCTGTATGAATTTCGTTCAGAAGTTCGATCCATGCAGCCGATGCGACGGTCAGATTCAAAAAACCTTTTATCACATTGAAAGCGGCTACCGCAGCTTCATTCGCTTTTAGAAACTCTCCGATTTCCTGCGCTGTCTGTTCCGGTCCCTTTCTCGAAATTTTGAGGAAAGGAAAAACCACCAAGGTTAAATGCCCTTCAAATTCTCTCTTTGTTTTTTGCAATTGCACCGACTCCGAAGCCACGTCCTGTCCATAGAGTGTTCTCAGTCCGTTGACAACGGATGCAACAAGTCTATCTTCTATTTTCATGATTAAGTTTTTTCTTGCGCGCAAAGATACAAAAAAAGGAGACGCGCCGCGCCTCCCTTTCTAAATTCTTTCAACGATCTCTATTTTATTCTACTGCTGCAGACAATTCGGCACCGGCTTTAAATTTGGCCACCTTCTTTGCAGGAATAGTAATAGTTGCTTTTGTAGAAGGGTTAATACCCGTTCTTGCAGATCTTTCGCTTACAGAGAAAGTACCAAAACCAACCAAAGAAACCTTGTCACCCGCTTTCATAGCTTTGGTAACGGAAGAGATGAAAGCATCGAGTGCTTTTTTTGCATCGGCTTTGCTCATTTGAGCTTCTGCAGCCATTGCGCTAACAAGTTCAGATTTATTCATAATACTAAATAAAATAGATTAATTAATTATATTACATTAAAAGATCATTCATAAGAACCTTACAAATATAGACGAACAAAATAACATATCAAACAAAAACAGCAAAAAATCACAGCAATTTATTGAAAAAGAGCTAATAGAGTGTCATTTTATGCTTTAAAACAGAAAATATTCTTACTTTTGCCGGGAATTAATAAAAATATAAGAAGTAAAACGTATGCCTACTGTTACTAAGAACTTGATAATTATCAATATATTATTCTTTTTCGGAACTTTTGTTGCCCAGCGTTATGGAATAGATCTCGTCACCTATTTGGGGTTGCACTTTTTCTTAGCCGGCGATTTTAATCCTGCGCAGCTTGTCACTTACATGTTTATGCATGGAGGGTTCGCCCACCTTTTCTTTAATATGTTCGCTGTTTTTATGTTTGGTCCCATTCTCGAACAAACCTGGGGCCCCAAACGTTTTCTTTTTTATTATATGGTATGCGGCATAGGTGCAGGGCTGATACAGGAAGGTGTTCAGTATATACAATATGCAACGGAGTTGAGCCGGTATTCGCAAGTGAATATCGGTACGGAAATCATTCCGATGGGAGATTATCTGAACCTGATGACCACTATCGGTGCTTCAGGAGCGGTATTCGCCATTTTGCTGGCGTTTGGAATGTTGTTTCCTAACAATCGTTTGTTTGTTTTCCCGATACCGTTCCCTGTTAAAGCCAAGTATTTTGTTGTCGGCTATGCTTTGATCGAACTGTATGCGGGGGTTGCCAACCATGTAGGGGATAACATTGCTCACTTCGCCCACTTGGGGGGAATGGTGTTCGGTTTTATTTTGATTATGTATTGGAGGAAAAAAGACAAAAGCAATGGCACGTATTATAACTGATTTAAGAGAGAAGTTCAAGAGGGGAGATCTTCTTGTCCGGCTTATATACATCAATGCGGGTGTCTTTATCATCGGCGCGTTGGTAAATGTCTTTTTGAAACTTTTCAACCAAAGTCCCGCAGGCCTTTTAGAATGGTTTGCGCTACCCGCCTCTTTCCCTCGTTTAGCCCTTCAACCGTGGTCGATACTGACTTATATGTTCATACATGCCGACTTTCTGCACATCTTGTTCAATATGCTGTGGCTTTACTGGTTCGGTATTTTGTTCCTTCGCTCTTTTACTGCCCGGCATTTGTTGGGGGTGTATGTGTTGGGAGGAATATGCGGAGGTTTGCTTTACATGATTGCTTACAATATTTTCCCGTTTTTCAGCGATTCCGTAATTTATAGTGTCCTGATAGGCGCTTCGGCTTCCACATTGGCCATTGTGGCTGCTATTGCTTACAGGGAGCCTGATTATCGAGTATATTTGCTTTTCTTCGGAGCTGTCCGGCTGAAATATCTGGCTTTGGTGGCTGTCGGTGCAGACTTGCTTCTTATTACTTCGGGTAATGCAGGAGGTCATATTGCTCACCTTGGAGGCGCACTGTCCGGTTTATGTTTCGCCGCTTTTCTGAATAAAGGTGTCGATCTTACGGGATGGATCAACAAGTTGATCGATGGTGTGGCGGCATTGTTTCGCAAAGATACTTGGAGGCGTAAACCGAAAATGCATTACAGACCTAATGCCGACCGTGCGAGAGACTACGATTACAATGCACGTAAAAAAGCGCAGTCTGACGAAGTGGACCGTATCTTGGAAAAACTGAAGCGGTCAGGCTATGAAAGTCTCACGACAGAGGAAAAAAAGAGCTTGTTCGACGCAAGTAAAAGATAACGTATGAAAGGTATAGGTAGATTCGTATCATATATTATTCTGGGCATCAATGTTTTCTTTGTCATAATGTTGGTGCTTTCGGCATATAGTCCCTACCTGCATCCGCAAACGTTCTCGTTCGCCTCTTGCTTAGGGTTGGTCTTTCCTGTTTTTTTGGCGGTCAACCTGTGCTTTCTTGTTTTTTGGATTGTTTTTAATTTCAGGTATGCCTTGTTTTCTTTGCTTGGTTTGCTGATTTGTTTTTCGCAGATAATGACCTATTTCCCCATCAATTCCCGTACGGAAGAAATACCGGAAGGAAGCATCAAACTTCTTTCTTATAATGTGATGGGCTTCAACGGGCTGATGAAAAAAGAAGGGAAAAACCCGATCTTGTCTTATGTGGCGAACAGCGGAGCGGATATTATTTGCCTGCAAGAGTACGCATACTCGGGAAATGAAAGGTATCTCACCAAGCAAGATATATTCAAAGCGCTGAAAGAGTATCCGTTCCATTTTATCGGAAAGCATGGCAAAGGAGATGCGGAACTTGCTTGTTTCTCCAAATTTCCCATATTATCGGCTAAGGCTGTCGACTATGAGAGCAACTACAATGGCTCTATGCAATATGTTCTTAAGGTGAACAACGATACCCTTCTGTTGATAAACAACCATTTGGAATCCAATAAGCTTACCATGCAAGACAGGGGGATGTATGAAGATATGATCGACGCCCCCGATGCGAAGAAAGTGAAGTGGGGCGCCCGCTTGCTGCTTAATAAGTTGGCGGAGGCTTCGGCTATCCGCTCTTATCAGGCCGATTCGGTAGCCAACGTCATAGAGCGGAGCCGATACTCTACGATGATTGTCTGCGGAGACTTCAACGATGCTCCCATATCTTATACTCATCGAGTTCTTACCCGTAAGCTCGATGACGCTTTCACAAAATCGGGTAGGGGATTAGGCATTTCCTACAACAGGAACAAGTTTTATTTCCGCATAGACAATATCCTGATCAGTCCCGACTTGAAAGCTTATAATTGTACGGTAGACCGTTCTATCAGCGATTCCGATCATTATCCCATCTGGTGTTATATAAACAAAAAGAGTGTAAGGAAGCCCGATGTATAGATATTGAAATTCATTAATAATATAGAGTGGATGTTATAATCAAGCAAGAAAAACGTATGTAGAACATAACCCATAAATCCCTTATTATGATAAAGAAAACAGTAATTATTTTAGCAGCGAGTTGTATGATGTGTTCATGCGCAACAAAAACAGAGACTAATCCTTTCTTTACGGATTTTCAAACAGAGTATGGTGTTCCTCCTTTTGATAAAATCAAGATCGAACACTACGAACCGGCTTTTCTTAAAGGCATTGAGGAGCAAAACCGGCTCATTAAGGACATTGTTTCCAATTCGGAGACACCCACTTTCGAGAACACGATTGTCGCTTTAGATCAGAGTTCCCCGATATTAGACCGCGTAGGCGCCGTTTTCTTCAACATGACGAGTGCCGAAACCACCGATGCCCTTACCGACCTCTCCATGAAGATGGCGCCGGTACTCTCGGAACACGAAGATAACATTCTGTTGAACAAGAAACTTTTCGAACGTGTGAAGGAGGTGTACGACAACCGGAATCCGGAGCAACTGAACGCAGAGCAGCAACGCCTGCTTGATAAGACTTACAAGAGGTTTGTACGTTCGGGCGCAAATCTGAGTGCGGAGCAGCAAGACCGCCTGCGCGAAATAAACAAAGAGCTTTCTACGCTCGGGCTTGCGTTCAGCAATAATATTCTGAACGAGAACAACACTTTCAAACTGTTTGTCGATAAAGAGGAAGACCTTGCCGGGCTTCCCGAATGGTTCCGACAAAGCGCTGCGGCAGAAGCCGAAGCAGCCGGACAACCGGGCAAGTGGTTGTTTACCCTGCACAATGCAAGCCGTTTGCCCTTCTTGCAATATTCCGAAAACCGCCCCTTGCGCGAGCAGCTGTACACGGCTTACATCTGCCGTGGGAACAATGACGATAAGAACGACAATAAAGAAAATATTCGGAAGATTATTTCGCTGCGCCTTGAGAAAGCCCGGATGCTCGGTTTCGACTGTTATGCCAACTTCGTGCTGGATGAGACCATGGCCAAGAATGACGCCAATGTGATGCAACTTCTCAATAAATTGTGGAGCTATGCCTTGCCCAAAGCCAAAGCGGAAGCTGTGGAGTTGCAGAAGCTGATGGATAAGGAAGGCAAGGGAGAAAAACTGGCTGCATGGGATTGGTGGTATTACACCGAAAAGTTGCGGAAAGAGAAGTACGACCTGTCTGAAGAGGAGACGAAGCCTTACTTCAAGCTCGAGAATGTACGAGACGGAGCGTTCATGGTTGCCAACAAACTGTATGGAATTACTCTGACCAAGCTGGAAGGTGTTCCTACCTATCATCCCGATGTAGAAGTGTTCGAAGTGAAAGACGCCGACGGTTCACAGCTCGGAATCTTCTATGTCGACTATTTCCCCCGTCCCGGAAAGCGTGGCGGTGCATGGATGAGCAACTATCGCGAGCAATACGGGGATGTACGTCCGTTGGTATGCAACGTATGCAGCTTTACCAAACCTGTGGGCGACACGCCTTCGCTGCTTACGCTCGATGAAGTGGAAACTCTTTTCCACGAATTCGGTCACGGATTGCACGGCCTGTTGACCAAATGCCAATATAAAGGAACTTCGGGAACCAATGTGGTGCGCGATTTCGTAGAGCTTCCTTCGCAGATCAACGAGCATTGGGCTACCGAACCGGAGGTACTGAAAATGTATGCCAAGCATTATGCTACCGGAGAGACGATTCCCGATGAACTTATCGAAAAAATATTGAAACAGCAGACTTTCAATCAGGGATTCATTACTACCGAACTGCTTGCGGCTGCCATGCTCGATATGGATCTCCATATGCTGAAAGATGTAAGCAATTTGGATATCCTCGAGTTCGAAAAGCAAGCGATGGATAAGCTGGGCTTGATTCCGGAAATCGCTCCCCGTTATCGAGCTACCTACTTCAACCACATCATCGGCGGGTATGCGGCAGGATACTACAGCTATCTTTGGGCGAATGTATTGGACAACGACGCGTTCGAGGCGTTCAAAGAACGCGGCATCTTCGATAAGACCACTGCCGACCTGTTCCGCAACAATGTACTGGCAAAAGGAGACAGTGACGACCCGATGGTGCTCTACAAGAATTTCCGCGGGGCAGAGCCGAGTCTGGAACCTTTGCTGAAAAATAGGGGAATGAAATAGTCATAATGAACGACAGCACGGTGTATGACGACAGTATGTTCGTCGGTGCTGCTTTCAGATGCTTACTATATTGCTTTTGACAGAAAATCGGGGAAGCGTCATCTAAGCCTTACTTTTTTGGGGCTAAATGGCGCTTCCCGTTTTTTATTTGTTTAAGAAAACAATTCATATATATCCACCATGCTGGGTATATATGCCTACCGTGCTGTACATATATGCCTACCATGCTGGGCATATATATTCACCGTGCTGACTATATATGTCTACCGCAGTGTCGAAATATATGTAAGGCATCGGAACTATGAATTGTATCTTTCTTGTTAAATAATGTTGCCCAAACCGTGATTCGAAACCCAAAAAAGGCCTTAATCATCAAATATTTGAGGGCTTATTATACCTGAATGTGAAAAAAAAACTATATTTGCAGCCTTGTATGTAGAAGACAAAACTATATGCGACCGATGGGAACCGAAATTTAAATTAAAAAGTAATCATCATAAAAATTTTAAAGTAAAATGCAAAACAAAGGACTTGTAAAGGTTTTTGCGGTAGCACTCACGCTAGTATGCGCGTTCTATCTCTCCTTCTCCTTCGTAACTCGCCATTACACTAAAAAGGCGAAAGAGATTGCGAAAGGCGATCCGAAAGTAGAGCAAGACTACCTCGACTCTCTTTCGAACGAGAGGGTGTGGTTGGGCAACTGGACACTGAAAGATTGCCGTGAAATGGAGATTAGTTTAGGTTTGGACCTGAAAGGAGGGATGAACGTAATTCTTGAAGTTTCCGTGCCTGATGTTATCAAAGCTTTGGCTGATAACAAACCGGACGAAGCGTTCAACAAAGCGCTGTCTGAAGCTGCCAAGCAAGCAATCAACAGTCAGGAAGACGTTATTTCTCTTTTTGTTAAAGAGTATCGTAAGATTGCTCCGGGCGCAAAGCTTTCTGAACTTTTCGCTACACAACAGTTGAAAGATAAAGTCAATCAGAAATCAACCGATGCGGAAGTAGAGAAAGTGCTGAGAGAAGAGGTGAAAGCAGCTGTCGAGAATTCGTACAACGTGCTTCGTACCCGTATCGACCGCTTTGGTGTGGTTCAGCCCAACATTCAAAGTCTGGAAGACAAGATGGGACGTATCATGGTAGAGCTTCCCGGTATCAAAGAACCCGAACGTGTGAGAAAGCTTCTTCAAGGTTCTGCCAATCTGGAATTTTGGGAGACTTATACGGCCAGAGAACTTCTTTCTTATATGCAGGCGGCCGACAGTAAACTGCGTTCTTTGCTTGCTCAGGATACGGAAGAATCTGTTGCTGATACAACTGCCGCAGAACAGACAGAAGCTGTGAAGAAAACCGTCAGTGCGGCAGACAGCCTTGCCGCTGCATTGAAAGGTGACGCGAAAGAAGATAAAGAAGCCGACCTGAAAGAATTCAAGAAACAATATCCGCTATTGGCTATTTTGCAACTTAACTCCAGCGGGCAGGGTCCGGTGATCGGTTATGCCAATTACAAAGATACGGCAGAGGTTAACAAGTATCTGTCGATGGATGAAATCAAGGCGCAGCTGCCGAAAGACCTTCGTTTGAAGTGGGGCGTTTCTCCTGCGGAGTTCGACAAAAAAGGACAAATCTTTGAGTTGTATGCCATCAAATCTACCGAGCGCAATGGCAGAGCCCCGTTGGAAGGTGATGTGGTGACAGACGCGAAAGATGAATACGACCAATTCGGCAAACCGGCGGTAAGCATGGGGATGAACGCTGACGGCGCACGTCGCTGGGCTCAGCTGACCAAGCAGAACATCGGCCGTTCGATTGCTATCGTACTCGACAATTATGTATACTCCGCTCCGAATGTATATTCTGAAATTACGGGTGGACGCTCACAAATTACCGGCCATTTTACGCCCGAACAGGCAAAAGACTTGGCAAACGTACTGAAATCGGGTAAGATGCCCGCTCCGGCACGTATCGTTCAGGAAGACATCGTGGGTCCGTCGCTCGGTCAGGAGTCTATCAACGCAGGTATCATTTCGTTCGTCATCGCATTGGTATTGCTGATGATTTACATGTGCGCCATGTACGGTTTCATTCCGGGTATGGTTGCCAACGGAGCTTTGTTCCTCAACTTCTTCTTCACGCTCGGTATTCTTTCTTCGTTCCAAGCGGCACTCACCATGTCCGGAATTGCGGGTATGGTACTCTCGCTCGGTATGGCGGTGGATGCCAACGTGCTTATCTACGAACGCACCAAAGAAGAGCTTCGCAGCGGAAAGGGATTGCAAAAAGCATTGGCAGACGGTTATTCCAACGCTTTCTCGGCTATCTTCGACTCTAACCTGACGTCTATCATTACGGGTATCATCCTCTTCAATTTCGGTACGGGCCCGATTCGCGGTTTTGCCACTACGTTGATCATCGGTATTCTCGTATCGTTCTTTACCGCCGTGTTTATGACCCGTTTGGTTTACGAACACTTCATGGCTAAAGATAAGTGGTTGAACCTGACTTTCAGCACCGGTATTTCGAAGAACTTGATGGCAAATACCCGTTTCGACTTTATGGGAGCCGGCAAGAAAGCGCTTATCATTGCGGGTGTTTTCATCCTGATTTGCTTCGGTTCGTTTGCCATCCGCGGTTTGAGCCAGAGCATCGACTTCACCGGAGGACGTAATTTCAAGGTGCAGTTTGAGAATCCGGTACAGCCCGAACAGATACGCGAGTTGATTTCAAGCAAGTTCGGTGATTCAAACGTAAGCGTTATTGCTGTAGGTACCGACAAGAAGACCGTACGCATCAGTACGAACTACCGCATCGATGATAACAGCGAAACGGTAGATTCGGAAATCGAAGCTTATCTGTACGAAACATTGAAGCCTGTGCTGACTCAGAATATTACATTGGATACGTTCATCGACCGTGATAATTATACCGGAGGAAGTATCGTAAGCTCGCAGAAAGTAGGTCCGAGCATTGCCGACGACATTAAGACGGGAGCTATCTATTCTGTCGTGTTGGCTTTGATCGCTATCGGGCTGTATATCCTGCTTCGTTTCCGCAATATTGCTTATAGCGTAGGCTCTGTTGTGGCTCTGACAAGTGATACCATCATGATTATCGGTTTCTACTCGCTGTTGTGGGGAGTTGTTCCGTTCTCTCTGGAAATAGACCAGACATTTATCGGAGCTATTCTGACGGCTATAGGTTACTCCATCAACGACAAGGTGGTAATCTTCGACCGTGTGCGCGAGTTCTTCGGACTTTATCCGAAACGTAGCGAGCGTCAGCTCTTCAACGATTCTCTGAATACGACACTGGCGCGTACCATCAACACCTCGTTGAGTACATTGATCGTGCTGCTGTGTATCTTCATCCTTGGAGGTGATTCCATCCGCAGCTTTGCGTTCGCCATGATACTCGGTGTTGTCATCGGCACCATGTCTTCACTGTTCATTGCTTCTCCCATTGCATATTCTATGCTGAAAGGAAAGAAACGCGGAGAAGATTAAACGGATAGCCTGTACGGCATAAAACAAACTGCCGGACTGTGAAGTGAACCCTGAAAGTTGTACGAACAACTTTGGATCATACTTCACAGTCCGGCAGTTTGTTTTTAGTGTTCGCAACTTCTGTCTTGCTTAAAAAGATTTTACGTTTAGAAGGTAAGCCTCCGGTAAACCACGTATTTTCTGCAATCTCTTCGACCAGTATCTTTGTGCCCAAAAATAAAACTTATGATGACACGAGAAGAAGTTGCAGAAATTATTATGTACTGCAAGGAACACAAAGTAACTTATAAATCAAGGCTGGCGGAACTCAATATCCCTGTCTGGAGATTTTATGACAGCAAGTCCCGTTATGCAGAAGAACAGTCCTGCGTCAATACTTCCAAAGGCGATTTTATAGAACTGGGACAAAGCGGCACATTTATT